>CAZWZF010000036.1:0-46640 GCA_964638715.1 uncultured bacterium | reverse complement strand
GATGTCATGGGGTAATTGTAGCACAGGAGGAGCTAACCGACTACCCCGTTAAATTAATATATCAACATATAATGTTAACATTATTAATCACACCTATATTATACCACAAATAATTACTTATTAAAATAAGTTTTTGAAAAATTTAAATTATCCGGATTTTTTTGTAACAATCAAAAATTAAAATCAAATATACACGGTTGAAATGCGATATTATTCTGCCCCGCCCATCATCGCACCCATGCCCACCTCGCTGCCGTTGCCGGTATCATATCTGCGCGCATAGAGTTCCAGCATGTTGACCTGATTCCAGTTGGCACACGTTGCGGAATAAGAATAGTTGCCATAGTAAATATACACTTTGCCATTCCCACCCATCATGTAGAAGGGTTGAAAGGTGCTGCTGAAATTCGTGATTGCTGCGAAATCTGCCGCCGTCGAGCCGGAGAGGAATTGCTTCTGCATCGTGGCACCATAATTAACATTAATATACGAGTTAAAGCTCCAGGCGCCGCCGTTATTCTGATACACGGAGACGAGTTCCGTAGCGTCGGGGGTTGCGGGAGCCGTACGCGCAATATCTGTCGCGCAGCTCGAGCTGTTGATGCCCGCGATCCAGGCGATCAAGGCATTAGCGCTGCCCAAAGTTCGCATACGCAGGTAGCCGGACACCGCCCAGAATTTTGTAGGTGTCGTCACGGGCAAGGAACACCAGAGATACTGGAATCCTCCATTGGTGGCATAGTTATAGACCGCCGGGCCCGCGTAGCCGTTCGTGGTTGAATAGTACGCCATGTCCGCGTATTTATTATTCCAGCTTGTATCAAACATATCGATAGTCTGATTTTTCGGCGTCGCATAGTCGTTATACCCAAAGCGCGTCCAACCATTTTTGCCGTTCACCACAGTAACGGCGCCAGAAGGCCAATTATTGCCTGTGCCAGTTGTGGGTGTCGGGTTACCCGCCAAGCCGGAGATCAGATCGGATAAGTAGACGTAAATATACGGCGGGGTAACCGAATAAGCGACATGACCGTCAAGATAGGCCACAATAGCCCCATTGGAATGTCGCTTATCGATGTCTGTAGGGTAGATTAGAATGTTGCCAGCCGTGCTGGAGCAATCGCCAATAACTGGCTGCGAGGTCGGAGACGAGAAATCTCCGAGCCCCCGGCCACTACAGGCATAACAGTAGCCATAACCATTCGGTGTCGCTTTACCAAGGGTTGGGCATACCAACACCCCCGGGTCAACTTTGATATCACTCCACACGCTGGTTGTACCCGGTAATGTTTCCTCATGGTCCTGACAATACATTTGTATGCTTGCCGCAATCTGCCGTTGATTACTTGTACAAGTCGTCTGACGCGCTTTTTCGCGTGCCCGGGCGAATACCGGAAATAAAATGGCGGCTAAAATGGCAATGATGGCAATCACAACCAACAACTCGATGAGCGTGAAACCATGCCGAAATTGATTTTTCATATTTTCTCCTTTATAATCCAATATGGTTGTTAAAACAAACTCATTCTGGATGTGATTATAATTTTATTATCCAACCTGACACCTGTCAATGGAAAATGATGATTTTTGAGACTTTTTTTAAGTATATTTCAATAATTGGAAGTTGTGTATATTTATATAGATAGGGGTTAGTCAGTTAGCAACCAAATCCGAACAAAAAAGTAATGATTTTAAATTGAGAGTTGCATTTCGTCGAAAACCACCCCCCGCCCATGAAGTTTAGATTTGTTCTCTTTGTAGTCAATTTAAAAATTGAAAAAGCACATATTTTCCGATTTTTTACTAATGTGGGCTTTGCCCACAACCCATAATTATTCACCACAAAAGATCACAAAAGAAGAATTTATTAATACTCTTTGTGTTCTTTGTGCTCCTTTGCAGTGAATAATTGCCCATTACATTAATTTACAAATAACTTGTTTTATTTTAACATTCTTTGGGCTTAAGGTACTAATCTCCCCTATCTTATATAAAACTTTCATTTCAACTCCCCTTCTTGGCAAGGAGTTGTAGCCGAAGGTCGGGGGGGTCTCGCCTACCACAAACTTATCACCATAACAAAATTTGCCATTTCATAAACTGCCAACTGTCCACTATCAACTGTCAACTAATTCCCGCTCTCTTCTCTCAACTCTCTTCTTATGCTAAACTCTACCCACATATTGGGGAAAGGTTTTATTGATGTTTAAAAAGGGTTCTAATCTCAGGTTAATATTGATAGTATCGCTATTTTTCGGCTTATCAACAGGTGTCTACGAGTTTGTACTTCCTTATTATCTGAAATATATTCATGTAAGTTATGTAAACATGGGGTGGATTTACGCGATTTCTGCTGTGGTGGTGCTGGTCGCGCGTATTTATATGGGTGGTTTATCTGATATTTTAGGTCGTAAAAAGCTGTATGGCTGGGCGTTGGGCATTTGCGGCGCAACCACCATGATGATACCTTATGGTACCACCTATGTATTACAGACAATATTAAAAACAATTCGCGATACCGCCGGGCTTACCCGGGAAACCATTCACCCGATAGTTATCTACGAAGCACAAAAAACCGGATTTTTAAATCTTATCGGCAAATTGCGCGGTATGGAGTTTCTGCTCCAGGCATTAGGCACTATTTTAACATGGTGGGTATTCAGCACCATGGGCGGGCAGAATAATTACAATTCCTACCTGGGCAACTTTGCATTGGGCGGCGGGATATTAATTATCGGCTGTATCTGGTGGCTGATGTCATTCAAAGAAGACTGGAAACCAGAAAAACAGGCTGTGGTGCCGCTACGGGAATTAATTAATCTGGATATGCACCCGAACCTGGTATTGATTGCCATGTCCGGGATGATCTTTGCTATCGGTTTGCAAATGAGCCATAGTTTTTACATGAACCTTTTCTTCACAGAACGGTTTGGCTCCACCACCGATTTCACCATTTGGGTTAACGTAGTGCATCGTCTCACTTTGGCGCTGCCTTTATTCTTCGTCGGGCATTTTAACCTGAAAAACTTAAAATGGTGGTACATATTCGGGGTGGCTTTCCAAGGATTAACCATCGCCATTTCGCCATTTATCAATAGTCCGGTGCTTTCCGCGTCGGTATATTTGTCACACGACTTAATAGGTGCCGGCATCTGGTCGCCGATTCAGGCAACTTTGATACAAAAGTTCAGCAGTGATGAAAAACGCGGATTGGATGTGGGAAAAGTGCTGGCATGGGGCAGCATCGGGGCAATATTCGGGCCTTTAATCGCTGGCAGGTTAGCCGCGGAATCATCGAAACTGCCGTTCTTCATCAGCGGAATATTGATAATTGTGGCGGTCACCCCGTTATTCTTCCTCAAATTATCTCGTGATGAAGGGGCAAAAGCGGCTGCTTAAATGCGGATGATTGTGGTATAATAGAGACGAAAAATACGGCACAGAATTTTTTATGACAGGTTACCTCTCCCCAGAGCTACTCGTCAATCAATACAAAATCCTGCACCGTATTTTTTTTGACCCGCTTTTACCCGGCAAGTTTCACGAATTTAATGATTTTTGCAAATTTCCTTCCTCACCCGATATTCCGATAGTCAACAGATAACCATCTTTCACCAGCCAGACGAAATCACCCCCGCATTTTTTGCACCGAACCAGGTGTTCCGGTTCATCCACACCGGTAATCTGCATATAATATGTACCGCAGTTACCGCAATTAACCCGCCGCGAATAATGCTTTGACTGAAACAGCTCAGCCGCATTAATCCCAGTCGCCACTTTTCTAAAATTAGTCATCACACGCCTCCAGTGTTCACTATTGCAAGCGACACTATTGTATAATAGCAAACAAATGTTTGTCAATATCCCTTGAAAAGAATTTTAGAAATATTTTAATGCCAACTCATCCGACCGATCAGTCATATCCATCAGATCACTATGATGACTTGATTTTAACATTGATATTTATTCCCTCCGTGAATCTCCGTGTAATAAAAAAAATTCAAAAATGTTTAAACTATATCACGCTATGGTAATATAGTAATACAAAACTATGCGGAGGGCATAAAGATGAGTGAAAACGTGTTGCATATCAAGGAGACTGAATTTGACGCAGTGGTAATGACTGGCGAAGTGCCAGTGGTGGTAGATTTCTGGGCACCATGGTGCGGTCCATGCCGAATGTTGGCGCCAGAACTGGAAAAAGCCGCCGCAAGATTGGGTGAAAAAGCGAAGATTGTGAAGATTAATACTGATGAAAACCCGGTCATCAGCGCGAAATACGGCATATCAAGCATACCGACGATTATGATTTTCCATAAAGGCGCATTGATAGGGCAGCATTCGGGATACATCACCGGCGATGCCCTGGCGTCATCTCTGGAAGATTACGTAATTGCGCAAAAATAGGAAGGAATCCTGGTTAATTAATCGAATTATTAACCCCTATGGGCAAATTGATATTATACTCCTGGCCGCGGGGAGAGCGTAAATCCGCGGATTTTAAAGCAGCATTTAACGGTGAAACCGCCGACGTCCTATATAACGACGCTGGCGATTTTGCCGTTTGTTCGTTTGACGGCAATTTAACTGTCACCATCACTGTAGAAAAACCAATTGATACCGTGAAAATTTCTCCGCTCAGTCGCGGTATTGCGTCGGTAATTAACAGCAACAGCGTATCTTTCAACATCGATTCGCCGCAAAATATCTGCGTATCAATACCAGGGATGAAAAAGCTGTTCATATTTGCCAACCCATTGGAAGAAAATGTGCCGGATAAGAATGACCCGAAAGTGAAATATTTCCGGGGCGGTCAGGTTTATGAAGTCGGGGAATTGTGGCTGAACAGCGGCGAAACCCTGTATATCGAAGGTGGCACCGTGTTGAAAGGTTCGCTGCGCTGCAAAGACGCGGCAAATATTACCGTTGCCGGACGCGGTATATTTGATAATAGTTATTTTAAAGGGGATAAATACTGGTCGCGGACATTTTATATGCTTCATTGCCAGAATATCGAAATAAACGGCATTATTTTAATCAATCCCAATAGCTGGATGGTGCATTTGGCAGGATGCGAAAATGTGCATATCAACAATATTAAAGAATTGGGAACCTGCATAGGCAGTGACGGCGTGGATATAGTAGGATGCAAACATGTGCACCTGGAAAACCTTTTCATTTACAACAATGACGACTGCGTGGTGGCGAAAGCAACCGGCGATGCCCAGGAAAATGTTGAAGATGTGCTGATTGAAAGATGCATCTTCGGCAATGGTCCCGCCGGCAACGCGATGGAAATCGGTTACGAAACCCGCTGCGAATATATGCGAAATATCACCTTTCGCGACTGCGATGTGCTGTGTGTTCACGGCCATGGTTCGCCAATATCTATTCACAACGGCGATCGTGCGGTAATTCACGACATCCTATTCGATAATATCCGCATTGAACATCATTACGACAAGTTATTCGACTTGCGGGTGCTTGATTCGCGCTGGGGCAAGGATGGCATACACGGCAGAGTATACAACGTAACCATCCGCGATATCGAAGTAACGCGCGACGCATGCAACCCTGGCTATACTGTAGCAGTAATTGGTGGAATAGACGACGACCACGCCGTGAGCGATGTAACGCTGGAAGATATCAGGTTCAACGGCAAAAGAATAACCACCGCAGAAGAAATGGACCTGTATACGCGCAACGCGAAGAATGTAGTGATAAAATAGGATAGTTATACAGAGATGCACAGAGGAAATGAATTAAAAATTAAGAATTAAAAATTATCTGCAAGTTTTAGCATACTTGTTAAACAACTTAAATTAGTATGAATAAGATTTTAATCTATCAATTTCAATTTCCATTTTTTAATTTTCCATTTTTAATTTTTAATTTAACAAGTCTTCTCTGTGCATCTCTGTGTAATAATTTAAGTCAAATCTCTTTCAATTTGCCTGAAATAAAGCTATTATAATGTTACCAAAACAATACGAGGAGATAATGATGCTTGATTTAAAAATAGATGATGCGTTGTGTACGCGTTGCGGATTATGCGCTAAAGATTGTATCGTGCGGATAATTGCCCAGGTTGGCGATGCTGTGCCGGTTATTGTGCCAGATGATGAAGTCAAGTGCGTTAAATGCCAGCACTGCCTGGCGGTATGCCCTACTGGCGCACTGTCGATTTTAGGTAAAAATCCTGCTGACAGCATTGATTTATCCACCGCGGCATTGCCCAATAAAGAACAGATGTCCAACCTTATAAGGGGCAGACGCAGTATCCGCCATTATCGCGATGAAAATGTGGACCCGGCACTGATTGCTGATTTGCTGGCTACCCTGGCAAACGCTCCTACCGGCGTGAATAAAATGGCGTTAACATTCAGCGTGATTGACGATAAAGAAACTATGAAAAAACTGCGCGCCAAGGTGTTGAGTTCGCTGGAAAAGATGGCTGCGGAAAACCGCATCCCCGAACAATATGGATATATGCTGGCTGCCCCCGCCGCTTACAAAAACCACAGTGCTGATATTATATTTCGCGGTGCTCCCCATGCTATAATTATTTCCGCGCCACAAGATTCGCCATGTCCCAACATGGATACCGCAGCAGCAATCGCTTTTTTTGACCTGCTGGCGCAAAGTGCCGGCCTTGGTACTGTATGGTGGGGAATGTTGAACATGGTTACCAGCCTGATGCCCGAGATTCGAACCGAGCTCGGTATTCCGCCGCGCCATATTTTCTGTGCCATGCTATTCGGCAAACCAGCAATAAAACATCGCCGCACCGTACAGCGCGACGAAGGCGCCGTAATTCGAAAAGTGACGTTATAATTCTGTTTTAATTTTTGACACGATTAACATGATTTACAAGATTATTGGCTTTGCCATAAATTTATCCTGTTAATCATGTTAGTCTTCTCTAAAAAATCAAACTATCACTCAATTTGCAATTTGTAGAAGCTTTTGCAAAACCCGATGGGACAGACACCATCATGGCTTGCCACTCGGTGTCAGTCCCTGATTTACATTCAAAAATTAAAAAAATAGGTTTTGTATGAATCTATCTAATTTTTAATTTTTAATTTTTAATTATATTCCAACCAGGAGCATCCTATGTCAAAGAAAATTACCGTTCACATTATCGCCAATGCCCATCTTGACCCGGTGTGGCTATGGCCGTGGCAAGCCGGACTCGACGAAGTACTGGCGACTTGCCGCACCATGTGCGATTTGATGGATGAATATCCTGATTTCGTATTCACCGCCGGCGAGGCGTGGCGATACCAGCAGATTGAATCAATTGAC
The DNA here is from genome assembly GCA_964638715.1 of uncultured bacterium. Taxonomy (GTDB): domain Bacteria; phylum Armatimonadota; class Hebobacteria; order CAIYQO01; family CAIYQO01; genus JBAXQQ01. The sequence continues at coordinate 39,332 of CAZWZF010000036.1, read as the reverse complement.
CCGGCACTGCTGGAACGCATTAAAGAGAAAGTGGCGAATGGACAATGGGCACTGGTGGGCGGTTGGTGGATTCAGCCGGATTGCAATTTCCCCGGCGGAGTTGGATTTGAACGTCAGATTAGTGTGGGTAAACGCTATTTTGAAAAGACATTCGGGCAATTCCCCGAGGTTGCCTATAACGTTGACAGTTTTGGCCATGCCGCGACACTGCCGGGTTACATGCGCGCCGCCGGGCAGAAATATTATGTGATGATGCGTCCGCAGGAACATGAAATGCACCTTCCCGCGCGAATGTTCCGCTGGCAGGGATTCCCTGACACCCCCGAAGTCTTAACTTTTCACATTGCCGCCTGTTACAACGCGTCCGGCGATGATATAATCTGGCATATTCGCCAATCGATGGAGAACTTGCCGGAAGGCATCACTGACACCATGTGTTTTGTCGGTGCCGGCGACCATGGCGGCGGGCCAACCGCAAAACTGCTGAACTGGCTAATAGAGCATAAAAACAGCATTGATGGCTGCGAACTGGTACTATCTTCTCCGCAGCGTTTCTTTGAGACTATTGCCAGCCAGCAGGATAAATTGCCGTTGGTGACCGGTGAATTGCAGTATCATGCAATTGGATGTTACAGCGTTGTTCGCGGAATCAAAACCCGAGTCCGCCAGGCAGAACACCGGCTGTGCCAGGTAGAAGTTATTGCCGCCACCGGTAATGAGCAAACAATCGAAAAAGGCTGGCGCACCGTTGCCTTCAACCATTTCCACGATATCTTGGGCGGCACCAGTCTGCCCAGTGCTTATGAACAGCAAAATAACCAGATGAGCGGTGCCATCGCCGATGCTGATGAGATTTTGCAATACGAATTGCGTAAGAGAATGGTAAAGCTGCCGGCAGATAAAATGCAGCGGATTGTTTTACTTAACGCATCGGATGCTGTATACAACGGTTATGTGGAATGCGAGCCGAAATTCGTCAGTGGCGGACGACTGCTGGATGAAAATGATGCCGAAGTGCCGGTGCAGATGATGCAATCGGAACAGGTAAACGGATGGTTCAAACGTTTGCTGATGCCGCTGCAGGTAGAGCCAAACAGCATGCGGATAATTCGCCTTGAGCCTAACGTGACACAGAATGTCCCGTCAGCCATTAAAACCACCAGCTATTCTATCAGCAACACCGACGGCACCGGTATATCATTAAACGCAAGCGGAAAGATATCTTTTGCCGGCGGAAATGAAATATCTTTGCCGCGCCTTGACCTGATTCCCGATTTTTCTGATAACTGGACCCATGTGATTGACCGCTACGCTGAAGGCCCGATTACCTCGCCGGCATGGTCTTTACCTTACATCATCGACAATGGCCCGCTGATGGCGTCTATGGCGCAAACAGGGAAGATTGGCGATAGCACATTGAACGCGGAATGGCGGGTATATGCAAATGCGCCATACGTAGAATTAATTCTGAAGATAAATTGGCGCGAACAATTCAAACTGTTGAAATTAACCTACCCGCTGAATGAAAACAGCCCGGCGGAACGTATTGACGGCATTCCCGGTGCATCCATAACGCGGCCAAATATTGGCAGGGAAACACCGTTGCGCGATTGGACGAAAATTGGCAGCCTGGCAGTAGTATCGCCAGATGTCTACGCGGTTGATGTCACCACCGCCCGCGCGCGTTTTACTTTGCTGCGCAGTCCGATAATCACTCACCATGACCCCGACCAGGCAACCGCAATGCGGACAACCATCGCCGACCAAGGAGAACACATCTTCCACTTCCGGTTTATGAATGACGCAGCCATCACCACGGAAACCCTCGACCAGCAGGCACTGATGATGCATCGCCCATTGCTGGTGGCAGATTTGACGAAAGGAATGCCGAGGTAGGGGAAGAGAGAAGGGTGATGAGAGAAGAGAGAAGAGAGAAAATTCCCCTCCTTTGGAGGGGTTAGGGGAGGTCGTGAATGGGGCATTTCTTATCGGACTGATCCGACCGATATGACTGATCTGACTGATAAAATCTGGTTTAAACAGTGAACGTAAAAAAAGAGATAACAATACCCATTACCAACTACCCCGTTTCATGCTATCATAATACAGACAAAATAATAAAGGAGATAACTATGGACCCCTTGATCTACATCATTGCCGGCGTGGTGCTTGGTTTTATTGGTGCTTTTTTAATTTCACGCGGAAAGGCGGACGCAGAGTATAAGCGCGGGTTGGCAGAATCTGCCAGCAAAGCGGCCAGCCTTGAACAGAATATAAATAATCTATTGCAGCAGAAAGAAGAGGTTGCGGCTGAACTCGACTCGTTATCGGCGAAGATAGAGTTGCTAAATACCGAGAAAAGCGAGTTAATTGCGCGGGCATCCACGGCAGAGGAGCGCAGCAAGTTAGTCGCCGATAAAGATGCGGTGATTGTGGAACGCGATAAAGCAATTGCGGAATTGATGAATGAACGACAAAGGCTGACGGCGGACTTGAGCGGAATGCGCAGCCAGATTGAGAGCGAAAAGAAGGCGATGGCGGAGAAGTTGGAACTGCTAAACCAGGCGCAGGTTGCCTTAAGCGATACCTTTAAAGCGTTGTCTTCCGAGGCATTGAAAAATAACAACGACCAGTTCCTGCAATTGGCAAAGACGAATATGGAGACATTCAACAGCGAGGCTAAAGGCGACCTGGAGAAGCGGCAAAAAGCGATAGAAGAACTGTTGAAACCGATGACTGAATCGCTGAAAAAAGTTGATACTACCATTGTCGAGATTGAAAATAAACGCGAAAACGCCTATGGGCAGATAACCGAACAGGTGAAAAGATTGTATGAAACCGAACAGTCGCTGCGTACTGAAACATCAAACCTGGTGAAGGCATTGCGGACCCCGCAGGGACGCGGGCAATGGGGAGAAATACAATTGAAACGTGTGGTAGAAATGGCGGGGATGCAGGAATATTGCGACTTTGACGAACAGCATTCGGTAGACACTGACGAAGGCAGGCAGCGCCCGGACATGATAATTAAGCTGCCAGGGAATAAACGCATCGTAATCGACGCCAAAGCGGTGTTAAGCGCATACCTGGACGCGCTGGATGAGCAGGACGATATCGCACGCGAACTGAAATTAGTCCAGCATGCCGCACAGGTACGGTCGCGGGTAGCGGAGTTAAGCAGAAAAGAATATTGGAACCAGTTTGAAAATGCCCCGGATTTTGTGGTGATGTTCATGCCGACGGATGCGATTTTAACGGCAGCGCTGTTGAAAGACGGCGGACTGTTTGAGGACGCCATCAAGAGCAACATTCTGTTGGTGACGCCGGTAACGCTGATTGCGCTATTGAAATCCGCCGCTTATGGCTGGCAGCAGGAAGCATTGGCACAAAACGCGATGGAGATTAAGAAAGTCGGATTAGAGTTGTACAAACGCCTTAACACTTTATCTGATTATGTATCAAAGGTTGGCAAGAATCTTCACAGCACCGTGGATAATTACAATAAGATGGTCAGTTCCATGGAGTCAAGACTGCTGCCAAGCACCAAGAGACTGATGGAATTGAAAGTCGCCAATAATGAAGAGCTTATCGAGTTTGAACAGGTGTCAAGTACCATAAGACCGTTGGCTGCCCCCGAGTTAATGGTTGGCAGCGACGACAATAACGAGTAAAATCACACCATAAAACAAAATGAGGTAAACAAAATGTCACAATTTGAAAATGTAACAGTAGTAAGAGAAGCCAACGTATATTTCGATGGCGCAGTAACCAGCCGCACAGTAATTTTTGCCAATGGCGAAAAGAAAACCCTGGGCATCATGATGCCGGGCGACTATGTATTCGGCACCGCGGAAAAAGAAATAATGGAAATCCTGGCCGGTAAATTAGACGTAAACATCGTTGGTCAATACGAATGGACATCATACGCCGCCGGCGACACATTTGAAGTACCGGCAAACTCAAAGTTTGAACTTAAAGTGCTGGAGATTACGGATTATTGCTGTTCATACATAACCACAGATTAGAATGATTTTATATGATTGTAATGATTTTCCGGTACTGTTTCATTACCAGTTCTTTTGATTTATAAGAGAATATTACAACAAAATAAGAATTATCCGGTTTAATGTTGTAAATCAGGTAAAATGTTTATTACCCGGTAATCATTTCAATCATATAAAATCATTCTAATCAGTGGTTAAAGGAGATATTGTAATGGAAAGAACTGGATACAAATATTCTGACATTACAGGAAAAATTATTGGTTGCGCTATGAAAGTTCATCAGGTAATTGGATATGGTTTTCAAGAAGCTATTTATCAGCGTGCTTTAGCTAAAGAGTTTTCAAATCAAGGTTTAGGTTTTAACAAAGAATTTGAAATGGATATTTATTATCAGGATGAAATTATAGGTACCAGAAGAGTAGACTTCCTGGTAGAAAGTGTTATAGCAGTAGAATTAAAAGCAATCACAAAACTGGAAGATGTTCATATAGCCCAAGCAATAAATTATTTGGAAGCCTATAATCTGGAAATTGGTTTATTAATAAATTTTGGCTCAAAAAGTCTGACGTTTCACCGGTTAATAAATAATAAGTTTAATAAGAACCAGAACCGCAGATTAGAATGATTTTTTATGATTAAATGATTTACCGGAATTGTTTACAAATAAACGATATTGCTAATTAAACCGGATAACCCTTAGTTGTAATATTATAAAATTATCAGAACTGGTAATAAGATAGCACACGGTAAATCATTTCAATCATAAAAAATCATTCTAATCTGTGGTAAAAAAAACTCCCTTCAAATAAAGAAGGGAGCTTTTAACTTTTATATCAGCTTAAAACAACAAAGCCGGTAAATCATTTAATCATGCAAAATCATTCTAATCTGTGGTTATCTGTTGCGCTTCGCGGATTTTCCGGTGTTGCGGACTCGTTTGATTGCTTCATCATGGCTTACTGTTTCTACGGGTGCTTCTGTAGTTTCAGCTTTGGCAACTGATACGGTTGGGGCTACTGCTGCTTTTTTCTGAATGGGTGCTGCTGAGGGAATGCCGGCCATTGCTACTTCGCCAGGTACGTACTTCGGCACTATCTTCTGGTCTGGTGTTGACCATGATACCAGCAATTGGCTGGCGACGAAGATGGAGCTGTAACCACCGACTGCAACGCCGATTAACATGGCGGCGACAAAATCGCGTAGTGATGGACCGCCAAAGAAGAACAGGGCAAGCAAGGTGAATAACACGGTTAAAATGGTATTTACCGAACGCGCCATTGTTTCGAGCAATGATATGTTAACCGTTTCTGCAAAGGTGCGGCCTTTGCGCAGGCGGATATTTTCGCGGATACGGTCGAAAATAACGATGGTGTCGTGAATAGAATAACCCAAAACCGTGAGCAGCGCGGCAACAAACGGGCTGTTTACCTGCAGATAGTTATGCAAGATGGCGAATACGCCGATGAGGGTGAACAGGTCGTGAACAAGAGCGATAATGCCAGCCACGCCGTAACGCCAGCCCATACCGCCGATATTATATCGAACCCAAATCCATAATAAAATGAGAGTAGAACCGATAATCAGCGCGACTGTACCATCAAATTTTAATTTTTGAGAAACTGTCGGATCAACGGCATCGCTGCTGAGCAATATTGGTACTCCAACTGAAGATTCATATTTCTTTAATACTTCTGTCACCGTCGGGGTTATGCTGTTCTGCATTTTTTCCTGAAGTTTGCTGTTCTGAGTAGTTGTATCTTCAGTTGCATTTTTATCAAGCAATATGCTAACGAGAATCTGGTCGCTGGGGGTTCCTATCCCACCAGGAGATATCATTACATTGCTTTCTACATTTGCGGCTTTCAACTTTTCTTTAATATCAGTAACAATCGTCGCATATTCGGCTTCCGGCAACTGCCCTTTTACGCCATAAGTGGCAAGTCCGCCGCCACGGAAGTCAATACCTTCATTCAAAGCATACTTTGTCTGCAAAGTATTCATTATCATAAAGATAATGCCGATAGCGAGCATGGATCCGCTGATGATATAATACCATCCGCGCGGGGTTACCAGGTCCCAATGTTTAAATCTAAATAAATCAACCACTTTAAATATCCTCCACGGGGCATTAACCCCATTTCGTAGTTTTATGAATTAAAGGCCGTATGCCTTCAAGTTATGACCAGCTTTGGAATGGGTTAACATTCGCATGAATAATCGTGTTACAGACACAGCGGTGAATAAGGAAACGATTACACCGATGAGCAGGGTGACTGCGAAACCGCGGATAGCGCCGGTTCCGAGTGCATACAATACTGTGCCGGTGATAATTGACGCGACGTTGGAGTCTAAAATTGCCGTCCATGCGCGGGCAAATGCGACTTCAATCGCTTGTTCAACCGGCTTGCCCGACCGCAGTTCTTCTTTCAATCTTTCGAAGATAATAACGTTTGCGTCAACCGCCATACCGATAGAGATAATTATACCGGCGATACCTGGCAGGGTTAATGTGAAAGCGGGGAACATCTTCATTACCAGTAATGACAGGAATACGTAAATAATCAACGCAAAGCTTGCCATTAAGCCCGGCAGTTTATAGTAGGATATCATAAAGATTAATACCGCGATAAAGCCAACCATACCGGCGAGTAATGACATGTTAACGGAATCTTCGCCCAGGGTTGCGCTGACGGTACGGTTTTCAACAATCTTCACCGGTATCTTCAGCGAACCTGCGTTTAAGAGGATTTTCAAGTCTAATGCTTCATTTTTAGTAAAATGCCCGGTGATGCGGACATCTTTGCCCAATCTTTCTTTAATAACCGGAGCGCTTTTGATTTCGTTATTGAGTACGATAGCCATCAGGCGACCTTTACCCAAGGTCTTTTCGCTGTACATATCGGTAATATCGGCAAATTCAGGAATTGCTTCATCTTTCACCTGATAAGTTACGGCATAAGAATTAGGGCTGTCCTGGTCTGGCATAATTAAGCATGAATTCTGACGGATATCGGTTCCGCGCAATACCGGGATAGCATCTTCAAGTGCTTGAGCATCAGTAATTGCCATACCACTTCGGGTGATAGTTACTTTTTCAGCTCCGCCGTCAGGATTCGGTGCACTATTTACCATAACAGCTTCATTTAAAATATAGAATGACATGTTAGCAGTTTCACCGAGTAGTTTCTGTACATGTTCAGGATCGCGTTCGCCGGGGATTTCCAATACCACCTGGTTAGTTCCCTGGTTGTACGAGGTAATCTCTTTTGTTCCGTCCGGGTTAATGCGTTTCTCTAACGTGACGCGGGTTTCATCCTGCAGGTTTTTATCTACCTGTTTGTAATATTTCATTTCTTCAGCGCCAACCGGGTTGCTGAATTTATCTTTGGTAAATACTGTCAGCATCGCCTGTTTTATCAGGTCATACTGTCTTTTCGCTTCTTCCTGGGTTCTTGGATAGGTAGTAATGTCAACATTTACTGAATATGATGTTTTCGTTGCATCCAGGCTATAATTCAGGAAAATTTCGCTATTATCACCTAACGCATTGGCATTTGATTTGTTAATTTCAGTGGTTAATGCTGCCTTTTTATCACTATTCTCTGTATTCATTAATTTCTTGTCAGCACGTGGATATGTAGTTGTCAGTGGGAATATAAACTCTGCCTTGTTAGGCATTTCGACTACTACACGCATACCGCCACGCAAATCCAGACCTAATCGCAGGTCGGACTGCGGGTTGTAAACGTATAACGAGACGCCGTTTGTAGCTCCCAATGTCATAGATGGCTTTGGCTGCACGAGCGGATTAAAATCCGTCACCCCATTGGGGCGCAGATATTTAGTTGAGTCGCTGGGGTCTTTCCGCGCGGTTGTAGTAACCGGCTGAAAAACAGCGAGAAAAGCAACCACGGTGAGAACCAGAATCGTGGTAAGCCAGACATTCTGAACTTTCATAAAATTTCACTCCGAAATAATTCTAAGTTATAATGCAGGATATAGAATCCGAGATTATACAGCACTCTTTATATAGCGCGTCGGTTAATTATATCTGAAGCAGTTAACTGAAGTCAAATATATTCACAAAAACTATAGTAAAAAAATAAACTTATTGCGTTTATTTATCTTTTATAGCTGTTTTGTATAATCGCACAGAAGCAAGTATGCCAGTAATAACGAGAAATATCAATATGTTAGAGGCTAAATAATAATGATTAATGATGCAAAACCACGCAATTGCGGCAAAAATTAACAGCAGTAGTATAAATGTAGGTAAAATAGCGGTGTTTTCTCGTTCAATGCGTACCCCGATTATTGCGGTCATCACAACTACCACACCTGCGCTGATGATGAATATTACCGGAGATTTTAATTTGTCCATTATCAGAGGAATTAAAACCATGAGCCATACGAAAGAAATAATGCCGATTACAATGAGCATGTTGCCATAAATCTGCAGCACGAGATCATTCGACGCCGGCAGAGGGTTAATATACCCGTCCACCCGCGCATCTTTCTCTGCTTCTTCCAACTCTTCTTCTTCAACCTCTCGCAAATGCGGTTTGTGATGCATACAATATATATTACCATGATATTAGAAAAAAATATGAAGGAATTTTTATTTTTTATATAAATAGTTGTTGGGTATGGTAAGATGGTGAGTAAGCTACCATATATTTTAATGTGTCAATATCACCGCAATAATTAGATGTTTATTGAAAAATAAACGGTTCGCGAAATTAATAAAATCGTGGTTTTTTATTTAAGATAATATGGCATAACAAAGGGATTTTTTATTGGATGATGCAATTTTAATAGATAATCCGGGTTGATATGCATAATCCACATACTGGCACTATGTTCCACCTTAATAGTATGCACAACACCTGAAAATATGAAAAATAATGATCCCGGTGTTAAATTATAAATATTACCGGCACTGTCTTTATATATGCAATTGCCTTTATAAACAACATTGAATTCATGTTCATAATGACAATTATCATGTGTTTTAGCGGAGATATCAGCATTAAATATATCAAATTTCGAGTTTCGCAATAAATATTGCATCTTCATAATTATGCTCCGAAACGGCAAATATTCAGGATATTTCGCGATTCTCCGGTACAGCTATTGACAATTTGACCAGTAATCTCTATATTATTCCTGCTGATTCGCGGCACTGTAGCTCAGGGGCAGAGCAAACGGCTCATAATCGTTAGGTCGCTGGTTCAAATCCAGCCAGTGCCACCAGTTAATTACTTCTCTTTTATTTCCTCACCACTTTTATGGCTGTCACTTCCAATTTTATGATAAATATAATACGCACCGGTCATTAACAACAGCAATGCAGATACTCCATAAGATAGATTTCTATATGCGTGTTTTATACTTTCTGGTTCGACAGGATTGTTGCTTTGATAATGTGCTATTAATTGCAGCATTTCATCACCCATCATCAGGCCAAACACTGCCAGAATGGTGCACCAGATTAATGAACCCCACATAGTCATCAGTGCATAGGTGCGAAAACGCATATCTGCCAGTCCTGCCGGGATGCCGATAAAGTGCCGCGCCCCGGGAAGCAGCCGCGCCATAAATACGCCAACCGTACCGTAACGCGCCACCCAGCGTTCCGCCTTATGCAGTTTGTGTTCGGGGAAAAAGATATATTTGCCGTATTTAATTATGAATGGCCTGCCCACTGCCCGGGCTATCCAATATGTTATTGAGGCACCGATTAACGAGCCAACAGTACCAGCCAGAATAACTGCCAATAACAATATGACTGCGCCATCCTGGTGGACATTTTTTATGTAAATCACCGCTGCCGGGGGAATTACCAGTTCACTGGGAACCGGAAATATAGATGATTCAAATGCCATCAAAGTTGTCACTCCGATTAACCCGAATTGCTCCAAAACTTTAAAATACCAGACAAACAGATCTTGAATCATTTATTTTTCAGACTCCGCAATTGATTTTATGGCTGATGGTATTGACGATATGATATCGGTAGTTATTACCCCGATGCTGCCCATTTGCGCAGAAATATTTCGCGCTGCCATGCTGCCAATATAACAGCCGGCTACCGCGGCGTCAAAGGCGGACAACCCCTGTCCGGCTAATCCTGTGATAATTCCCGCCAGCATATCGCCACTTCCGGCTACCGCCAGGGTGGGAGACCCGATGACATTTAACACTATCTGGCCATCCGGTGAAGCAATCACCGCCGGAGTTCCCTTGAACACTACCGTCGCATTATACATTTTTGCGGCTTGCAAAGCATAGCCGATGCGGTCTTTTTGCAATGTTTCCACATCAACATTCAATAACCGCGACATTTCACCCGGGTGCGGAGTAATAATGGTGGGGAATTTTCGATCGCTTACCATCCCGGCATATCCAGCTATTGCGGTGATGGCGTCGGCATCAATGACAAGCGGGAGTTGGGATGTTTCCACTATTTTTCTTATCGCATTGGCAGTGGCTGGCTGGCGCGACATTCCGGGACCTATTAGGGCAGCCCGCACTGTCCGCATCTCTGGCTGTAATTTCTCGGTGGCGCGATATGACAATCCGCCGCATTTATGCTCCGGCATGGGCAGGCATACCATCGCGGGGTTTGTGGCGTTAACTATCTGTACCAGCGATGCCGGCATGGCCAGCTTTACCAGTCCTGCGCCGGCACGACAGGCGGCGGTTGCGGACATTACCGCCGCCCCGGTCATTCCCTGCGACCCGGCAATTACCATCACCCAGCCGACAGAACTTTTATGCGCATCATCTGTCCGGTAGGGTAAAATCTTCTTAATATCTGCCGATTCATATATCTTGCCGCAACAATTTTCATCTTCTATTACATTTTCGGGGAAACCGATATCGCAGACAATTACTTTTCCGCAATATCCTGCTCCTGGATACAGGAAAATACCCGGTTTAGCGCATGCCAGCGTCAGGGTTGCCTGCGCAAAAATCGCGTCTTCGACAATTTCACCAGTATCAGCATTCACACCAGTTGGCAAGTCGATTGCTGTCACGCCTTTGCCGTTTCTCACCCGGTTTATCTGGCGCGAATATTCCAATATTTTTCCATGCAAAACACCCGCCGCCCCGGTTCCCAACATCGCGTCAACCACCAGTATTGCTTTGTCTAATTCCCGGTCAGATATTTCATCTACAACATCAACGTTATTGGGCAGCATTTCAAAATTAACGTTGGCATCCGGTGACAAATCGGCAGACAGTGAGGTCATTACTACCTTCACCCGGCAATTATTCGCCAATAACCGCGCAACCGCCAACCCGTCGCCGCCATTATTGCCTTTGCCGCAAAATATGACCACTTTATCATCAGAATTAATATCTTTTGATATATAATCCGTCACCGTCCGGGCAGCATTTTCCATTAATACCAGCCCGGCAATGCCGCAATTCTCAATTACATATTTATCAGTAGCCCGCATCTGCGCGGCAGAAAGAATGTATTGCATGAGTAAATATTACCATAAAAGGAGGGAAATATGAATTAAGGAACTATCAGGATTGTCGGGGACAAGGCAACACATCCTGGTGCTGCTAACCATAATAGATAGACTAAACTTTTCAGGATGTAAACCCGGTCTCATTATCCAACCACACTTTTTCATTATCAGCTTAATAAAATTTTTGACAAATTTATAATCCGGTAATACACATCATTATTTCTCCATAGTCAATTCATCCCCATACGCCTGCTCCCGTTCTTCCCACGCTATCTGCCGCACGGTCACGCTTTTTATCCGTATCATGCTCTGATAGGCTTCAAATCCTACTTTGTTATTTATCTGCGAGTCTATCGGGTCTGGGTCGATAAGTTCCAGTTTCAACTCGCCGTCTACGAATACGAAGCAGTGGCCGTCTACGCTGCCAACCTGAATGTGGTAATCACGGTCGGGTACAAACCACGGGCACGGCACCGTCGCCAGCAGTTTGTAATCAGGTGATTTTTCGATGCCCACTTTGCCGTCCCACCATCCCTGTACCCCGGCGACATAAGCGACGCCGCGCTCATTTGTCGCGGTATCCCAACTCATATTCCACATGACGTCAATATCATGTGTCGATGGCGGCAGCACCCGCGCCACACAATCTACCAGTACATTGCCGGGAAAAGTCTGGCGGCAAACGATACACCCCGGTCCTGCCAGCGGGTTGCGTCCCACCAGTCCATCTTCGTCGCAACTCCACTCCGCACTGAAAACTTCCCAGTCGCCAAAATTCGCCGGCGTCAAAGCCTTGTCATAAAGCACCGGACTTTCATCCAGCAATATGCGCTTGCGCGTAATAAGCAATTCAGTCATATTTATCTCCCGTATAACAGGCGACCTGCCTGTTAATTTTAACTCATTTCTATCAATATCAGCACTTTCCCTTTAATTTACTATGGTCGTATCTTATTATAATTTTTTATGAGAAACCAATAAAATATGTAATTTTCGTATTGACATCGATAGTATTACATGTATACTTTACGACCAAAGATTGCAGGGATATGAATATTTAGTTATGAAAATATTTTTAAATGATATTAACAATGGTGCTGCCACCCCTGCGTCTGATACGGTAGTTGGAACGGCAGTGTTAGCCAAAAAGCAGAATTAATTTATATTTGATGAGATAATTATAATAGTTAATTTATAATAAGTAAGATTATTTATAAATTTAAAAAAACAAAAACTAATATAATTCTATTGACATTCGAATCTATACTGGTATATTATTCTCTTATGGAAATTCAGAGGATAAGAGAATGTTAGATAGCAATCTCTGAATAATAAAAAATAGTTATGTGGAATAGTCACATAAGGAGAAGAAAATGCGAAAATTATTTTCGGTGGTGGTTTTGTTAGTCCTGACAGTTAGCCAATTAATGGCTCAATTAGCGGATACAGCATGGCCACTAAGCAGACATGACCTTCAACGTACAGGTTTAAGTACTTTTGTTGGTCCAAATGCTCCTACAATCAAATGGGTAGATGCTTACACTGAAAGTTCAGAGTCAAGTTGTGCAATAGGAACAGATGGCACTATTTATGCTGGATGTTCAGCTTCATATCTACATGCTTATAATCCTGATAATGGTAAATCTAAATGGATTAAGTCGATGAGCAGAAAGATTAAATCTGGTCCGGCAATAGGTGCAGATGGCACTATATATTTTGGATGTGATAATTTTTTTGCGCTCAATAATACTGGTTCTGTAAAATGGACATTTAAAACTGGTGGTGCAATAAATTCGAGTCCTGCAATTGGTGCAGATGGTACCATATTTGTAGGTTGTGATGATAAAAACGTGTACGCTATTAAAGCTGATGGTACACAAAAATGGAAGTTTGCTACTAATGGCAGTGTATTTTCGAGTCCTGCTATCAGTTCTGATGGTACAGTAATATACATAGGGTCGGACGATTCAAACGTTTACGCTATTAATTCTGCCGATGGTACGCAAAAGTGGATTTATACTACCGGGGGATTGGTAAAATCTACTCCGGCTGTTGATAAAAATGGTACTATATATGTAGGTTCAAGAGATAAAAATCTTTATGCTTTAAATCCGACTGATGGTAGTAAAAAATGGAGCTTTACGGCTGGTGGTGAATTAGATTCAAGTCCAGCTATTGCGGCGGACGGAACAATATATATTGGTTGTACAGATAAGAATATCTATGCTGTTAATTCCACAGATGGTAGTAAAAAATGGACGTTTTTGACAGGTGGCAGTATTATTACCAATCCGGTAATTGATGCTAATGGTGTAGTATATGTTGCAAGTGAAAACGTTTACGCCATCAAATCTGACGGCACTCAAAAATGGGTATTCACTACTGCAGCTCGTACCGATGCAAGTCCTGGAATCGGTTCAGATGGAACACTTTATATTGGTAATATTGCTATTGGTACTTCAAAGGCAACTCTTGGTATTACATCTCCAAATGGTGGTGAAAAATGGTTGCAGGGTACTACTAATCAAATTACCTGGACGGCTGATTTTACAGGTAATGTAAAGATAGAACTTTATAAGGGTAATGTATTAAACAGTACAATTGCTAATAATACGACAAATTCTGGATCTTATAAATGGGCTATTCCTGCCAGACAAATCGCAGGAAATGATTATAAAGTAAAGATTAGTCCAGTTGTTTTCTCTACGACTTTTGCCATGAGTGCTGCAAACTTTACTATAGGGTCAGGCGGTGCAAATGTAACTCCAACATTAACCCTTACCGGTCCTAATGGCGGTCAGCAGTGGGAACAAAGCAGCACACACACAATCAATTGGACTTCCTATGGTGCTCCCGGCGATGTAAAAATAGAACTTTTCAAAGGCGGTGTATTGGATAGTACAATTTCTGCCGGTACTCCTGACACAAAATCATTCAGTTGGGATATTCCTGCCGGACAGACCATAGGATCAGATTATAAAATCAAAATATCATCGGTAGGTAATCCGTTGATATCATCCAAGAGCGTCAGCAACTTCTCAATTATTGCTTTGCCTACTATTACAGTAACTTCCCCTAATGGTGGCGAAATTTGGGTACAAGGCAGTTCCCAGTCAATAAACTGGAAATCTACCGGGTCTATCAGTAATGTGAAAATTGAATTTTTGTATAATGATACACCATCAAACGTTATTATAAATAACATGTCAAATAATGGCAGTTATACCTGGACAATACCTTTTAGCCAGACACCAGGAAATAATTATAAAATACGTGTTTCTTCCATAACAAATGCCAGCAGCCTGGATACCAGTAATGCTGATTTTTCAATCACTCAATATTTTGCGGCACCGTCATTATTATCGCCAACTAACAACTCGACAAGAATTGTCGCTCCTGTAACATTAACCTGGCAATCAGTTACTAACGCGGTCAGTTACGACTACGAACTTTATAATGTTGCCAGTTCTACCGTGCCAATTGAGAGTAATAATGTTCCTGATACATCGGCGATTATTCAATATAATCTCCTTCCCGGTGCTAAATATTCCTGGCAGGTACGCGCCGTTGACGCCAATAATGTAAAAAGCGCATTTTCACCGAGATGGTCATTTACTGTTCTGGATTTGCCAATTATAGGTACACCGATTCTAACACTTCCTGCCGATAATGCATCTTTCGTTAACACCTCGCCTGCGTTAGTTTGGCAGCCTGCCGCCAACGCCACGGTATATTCAGTCGATGTGGCAACCGACAGCGCATTTACAAAATCAATTGTTAATGTTACAAATGTAACTGCAGCAACATACCAGCTTTCTAATTTATCTAACAATACAAAATATTATTGGAGAGTTAAAGGTGGCGATGGCACACGATGGGGAAGCGCCGCAACGGCAAGTTTTACTACCATGGTAAAGCAGCGTATCAGCATGCCGACATTAATAAGCCCATTAAATACTATAAAAGATGTGCCAGCTAATACAACCTTATCCTGGTTGGCAGTTAATGAAGCAGTCAGTTATACTTTGCAATATGCGCCAAATAACAGTTTCACTAACGCTGTAGTTTTGAATAGCACCAGCTTATCTGTTGATGTTGCCTTATTGGCAAATACCAGATATTACTGGCATGTTAAGGCAATTGATGCTGATGGCAAGGAAAGCAACTGGTCATCTACCTGGTATTTCAATACATTAGCAGATACCGTGCAACTGGATGCGCCTACGCTGATTACTCCTGCGGATACTGCTATTGATGTGCCAATCAATACCACTTTCTCATGGACACCAGTGACAAATGCCACGGCGTACGATATTGAAATATCAATAAATGCAAAACTCGTACCCAGTGCTGTCTATTCAACTACTGCTACAAGTCTTGCAAAATTATTAACCAATAATAAAACATATTACTGGCGTGTGCGCGGCAAGCAAAATACTACAACTGGTACATGGTCGGCAGTGGGAAATTTTACAACAGTTGCATTTGTATCAACAGCAGGTGTTGATGCAGCTATAGCGAATTCAAAAAATCTTAATACATTAACTGGATATGGCATTGTAAATAGCGATGGAGCTTATCAATCCCTCACATTAGACCAGCCTATTAATCGCCAGAGCGAATTCGTTGTAATGGTAAAAAATACCGGCAATTTGCCGGATAGTTTCCAGATATCTACCTCATCAATTGTTAAAACTAAATGGAAAATTAATATATTTGATATCAGCGGTATTGACCGTACTCAAAAAGTGTTCAAGGGCGGTTGGGTAACATATTCTGTTAAACCTGGCGATACAGTGAAATTGGTAGTCAGATTCTCTGCTGCCAGCGGTCAGGTAATCGACGCATCCAACCCGCCGACACAAACTATATTATTAACAGCACTATCTATTAATGATATGACTATCGGCACAGTTCCAGTAGCCTCTGATACTGTATCTGCAACAGCGATTTTAACAAGAATTCAAAAATAAATTTTCAAATTTCAAGCAAATAGGCGGGGTTGTTACTTCCCCGCCTACTTGATTAACATTTATTTCCTTCATTTATCTCAATATATCAATCTTCACCACAAAGCGCGTTTTCCGCGAAGTCTATTGCGTGCATCAAGGCGCGGGCTTTATTCAGCGTTTCCGCGTATTCGCTTTCCGGCACGCTATCGGCGACTATGCCGGCGCCAGCCTGGACATAAGCGATGCCGTCTTTTACTACCATGGTGCGGATGGTGATGGCGGTGTCCATATTGCCGGCGTAGCTGAAATAGCCGATTGCGCCGGCGTATGGGCCGCGGCGGGTTGGCTCTAATTCGTCGATAATTTCCATGGCGCGTATCTTTGGCGCACCGCTGACGGTGCCGGCGGGGAAGCAGGCGCGCAGCACGTCAAAATAATTCAACCCGGCGCGCAAGCGGCCGCAGACATTGCTGACAATATGCATCACATGGCTGTAATTTTCCACTGTCATCAACTGGTCTACTTTTACAGTGCCGAATTCGCATACCCGGCCCAGGTCGTTTCTGCCCAGGTCTACCAGCATGATATGTTCAGCACATTCCTTTTCATCAGCCAGTAAATCAGCCGCCAATTCGGCATCTTCAATAGCGTTTCTGCCGCGCTTGCGGGTGCCGGCAATGGGCCGGGTTATCACTTCGCCTTCTTCCTCGCTAACCAGCCGTTCAGGTGAAGAGCCGATGATTTTCAGGTCGCCGTAGGACAGGTAATACATGTATGGCGAGGGATTAAGGTAGCGCAAGGCACGGTACAGGTTGAATGGCGATTCCTGCAATTGCGGCGATATGGCGCGATGCATACGCTGCGATAGAACCACCTGAATGATGTCGCCGGCGGCAATATATTCCTTGCCTTTCACCACCATGTCCATATATTGTTCGCGGGTCATGTTGCTGCTCATTTGCGGGTCGGTCTGGCGTGCTTCGCTGCATAGGCCCGGCATGGTCGCGGGTGGGGTTCGCAATTGCTGCACCAGATCGTCAATCTTCTCCAGCACGGCGTCATAGGCAGCATCGGCGTTGCCGTCATCAACCCGGCTATTCACCACCAGCAGCATGCGGTGGCGTGCGTGGTCAAAAATTATACATACATCAGTGAATACAAAATAGTTATCCGGCAATCCCAGGTCATCTGTCGGCGCATTTGGCAGCTTCTCAAAAAAACGCACTGTGTCATAACTCATGTATCCAACCGCGCCGCCGAAAAATCGCGGCAGACCGGGAGTTATCGCCACCTTGCATTCTGCCATCAGGGTTTGCAATATCGTCAGCGGGTCTTCTCCCGACTGCATTTCGCGAACTATTTTTACCCCGTCTTTTTCAATGGTGACGGTGTTATCTTTTGTCATCAGCACGATTGATGGTGCGCCGCCCATGAAACTGTAACGACCCACATTCTCGCCGCCTTCCACACTTTCCAACAGGAAAGCGAATCGTCCGTCATCCAACTGACTGAATGCGGAAACCGGCGTGTGCATATCTGCCAGCATTTCGCGGAATACCGGAATTACGTTATGGTCAACCGCCAATCGTCGAAAATCTTCACGGCTGACTGAAATATATAGCTCTTTTTTCATATTTTTCTCCTTCATTTAAACAAAAAACCCACTGCATTATTTATTCAGCAATGGGCGCAAATCTTGTGGTTATTCAATCTATTATCACGCGTCGATGCGCCCAGCAGACGTGTGAAGCCAGCGTCGCCAGTACCAGGCGGCGGTCTCGTTAATCTTCACGTCAGCAAAATTAAAATATTTCATAACCGGGAAAATAATGCCATATCTATGGGATAAATGTCAATATTTTATATCAATTATAATTGTGCGAGTTTGTAGTTTATCGGTATAATGTAAAAAACATGCTGGGAGTATCATGAATGAAAACCATTTCTGCTAATAAACAGTTTTTGACCGACCTTTTTTCGGGAGAATTCCGCGGTCATGCTGTTATTATGAATACGCCGTGGATTGATGACGGCGGGTTGGGTGATTTCACGGTTTCAACCCGACCAGTTTCTGACTGGGTTCCGGTAGCGATTAAAAGATACGAGATGGCAGTGAAGTACCAGCAGGAAGTGCAGGATGACTCAGTGCCATATGACCGTATAGTTCAGACCAATACCGGCATTTTCGCGTCGGCATTTGGGTGCAAGATTCATGTGTATGATATGGCGACAAATGCCGCTGCCATGCCCATGCTGGATGATGTCGCCGATGCGGATGCCCTTCCAGAACCGGAACTTGATGGCCCGGTATTCAGCAGAATATTTGAGTTGGCAAGGCTGATGCGCAGCGAATTAGGGCCGGATGTGCCTATTTGTGTGCCGGATATGCAAAGCCCGCTGGATGTTGCCGCGCTGATATGGAACAAACAATACTTTTTTGAAGCGATGCTGGATTACCCGGAATCAGTTCATAACCTGATAGGTAAATGCAGGCGATTCATCGAGAAGTTTGTTGATACTTATATTGCTGAAATAGGCAATGTAAACCTGTGCCATTGTCCTACCTTCTGGGCGCCACCAGCATTGGGGATATCCATGTCAGAAGACGAAATCGGCGCGTTATCCCGCGATATGTTTAACGAGTTCTGCCTGCCTACCCTCACGGAAATGAGCAATAAATACGGCGGCATTTTCCTGCATTGCTGCGCCAATGCCGACCACCAGTACGAAGGCCTGCAAAAACTGCCAAATTTCCGCGGATTAAACCGCGAATTAGGCGCATCAGACAGACGCCTTACCGTAAACACCTTCGCCGGCAAAACAGTATTAAACGTCGCCTGGCAACCTATAGAAGCAGTAGAAGCCCTGATGGATATGGCAAAACCCAATAGCCGATTTCTGTTTAATATGGATTCTACCGACATAGATGACGCGAAAAGAACGTATGAAAGAGTAAAGAGTAGAATGTAGAATATAGAGAGGTTCATGCAAAACCTATTTTATTAAATGTTTCGGTTGTTGGTTTGTGGTAGTCGAAAACCACCCCGACCTTCGGCCACCCCTCCTTGTCAAGGAGTGGAGTTTAAAACAAAAGCTTTAATTATTAAAGCAGCCATTATTTTATTAAATAACTCTCATAACTCCCCTCCTTGACAAGGAGGGGGCAGGGGGTGGTTTGGTTGATAATAAAGTTAGCATGGTTTTGCAAAAACCAATTAAAACAAATCATTACTAACCTTACTTTCTGGTCTGCAAACTATCTGTAGTATATTCCATCAACTCAATCGCGTTTCCGTCCGGGTCTTTTATCCAGCATTGGCGCGAACGATCCATGCCGGTGGTGATTTCTGTTACTGCTATCCCTTTGGAAATCAACATCTCGTGGTATTCCGCCATTTCTGTCGCTTGAAAACAGAAATGCGAAATGTTGCTGCCGCGAATAATTTCTCCACTGCCGCCCCATACCTTGCTGGATAATTCGCGGTCGAACAGTTCAATAAAGGTAGTCTCGCCGCAGGCGAAATAATATCCGAATGGTGTGCCATCGACAGGTGAATCCAGCGTAAATGCCACCGGCAAGCCAAGAATATCGCGATAAAACTCAATCATCGCCTCAAACCGGTCGGTATTAATGCATAAATGCGCAATTTGTTTAATCATCTTTTTCTCCCTAAGCCAAATAAATTGGACAAGTGTTTAGTTTTCAGTTTTCGGTTTTCAGTTTTCAGAATTGGTCACTAAGTTTATCGAAGTAACCTTTATGAAACTTTCAAATTAAAATCATGACTTTTTTTGTTCGGATTTATTTGCTAACTGATTAATAACAGGTAAATTATATCAACATTGAAATAATTATTAAAGGAAAAAGCCGGCAGTAAAAACAACCACCGGCAATTCGTAATTATTAATTTTTAATTATTAATTTTTAATTACTCTTACGGTATAACTTTATTCAGCGGGTATTCGATGATATCCTGAGCGCCGGCAGCTTTTAGTTGCGGGATTATTTCGCGGACGGTTTTTTCTTCAATAACGGTCTCGATGGCAACCCAGGTGCTCTCGGCTAATTTTGAAATTGTCGGGCCTTTCATGCTGGGCAGCAGGCTGATTACGCGCTTTACATTGTCTTCCGGCACGTTCATCTTCAGTCCAACTCTGCCTTCTGCGCGCAGTGCGCCTTGCAGCAGCATCGCCATCTGTTCCAGTTTGCGGCGTTTGAACGGGTCTTCCCAACTTTTCTTGTTGGCTATCAGCACGGTGACGGATTCGATAACGGTGTCCATAATGCGCAGGTTGTTTGCTCGTAGTGATGAGCCGGTTTCGGTAACGTCAACAATGGCATCAACCAGGTCCGGTACTTTCGCTTCGGTAGCACCCCAGCTAAACTCTACATGGGCGGTTACGCCGTTGGCTTCCAGGTATCGCTTGGTGGTGTTAACTAATTCTGTGGCGATTCTTTTGCCTTCCAGGTCTTTCACTGTATGCATATCGCTCTCATTCGGCACGGCTACTACCCAGCGTACTGGCTTGGCTTCCTGTTTGGCATATACCAATGCGGCAACTTCTACCACGTCGGCATTATTTTCGGCAACCCAATCGCGCCCGGTAAGGCCGCAATCCATCACGCCTTCTTCAACATAACGGGCAATTTCCTGGGCACGAATTAATACAGCACTAATTTCATTATCATCCATGCGCGGAAAATACGAGCGTGAAGATGATGAAATCTTCCACCCGGCGCGTTCAAATAATTTATAGGTAGATTCTTGCAGAGAGCCTTTTGGCAGCGCAATCCGCAATTGTTGTTTATCAGTCATTAAAAAATCCCTCCATCGCCCATAACGCGGGCGCAGTTCACACCCTTATTATATTAATGATACCGCTTATCGGTCAATGCTGGTACGGTGGGGTGACAGTTCATCAGTCGCAGATATATGAATTTTTACATCGATTAACAGGATTATAAAGATTTTATAAAATTCATATCCTGATAAATCGATGTAAAAAAATAGATAATACTTCAACCAATGCAATATTGACATTCAAGGATATAAAACGTAAGATATCCCTCGTTGCCCCCGTGGCCAAGTGGATAAGGCATAGGCCTCCGAAGCCTACACCGCAGGTTCAAATCCTGCCGGGGGTACCAGATAAAAAGCAAATCCCGGAGATTTATATCCCGGGATTTTTTCGTTAATTAACATGGATGGGTAAGGGGACTGGGTTTTATTCGGTAAATATTAGACCTTTTAATATTTTCCAGTGGTAGTCCGAATAATTGCCTGTCCCCGAAATACACAAGTTTTGTATGAAGTCATACCGACGTTCTTTTCATAAATGCCACCACCAACTCGCCGCCTTCACCATAGGGTTCACCGGCATACCCGCCCCAGGCACCAGTTACCTGAAAGCCATGACCTTCAATCAGTGCCAGGAATTCGTCTGGATAGTAGCACCTCATAGCGATGGGTAATATCGCCTCATCTACCAGTTGATCATCTTGGTATAGACGATAAATGAGTTCAGGATAACAGACCAGTGGGTTAGCAGTGATGTGTGCCAGCCGATCATATCGTCGCAGGTGTCCGCCGTCGACAGGGGTTTCATAATTGAATTTCTCAGGTCGACACCATTCCTTTAGCATTTGTTCTTGATCCCAGTATGGACGAAACACATTCAAAATCGCTGTGCCACCAGGTGCGAGATGCCGTTGGATGCAGCGAAATAATCCGTTCACTTCGGTATCTGTAGCCAGGTTTTGCATCACCCGGAAAGGCGCGATGATGAAGTCAAACTGCTGACCAATGTCAAAAATGGTGATATCCGCCACGTCGATACGAGCGCGTTCCGGTGAAATAGCTGACTGCTGGAGTTTCTCCTGGCAAATGTTCAGCATGGCTTCAGAGTAATCCAGACCATGGATATTCGCGCAGTGCTCCACAAGTGGAAGCAGTACCCGACCGGTGCCACAACCTAATTCCAGTACGCGTGCCTGTGGCTTGGGCATCTGCTGGATATAGAAACTGATGTCGTCAAACGGCACCCGGCTGGCATCATAATATTTGGCGACTTCCATGCGAATATCGATAGGCATTTGCTTTCCTTAAATAAATCAAGACAGCATCAGTACGATTTACTTAATCAAAATTACAATTGCTGTTTCATTGTAATACCATCGTTTCATTATAACTTTTCAATGTAAAGTAAACAATATTGTTGCCGTCCCCGATTGGATCAAGAGCTATTCAGCTTGTTTTATACAACTTTATATCCCGCATTTGCACCGGGCCGTCTGACTCGGTTATTTCCAACCTTATTTTGCGGGCGGCTATTTGCGGGAATCGGCAGATGGCTTTGTGACCGATATTAAAGCCGGAATATAGCAGTATTTCACCGCCATGGGTTACGGTGGCGAAGATATTGAATTTCCGCACGTGTTCGCCGTTTGTCAGGTCTTCCATTGCCACGACATGGTCAATTAAGAACTTATCTTCTGTTGTACAGTATTCCCAGCCGTTGTGAGAATCGGTAAACATATCGAAATCGGCGAATGGTGAACTGAATCGCCGTTGAATTTCCGCGCCAAGACCGATTAATCGCGAAGCGTCTGGTTCCGGCAATAAGCCGCGCCGGTCTGGACCGATATTTATAAGCAGATTAGCGCCGCGGCCTACCGAATAGTAATACAGGCCAACTAACTCTTCCACACCTTTAACGGTGTCGACATCATAATCCTGGTAAAACCAGTTGCTGTTGCGCATCATGCAGTCGCATTCCGCCGGCAGCCATGTCGGTACGCTGTCTTTCACGGTGTCTACCTTGTCGGTCATCACACTGAAAGGAACTGATTCGACGGTGTTCCAGCATGGCATCGGCGCAATGCCGGATTCGTTGCCCACCCAGCGGTAATTAGGGTCACCCATGTTGAATATCAGGATATTTGGCTGCATGCGGCGAATCTCGGTTATTATGCGTCCCCAATCGTAATTGTGGTTTTCCGACCCGCATCCATCGAACCACAACTGATCGATTTCGCCGTAGCCAGTGAGTATTTCGCTGATCTGGTTTATAAAATAATTGTCGTATTCCGCTTCGTCATTATATACCGGCGCCTGCCAATCGGCGGGGGAGTAATATAACCCGCTCTTCATATCGTGGCGACGGCAGGCGCTGGTAAATTCTTTCACCACATCGCCTTTACCGTCCTGCCATGGTGATGACGCGACGCTGAAATCGGTATATTTTGACGGCCAGTTGGCAAATCCGTCATGGTGCTTGGCAACCAGCACCATGTATTTCACACCCGCTTTCTTCGCTGTCGCCACCCATTGGTCGCAATCCAGCTCTTTCGGGTTAAATTCTGTTGGACTCATCGGTTTGCCGTCCCAGTCTTTATGTCCTTCGTAAAAAGTGCGGATACCGAAATGCAGGAACACTCCGAATTCCCAATCCTGGTATTCCAATTGGCGGGGAGTGGGAATTGCGGATGGCAAGTATGAACCGGTCATTATTTGTCACCTTTTTTCGGCATTGGCAAAGGTATTGTCTTTAATGTTGCTGCCGGGTCGGCAAAAGCGTCGATTCTTTCCCATTTAACGTCAGGGTTTTCAGACTGTTCTTTGTACCAGCTTGGCCACATTCGCGCCAATTTGTCCGCGCGTGCCAGGAACTTTGCCACTGGCATTACATCTGCCGGGGATGGAGTGAATGACGGTTTAAAATCTGTTACGGTGAATATCAGGTATTGTTTATCTTTGGTTTGCGGGTCATCGATTTTTATTACCTTGGTGAATCCCTTTACCTTCAGCGGTTTATTGCGGTTGCTGCCAAATATTTCATCAGCAACATTAGGAAGCATGGTATCTTCAGTGAACCATTCTTTCAATTCACCGCTATTCTTGGCAATTTCCGGTACCGAGTATAATTTGGATAATGATGCCGCGTCCTCGCCTTTTTTCAATCGCTGCATCGCTTCGTTTGCTTTCATTTCGTCGGTACAGGCGATAAGATTCAGCTTTACCATGGTCGGGGTCATTAATTGCCCGGCGCAGGTGAATGACATCTTGTTAACATCTTCGGTGGTAATTTTAACATCCAGTACTTTTTCTGCCAGCAGACTGGCGCGGAATCTGTCTTCCAACTGGTAACGGGCAACTTCGTCGTTATTGCTTTTGCCGCCCAGCAGTTCGACAAACTCTTTGTACTGCTTGGTGAGGAACTTGTATTCGTCTATGCGGTCATTTACTTCATCTGCGGTGACGGTGATATTTTTTCGCCGTGCCAATTCGCGTATCAGCAATTCATTGGCAAATTCGCCGTCAAGCAGGTTAGCGCCAAAACGATTAATCGTGCGTTCCGCCAGTTGGCCGCGGGTAATGGATGTTTCGCCAATACGCGCCACTACCTGGTTGTAATCGTATTTTACGTCGTCTGCCTTTGCGGAGGATAACATTATTCCGCCGATTAAACCGGCGATGATGCCAGCGGTAACGTACATTACCATGTGCAGTTTTTTCATTTTATTTACCTCTTACCGCATCTGCACCCTTTTGCAATGCGATTTCGTTCAATGGGATAAGATGTTTGTTTCTTTCAGATACACCGGCAGAAAGCGCGGCAATGACTGATGCCGGACTGGCAATGCCGGTCAGATACAGGAATGCTCCCAACATTATCATGTTGGATATGCGGCTATCGCCCAGTTCCTCTGCCATTTCGTTGGCGGGAATGGCGTAACTGCGCACATCGGTACGCGCTTTTGACACGTCAACCAGCGACGAGTTCATCAATAGCAAACCGTTGTCGCGCACCCGGGACTGGTACTTTGCCAGGCTCACCCGGTCAAGGATAATCGCGGTATCAGCGGATGCCACCGCCGGTGAACCAATCTTTTCTGATGATACAATAACCGTGCAGAACGAAGGCCCGCCGCGCATCTCCGGCCCGTATGCCGGGGTCCAGATAACCTCGCGCCCGTCATTCATCGCCGCTTCCGCCAGTGTCTGTCCCAGTTTTAACACACCCTGGCCGCCAAAACCAGCAATTATCAAATCATGATGTAATTTATTATCCACAACATCTGCCTTTCATGTTACTTTATCTGTGCTAAATTATAGCAGATTGTCGGCATGATAAATAGACCTGAAGAAAATTACAAATGGCAAATGGCAAATGGCAAATTGAAAGCAGTAAAATCATAAATATGGTAATAATAAGCAGTCTCAGTTTGGAACTGGGCGGGAGCCCGGCTGACCTTGCACTATCTTGATTTATATAGCAAAACTGCCAATCATTCTTATTTTATTTCATTCAATGTATAAATAATGATTTTGACTCCGTTAGGAGTCAGATGTTTATAGAAAAGTATCAAAATAGATATTACGACCCCAGAGTGGGTCGGATGTAAAGTGGCAGTAACAATCTTTTTATAAATGAAAAATTGCTGGTAATTACATCCGACCCACTCTGGGGTCGAATAGCTTCTGTTAGTTTCAATTCTATAAACATCCGACCCCATCCGGGGTCGAAGATAAATTGATAAAATGTGTATAAGGGTGAGAGCATTGCTGTGGGCTATGGAATTATTTTACAAACAAGATTGGATAGATATGTTCCAAACTGAGACTGAAATTTTAAGAAGTCTTTCTTTTAAAACTATATTAAATTTCAACAAGCATTTTAGCGACAACATACATGATAATTCGTTATAATAACATTCAATGACCACCACCCCACAAAAACAGAATATAGTAGGCTGGGCATTTGATATCTGGGAGCATGTGCTGGCTAATCGCATGCCATTAATGATGGTTGTCATTAATGGAATATTCATGTTATGGGGATTGCTTTTTAATGGCTGGAATATCATAATTATTCTTTTTTTATATTGGGTCGAATTAGGTGTTTCCGGAGTTTTTGCAGTTATAAAAATGGCAAAAACTGAAAATAAAATAACATACAAGCAAGATCCACCTTCTTCTCGACGGAGCATGATTTCATTTTTTTGTATTCATTTTACTATGTTTTGGATTGGATATGCTGGAGCGTTATGTTCTTTTTTAGATAGTGATCCAAACAACAGTATTTGTGAAATGATTTTTACAAAACCTTGGATTGCATTGGCAATCATACTCATGATAACGAATTATACAATTTCCTTAAAAAAAGATTATTTCATGAATGGAAAATACAAAACAGCTGATTTAACAGATTTATTTGCCGAACCATATATCGGTTTTCTTTATTTTACGGCTTATGTTTTATTCGCTACAGCTCTTTTTGAACATCGTTTTTTTAATATTCATTATGTTAACAAAAATGTAGGTTTATTTGGATGTTTAGTAATTATCGCGAAAACGATAATTGATTACCTTATTGTTTCATATAAGATGAGAGCTTCGATAAAGACAAAAGATGAAATAGAAAAGAAAAAAGAAGAAATGAAAAAAACGCATAAAAACCGCAATAAAAATAAACTACAGGATTATAAATGACCACCACCCCACAAAAACAAAATATTGTAACCTGGGCATTTGATATATGGGAGCATGTGCTGGCTAACCGCATGGCTTCGATATCTGTTATTTTCATTAACCTTTTCATGATATATGGGGTATTATTCAGGGATTGGAATGTTTTTTATATCATGTTGCTGTTCTGGGCAGAGAATGTCATTAACGGAGTATTTAATGTCATCCGCATGATTACGGCGAAAAATGGCGGGTGGTTGAAGCTATTTATTGTTCCATTTTTCTGTTTTCATTACGGTATGTTTTGCTTTGTTCACGGGGTATTTGTATTCGCGATATTTGGATCCGGCATGTTTGGCACTACTTCCGGGGCAACGGGGCATCTGGTTGATTCATATTTAGACGGCAGTTTTTGGCACAATATTTTTCAGGTTTCAAACGGTATCGGCTGGGCTTTGTTAATGTTAATTGTGAATAGCGGCATGACCATGGTGAGAGATTATTTTAATAACGGTGAATACAAACGGGCTGATATCGGTAAATTAATGTCTGAACCTTATGGCCGGGTAGTGCAGCTGCACATCGCGCTGATAGCCGGCGGATTTTTAACCATCGCGACCGGCTCTGCCAAGATTACCGTGGTTATTCTCGTCTTTGCAAAACTGCTGCTTGATTTAAACTACACAAAAAATCATCGACCGCAGGTGCCGATAGAAGAAGAATGATAGTTTTAATTTCACATCGATTATCAGGATTTCGTATGTAAAATAGTGATCTGGCAGTTTTAAGTAGGGGTGGGTTTAGAACCCACCCCTACTAATAATCCTGTATATCGATGTAAAATAAAAATACAATCTCACTGACAATATCATGAAATATCGCTAAAATATATGTAGAGGAGAATATTATGAAATCTATCTGGTTTAATGCTCATCATTCCCCAATCGGGGCTTTCGCGTCATTCACCCTCGGCTTTCCCGGACAAAAGGGTGGCTTTGGGTTGGAGATGGGGAAACCCGCCGACCAGAATGTATATATAGGGTTGGAATCCACCACAAAAGGTCAGTTCCAGGCGCTGCCGTTTTTTGCCGGTGCCGGCGATGACGCCGCGCGGTATGATATTGAAAAAGCGGAAGGTGCTGATAAAGGCAAAGAGAAATCTATAGTTTCTACTTTCGCGAATGATGAAGTAACCCGCGAATACAACCTTTCTTCCGATATCTGGAAAGCTGGCGATTTGACTTTTGCCATTTATTCGCCGGTACACAGTATTCCCGACCCGGCAACCGCCACCGCCACCGAGATGGCCGCGGTAACCTTGCCAGCGGTGATGGTAGAGATCACAGTTGATAACACCAAATGTGCTGTTTCCCGCGACGCTTTTTTCGGCTTCATGCATAATAGCCTGCAAGGTTTTGTGCGCCGGCTGGAAGATACTACCGATGGCAAATTGAAGGGAATCGGCGAAGCCAGGCATTTCGCCATCGCTGGTATTGGCGATGATATTGATGCCCGTCAGGGATTCACTATCGAAGATTTGCTGGCGCCGAAAATAAAGGAAAACACCAAATTCGGCATCGCCGCCACCGTTGCTCTGGTGATGTCTGTTCCCGCCGGCGAGAAGAAAACCTTCCGACTGGCAGTTTGTTTCCACCGCGACAGTTACGCCACCGCCGGTCTGGATACCACCTATTATTATCGCCGATTTTATAAAAATGTCGAAGAAGTTGCCGCTTATGCGCTGGAAAATTTTGACAAATATCTGGCATGGTCGAAAGAAGCTGACGCGACATTACTCGATTCTAAACTAAACGCCGACCAGCGTTTCATGCTGGCCCACGCCGTTCGCAGCTACTACGGCAGCACCGAATTTCTGGATTACCAGGACAAACCGCTGTGGGTGGTTAACGAAGGCGAATACCGCATGATGAATACCTTTGACCTTACCGTCGACCAGGTATTTTATGAAATGAAGATGAACCCGTGGACAGTACGTAATGTGCTGGATATGTATGCGTCCCGCTACAGCTATTATGACACCGTGCATTTCCAAGACGATCCCACCGCGTATCCCGGCGGCCTTAGTTTTACCCATGACATGGGCACGACAAATGTATTCTCCCGTCCGCAATTTTCGTCATACGAACTGTTCGGGTTGGATGACTGCTTCTCGCATATGACCCATGAGCAGTTAGTGAATTGGATCTGCTGTGCTGCTACCTATTATAAACAGACTGGCGACAATGAATGGATAACTGGAAAAATTCCCGTTCTGCGCGATTGTCTGCGCAGCATGCTGAACCGCGACAATCCCGACCCGGCAAAGCGCAATGGCGTGATGTCGCTGGACAGCGACCGCTGTCTCACCGGTGCGGAAATCACCACTTATGACAGCCTGGACATATCATTGGGACAGGCGCGCAACAACGTTTACCTGGCGGTGAAAAGCTGGGCGGCATACGTCGCGTTGGACAGAATCTTCACCGAGAAGGGATTAATTGAAGAAGCCGGCATCGCGGTAGAACAGGCACTGCGCTGTGCAAATACCCTGTCGACCCGACTCACCGCAGACGGTTACATCCCGGCGGTTATCGATGAAGGCAACGACTCCAAAATTATTCCCGCCATCGAAGGTCTTGCCTTCCCGTATGTCATGGGACTTCACGACGCATTGGATATCAATGGCAAATACGGCAACCTGATTCGTACCATGAGCACCCACCTGCAAACCGTACTCACCGACGACATTTGCCTGTTCCCGGATGGAGGTTGGAAATTGTCATCCACCAGCGACAACTCCTGGCTGAGCAAGATCTACCTATGCCAATTCATCGCCAGAAAAATCCTCGGCTTATCGCCAACAAAAACCATTGCCGCCGACGCCGCCCACGTGGGATGGCTCCTCGACCCGCGAAACGCCTACTACAGTTGGAGCGACCAGATATTGCGCGGCATAGCCAAAGGCAGCCTGTATTACCCGCGCGGAGTGACAGCTATTTTGTGGTTGAGTGAGTAAAAGCCGTTAATCAGCAAATTCTCAGTGTATAAAAGAATAAAAATCTAAAATTAATGGTCACAGTTTGGAAAGGGACGCAAGTCCGGCGAACCCCGGTAATAAAAGAAAGATACTGCCAAGTGAGCCGGGCTTCACATTTTTCCAAACGGTGACTGTATTTATTAATATCTTGAATTTTTAAAGGGGTAGCCGCTTCTCAGCACCTACCCCAATAATTGTCAATTCTCAATTGTCAATTGTCAATTAGTTTTCATTCCATATAAAAAATCCGGTGCTTATTCTCTGCCAGCAGGCGGGCGTTGTATTCGTCGCCGCCGTCAAGGTTGCCGCTGAGGAATACCGGGGGTTGTTCTCCTCGCTCTACCAGTTTCGCTACTACCTCGGCTACGATGGCGTTTACTATTGCTATGCCGGTAAGGGATGACAGCGGGCCTACCTTTTGCGGGAAGCCGGGGACGGTTACGGCGGCGTCGCCATAGGGGGATTCGTTATCAATCAGCAAATCGCATAAATCCGCCAGCTTTTTGCCTGACGGATGGCGGCTGGATACACCCTGGGTGTAACTCAGCGAGGTGATGCCGATTACCTTCAACCCTTTCTCTTTCGCCGCGATTGCCATATCTATCACCACGGCATTGCGGCCGGATGTTGATGCTATCAGCAGCACATCGCCTGCTTTTGCCGGTGATGAGTTTATCAATTCCGCACCCAGGCCAATAATGCGCTCGAATTTGGATGTTTGCGTCATCGGACGGACAAACAAGTTCATGCCATGGGGGTAGATGGGGTTCACCAGCATTAGTCCGCCGGTGCGGTATACCATTTCCTCGGTGGGGATGAACGAATGGCTGGCGCCGAATGAAAAGATGCAGTGGTCGCTCACTACTGCTTCTACCAGCATCTCGGCGGCACATACAATATTGCAATACTGGTTTTCTGTCAGGCGTTCCAATGCGGAGATTGCTTCGCTCAGGTAGTTTTTTGCTGACATATCAGAACCCCCTGCGATTATATTCAGCGCGGCTCTTGTCGTAATATTCCTGTCCGTCTTCGCGGTTAATGCTTTTGAATACGCTGGGCGGGGTGCCGGCCGCCACCATCTTTTCAATGACCTTTTCCCACAGCATCCAGCCGGAAATGATATTGCCAACGCCGGAGACCGGCAGCAGTTTGAAATCATACCCGGACATATCAACCGCGGCATCGCCATACGGCGCACCATCATCAATCACCACGTCACACACCTCAAACAACTTCTTCCCGGACGGATGCTGCGGCTTAACCTGTTTGGTGTAGTCCATCGCAGTGAACCCGATAACCTTCATCCCGATAGCCTGGCATTGCAGCGCTAATTCTATCGGACCTTTGTTTTTGCCGGATACCGACCCGATCAGCATTACATCGCCGGCGCGCAGGTTGCCGTTTTGCACCGCAAACCGAATATTTTCCACGTCGCGGTCTATTTCAGTTACCCGCGGACGGTCTTTCAGGCAATCAGCCACCGGAGCGTTGATATTAATATTGTAAGTAAATGACTGCAGTGCCGCCAGTCCACCCGCGCGGTTTAGAAAATCCCACTGGTTGCTATGACCGATTTCAGAGCAAAAGATGGCGCCGCCGTGGGTAAGGGATTCAACGACAATGTCGGCGGCCTTTTCAATCTGCGGCATTTGCGCCGTTTCCAGATGGTCAATAACGCCGCGAATAGCAGCAGTGTAGCGTGATGTCATGATGTACCTTCTTTGACCTCCCCCAGCCCCATCCAATTGAGGGGGTGGAGAACGTTATTTAATTTTTTTAATATGTAATTACCCGCTCTTTTGGAGCGGGAAGGGGGGATGCTGACGCAATAATTTTTTCGCGCAATGCCGCTTTATCGCCACATTCCATTAGCTGCAGTGCTTTCAGTGCCATCCCCAGTACTGGCGGCTGCTGCAGGCGCATGAAGCGGAAATTGGGGGCATATTCGCACACGCACTCGCAAAATCTATTCCAATAGGTGTCGGAATACATTATTACGCTGCCGGTGCCGATAATCGGCAGGTTTTCATTTGCGATTCCAAGGGTATCTACCATATCCCAGGTGCTGTCAGCGATATCTTCGGCAGCTTTGCGCAAAATCTTTATGGCAATCTGGTCGCCATCGTTTGCCGCAATATCGACAAATTTCGCAAAACGGGCAATTTCTGAACGGTCAGGGTTGGAAAGCATGAAATCAATCAATTTCTGCCGTATATTTCGTGACCCGGGTTCAATACTTAATTGTTCTTGAATAATATCAGTAAGGGTGGTGGTATGACGGGGGTGCCAATGCGATTTTGCGACGGCTTGAAGAGCATTCAAACCGATTTGATAACCGCCGCCATGGTCGCCAAGCAGCGGCCCCAGTCCATCTTGATGCCGGAAGTTGCCGTCTGAAGTTGTGCCAAATACTACCGCGCCGGTACCTGCCAATATCACAACGCCATACTCTTCACCGGTCAGCGCAAATGCAGGGTCTTGCTCGGATACACAGCGCAGGCTGATACAGCCAATAGGAAGGTTGCTGAAATTTATCGGGGGAAGAGTTCTGGTAAATCCAACCAGCACTAATTCGTCACAGTCATTATCGCCAATCGCCTGGTGAACGGCGCGAGATATAGATTTAAAACTGCGTCCGCTGCCAATTGGTCCGCGGCCTTTATCGGGATTGTCTGCGCCAACATGCCCATACCCCAGCACCGTACCGTCATCCCGCACCAGCAAGGCATCGCATTTTGAACCACCAGAATCTATTGCCAATATACAACGCATATATAAAACCCCATGCAAATAATCATGTTATACACGGGCATGATAAGCATCTGAAGATAATATGTCAATGCCAAATTTGGCAATTATTTACATTTATTTTAAAAAAAGCACTGAACATCAGAAAAATGACGTTCAGTGCCTGCGATTAATTAATCTGGCTTAAATTATTAACTTGAGCCGAATTTCAGGTTTTTGATAGACATCGGATAATTTTCACAACCCCAGGTATAAAACATAATGACAGCCGGTCTTTGCCAGTTGCTGCCGGCAATTGGCGACACGGTATAGGTTTTATTGTTTAATATCAGGTTGATTTTTCCATTCATGCCATACATTACCATGTGGGTAAATGTATTTGTTGGGAAGTATTGGCAGCCAGCATACTGGGCATAAGGAAGTGCGCCATAAATGGCGTATGGCGAAACATTTTGCGAGGTAGTACTTCCAAACCAGATGCATGACTGGTTATTCCACCATTCGTTGCGGCCAAAATGCGCAATTGGCGCGGAATTGGTCATTGTAGTACGCTGGGTTTGAGTTACCGGCAAGGTAGAGTCATCTTGTATCTGGATGTAATAGTTTGCGCGGGCACTGCCGGTTGATGCGGTATACATATTTACGTCCATGGTCATTGCCCAACATTTCAGGCCTGATGTTGCAGTAAACTGTTTCCAGCATTTTTCAAAATCCTGACCATCGCTATTGCGTTCTAACACAAGTGTATTCGGATTCGCAGTGACGTATGCTTTGTGCCAGTTGTTGCCGTTGCCGCGGTCTCCACCCGTACAATTCTTACCCTGGTCGACATTGCCCCAGCAATCCATTAATGGTGCACCTTGCTGAGAACTACGATATTGACCATAACGATTCCAGCCATTGCTGCCGTCAACTAATGTGCCAGCCGATAAACCTGATAATAAATCTTGATCAAAAGTTGGCAGGAAGGTAGCAGTACTTGGTGCAATATGACCGTCAAGGTATGAATAAATCGCGGCACTGGAATGGCGGGTGCTGATG
The DNA here is from genome assembly GCA_964638715.1 of uncultured bacterium. Taxonomy (GTDB): domain Bacteria; phylum Armatimonadota; class Hebobacteria; order CAIYQO01; family CAIYQO01; genus JBAXQQ01. The sequence goes on along the minus strand of CAZWZF010000036.1, from coordinate 5,597 downwards.
CTGTCTGGACCATAAAGGAGATTATCGCCATAAGTATTTGTCGAATCAGCAGTCAATACAACTGAAGACGGGTCATCAAAAGTGCCAATGCCATCCGTACTGACTGATGCGTTATATCCATAACCGTTGACGACACTTTTACCGGCTGTCGGGCAAACTAATACACCGGGGTCAGCCTTGATAACTGCCCAGACATTAGAAGATGATGGCAATGTTTCATCATGGTCCTGGCAATACATCTGCACCAGAGCGGCAATCTGTTTTTGATTGCTTGTGCAGGTTGTCTGTCGTGCTTTTTCGCGTGCGCGGGCAAATACCGGGAACAGAATCGCAGCGAGAATAGCAATAATTGCTATTACGACAAGCAATTCAATGAGGGTGAACCCTCGACGAATTTTACTATTTTTCATTTTTTAACCCCCTTATTTATCAAAACTGGTTTTACAACCAATAATGTATTAATTAATCATGCAACGCCGCATTGCCAGTGTCAATGATATTTCATATTTTTATATAACAATTCATCAAATATTTACCAGTAAAGACGGCATTGCATTAAATCTAAACATTATATAATAATTGTACCCATTTATCTGAATCTTACTCAGCTATAGATTTTTCTGGATAAAGATAGGTTTTCTACATCTTTGTAACAGTTCACTTTTATAGAAATTTAATAAAGATTGAATATGCCTCAGCAAGGCATTTTAATAAGTAACCCCATGTGTAAACCTCACCCTTATACACATTTTATCAATATAGCTTTGACCCCGTAGGGGTCGGATGTTTATAGCATTAAAACTAAAAGAAGCTAATCGACCCCAGAGTGGGTCGGATGTAATTACCAACAATTTTTTATTTATAAAAATATTTTTACTGCCACCTTACATCCGACCCACTCTGGGGTCGTAATATCAATTTTGTTACTTTTCTATAAACATCTGACCCCGCTGGGGTCATTTTGTATAGAATATTAGCATTTTATAAAGATGTGTATAAGCGTGAGACTCACACTCGGGATTACTTATTAAATCACCATTCCGTGGCTATTAAAGGAATGTCATCATATAGATATCTATTTTTAATAAAGGGTGAACTCTTACTCATACTTACCATTTGCCAATTACGTTAAAATTTTAGATAATCATGCTAATGAAAATTAATGGACGAATATTAATATTTTTACTCGCTTTTTGTGCGGTTGTTACAGCGGTATTTTTATTTGCTGGCCGCATAAAGGCGCAGACACCTTTAGATCTACCAGCAGCACCGCCGCCTCAACCAGTTGTTGTTGTTCCGCCAGTAAAAACGGCGACGGTACTGTTTGCCGGTGATATTTTAATGCACAAAAGCCTGAATGACGCGGCAGTCGACAAAGATGGCAATTATGATTATGCGCCATTATTTATTGACGTGACACCGTTTATAAAATCTGCTGATTACGCCATTGGAAACCTGGAAACGACGTTATCCGGCGAAAAGGCTGGATATACCGGATACCCATGTTTTAACACCCCGGATATCCTGGCAAAGGTGCTCAGCGATACCGGTTTTGATATGCTGGCCACCGCCAATAACCATTGCCTGGACCGCGGTGTAGACGGGTTGAAACGGACGCAATATGTGATAGAACAGGCGGGCATGGACCATACCGGCACAAATCGCAGCAAGAAAGAAAGCGATGCGATAATAGTAAAACAAATCAACGGGATAAAAATTGCTATTTTGAATTACACTGCCATGACAAATGGCGGGATGGTGGCGAAAAAATATAAATATACGGTTAATTATATCGGTGATGGCGCGGAAATAATTAAAAAAGCGCAAAAAACTAAGAAAAGCGGCACTGATTTCGTCATTGCATATCTGCATTTTGGTAATGAATACGAACGAAACCCGACGAATGATGAGAAAGTGCTGGTTAATAAATTACTGGCGGGTGGGGTAGACGCGGTTATCGGTGCGCATCCTCATGTGGTACAGCCGATAGAATGGGTGACGGTAAAACGCGACAAGGATGATTACACCGGTTTGGTCGCCTGGTCGTTGGGCAATTTTGTCAGCGCACAGCGTCCCCGCTATCGCGACAGCGGAATTGCAGTGAATCTGAAAATAGAAAAAAGCGAAACCGCGACCACGATAAAAGAAGTGAAATATCTGCCGGTATGGGTACAACACGACAAATCAACTGACCCCGCAAAGTACCGGTTATTGCCATTACCCGCCAATTCAACATTAAAAACGGACACTGGCTTAACAGAAGCAGACCTAACGCGGATAGAAGAAATAAAGGAAGAACTGAGCAGTCAGGTAGACAAGCCAAATGAAAATATAATAGTTGTTTCTGCTGAAAAAGAGTAAGAATGTGAAAGGAATATTATTATGAAAAAGTTACTGATAAACCTGCTTATCATAACCTTGATATATATAAGCGTACCTTTGGTGTTAGCTATGAACCCTGTAGTTCGTCAAGCAACTATACAAAAGTATGTTCGTTCCCCACTTGCAAAAAATGCGCCAATTTTTTATCTATCACCATCACCTGTCAGCAGTCCTTCTGTTGTAATGAGTCCGAGTGGCCGATATATAGCGGTCTCATCGTATCGGCAGAAATCAAGTACCGAGGGAATATGGATTGGTGATCGACAAACAGGTAAATGGAAGAAAATCTGGGATCATGTCGGAGAAATACAGTGGATGCCAGATGAAAGCGAGATGATTGCAACTGTTGGAGGAGAAGGGGAATGGCAATTCGGGAAACATCAGCCTAATTGTACTTTTTATCGACTACCGCTTCATGGACGAGTTTCGCAAATGACTATTTTAACTAACGTTTACGAGTGGAAGGTTATCCCGGATGCTTCAGGTCTGGTAGCGACGCGGGCACATGCACAACGAAAGCGGGATAGGTATACGGATATTCAGGTTGAAGTGCAAGTTTATTCTTTCGCTAAGCGCTTGTGGCATAGCGTACATATAGAAGCATTTAAATGGTACGACAGTGACTATCCTGGCACTCATCTATCAATACGTAAGCATAAAGGTGATTGGGTAATCAATTATGTAGAAGGCATGACCGGTGACAATAGCGGGTTATGGGTTAATTTGACAACCAGTCAGAGTAAATCAGCGAGAGAAGGCAGTGATGAATTGGAGTTTTCACCGGATGGTCATTATGTGGTTGATGGCAACCAACTATTTCGCGCGCGAAGTTGGCCATTACCACAGTTGATGAGAGATCACAGGAACTGTGCACTAAAGAATACTATTCTTATTTTTTCTGTTGCAAATACATACGCTCACTGGTCACCAGATGGACGGTATATTGCATATGATTTAGAACTTATTAAGAAAGGATCGGGGTGTATTGTTTTTAATCTAAAAGGAAAGGCAGTATCACATCCTACAGAAGCATTTGCAGGATGGGTAGGGAAGCAACAATTATTGTTATATACTGGAAACAGTTACATCATCCGTTCACTCGATGGAAGTAGTAGTAAAGAAGTATTTCGTTTTAAGTGGTTAAAAAATTAAGTTAAAATATGAATGAGATGTAGAAATTTACTCATAATCTAAATATTGTCTATTTCCAATTTCATCCAAATAATCACAGGAATATTGCTTTTATTAATAGGGTTGCTTCGAATTGCTTTCCAAAATGGTCGTGTTAGTTCCAGATTGTTTATCTTTTTTACAAGCAATTGCAAAACCTTGCGATACCCCGATGGGACACCTTCCTGGCTTCGCCACTCGGTGTCAGTCCCTGATAGTCGTTTTTCCCCTTTCCAACCGGGAGGGGATTGAGGGGAGGGGCTTTTAATGTGCAAATGATCTAATTTAGAAAAAAATAGGGTTTTACAAGAGCCTTTATAAATTATTTTCATTTGCTATCAACTTAATATCATATTTTTTGTGAAATATTTCACAAAAAGGTTTCAACATACCCATGAAAAGGGGTAAAATAAGTGCACAGGGTAAATAATTGTTTATTCTGCTCTTGTTTGTATATGAAAGGTGGATTGTTTAATGACTCAGGTACCTGCGACCAAAGCTGACCAGATTATTGATGAAGCGAAAATTTATACGGCATTGGAAGCGGCACATGCGCCGTCTGATGCTGAATTTGATGAAATATTGGCGAAAGCGAAGACTCTGGCGGGTTTGAACATCGCAGAAGCGGCGGTATTGCTGCAGGCGGGAGAATCTCAATTGCAGCGGCTATATGACGCCGCCGGGGAAGTCAAAGAGCTGATTTACGGCAAAAGGATGGTGCTGTTTGCCCCGTTATATACCAGCAACATGTGCGTTAACGACTGCCTTTATTGCAACTTCCGCATGAGCAATAAAGAATTGCACCGCAAATGCCTGAGCCAGGAAGAGATTGCCCGGGAAACCCGTGCATTGATTAAACAAGGCCATAAACGGGTGTTGATGGTACTTGGCGAGGATAGCCGGGTGCCGCTGAGCGACATGGCAAAATCAATTGAAACCGTATATAGCGTGAAGGAAGGTAAAGGGGAAATTCGCCGCGTTAATGTAAACGCCGCGCCGATGGAACCAGACGCTTTCCGCATGTTGAAAGAAGCCGGAATCGGCACCTACCAGTGTTTCCAGGAAACATATCACCGCGAGACATATAAGAAAATGCATCCCCGCGGCCCGAAATCAGACATGGACTATCGCGTGACGGTATTTGACCGCTGCATTGCCGGTGGTATAGACGATTTTGGTCTGGGTGCGCTGTTCGGTTTGGCGGACCCGCGATTTGAAGTAATGGCGCTGCTGCAGCATGCGGCATATCTGGACAACCATTACGGCGCCGGTCCACATACTATCTCATTTCCGCGTCTGGAGCCGGCACCGGGTGCGCCGCTTGCCAGCGACCCGCCGTTCAAGATGAATGACCACGACGTTAAGGTTATCGTTGCCGTGCTGCGGCTGGCGGTGCCATATACCGGCATCATCATGTCCACCCGCGAAAACGCGTCGATGCGCCGGGAATTGATACACCTGGGAGTCAGCCAGCTTTCCGCCGGTTCCAGCACTTCGCCAGGCGGATATTTCGAACGTGAAGATGCCGAGGACGCCCCGCAATTTATCACCGGCGACCATCGCGGACTGGACGAAATAATTCGCGAACTGGCAGAAAACGGCTATATGCCATCATTCTGTACCGGGTGTTACCGCAAAGGCCGCACCGGGCATGACTTCATGGATATGGCAAAACCGGGACTAATCCAGCAGTTCTGCCTGCCCAACGGCATACTGACTTTCAAAGAATTCCTGCTTGACTATGCGTCACCCGCCACAAAACAGGCCGGCGATGCCGCGATAGCAAAAGCACTGGTAGATATGGACCCCAAAACCGCCGCCTGGACTCGCGAACAACTAATCAAAATCGAGGGTGGCGAGAGGGATATATATCAATAAGAATTATAGATGCTTTTGCAAAACCTATTTTATCAAATGCTTAGGTTGCTGGTTTGTGGTAGGCGAAAACCACCCCGACCTTCGGCCACCCCTCCTTGCTAAGGAGGGGAGTTTAAACCCTAACCCCGCATAATTACGTGATATCTATTCCAAGTTTGCTCATTAAT
>CAZWZF010000035.1:0-47470 GCA_964638715.1 uncultured bacterium | reverse complement strand
TACTTCAGTTTCATAGAAGGTCACAAAAGCTAACCTTTATCCGTGCTGTACCCGGAAGTTTTAATCCAACATACAATAATTCGTAATTCGTAATTTCTAATTCGTAATTAACCTTTTCTCCCAAATCAATTCGTCTGTGACGCTCAGGAAGAATTGGCTGCCGTTTATCTCTATTGCCAGGATATTGGCACCTTTATTCAACTGTACCGGGATGCGTTCTTTGCCGGCGTGGAATCCTGACCAGTCTGGAGATGGGGTATAGATTTTTTTGCCGTTCAGCCATACGGATTCAACGCTGATGCCGGTGTTTACATACACCTGTTTTTCGGTCGGGCAATCTATTGTTGCATAAGCTTGAATTTTACCCGCGCCTACCAATTTTTGAAGCTGCATTCCGAAACCGCTGCGTCGTGTTTGTTCCAGCCAATCTTCCGGTGATACGACTTTTTCTGGTGCTGCGTCCGGCAATGTGTATGTTTTCCAGGTATCATCTGGTTTTAATGCTTTTACGCTTTCCTCATCCAATATTTGCTGTTTTTTATTTTCGACAGGAGCCGTTCGCATTTTCCATTCTTTAATAACTCCGGGGTACATTTTGGGTTTAAACTCTTTGATGGTTGGCACATCACTTAATTTGATAACATCCATAATTGAGCGGGCGAATAATAACTGCCCGTAATAATTGGGGTGTATTCCGTCGCCTGTCATTATCTCTTTCCCTGCCGCGCGTTCTTTGTTTAACAACGCGTAGGTTTCCGCTACCGGGTAGCCTTCTTCGGCAGCTATTTTGCGCATAATTTCTGCATATTTTGCACCCAGGGCTTCTCCGGCGGTGGCTTTATCGCGATTTTGCTGAGCGATTTTCTCATCGGCATTCGGGTTAGGGTTAATCGGGCATGGTGTAATGAAAACCATGTTCGCGTTGATAGCTTTTGTCTTGGCGACTATATCGCGAAGTGCCTTCTCGAAAATTTCTGGTGATTCAAAGTGAAGGGAATCGTTAGTGCCTGCGTTGACGGTAATAACCGTAGGTTTCAACACTGCTACATCACGGTTAAATCGTGCTGCCATTTGCGGTATGGTGTTGCCGCCAATGCCGGAGCAAACGAATGGCGTCGCCGGTTTTCCGGCTTCTTTCATAGACTGCATGATAATTTGCGGATAAGTATTGCCATCGGTGATAGAATCTCCCAGGCAGACAACAACGTCTGATTCCTTTAATGGCAGCCAAACAATAGAATCGGCGACAATCTGTGCCATTACCGCGCCTGCGGTTGGCAGTGGATGTACCTTGTCAGCCTGAAAAAGATCGGCCTTGCCAAGCAGCGGGGTGTAAAAGTCGATTAATTTACAGCCGGTTTCTTTGGCAACTTTCCTGATGGTCGGGTTCACTTCATCTATCATAATCTTTTGCTGTACCGGGATAGTATCAAGATATAGTGGGGTGGGGACGCATAGCCAGATTTTTGGGTGAGAAGGCAGTTTGGCGAAGGTATCTATCATTGCCCGCAGGTCGCCGTCAAATTCTCCACTGAGTTTTGCCCATATTGCCGGCCAGGAATCGTTGGTGCCAAGACAAATGACAACCATGTCGGGGTTCCATGCTTGTGCGTCAGCGAATACTTTCTCTTTCCACAGAGGCCGTTCCGCTTTCTGCAGTGCGGTGCGTCCCGGTTCCGCAAAACCTTTGACTTCGTAACCGTCACCCAACAGTTTTCCCAACTGCGCGGGATAGGCATTAATTTCCGGCTTCACCATTTTATAGCCGGATGTCAGGCTATCGCCGACACAGGCAACCCGCACCGGCTTTTTCACCGTTTCGGCAGGTTCAGCAGCAACGGCAGAAACCGTCATAATTCCGATAGCCAATCCGCAAAAACCGGTCAGCATGAGATGATTGATACACATGGTATTTATTCCTTTTTTAAATTATTTATAAATCAGGGACTGACACCGAGTGGCGAAGCCAGGAAGGTGTCTGTACCATCATTTTATCACAAGGTTTTGCTATAACCTGGCAAAACAATAATTAACATGGATAGGCAGGATAAAATTAATCCTGTTAATCTTGTTAATCCTGTCTAAAAAAATCACCGTTCCAATTTTAATTTTCCGGTACTGCCGGCATTCACATAATCATCGCCATTGCCGCGCCAGAGTGATTTGTAGCGTCCTTTGTCTGCCTGGTCTCTGTCATTGACAGCAAAGTCGAAGCCGATGTTTGCGCCATTCCTGGGAGTAAATTTTAACTGTGCCCAGGGGATAGCGACTTGCATGCGGTATTTTCCTTCGCTGCGGGTACAGGTTGCGGTAACAGAAGCAGCATCAAATGTATCCATAATAGTTCCACATGATACTGGGGCAGGACCATCGGTTAGCGGTACCGCGACCAGCATCTGGAAATAACCGGGAGCATATTCTACAGTTCGTTTTTTTTCTGGCCGGGAATCAAAGAAAAATTCGATGCCGTCGAATCCCCAGGCTGGCTGTTTTTCACTTGCCATTATCACGTCATCAGTCACATCCACGGTCAGGTATAGATTAGTTTTGTCCCAGGCGGCATACGCATTTGCCGACAGGTCGGTTGTGCCTTTCCAGTGTGTCGGTTCTACTACCTGGTTGATATTATTCAGCACCATCGGTTTTACGCCGCGAACGGCAGATGCATCGACGGGTTTTTCCGCGTATTTGGCGATAGCCTTAGGTTTTCCGCTGTATTTCCAGACAAATGGCACATGTTTAACAGTGCTTTTTCCCATCAAAAAATCTGCCAATGCCCGTCCCATCAACTGGTGCCCGGTACTGTTTGGGTGGCAATCTCCCAAATTTCCAAACATCATAAACTTCGAGTCTTTGGCGCGTTCAGCCTCATCGGTCTGTTTCATGAAGGTATATATGTCAAATACCGGCACGTTTAACTCTTTACCCAGTCCGATTATTTCCTCACCCATCTGCGGCAGCGAAGAGATGTTCAACTCGTGAGAATATGGCGTGGCATCGCTGGAGTATGGCGTGGTTAATAATATAACCTTGATTCCCGCCTTCAACATCGGTTCTGCTAATGCGCGAAGGCGGTCTTTGATATCGATGACACCTCTCGCTCCGCCAGAACCCAGGTCATTAGTTCCCAGCATGATAGTCACAACATCTGGCTTTTTCTGGATGATGTCGTCAAGCAAGGTGATGGCTTGCTTGGCAGTCCATCCAGGATGTCCATGTTCCATCCAGGTCAGTTTCATGTCAGGATTTTCTTTGTTAATAAGGGTGACAGCGGTGTAACCGTAACCTTTTCCTGTTGAAATACTGTCTCCGAGCACCAGCACTTTGTCATTTGGCTTTACCAAAGGAGTTGGCATGGTATCGGCTGAAAATACTGAAAATGCCAGTACTGACAAAGCGAACATCAATAAAAATCTTGTTTTCATGGTGGTAATTATACCTTAATATCTGAAATGTGTAACGATTGTGTTAATGGTTTGACAAGGAAAATGTTGAATAGTTCTATATATTGCCGCCTTCTTTCCTAAATTCCCGCGGAGACATGCCGGTATGACGTTTAAATACTCGCGACAAGGCAAATGGGGTCGCGTATCCTACCAGGCTGGCGATATGTTCCAGGGTGTATTCAGAGTTTTGGAGCAGTTCTTTCACCCGGGCAATTCGCAAGCGGGTAACCATTTCCATCGGAGTGGCGGCATGGTGTTCTGCGGTATCGCGAAATAATTGTGGTGGCGAACATGGCACCCGAACAGATAATTCTTCGACAGTCCAGTGATATGACAAATGCCGGTTTACCTGTGCCCATAACAGGTGCAGGCGATTGATGGCAGCGTCTTCCTGGATTGCCAATTCGCGTTCCAGGTAGAATAGAATCAAATCTGCGTAACTGCGGGTGGCGGCGTTGCCGTCTGGCTGGGTACGCAGATTTTCCTCGATAAATCCTTCCATAGACCATAACATTTTAGCGGAATCCCGGTTTGGCTGTATGAATAAATCTACATAACGCAACAAGCGCCAGTGCGCTATATCTGCCAGGTGAAACCATACGAAATGCCAGTCGTCAATTGCCTGGTATGCATACGCGTGGTGTGCTGGAGCCACCAATAAATCACCTGCACCTAAAATCAAATTCCGGTCTGGCAATGTCAGCTGTGCACTGCCGCGAATAGTGGATAAAACCAGATGGAAATTGGGATTTGGACGACTGATGTGATATGGCGGCATAACGTGGCTGATGCCAGCCATAGTTATCCCCTGCTGGCGCAGCGATTTTCCCGCCGGTATACCCAATGGCAGAAAAGACTCCCGGGCAGTTGGCGGCATAATGTAAATTTCGGGTATGTTATTGATAATTTCAGGCATGGAATATCCAGTAATATGTTGTTATACTTCGTTGCATAGTATAGCAGAAACAGGAACAGTCTGAAAGTTTCGGGTATGTAATTAATCTTGTTAATCATGTTAATCTTGTCTAAAAATAATAAAAATGAGGTGAATAATGTCTATTCCACGTGCTGAATATCCCCGTCCGCAATGGGTGCGCGACGCATGGGTTAACCTTAATGGTCCCTGGCAATTCGCTTTTGATTTCGGATGCACTGGCCGCGACCGCGAGATGACGGCATCCGGCAATTTTGATAAAGAAATCATAGTTCCGTTTTGCCCGGAAACTCCATTATCTGGCATAGAATATAAGGATTTTATGCCGGCTATATGGTATCGGCGCACGGTGACTATTCCCGCTGAATGGGCAGGTCAGCGAGTGCTGATTCGTTTCGGTGCGGTTGATTACGACACCGAGGTGTGGGTGAATGGCAATAGCGCCGGAACTCATCGCGGCGGTTATTGCTCATTCAGCCTGGATATCACCGCGTATTTGCAAGCTGGCGAGAATGTGATTACGGTATGCGCAGAGGATGACACGCGCTCATCATTGCAGCCCACCGGCAAGCAAAGCGGACAATACGGATCTCATGGTTGCCATTACACCCGCACCACCGGAATATGGCAGACGGTTTGGCTGGAGGCGGTGCCGCAGGTTTACCTGGGACGTCCAAAGATGACGCCGGACCTTGAAAATGGAATCGTTTATATTGACGCACCGATTGTTGGCGTTGCTGATGGTTTAGAATTACAGGTAGTGGCTGTCTTAGAAGGCAAAAATGTTGGTCAGGTAACGGCAAATGCCAGCGGTCATCATTTCCTTGCGGCGCTGCCGATATCAGATGTACAGCCATGGTCGCCGGAATCGCCAACCCTTTACGACTTAACATTCACCCTGTCAGACGCTAAAGGTACAATTGATGTTGTTACCAGTTATATTGGCCTGCGTTCGCTGGCATGGGATGGCCCGGCACTTCTGCTCAATGGCAAACCGGTATTTCAGCGTCTCATCCTCGACCAGGGTTTTTACCCCGATGGTTTATACACGGCGCCAAATGATGCGGAATTGCGCGGCGATATTGAACGGTCGCAGGCAATGGGTTTCAATGGCGCGCGCTTGCACCAGAAGGTATTCGAGGAGAGATTCCTGTATTGGGCAGACAAATTGGGTTACCTGGTATGGGGTGAAATGGCAGATTGGGGGCTTGATTTATTCCGTCCGGAAACGCTGGATCGATTTCTCACCGAATGGCGCACCATTGTAGCGCGCGACTATAACCATCCTGCGATAGTAGGCTGGTGCCCGTTCAACGAACGCGGCAGCGATGGACGCACTGGGGTAGTGAATCAGGTTTATCATATCACCAAACAGATGGACAACACCCGACCGGTGCTGGACACCAGCGGATATCTGCATGACGGCGACACTGATGTTTATGACAGCCACGATTACGACCAAAATCCGGAATCTTTCACAGAACGCCACGCGGCATTTGCCAATGGCGGCAAACCATTCATCAACAACCCTGGCCGCGACGCGGCTTACCAGGGACAACCCTACTTCGTCAGCGAATACGGCGGAATATGGTGGAACCCAAACCAGCAGGATGATAAAGCCTGGGGTTACGGCGATCGTCCCAAAAATCTGGAAGATTTCTTCGCGCGCTTTAAAGGCCTGACAGAAGCATTGCTGCAACACCCGCGCATGTGCGGCCTGTGCTACACCCAACTAACCGATGTAGAGCAGGAAGTGAATGGGCTATACACCTACGACCGCAAACCAAAGTTCGACGCGGCGATAATAAAAGCGATAATGTCTCAAAAAGCAGCGATAGAAGAGTGAAATGGAATTGACGATTGACAATGGACAATTTTGAGGTGGCTGTAGTTGGAAATGAGTTTAAAATTACAGTCATTGTGTATAGATTTTATTAACATGGATGGGCAGGATAGGCAGGATAAAATGTCATTTGAATATTATTTTGTGTTCTTTGTGATCTTTGTGGTTAAATAACTAAAAATTCCATCCTGCTTATCCTACCCATCCATGTTAATTTCTTAATGTGTTATTACTTCACAACTCCCGTTCATACATATCCCAGGCGTCATGCTGGATGAAACCATTTCTGGAATAATAGCGGTTGGCGTTGTCCTGCGAGCACCAGAGGTCGACCAGTTTGATTCCGCGTTCGCTTTCCCGCAGCAAGGCTATTTGAATCATCACACTGCCCATCCCGCAACCTTTATACGGCTCGCATATTCTGATGGGGCCAAGGTATGATATCGTTTCGCCGGGATTGCGGCACAGTGCGACGAAACCGCAGAGTTCATCTTCACCTGATACCACTATTGTCACATCTTCAGGTCCGAATATATTTTCATTATCCAAATCAAGAAACGCGGTTTCGATAAAGGGGTGGGGGAGCGGGTCTATTTTTGACTGCAAATCAAGATGCCAGAATGGAGTACCGGCCGTCGCCAGCAAGGCGTCGTGATATTTCGGCTCGTAGGGGATAAACTGAAATCCATCATCTGTTAGTTCGGCTAATTTGTGTTCGGCATATTCGGACAGCGCAAAGTTATCGACAAGTTGATCCATCGACACTTCGCAGTGATGTGTGGCGAAGCCGTGTGCGCGCAGAAAACCGACGACATCGTCCCATTCGCGGTTAACCCCTGGCCAGAACGCCAGCGGATTCATCGGGTCGGAACTGGCGCTTAACAGCTTTTTTCCGTGCCTTCGTCCAAACTCCGCGACTTGTTTCAGCAATGCACTGCCAATCCTCTTGCGCCGATACCGTTCATCCACCAGAATCATATTCACAAACGCGCCCGGCAAATCATCATCCGGCGTGATAGGAAACAACCGCACCGCGCCAAAAATAAAGCCGATTATATTACCCCTGACTTCCGCGACAAACAATCCTTCCCCGCGAAACTCAGGATGTCCAAAATATTGCCGAACAAGTTGTTCGCTGTTTATATCCCGGCAATACCGCAGCGGCCTTGACGCCATCACCCGGGTATACAGAGCCAACACCGCTGGCAAGTCATCGATATTAAAATGGCGAATTTTGAATTTGGTCATATTTGTGGTTAACCTGTTGATAGTTAATCTATTTTGCTAATTCGTCAATTTAATCATTATACCTTTGTTAATTTTATTCAATGAAACCCTGTTTATTAACAGGAAAATATATTAAAATAATTTAGTAACAAAAGTTAAATACCCGATTTTGTCACTGATGATAAGATATAATAAATATTATAAATTAAAGGAACTAAAAAATGCCCGAAAAAGTATTTAATCGTGGATTATCAACACTATTTGTGCAGGAATTACAAACCGGTCATCTTGCGCCGCTTTTTCATCACTTGAAATCAGCATCGCTTGATATACAAATTCGTGCTTGTTATATTGATGCTTATGCGCAAGGCAGAGGTGTATTATCAATAAAGGAAAAAGATAAAGGCACGCGGTTTAAAGCCAAGATTCATGAAAAGTTTCTTGATGGGGTGACGCTTCCGAATGAAAAATTAAATGGTGACTATTTTAATTTCCTGGTTACACCGACATTTATCAATGATTATATATTTCAGTTTCCTGTAATTAATGCAAACTCGCAAAAATATGTAAAACCTGAAGGAATAGTAGAAGATAAAATTATCCAAATCTGTGTAAAATCAGGAGAATCAGTTATATTTTTTGACAGGCAAGTTAAAATACCAGGGGAGAATATTAAAGCTGACGCAATCGGTTGGCAGAATAGCAATAATGGAAATGGGAAAATTATAATTGCTGAAATTAAGCAAGGTTTAGATAATCGAATCCAAGATTTAATTACACAAATGGAATCATACGCCAGTATTATTGGAAAAGACGGTATATTACGAAATGACATGGAAGAATCTTATCGGAAAGTGATTGTGCAAAAACAGCAATTAGGTTTATTACCAGATAACTTAACTTTGCCATCTGAAAAATTAGAAATTGAGTGTGTATTTATTTTGTACGATTATAATATGAAAAGCAAACTGTTGGATAGATTACGGTCTGCTGCTAAATTATCATCACTGCGAACAAAACTTATTTTATTGCCAAAGGATGTTTTTGAATTACCACATGAAAATAATTGGGAGAGCTTATAATGAAAAACGAACAGATTTTTACACATGGCGATTTAGATGGTATGGTATCGGGGATTCTGTTGCTTAATGCGATTGGGGTAGATACACCGTTGAAAATAACCAATCATAGGTGGCTGGCAAAGGAATTGTCAAATGTTAATACCGAGATGATAAACGCAATCTACCTTGCTGATTTACCGCTTGCAGATAAGCAGTCTGAAGCGGTTAAAAGAGAATTGCAACGGTTATCGAGTGCGAATTGCGCTGCGAATATTTATGATCATCACTTTGGCTGGGAATCTTTTACCAGTTATTTTAATACTTTTTACGTTGAAACTCGCCGCACAACGGCAGCGGTATTAGTATGGCAATTTGCATTGAAAAGAGCTGCCGACTCCGGTCGATGGCTTGCTTTATTAAGTGAAAAAGATAATTCCAATAATGCCAGTATCCGTCAGGACTTTTTCACATTGCTGGCACTAATGCAGTCAGAGAACTATAAACATACAGAAAAAGTGTTGCGTGAAATGGCGATTGGTAAAGATGTCAGCGAGTTACGGCGAAATTTGGCGGATGCTTATCTTGCAGAACAGATTCCAATCGAAAACGCACTAATTGAGCAGGTAGAAATCACCCTAACGTCACAAGGCCGTAAAATCGGTTGGGTAGATACAAGGAAAATTAAAAGAGTTTGTAATGTATCAAAACAAGTCATTGAGAAATATGGAGTAGATCTTGTTGCCACAATAATTCCAAATGCTGTTCTCCTTGGCGCGGAAGGAATCGACCGCGGAGTAGATTTAAAACCACTGCATGGTTTGCATATACAAAATGATGTGAAAATAGAAGTAGTTGGACACAAAAGCCCCATTCGTATTAATCCGGTAAATAAATCTGAAATAGAAAAATTCTACAGTGTGATTCCTGATTTCATAGCAAGAGTTTTATGAAACGTGGCGTCACCGTCTCGGTGACGATAGCGGTGCAAGAGGATGATAAACGCTGAAGTTTGCACCCGGTTCTCTCTGTTTCCGAGCGGGACGCTCTGGCCACCTCTCGGGTATAGGCGCAAAATATTGCGCCTATATGTTAATCATTTTTCCTGTTTTTTTTACCAGTTATCGCTTCTGAAGGGTACTCCTGGCAAGCCTTCTTTGTTGTACAGGTTGCATCCGGCGGGGTTGGCGGCGTATGCGTACCTGACTGCCACTGGCGCGGGTACTTTGTCACTGGATACTACGACGGTGTTTCCATCAATTTCCGCGTTTGCCCATACCCAGTTTTTATCTTCGCCGGCAATTGCAAAAACGCTGCAGTTTGCCGCTTTAGATAATTTATTATAGCGGTTTAACGGGTAATGGGGAACAGGGTGGGGTGAGTTATTTGGTTTAAAGTTTAATAATTAAGGTTGAGTAAGTAGTAACCGTTTGGAACAGGATGGGAGCCCGGCTCACTCGGTAGCAATATACAAAATTATTGATTTTTTACTTGAATATCAGCCAGATATCTTCTTATTTTTACCGAATTTCGCCGGGCTCCCGCCCAGTTCCAAACTGTGACTGTTAATTTCAACTATCATTCCCATTATAACCTTAAATGGCTATAATAAAAAACAATGGTACAAATCAAAAAACCAATTAATCCAATAACTCCCAAACAAAAAAGAAAACGCATTATTCTTTGGGTGTTTGCCGCCATACTTGCGGCATTAATATTGGATTATTTTTTGTATCCGGTGTTGGCACCGATGGGTGGGCATACCGGCAATCGTGGGGAGAATGGCATTTGGCTGCGGTATAAATGGTATTTTGGCGAGTATACCCCGGCGGGTTTTGACGGGTTGGTGAATCATTTGCGCGACGGGCAGATAAAGTATGCTTATTGCCATGTGCGGTTTATCAAGCCGGATGGCACATTGAAGTTTCACAAGGCGGAGTCGGGACGGAAATTGGTGGCAGAACTGCACAAACGGCTACCGGTAATTAAAGTGTTCGCCTGGGTGTATGTAGGTACCGGCATTGGCCGGCCAGTGGTAAATTTGTCCGACAAAAAGATTCTTGAAAAGACGGTTGCGGAGGCAAAATGGCTGGTGGATGAGTGCGGGTTTGACGGCATCCAGTGGGATTACGAGCAGTGTTCCAGCGGCGATCCGTGTTATCTCGAATTGCTGCGCCAGTCGCGCCAGGTACTGCCGGTCGGCACATTACAGGGGGCATGCACGCCAATGTGGTACCCGCATCCGGTACCGCGCAAATATTGCTGGGACACCACATATTTCGCCGAAGTATCCGGCCTTTGCGACCAGATAGCGGTGATGGCTTACGACTCCGCAATGTACCTGCCGCGAATGTATGTAGCCCTGTTGCACAAACAGGTATCAGTCGTCACCAGCACGGTATCGCAGGCAAACCCGAATTGCCGGGTGCTGATAGGTATCCCCAGTTACGAAGCCGGCGGTGGCACCCACAACCCCCAGTCAGAAAATATCCGCATGGCACTGAAAGGAGTCCGCGAAGGCCTGGCTGACCCAACCACCAACTCCAAAACCTTCGCCGGAGTATCCATCTTCGCCGACTACACTACCGATGATAAAGAATGGGCGGAGTATTATCGGGATTGGGTCCGTAACAGCCTATAAATTACGGATACAAATAAATTGGACAACTTTAATGTGTCGCTGCTCTGCAGCTATATATCATTTTAGATTTTCATTCTATTAACATACCGCCACTCTGTGGCTGGATATCTTGTAATATGAAAATAATACTCTATCAAACTAATCAGCCGCAGCGCGGCGAAATATTAATAGTAATACAATATCTAAGAAATTAAAGCTGCAGAGCAGCGACACATTAAAATCATGATTTTTTACATATTTGATTGCTAACTTACAATTATCCCCACAATCGATGTAAAAAATAAAAACTTACCCGATTATCCCGCTCTGTCTGTTCACCAGTCTATGCAGGTTTTTCTTTGCTATCAGGTCGGTGAAACGGCCGGCGTTGTGTTTTATGCGGTCCAGCGAGGCGGGTTTGAATAGTTGTTTCCATTCTTCCGGCACGTTGGATGCGCCTTTCAGAGTGCCTGCGAGCATGGCGGCGCGGCCGGCGATGGTGTCACTGTCGCGGCCGATATTGGTACCGCCTATCGCGGACTGGCGGACGTCGCCTTTAGCGATTTTGAACATTGCCAGCGCGTATCCCCACAGTTCCAGCGGGTCTATCATGTGGTAGAAAAGGCATTTTTCGTACAGTTCGGCGCGGACAGACAGCACGTCGGTATATTTATCCGCTATGTCGAGACAGGTGGCGATGTAGTCATAAGCAGTCTTGAAGGTGCGGGTGTCAAAGGTATGCAGCGGGGTTTTAGGCGCGGCGTTTAGCGCGGCCTGTAAGATGCTGTCTACGCTTGCCTGCGGCTGCAACGCTTCCGCCACGGTGGCGGCCATCATGGTCGCAGAGACCATGTCCAACCCGCGCTGGTACATGTATGAGACGGCGGTGGCGTCGATAGCGGCGAACTCGGGGTCGGCGGCGTGGTAGACGCCAACCGGCTCCAGGCACATGACGGTGGAACCGGTCACCTGGCTCCAATGCCCGGTGATGCGGGCGTCCCATCCGCTGCAAATCATGTCATAAGAATTGCCCATGCACATGATGAAAAAATGGTCGCGGTTCAGCCGCTGCCGCCAGGTTTCGCCAAAATGCCGCGCCATTACCGGCAGGCCATTGCGGTCAATATAGGTTTCAACCAGCAGCATCGCCATCTGGTTGTCATCTTCGCTTTCCAATCGGTGTGGTTCCAGGATGCCGGTAATTCCGCCGGGATGCTTCGCGTCGATTTCTGGGTACAATTGCCCCTCTACCGGCGAACCCATGGCATTGCCGATGGCGCCGGCAAGCATGCAGCCATAAACCTTTTCCTGCAATAGAGAAAGGTCGCCAACCTTCGTATCCAACATTTCTTGTGTAGACTTAATGATGATTTTTTCTTTTTGCAGGCGCTGTTGTACCAAGTTTTGAATGGGATACCATGGTGTGGCGATAGGTGCCGCCCAGGTGCGCCATTCCGCGGGGAATATATCTTCGCCATTCAGCGCGCCGAGAATCGCGCCGCCCACAACGGCGGACACGGCATGTCCACCCAGCATACCGTCAAACCATGATGCGCAAGGCGGGGTGACCAGCAAGTTGAAGAATTTCTTCGCGTCATTGGAGAAGGCGAACAATAACGGCAGTACGTAGCGGATAGGGTTGAATCCCGGCCAGCTTTCTTCCTGTCGGGATGTGCCGCGACCGCCTTCTGTCATCCACCAGTTGGCGAATTGCTCTTCATTTCCGCTTATCCAGCGGGCACTATTTACAATGTTGTTAAGCTGGTAAAACAGAGTTTTATTATTTTTATGGGCAATTTGAAATACGTTTTCAAAGATGCTCTCTATGTCGCCGTTGAAAGCTGTTGCCACTGCGGCAGCGCACAACCCGGCCCAGTCTGCACCCAGTTTTGGCTGCGATACCGATGCCAGTTCGACGCCATCAAGGTAGGCATATTCCGGGTCTTTGAAATGATAAATGCCAACGGCAGGCATGGCGGCGCAAATCAATCCGCTGGGCGGGCATCCCATTCCGCTGATGCGCGGATTCATCCCTTCCTTCAGCACTTCCTGGGTAGAATGAATGGCATCCCAGCCGAACATCGGCCCGGCGATAGCGGTATCATCCTTCAGCAGTGCGCCGATATCTTCCGGCACCGCGCGTCCACTTTTATTGATGTAGGACTGCACGCCTAAATTGATGAATGGGGTGAGAATGCGGGTATCAACTCTGCCGGTTTTTTCCTCGGCAGTTGCTACCGGCATGACAGACAGGCCCAGCACATCTTTTGGGTGTTCGACATGAAATTGTGCGGGATTTGCGTGACGGGCAAAGCCCAAACCAGCACCAATCGCAGCACCGGTCAGCGCGCCTTTTACGCGGCTATCAAATGATGGGGAAGACATATAAATTACCTCTTGATGATTAAAATTAAATCTGCCCCATATTATCACTCGCAATAGGGGTTGTAAATTGATTATTGAGGAAAATAGAGATTTTTAAATTTTGTTTTTGAATTTAACAGCAAAACCGCAATAATTGTATTCTTTGTGATTAATGATTATATATCTATCAAAATATGCATTTTTTATATATAATGAATATATGGTAATGATGCCAAGAGTTACACCATCAGATACGGGTTTACTGCTATACATGTTAAATTATAGCAAAAACGGCAATTCGCCTGCTTTTACTGAACGTGAAGCGGCTTATATACCTTGTTGGACTGATTGCATGGATGAATCGCATTACCATGTCGACCATGAAATTAATATTATTCTTAATGGCGTCGGGCATTATACTTACGGACCTGATAATAAATTAGTTTCAGTTCACAATGGTCAAGTTATATTTTTACCATCCGGTTGTAATCATAGTTTGATAGGTTCAGAAAACTTCATATCATTACGTGGTTTTTATATTCATCCTTCTGTTTTTGCCCGACTTAGCAATATTATGCAACCTACTCCATTAATACGAAAACTGGCATCTGGCAATGATTTATCCATACCTGTTCGATGGACAGATGATAACCATATTTTTCGTTCAATGCAGGAAAATTATGAGCAATGCCTTGCCGAATATGCACGCAATAATGAATGGCGCACTCCTTTATTCATTGCGGTTAGCCAGTTGCTTGCTGTAACAATAGTCAGATTAATAATATCAAAATCAACCGAATTAATTTCTGATTCAACAATGCTGCGAATCCTTAATACTCGTGGTTGGTTAGATAGACATTTTCTCGACAGAGTTACAATATCAGACCTGGCACAGAAAGCGTCATTATCGCGAGCGCATTTCACAGAGTTATTTACGACATTAACTGGCATATCTCCCAAAAAATATATTATTCAACTTCGTCTTAATCAAGCCATGGCATTATTGGAAGAAACAGATTTGTCCATCACCGATGTTTCAATCAGAACAGGTTTTAATCACCTTGCTCATTTTGACCGTTTGTTTCATGATAATACCGGTATGTCGCCAAACAAATACCGTTCAGAAAAAAACTTAAAAAAGAATGAGTAGCAACGATTTTTCTGATGTTATGTCGTTTGAATACTTAACCCAAATAAACTGAAAACTGGTCCAATTTATTTAGTTAGGGCTTTCTCTTTTAAAGAGAAATCTACTTAAAAATAGTCGCTGATTCTTTCTTAATATCTTCCTAAAAATTTGATACCGGATAACTTTTAAATATATTATCTTCAATTCTTACAAAAGATGAAATCAATCCATTAATTCATTAAAAAGTTTTAATCAGTTATGTGTATAATAAATTTAGGAAATTGTATTGAAACCAATCCAAAATAAATCAGGGGGAATTTATGAATAAATTTGTAGTGGTATTGTTATTGTTGTTATCAATTTGTGGGTATAGTGCAAATGCACCCATGTGGAGTTCGTTATACGAACCGGGATGTGGTGGGTGGATAAAAGCAGGTTCGGTCCGCCTGGTGTGCGCAAAAGCACAATAGTTCCCCCGGCTTGCGCCAATATTCCCATCTCTACTTTATCTGTTTTAAGCATCGTCAAAGCTTTTTCATGCGGTGCGGTATTCTGCAAAGGATTAGCCCTTTTTGCATGTAAAGATGTAAAAGAAAATAACGCGAGCAGCATAATAACGAATGAAATCTTCAGTTTCATAATATCCCCTTATATCATTTAATTTTATAGAGTTCTATGCTTGTTTGCAAGGAGAGGGGATAAGTTTTTTCATGCAATTATAAAATCAGAGTTTTTTAACAAGAGGTGGTCAGAGCGTCTCGCTCGGAAATAGGAAGAACCGGCTGAAAGGATATTTTATTCAGCCGGTTCTTTTTTATCAACTCGTCACCGGGACGGTGACGCCACGACTTGTTAATCAAAACAGACAGCGGAAACTACAACGTTGCTGGCCGTTGATGTTAACGATACAGAAACGGTCCCGCGGAAATAGATACACAGCCATTTGCCGGGGACATAACTGGTCATATTATAATTTGCACCAATCAGTGATGTACCACCAGGTGTATTTAACACATTAATATTAGCAGCACGGCCTGTTGAATCCCAGTCGAGACAATAGAGATGTACTTTATGAACAGTAGTATCACCTGCCGCGACATTAATGGTAATGGTAAATGTACCACTTTGGTACCAGCATGCGGCTGAACGGGAACTATCCGCAGGATTAATCGGCGCACGCGAGTCAGTCGCTGTTGCTGCCCAACAGTAAGATGAATGACCAGCAGGGGTAACACTTTGTACATAAGACCCGGTCAGACTGGTTACGGTAGAGTTGTTAAATTGCGGTAAAATGTATCCTTTGCTGCCATATTTGTAACCTGAACTGGCTGTCCAAAAGTCGCCGCCGGTAGTTGCGTCAATAAGCGTTGCCGCATTTGGATCCAGCATGGCGGCTGGGTTAGTGGATGGGAATCCCACTGGGACAAATACAAAACCAGGAATATTAGTGTCAGGTAGTTTCGCTCCGGTTTCTATAGAAACATGTCCGTCAGCCCATGATACCGCAGTCATATTGGAATGCCGCGGCGAATAGTCGACATTTCCATTAGCAGCAATGACATTGGGATATGTTCTACTTTCTGCATCACCGGTCAAGCCGGATTTTGTGGGGTCATCAATGGTGCCAAGAGCAAATTTTGAACGCGCTTCCAGATAACCGTAACCGTTAGTACGCACTTTTCCCAAAGTTGGGCAAATCAGCACACCCGGGTCAACCTTGATATCGCTCCAGATAGTTGCGGAAGACGGCAAAGTCTCGTCATGGTCCTGACAATACATCAGTATGGAAGCGGATATTTGACGTTGATTGGATACACAAGTCGTTTGCCGCGCTTTTTCACGCGCACGGGCAAAAACCGGAAATAAAATGGCGGCGAGGATGGCAATAATGGCAATTACTACGAGAAGTTCGATAAGAGTAAAGCCACGATGCCCGAAATTATATTTTCTCATTAATGTCTCCTTTATACAGGTTTTGAGTGTTTATTAAAGTTAATTATATTGTAGTGATATATCGGTGTCAATGAAATATTTTTAATTGAAGTTTTTTTAATGTAAAAAGTTCACATTTTGTTAATAATCTTAAATTTTACATCGATTAATAGGATTTAATTATCTTCATATATATAATAACAGCATTGAAAGTTTCCTTTATTGACGATTTATCTTAATATTTTTTGGTAAATATACATGGTAAAGATTATTATCTCTTATTTCGTGCCATTGAATTACAACCGGGGGCAGGCAGGATGCCTGCGGTCCCAGTCATAAAAGCAGTTTTACTCTCAATTATTCTAAACACCACCCCGTGAATAAACTCGGGGAATGATGCTATATTTCCTTTTATATCTACATCGCCAATGCCGTCATTTTCCCATGGGTGGAATATTTTCATTTTATTAACGGATACATTAATTTTTTTAAAATCCACCAATGCATGTACTGGTATCGGTGATTTCCCGTCGCGGAGCACCCGGTCCCAATTATCTGATTTATTGCGCAGCCAACCCAGGGTGGTGGTGCATCCTTTCAACACCAGGCACCAATATTTGTCTGTCGACAGGTCAAAAGCATGGAAATATTCCCGATCAATTGCTACACCTTCAATTACCTGTCCCAAGGCTTTTAAGCCTTTCCACAGATTTTTCTGGTCGACATACTGGTCCCAATGCCAGATATGCCCGCTGCCGGCGGCACCGGCGAAAAATGCCGGGTAGGTGGTATCGTGGAATATTAGTCCGTCATCATCCCAGCGATAATAGCGGAATGGACCGGTGTGGCTGTCATTTACGGCGCCGGTCTCGGTAAGGATAACCGGACGGTCAGCACGACGTCCGCGAAATACTCCATCGATAGAAAAAGCCACCGGGTCATGCTTGCATATCTCAAAACCGGCCCCTTGGTCCAAATAGCGATGCACTTGCTGAAAATCCATCTCGTCCATCTTGAAATCATCCTGAAGCGGTTGTTTGCCATCCCAATCAAAACTGCCCAGCGAATTTGTCGCCAGATTGCGTGGTGATAACGTTTTTATTTGGGTCAGCGTTTTTTCTGTCCAGTCGCGCTGAATTGACCAGTTGCTGGTGCCGCAGCAATCTATTTCGTTCCACAATTCCCATGCCATCACCACCGGGTCATCGTCGTATCGAGCGAGGTAGGCATCAATTTTCTGCCACCACAACTGCTGCCAGCGTTCACTCTGAAACCATTCATCCATATTTGCCGCATATTCTCCGGTATCCGGGTCGCGCTTTTTATGGGTGAATATTGCAGGTTCCTTGCTTTCAGCCACATGGCGAAAATGTTCCAAACACATCTTCAACTTGATGCCGTATCTTCGTGCCAGTGAAATAACTTCATCAAGTTTAGCAAAAGCGGTTAAGTTAATATCACCCGCGTTTTCGCCATCTACATTAAAATATGGGTGAGACAGCCACAACCGCGCGTAATTACCGCCATTTTCTGCTAATCGCGCAAACCAGCGGGCATATTCCTGAACTCCCAAAGTTCCGGTTTGTTGCGACTGGGCAAACTCGCCGCCGGCGGCCAGTGCGTAACTTGGCGGTCCAACAAGATTTAGCCCAATAGCAGTATATGGCGCACCATCGCTGAACGCGAAATATCGCGGGTCGTGCTGGCTAATCTCAACAAATCCGTGTTCGTCAGATTCTATACATTCAAATGAGCCTTCCTGCCAGATATCTCCACCCGCCATTGCCTGCCATTGGCATTCGCCAATGTTTGTCGGCGTAAATCGCACCGCCAGAACTTCGTCACCGTCAGCCACCAGGTGTTCATAACCGTGGTCATCATACCGCAAGGTTACTGGCTGATGCCGAAACACCGGTCGGGCAACCGCCGTCCCATCACTGGCAGTAAAAACTACCCGGTCTATCCCGCTTTCAGCAGGGAAGATGTATTGCCATCTGTCGTAAAGATGTATTGTGGTCATTGCTGTTTCCTTATTTTTTTCGTTCAAAATCGTTTGAAGTCGACTGCAATCGTTTGAATTCGATTTTATACGACAATTGTTCACTGTCCACTATCAACTGTCAACTAATTTTAGTCGTCAATTCTCAATTCCAGAACCCAGTCTCCCGCCGGTTTTTCCGGCACCTGCCATTCGCCATTGTTTGCTTTGATTCCGGTTGAGATGGTTGTATATTTCCCGGTGCGGGGGTCAAACCATTTCGCGGTGTAGGTGGTATCACTATTCAGTTGTTTCAGGATGCTGACTGATGATTCACCGTAAAAGTATGCAAGGTATAATTCGTTGCCGATTGTTGTTAGAACGCATTTTTCAGGGTCTTCGCTGGAAACCCAGGTTGGATCTGCCAAGCGCGGCGTTAACTCGGTCCACGGCAAGTCAATGAAGAACTCCTTCAATATAGTCATCATCTCCGCGCCGGGCATTGCAATACCAGCATACCAGCCATCAATTTCATGATTGTAATCTTTCCAGTTTTTATCTGCCGGGTCCCATTTTAATGCCCACACCCCTGCCGCGCCGTAGGTATAGCCGGCACTGCCGCAAAGTATTGCTTTCCATGCCGACATGCGCGCGTCATTCTCATCGGCTATACCTCCGCAATCCACTTGTTCATACATCGCTTCGGTTTCAATCATTGGTTTTGCCGGTGAAAAGTTATAGTATCCCGCATAACGCGCTTGGGTAGTAAGACCGCTGCCGCGATGTCCGCCTTGCAGTGCGAACCAGTCGTGCCAACTATAGTTGCCCAATGGCCGTTCGTCCACATCCAGCACCCATTGATGGCCCGAATGCGGGTGGCAGTAACTGTCTGCGCGTTCAATTTCAGCGGCAACTTCCAACCATGATGACATTTTATTCATATCTTCGGGTGCTGATATCTCCTGGCAGGTTATCCATACCACCGGATGTGCGCCGTATCGCGCCACCAGGTATCTTGCCCAACGGCACAAATCTGCTGATGGTATTTTTACAGCGCTGTTAAAATGTCCGAATCCGAGAGCAATTACAAATCCCTGCTCTGCAAGATAATCCATTTGGTAGTCAAAAACCTGCTGGAATCGTTTCGGGTCAATTCGGTCAAATGTCTCATTCCACCAGTGTTTTGATATAGATGGATAAGTTTGATACACATTGAATCCGGCATTCCTGCGAACAGCTGCCAGGTGCTGGAACTGCCCACCAAATGGACAGTGACCACCGTTATGTTCCGGGTGGTTGCATTCATCTATACGTTCGGTATCCGGCATTTGCCAATGAGTATCACCCAGCCAGAAAAATGGCAAACCATCAGCATAGCACAGATATCGTCCATTTTCGCTGACCTGCAGGTATCCATGACAGTAATTTGGATTGGTGCCGGTGTATGGCACACATTCAAACGTTCCTGATTGACAGTGCAATCCCGCGTTTTTATCATCATTGCAAACAGTGACCCAATTCCAATTTCCAACTTTAGTTGGCGCAAAACGAACCCGCCAACAATCACCACCATCCCAAAAAGCAGGACGAGAAATTACTGCGCCATCAGGTCCGGTAAAGGCAGCAGTAATATCAACATCAGCGTATGGGTTCGCATATTTAACAGTGCTGGTAAAAGTGATTTCGTGGATTTGCCATTGGTTTATACTGATCATGGCTGTTGTTCCTTTATTTTATCAATTCTTAATTGATAAAAAACTGCCCGGTGCCGGTTATCATCGAACGCGAAGTTCAGGTATTTGCCGTCTTTGCTGACGAAACCGTCGGGATAATTGAGTCTTCCATCCGAACCGTCGCATGACTCTGGAAACAGCACGCGGCGGTAAGGCCAACTTTTCATGCCATCATAACTTATCCATACCGACAATGGACTGCGATGTGCCGAGTTTGGGTTATGCAGCATTGCGACTGTATCGCCGCCAAGTGAGAACAATGACGCTTTAGACCCGGGGTTGGGGATATCGGTTTTTACAGCAAATTCCGGCCAGGTTAGTCCACCGTCAGTTGATTCAGCATAATACAGCACACCGCCTAATCTATCGGCGCGAATTACCATAGCGATGCGTCCGTCCACCAATTCAACAATGCTGGGTTCTGCCCAACCATGATATCGGTCGTCAGCGGTTAATTTTATATTTCCATGTTCGGTCCAGGTGTTGCCGCCATCCTCGCTTATTAATACACCCATACGCGGGTCGCTGACAAAATGGCAAATTTCTCCCCACCATGGCTTTTCTTCTGGTGGTGGCGGGGGAATACCGGGGCTGGGACCCAGGTAATGCTGGAATGGCAGCATTATGCGGCTATCGCTGGTCTTTATATGCGGTCGTATGAATGTCGCGTTAGCCAACCTGCCCGGCATTGGCTCAGGCTTGCTCCATGTTTGGCAGTTGTCGTAACTATGCATCATCCATGTTTTCCAATCATGTCCCCATGTTTTGGAATGGGTGCTGAAAAACAGCGTACAACGGTCACCGACTACCAATAAATCCGTCGGACCTTGGCCGATTGTTATGCCTTCGCGGGGAAAGCCAACATCCACTGGTTCTAACGGTGTCCAACTTCTTCCCTGGTCATAGCTGCGGGTGATTGCGGTATAATTTTCCGGCGATGGTTCAAAATCGCCGCCGGCAAGTATAAACAATGCCCATGACCTGTCTGGCAATTCCCGCAATGTCGTGTCGCAAACCATGCTGTCGGGAATGAATCCGTCATAGGCGATATTAGTGTAATCCTGTGATTCTATTGTCATACCTTATCTCCACTATTGAATAATTAATGAAATAAATTAAATTACCTTTATAAAAATTGGATAAAGCGACATTTTTAATAGATATTTTTGTATATGCGTAGTAAAATAATTATATGGTTTTAAATAGATGGTTCATCTAAAGGAGGCATGTCGCATGAATAAACGTCAACTCTGGTCGCGCATACTAATAATTATCGGCGGCACTGCTATGGTGGTTGGCGCCCTTGACCCAATGGAAGGTTCATTGCTCATCCTTCCTGGCAGCGGGGTGATTGCACTTGGCACCTATCTCGGTAAAGAAGAACGATGGATAATGCAATACAGGTTCTGGGGTTTTATTATGATAACCGCTGGAGTGGCTGCATTGTGGTTTATTAGCATGAAAGGTGGTTTAGGTGGTGACACCGGACGTTCAATGTGGTGGTCATCATTGTTTTTACCTTACCTTGTGGGCTGGTCAATAATTATTTGGGGACCAGGTTCTCCGCGCTGGCTTACTTGGTTGGGACTTATATTTGGCTTGTTTTATTTGTTTTCATATATTTTCATAATGATGTATCCAAAACAATTGAGTGTAGCCCATGCTATGATAGATTATAGTTACTTTGGCATCATCGGCATACTGACCATCATCGGCTGTATTTACCGATTATTGCATCAGCCAAAAGTATCGGCAGCTATAGAAGAAAAAGAAGAAGAACTTCAGTAAATATTACACATTCAACTTATATATTTTTTGACATGATTAACATGATTATCATGATTTTGTATATTTATTAATCTTGTAAATCATGTTAATCATGTCAAAAAATATTTGCATTTTGCAATTTATCCACATCCCGCTTTCGACACATCCAATTCCCGCAACCCCAGTGTCTTTGCCAGATATGTATTCTTATATGTTATTTTGCCGTTGTCGCATTCACACCCGACATCAACCATTAACGACCCCTGGTTTACTGGCAGCAGCGGAGTTGGCACGTCATTGCGTTCCAGTGATGGCAGGCGATCGTGGAATGCGAAGCGGTATTGGCCGGATTTGCTGTAGCAGGCGTTATTAATCAGTTTTGATACCCCGGTGTATGATGGCTCGAATATTAATTCGCCGCTGCAGGCAAAGACGTTGCGGGTAAGTGTAAAGCCGTCGCAATTGGGGAAGGTTATCCGCATATTTCCGGTATCGTTTATACAGACATTGTTTTTGATTACGCAGTTCCATGCCATGTGGTTGTGGATAGGCCATGACCCGCCGGTCGCGACATTTCCTTCGACTATTGAATCCGCACTTTGCTCATCCAGGTAATACGCATGACCGATTTTATCCGGCAAATTATAGGCATAATTGCCGCGCATCACACATGATTTTCCAGCGAAAATATATATTGCCGCGCCGTCTGACAACTCTTCCATCACATTGTAAAACCTGTTGCTTTCAAATATCAATTTGGTTCCCCCAGCGCAAATCGCTGAATATGGGGTGTGATGAAGAGTGTTGTGGTGAACATGCCATTTGTTGCCACCCACACGCAACGCCAGTGCACTGGGATAAATCAGGCCGTTGTGATGGATTAATGTCTTTTTGATGACGCCGTTATTTCCATTGTTAATGACTATTCCGCCAGCGCCGACATCATGAATAATGCAATTATTGCAGCGTATTCCATTGCTATTCGCGATGCGTATTCCCTGGCCGCCAGTCCAGCGTATTTCAACATCAACAAGTTTTAACCCATGTGCAAACTTGCCTTCAATGGCGCCTTCAAAATTGCCTGCGCCGAATCCACCTGCTAATAGCGGTGTTGTGGTGACTCCAAATGTTAATCCTTTTAGCTGAATATCTTTTACCGGTTCATTTTCTGTGCCGTTAATTTGCAAAACAGTGGTTTGCATTGGTGCGTATGCGGTGATTTTATCGATTTTTTCACCCGGCAGCGGCCAATATACAATTTGTCCATTATCGCGGTCCAGATACCATTGACCGGGTTTTGTCATTCCTTCGCGAATGTTCCAGACTACAAAAGTATGGGCTTTTTCCATCCAGTTGCCAAATGCCCCGGCGGGATGACCGGATGGCGTTGAAAAGGTGATGATTCCTTTTTTCTTATCCCATTTTTTTATTCCTACCAGGCTTTCGTCCCAACTATGGTACAGGGTTAATTCGGCATTTTTTATCGACATCGTTTCCGGCAGGCTGCCATCAATAACTTTCAGGGTGGTTAGTTCTTCCTCGGTTGGTTTTCGTTCCCAACCGCCTTTAGTCGAACTCATCCAGGTTACGGGAAATTCGCTGGCGTGGCGTATCTCGCCGGTCTCGGGATATCGTGCTCGCGGAGCAAATCGTTCATTAATCACCAGACTGCGAAAATCAACGATACCTTTCATTACCCCTGGTACATCAGCCACCCAAAATTCGCCTTCTATGCGCCAGCCTGTAACTTGAACTCCGCCGTAAAATGCTGGTTTTGCGCCTTTAACGGCAATTATTTTCAAGCCGGAATCTGCTGCTGTCAGGGTGGCATTGGTATTAAAATATACCCCGTCGCCAGCCACTATGCAGTTGCCGCGGTCTTGCCGGCTTAACTCGATTGCCCGCGACAGCGTTGCAACCGGATGCTGTCTCGAACCATCGCCAGCATCATCGCCATTAATTTCCAGAAAAATATCTTTCCGTTTCATTCACGTTCTCCTGTAAAAGGAATCAACTACAACCTGTTGTTTCATCTTTCTGGTACAAATCATCAATTTCCTGCTTTTTATTTTTTTGTTACAAGATTCACTGAGGAGGCACGGAGATTCACGGAGGCTTTTATGTCTCCCTCTTGAGGGAGATGTCGCCGCAGTGACAGAGGGAGTTCGATTTCAATCAAGTGTCTATTTTATCACAAGCTTCATGGAGTGAATAAATAAAAATTCTCCGTGAATCTCTGTGCCTCCTCAGTGTATCTCTGTGTAATAAATGATAAAATACTACCCGGGAGATATTCAGATGGATATACAAGTTCCGAGTCAGAAGATTCCTGTTTTGGATGTTTGCGATGTGCTGGTTTGCGGCGGCGGTTGCGCAGGTGTAACGGCTGCGGTCAGCGCGGCAAGGCATGGCTGCCGGGTTACTCTCATCGAGCGATGGCCCAGCGTCGGCGGGATGGCTACCAATGCGCTGGTGAATGGCTGGCATCGCAGCGATCGTGAGAAGATGGTGATTTATGGCCTGGTCGAGGAAAGCGCGCAGCGGGCATTCAAACATGACTGGATTCGCCAGGACGGGAGTTACCCTCACGCCCATGAAACCCACTGGTTTGACCCTGAAGGTATGCGGATTGTGTGGCAGCGGATGCTGAATGAAGCGGGTGTCAAAACGCTTTGCTACCTTGCCGTTGGCGATCCGATTGTTGAGGAAGGCCGGATAAAAGGCGTATTGTGTGATACCAAGACCGGTCGCCGCGCCATCCTTGCCGATATCGTTATTGACGCCACCGGCGACGGTGATGTTGCGGCGAAAGCGGGTGTGAATTTTGAATATGGTCGCGAACTGGATGGGCTGGTACAGGGAATGACGCTTATATTCGCGCTGCATGGTATCGACGAAGCCGCTATTCGCAATAAACCTGTCGAAGTGAAAATGGCCATTGATAAGATGATGGAGTTGAAAAGGGAAGGGAAGATGCCGCCGGTTAACGAAGGCAATGTTTACGGCTCATTTACGCATTGGGGCGCGGCAAACCACATGTTGTGGAATGTATTGCCGGTGGCAGGAAATCCGCTTAACGAAGAAGAACTCTCGCGGCTCACCGCGCTTGCCCGGGAATATTTGGTGCAATATCTCGATTTCTGGCGCGAAAATGTCCCCGGTATGGAGAATGCTAAAATCAACCAGACCGGCTTTTCCCTTGGCATCCGCGAATCCCGCCGGGTAACCGGCATTAAAAAACTCACTCACCAGATGGTGCTGGACGCCGTAAAACATGAAGACGCCATTGGTCACGGGGTATGGATGGTTGATATCCACGATCCCAAAGGAACCGGCTATACCACCTACACCGACCGCGGCAGCAGAAATATGCTGGCAACGGGAACGAGCTATCACATTCCACTTGGCATGTGTATAAACAACCAGGTACCAAACCTTGCCGTGGTAGGTCGCTGCGCTTCATCCACCCATGAAGCCCATTCATCGGTGCGGGTGCAGACCCATTGCATGGTAATGGGGCAGGGGACAGGCACTGCCGCCGCCATGGCATTAAATGGTAAAATAGATATGGCGCAAGTTGACGTTAAGACGCTGCAAAACAAACTGAAAGCAGACGGCGTTTACCTGGAAGACCTGCCGGAATAACCGGCTAAGGGACTGACACCGATTGGCGAAGCCAAGATGGTGTCTGTCCCAAATTGTGTAGAAAAGCGAAAAACCGGGAGTTAATAACATGAACGAGAAATATTCAGATTTGATAATGAATCACCTGCAGGCTAATTACCTGAAAATGATACACTCGCCGACGGATAAATTTCATCGGCCGTACATAGTCGCTGGCGGCGGTTACGAAACGTGCATGTGGGACTGGGACAGCTTTTTCGCGTCGGTGTCGTTATTCCGCATTATGGATATGACATCGGCATCAGATGCTGACCGCGCGGCGGTGGTTAACGCCATGAAGGGGAATATCCTCAACTTCCTTGATTTTCAACTACCCAGTGGCGCGTTGCCGCATTCACTTTATGTCGGCGCGGAGCATCTGTTTGCCGATATGATCGAGAAATACGATGAACCGAATATGCATAAACCGGTATTCGCGCAATTTGTGAATATGGTTATTGAGCAAACCGGCGACGCGCAATGGGTAGCCGACCGCATGCCGGATATCGCGCGTTTTATGCGCCGGTATGATGAGAAATATTACGATGACCGCACCGGTCTCTATTTCTGGCGCAGCGGTGCTGTCATCGGGGTAGATAACGACCCCTGCACATTCGGCCGTCCAAAAAACAGTTCCGCTTCGGTATATCTCAATTGCCTGATGATAAAAGAACTTGACGCCATGTCGCGCCTGTGGGATACATTTGGCGACGCTGCCGCCGCGGAACAGTGCCGCGCCAAAAAAACGGCGCTGACAGACGCCGTGCAGAAATATCTTTGGGATAAGCGCGACTGCTTCTTTTATACCGCAGACCTGCAGTGCCAAACCGATAAAGAAATTCCCTGGCTCAACAGCGGCATGGGAGTATTCTGGCCCTGCCTGCCGATGCGTATACGGGTTTGGACCGGTTTTATGCCGTTATGGGCAGGGGCGGCAACCCCGCAACAGGCGCAGGAACTGGTGGAAAAACACCTGTATGATACCGAGGCGTTATGCAGCGACTACGGCATGCGCACCCTGGCGGCAAACGAACCGATGTATAATTGCGATAGAACCAGCAACCCGTCAAACTGGCTGGGACCGATATGGCTGATATCTAACTACATGATTTTCCAAGGGCTTTATGACTACGGCTATCACACCGAAGCCGCCGACCTTTGCGCGCGCATAGTAAACCTGCTGGGCCGCGACATCGAAGAAAACGGCGCCATGCACGAATATTACGTCCCGGAAACCGGCATAGGCGTAATGAACCCCGGCTTCATGAACTGGAACTATCTGGTGGCAAACATGATAGATGAAACCAGAAAAATGAATGGGAAAAAGTAAAACAGGCGGCCCGCCTGTGTAAAAAACATAGATAGGTAAGATAAATTCATTTATATGTCTTAAGATACAGTCTCAGTTTGGAACTGGGCGGGAGCCCGGCTATCCCTGTAATAAGAGGATGAAATGGAAAATTACTGCCGGGTGAGCCGGGCTCCCGCCCAGTTCCAAACTGTGACTGAATTTTATTAGCTGAACTGAATATTCTAAGCATCCTGCTTATCCTGCCCATCCATGTTAATTATATTTTTTTCAAAATTACCCCATTTTTGGGTTGACATGCTCTAATGACGCGAGTATATTCTGCACAGCGCGTTGGGGTGAGATCCACTGGCTTGCCCTCGCAGCAAAATTTGCCTTTCCTCAAGGAGAATTTTATATAATGAAAAATCCCACTTTTCCTGATTACATTTATTTGGCAAAGCCAAAAATCATGTTAATCATGTCAAAAAGAAAAAAGGAGCAATACAATGTCTGAAAATATTATGCGGGCTGGCGATCGAATGCGCGCCACCTATGAATTGAAGCCGGTTGACCATTTGCACCGGCAGGAGTTTTACATTTGGGAAGAGGCGTTGGAACGCTGGAAAGGCGAGGGGCTGCCGGATGACTGGCAGGAGCAGAACCTGTTTAATTACGACCCGCAGGGGATGTTTGGCACCGGGTTGGGGTTAGGCTGGTGCGAGCCGCCGTTTATCCCGTATTTTGAGGATAAATTGCTGGAATCCCGCGGAGATTATGAAATTCGTCAGGACGGCGCCGGACGAACCATCCAGGTGTTCACCGGCCGCACCCACGGATTTATGCCGATTTACATGAAACACGCGGTATCCAATATGGCGGATTGGGAAGAAGTTTCGCAACGTTTGGACCCGAAAAATGAAAAACGTTGGGAAAACCTGGCGGAGACGGTGACACGCCATCGCGATACCGCATACGCGGTAGGTGGCATGATACAGCAGAATCTGGTGGGCGGTTACATGTACCTGCGCGCCTTGATGGGACCGGAAGACCTGATGTATATCATGTATGACGAACCGGAAGTAGTTCACGCCGCCATGAAAACCTGGCTGGAATTAATGGATGAAGGCATCCGCCGGGTGCAGGAAATCACCGAAATTGACGAGATTTTCATGGCAGAAGATATCTGCTACAACCATGGACTGCTGATATCGCCAGATAGCATGCGCGAGTTCCTGCTGCCGTATTACCAGCAGCTGCTAAGCAACGCCACCAGTCGTCAGCAGCGAAAAATATATTACCAGGTAGATACCGACGGCGATTGCCGACCCGCTATCCCCATTTACAGCGAGTTGGGCCTGGCGCGCATGTCGCCATTTGAAGTCGCCAGCGGTTGCGATGTGGTAGAGATAGGCCGCCAATATCCGAATCTGGTTATGTCCGGCGGTATCGACAAACGCATCCTTGCCGAAGGTAAAGAAGCTATCGATGCTCATCTGAAATATATCCTGCCCGCCATGGTAGAACGCGGCGGTTATTACCCCACTTGCGACCACGGAGTACCGGATGATGTCAGTTTTGAAAATTACATGTATTACCGCCAGCGAGTGTGTGAACTTGATCATAAATAAAATTAACATGGATGGGCAGGATAGGCAGGATTGAAAATATCTTATCCTGTCCATCCTGCCCATCGATGTTAAATAATTTTTGGAGGCAGTTTTATGCCGATAGAATTGCATATTTCGCCGAATGGCGATGATAATAATAGCGGCTCTCAATCTTTTCCGCTGGCGACCTTGCAGGGAACGCGGAATTACTTGCGTAAGTTGACTCATGATAACGCGATAGTGACTCTGCATGCCGGCACATATCACCTTGATGAGTCATTGGCATTGGATGAAAAAGATTGCAATATTGTATTTCGTGCTGGCGATGGCGAGAATGTCTGCATTACCGGCGGCCAGCGAATTGGCGCAGGCGATTTCACACCGGTAACGGACCCGGATATTTTGACGAGATTGACTCCCGAAGCACAGAAAAACATTCTACAGGTAGATTTGCTAAAGGTTGGAATTACCGATTTTGGCACCTTTACCTCGCGGGGATTCAGCAGGAAAACTTTACCCGCGCACCTGGAACTATTCTTTAATGACCAACCAATGATAGTGGCACAATGGCCGAACGCCGGGGAGTTCACCACCATCACCGGATACACCAAGCCGATGAGCAGCGAGTGGAAGACCGAATCCGGCGATTTGACCGGCGGGTTTACCTACGCCGGCGACAGGCCAAAAAATTGGGCACCATCAGACAATATCTGGGTTCACGGCTATTGGGCATACGACTGGGCGAATTCTTACGAGCATGTTAGGACATTAGACGCGAAAAACGGCGTTGTTGAGGCGGATGGCGGGTTGTATTATTACAACAAAGGCCAGCGGTTCTATTTTCTCAATGTGCTGGAAGAGTTGAACCAGCCGGGTGAATATTATGTCGATACCACCAGCGGCATTCTCTATTTCTGGCCGCCGGCAAAATTGGATGGCGCGGATATTATGATATCCGGCATGGCCGATTCATTCATCACGCTGAATAACGCCAGCAATGTAGAATTTCACAATCTCACCCTGGAAGGGGGACGCGGCACTGGAATAACTGTTATCGGCGGCAGCGATGTGAATATTTCCGGCTGTACCATCCGCAATATGGGAAACTGGGCAATTTCTGTCACCGGCGGCACCGGGCATACCGTTGCGGGTTGTGATATTTATGGCACCGGCGACGGCGGGATAGAGATTAACGGCGGCGACCGCAAGACCCTTACCACGTGCAATCACATAGTGCAGAATAACCACATCCACCATTTTGCCCGTTGGAGCCGCTGTTACTGCGCCGGTGTTAATACCAATGGTGTTGGCATCCGCATCGCCAATAATCTAATTCATGATGCGCCGCATAACGCCATTCTTTTTTGGGGTAATGATTTTACCATTGAGAACAACGAAATATACCGCGTCTGCCTGGAGACCGGCGACGCCGGTGCTATTTACACCGGTCGCGATTATACTTTCCGCGGCAATGTAATCCGACGAAATTTCGTTCATCACATGGGCGGCGTCGGCATGGGCAGCATGGCGATATATATGGATGACTGCGTCAGCGGGACCCATATTGTTGATAATATCCTGCAGGATTGCATGTATGGAATTATGCTTGGCGGCGGACGCGACTATATGATAGAGAATAACATCTTCGTCGATTGCCATCCCGCCATTGCTCCCGATGCCCGCGGGCTTGATGAAAATCCGGTGTGGCAAAATATGGTTAACAACACCATGCGAAAAAGTTGCGAAGCGATGAATTACCTGCAGCCGCCATACAGCGAACGTTACCCGGAGATTGCCGATGTCGAGAAATATTTCATCGCCGGCAAAGGTGTTCCCCCGGAAAACAACTGCATTGAGCGCAATATCTGTAGCGGCGGGGTATGGATTGGCGACGAATGGCACAAGGATAAAGGCGAAAAGGCTGTTTATAAAGACAACTTGGTCAGTGAAAACCCCGGATTTACCGACCCGGATTTCGGCATATTCACCCTGACACCGGATTCACCCGCTTTCGGGTTGGGATTCAAGCAGATTGCGATAGATGATATAGGACTGCAAATTGACGAAAACAGAAAATATCTGCCGCCGCATATCCGCGCGTCATTGCAATTAAAAACCGAAAATCCTGTAATTGGCGAACCAGTGAAACTGTTATTGAAATTACGGAATGACGGCGAAAATGCCGCCTTTGGAACTGTTTTTATTGATGGTTACGAACGAATGAAATTCGCTTTAAGACCAGCAGAAATGCAAAGCTATGAAATAGTAGTCATTCCTGAAAAAGAGATGTTGACAGTAAATGTATATTCGCCGGACAGTTGGATGCATCCGGCAAAGCTGGAAGTGAAGATAAATTAACATGGATAGGCAGGATGGGCAGGATATATTTTAATCTTGTTAATCTTGTCAAAAATTATTAAAGAAGTTGCCTTATGATTGATTTTGATAATGTGCATAGTTATGATTTGAAAGAGATATGCCAGCGGTTTTTCCCGCTGGTGTGTCCTTATCGCTGGCGGCTGATATCGGCCGGCATACTGGTCGCCCTGGTCGGGTTGGCAGTTGCATTGCAGCCGCTGTTCGCTAAATATGTCATTGACGAAGCGATACCACATAAGAATATCACCCTGGCTATGATAGCTGCCGGGGTGTTTCTGGCAGTTATGTTCACTCGTATGGGTATTTGGTATGGTGCGATGGTAATCGTTTACAATACCCAGCAGCGCATTGTTTTTAATTTGCGATCCAGCAGTTTTGCCCATTTACAGTCGTTGTGCCTGCGGTTTCACAACCAGTTCCCCACCGGTTTCCTTTACGAGCGGGTATTCGGAAACTCCATCAACACCCTTGGCATCTTCATGCAGATGGTATTCAGCCAGTTGGTCGTTTACGTGGTGGGACTTATATTCAGCCTTGGTTTCTGTTTGTATCTCAGTCCGTTACTGACGCTGGTAATTCTTGCCGGTGCTATCGGGTACGTCGTGGTGGCAAAGGTATTGTCAAAAAGCATCTACATTAAAACAAAAGACGCCACCGAAGCGGGGATGCACATTGTTAGCGTGATTATGGACAAATTGCGCGGGCATAAAACCATTCAGGCATTCGCGCTGGAAGACCAGGTACAGGAAGAATTCACCAGGCAGTTGTGGCCGGCAATGGTTAAATGGCTGACCAGTGTATTGGAATCGATGAAACTCGCTTTCGTTACCGAGGGATTAAGCTATGTCATAACCGCCGGGGTTATTGTCGGTGGTGCCTGGCTGGTGATGGAAAACGCGGCGAAGTTCCCGCTGGGTACGCTGGTGGCATTCATGGGTTACCAGGGAACATTGATAGGCATGATTCAGGCGATGACCAACGTTTATGGACAAATGATGGGAGCGCGTTCTGCGTTTGACCAGTTATATACCGTGTTGGATACCGATAGCAGCCTGCCAGAGGTAGATGGCGCGGTAATGCCAGTGAAATTTGAACCGACTATTGAACTTCGCGATGTAAGTTTTGCCTACTCCAAGCGAATGGTGCTTAAAAATGTAAACCTGACTATTCCAGCCGGCAAAACCGTAGCGCTGGTGGGTCGCAGCGGATGCGGCAAGACCACCCTGGCGAACTTGCTGATTCGCTTTTACGACCCGGCAAACGGCGCGATATTGCTGGATGGCTACGACATTCGCGAACTTCCTATTCGCGAATATCGCGGTCAATTTGGCGTAGTGCTGCAAGACCCGTTTTTGTTTGATACTACCATAGAGGCAAACCTGCGCTGTGTAAAACCGAAAGCGACAGATGAGGAATTGATCGAAGTATTGAAATATGCCTGTGCCTGGGATTTCATCGAAGATTTCCCGGAAAAACTGCATCATAAAGTTGGTGAAGGCGGCAGCCAGCTATCCGGCGGTCAGCGCCAGCGCCTTTCCATAGCCCGCTGCATGCTGACAAACAGCAAACTGGTCATCCTCGACGAAGCAACATCCGCCCTCGACCCCGAGTCGGAAAGAACAGTGCAGCAGGGATTGGCGGCGCTATGTAAAGACCGCACCGTAGTGGTGATCGCCCACCGCCTCAGCACCATCCGCAACGCCGACCAGATAGTAGTGATGGACGAAGGCCGGGTGATGGAAGTGGGAACATTTGACGAGTTAATAGCAAAAGGCGGCCTGTTCAATCGCCTGCACTCCATCGCCACCAGCACTGTAATTGAAAATAACAAACTGGAAGAGGCAGGGTTTGCTTAAAGTTTAATTAACATGGATGGGCAGGATAGGCAGGATGTTTTTTATTAATTAAAAGCAAAGTGGTATAGTTGTTAAAATGGATTGTCACACAATTTATTAAATTTAACATCGATTAACAGGATTATCATGATAAAAATTATTTGTCCTGCCTATCCTGCCCATCCATGTTAATAAATTTTGATGTAAAACAAACTAAGGAGCCGAATATGAACTGGAACGCTAAATGGATATGGCTTAATGAGCCGGAACGTCGACCGCATCATACCTTGGCGGTGGCGCGTAAATCTTTTAATTTGCCGGAGTTTACCGGGGCGACGCTGTACCTGACTGCGGATACCCAGTACCGGTTGTATATAAATGGCTGTTGGGTAGAGGATGGGCCTTGCCGCAGTTGGCCGCGGCATTACCAGTATGATGTGATTGATGTCGCGCCGTACCTGCGGGTGGGTGTGAACAATATAGTGGTAAAAGTGCTGCATTATGGCGTCAGCACATTTCACCAGATTCCGCAGGAAGCCGGATTGCTGGCGCAGTTGGAAGTCGTAACTGCCGGCGGGAAAGAGGAGATTATCTGTTCCGATTCTACGTGGCGAATGACTCGCGAAGAAGGATGGCGAACTGATACCGCGCGCATCAGCATACAGATGGAACATTCGGAATGGTACAACGCCGCGTCTGGCCTGGGTGCGGTGCAGATGGAAGATTATGACGACAGCAACTGGTCATTTGCTCGCGAGTGGCATCATGCGGATGCCGGTCCCTGGCAGAATTTAAAACCGCGCGACGTTCATTTTCTCACCCGCGAACCGTTGTATCCGGAAAGAGTAGTACAGTCGGCAGTAGTGAAAAATTCCGCTCACAGCGTTACTTTTAACCTGAAGAAATTATGTTATCCCGACGACCTGTCCGCGAATATCCTGCGATTTGTAGGTGCTGTCACTACGGTGATAAACACGCCTGTTGCTCAGGATATTCCGGTGCATTTTTCAAGTTGGGGCAGCGAACTGTATTGCCGCGGTGTAAAAGTTGAAGATAATACCTTGCACCTCCAACCGGGAGAAAATCTGCTGACAATTATCATTTCATCTTTCGCTCATCTGTATGAATTTAGTATAGGGTTTTATATCTGGCAGGATATCACCCTTCAACACCCATCGAAAGCACCTGTTGACAATCCGTGGGGATGGACAGGGCCATTTTTTCCGATGCCGGACACCAGCAATAAAAATCTTACTACTAATGATATGCTGACGACTGAAATATTTGAAAAACTGGCACCTATCAAAACTGCCGTGACAGTGGAAGAATTGATGGCAATATGTGATATCGCGGCAGTTTCGGCGAAAGATATGCTGCTTGCCGACGCTTATACACCATTCCGCACCCGGCAGGTTCAGCGAACTGTTGAAATAGACAATGCGATCGGTATGATGTCTGACAATTCAGAACGAACAGTAATTTCACCAGTTGCGGATGGCGATATTGAGATTTGCCTTGACCTGGGACACGAAACGGTAGGTTGGGTTGAGTTTGAATTGGAAGCCGTCA
The DNA here is from genome assembly GCA_964638715.1 of uncultured bacterium. Lineage (GTDB taxonomy): Bacteria > Armatimonadota > Hebobacteria > CAIYQO01 > CAIYQO01 > JBAXQQ01. The sequence goes on along the minus strand of CAZWZF010000035.1, from coordinate 13,095 downwards.
CCGGGACAATAATCGACTGTCATCTGGTGGAATACATGGTCAATGGCCGTCCGCAACATTCAGACGGCAATCGCAACGGATTCAGGTATGAAACCCGATCGGGAATAAACCATTTTGTATCTTTAAAACGACGCGGCGGGCGCTATATATTCCTTACGCTGCGCAATATGACGGCACCGGTGAAAATTCGCACTATCCGCATGCTGCAAGCGACTTATCCGGCACAAAAACACGGGCAATTCCTTTGCTCTGATGCCGCGATGAACCGCATCTGGGATATCAGCGTCCGGACATTGCAGTTGTGTATGGAAGATACTTTTACCGATTGCCCGCTGTATGAGCAAACATTGTGGGTAGGTGATGCCCGCAATGAAGCACTGTATGCGCAGATATGTTTTGGTGCCAGCGATATCAACCTGCGCTGCCTGTGGCTAACCGCGTATTCCCTGGAAGATTTGCCGCTGGTAATCTGCCAGACCCCCAGCGGATGGGATATCATGCTGACTGCCTGGTGCATGATGTGGGGCATGAACGTGTGGGAATATTATTTTGCCACCGGTGACATTGATAGCCTGCGCGATTTGTACCCGTATGTTATTAAAAATATTCAAGGCGCACAGAAGTATTGCGAGAAAGATGGATTGCTGAATATTCACGCGTGGAATATGTTTGATTGGGCGGGAATTGATCAGGGTCATGACAATGTTATTCATAACTCGCTATTTCTCGTCGGCGCGATTGACGCCGCTATAAAATGCAGCGACGCGCTGAAGACAGACGACGGGAAATGGCTGCGAAAATTTATGGCCGATACCCGCGCCGCGGTGCTGCCGTTGTGGGACGAAGTAAAACAAAGCTACCCTGATGCTATTTACGAAAATGGCGAAATCAGTAAATCCACCAGTCAGCACACCAGTGCGCTGGCACTGCTTTATGATGTGCTACCCGATGAGTCATCACGTACTGCCGCCTTGCGAAATGTTCAGACACCACCTGAAGATATGGTGAAGGTCGGCAGTCCATTCGCTCTGCAATTCTTCACCGAAGCGCTGGAGAAATCTGGAGAAGTTGCCAGTTCCGTGGCTATTATTCGCGATAAATGGCAAGACATGCTTGATTGCGGCGCCACTACCTGCTGGGAGACATTCCGTGGTTGGGAACACGCAGAAAATCCTACCCGCAGCCATTGCCACGCCTGGTCTGCCGGGCCAATTTACGTATTCAGTCGTTCAGTGCTGGGAGTAGTGCCAGCAGCAGTCGGCGGCGCGGAAGTAGTTATCAGTCCGCACCCGGTTGCCGACTTGACCTGGGCTAAAGGAACCGTATGGACAGCCAACGGCAACGTAACGGTATCCTGGAAACTGAAAGGCGACATCATAGATATTCATGTTGATGCCCCGGATTTAATAAATTGGCGAGTAGAAAGAAACAAAGACTGGAAAGAAATTTCCCAGGCAGTAGTTAATGGAAGTGCGATGAGGGAATGGAAGAGTGATGAGTGAAGAGAGAAGAGTGAAATTTTGAAAGTAAGTGAAGGTAATAAATAATAAGAATGGCAGAATAAGGGAACTGGCTTGCATCCTGGAAATTTAGTCTTTTTATTAAGATTAGCAGTACCAGGATGCGCTGCCTGTACCCGATAGGTAAGCGTAAATTAAGAATGACAGGATGATGAGTAAAACGTGAAACGTCACCGTCTCGGTGACGATAGCTGTGAAAGAGGATGATAAATGCCGGATTTTATATCCGGTTCATCCGTTTTCCGAGCGAGACGCTCTTACCACCTCTCGGATGAAGAGAGAAGGGAGATGAGAGAAGATAGAAATTGCATCATCGATTTCAGTCGTTCAGACGACTTCAAACGAAATTACATTTATGAAAGACTTAACATTGAATAATATAAAAAACGATGAAATATTCATTCTTCGCGCAGAATGTTTGAACACTGCGCTGGAAAGACTGTTGGTTGGCGACGTACCGTTATTACCGGCTATTACCGCATTGCGAAGTGATGCGGATGCTGCTTTGTTGATGTCGCCGAAGTCGGTGGTGGATAAGCTATATATACCACCCAGTGGCGATAAGCATGATTACATGAGCCTTGGGCCTTACTGGTGGCCGGATCCTGATACGGTAGACGGGTTGCCATATATCCGACGCGATGGCGAGGTGAATCCCGAATCACTGAACGATAATTTTGACCGCGAGCGATTTAGTAAAACTATGACTGCGATAGAGACGCTGGCATTGGCATATTATTTCACCAATCATCAAGCCTACGCTGAAAAAGCGGCAGTTTTACTGCGTCACTGGTTTTTATCACCGACGACACGAATGAACCCGCATTTACAATATGGTCAGGCGATTCCTGGAAGAGTGGATGGCCGCGATATCGGCATCATAGACACGCGTCTGCTGTCAAATATTGTTGATGCTATCGGGTTGCTGGACAATTCGTCGGTATTGAGCGATGATGATTTCGTCGGGTTAACCGCCTGGATGCGGGATTATCTTGACTGGCTGCTAACCAGCAGTCACGGCATTGGAGAATCGGCGCAGCATAACAATCACGGCACCTGGTACGATGTTCAGGCAGCCTCGCTCGCATGTTTTACCGGTCAATTCGATATTGCCAGACAGGTTATTTCGGATAGCGGGATGAAGCGCATCAATGCTCATATTGCCGTTGATGGCAGTCAGCCAAAAGAGTTGGCACGCACCCGGTCATGGGATTACTCGGTGATGAATCTGGACGGCTTAATCCGCCTTGCAGAATTGGGACGCCATGTGAATGTGGATTTATGGCATCATGCCACTCCCGAAGGTGCCGGAATATTAACCGCGATAGATTTTCTGGCACAATACGCGGATGGCAAAAAAGCTTGGCAGTATCAGCAAATTCATGAGATAAATTTTACATCAACTCTTCCATATCATCTGCGATGGGTAAAATTGATATCTGGCGATGATAAATATGAAAGATTGTTAGAGATGCTGCCAAAAGAAGCAATATCGAAACATCGTGTGCAATTGCTGTATCCCGGGTGAAGTGTTGTTGTTAATTTATTAACAACAGATTCAATTTATTGCAGAGAACCAACGCCGTCTTTATATATCACTTCGTATCCTCGTTCTATAACCGCGCGGAACTCTGGCGATATGGCGTGCCAGTCAAGAATATCTACCCGAAAAGTTAAGTCTGATGCTTGAAATGCTTCCCTTATTTCTGCCAGTAATAGCCAATCCAGCTTTTCTGTACTGATAATTGATAAATCAAGGTCGGAATATTTTTTGGCATTGTTGCCGCATCGCGAGCCAAATACCCTGACTTCGCAATTTGGCAGGTATTTTGTGATGATATCCAGGATTATCGATAGTGATTCACGGGAAACGTCAATCATTTCTTTTCTCCAGATTAGAAAGGAAATCTTTAGCGTCTGTTAAAAAGGATGTAGCGATATGAAATACAGATTCAGATATTTCTTCGTCATATATGTGTGAAGTTTGGTTTCTTGCCCGGTGGTATTTCATCCACACGTCGACATCAGATATCAATTTGTTTTCAGCGCTTATCCTGAATAATTCTATCCTGGTTACTCCATCAACAATTTCTGATCCGATATTATCTTCAATCCACCGCTTCATAAACTTCCAGCATAACTCATAAGTGAATTCAAAGTTCTGAATAACTCCGGCTTTTATTGTTTCTATTTCATCATTATCCTGTTTTTCTTCAGATAATTTCTTGTTTATAACAGTTATAGACCTGTCAAAAGAGTTTATTGCTTTTTTTAAACTGCTTGTTTCTAATGGCATTTCAAAACCTCACTATTTCTTCTTCGCTTGTGCCAATGATTTGCGGATTATTAGTTCGTGCTGCAATATGCGCTTTTCTTCTGGCGGGACTTCGCCATTTACTAATTGTATCACCAGTCGGGCGGCTTCGCGGCCGATTTCTTGCAATGGGATTCGGATTGACGAGAGCATATTTTCGCCGTCATCGTCCATCATCGGGAAGTTGTCGTCAAAGCCGATGATACTGATATTTTTTGGTACAGAAATGCCGGCGTTATCCAGAATATGCCAGAGATGAATAGCGGTTGGGTCGTTTAACGCAACTATGGCAGTAATTTCGCTGTGTTTATCCAGATAAGCCAGCAGTTCCCTTGTTAAATCAGCATCTGGTACAGCTTTATTGCTCAGGTGCAGGTTGGTAGGCAATGTTTCAGCACCTGTTAACAATGGGTCTACTTCAAAAAGATGCAGGTATTTATCCGGGTTTAATCCAAAATCCGCAATTGCTTTTTGAGCACCTTTAACCCGATCGTTGGGAGATGGCAGTTCTTCCGGGGCGTATGCCTGGTAAATGCATTGGATAATATGGCGATGCCCGAGAAGAAGTAGATGCGTTACTGCTTCATAAGTTGCCTGAAAATCGTCAGTATTAACCAAGGCGCATCCTTCCATTTCTCCCAGTAATGATACGATGGTACGATTATTAAAACCGATGTTTTTTCGTAAAGTTTGAATCTGATTAATAATACCGCCGCCACGGCTGAATACGATAGCACCATCAACATCACCGCGTGAAAAAACTGATGGCAAGTCATTATTATCAGCCCGGATATAATTAATTAACAGAGCATAACCTTTTTCTTCCAGCACATCAATCATTCCGCGAAACATTTCGCTCAAAAATCCTTCTGTTCTGGAATAAAAGTTCGTCGGCAAAAATGCGGCGACCACATGGTTGATAACGGTGGTGTTACTGCGCAAGTGAGACAAACGGCGGGCAGCATCATTTAATTCCGGCGAATATCCAAGTTCGAGAGCGGCAGCAACAATACGGGCAGTGGTCGCTTCAGATATGCGCTTATTACCGCGCAGCGCCATAGAGGCTGATGCCTTGGTAACGCCGCACCGGTTGGCAACATCTTGTAAAGTGACCCGTTTAGTAATATGTTCTTGTTTAACAGTTGACATTACGCTCTCTCAATTCGCTGTATTCAGTATCTTACTCTATCAAGGGAAAATACTGTAAATGATGGTAGTTACTATTTTAGAAAGCGAATGAGCATCTGTCAAATGGGAAAATTGTGGAATAGTGTGTTTATTTGCATATAACTTAAATATTATTCACCGCAAAGGAACGCAAATATTGCTAAAGAAAGTTTATTAAAACTCTTTGTGTTCTTTGCGTTCTTTTGTGGTGAATATTAATAATGTAAGCAGTTTTTTTATCATTCCCTATTAAATAAACCGGAAATCCGGGACTTCTCCGGCGTTTATCACTTCGTTCACTTCATCCCACATATCGTCCTGGTATTTGCGGCAGGTGTAAAGTGCCAGCAGGGAATAGGTCAGGGTGGTGGTGGCGCGTTGGCGTACCTGGCGTTTGCCTTGCAGTTTGGTGACCAGGTCGCCGTAGACCTTTGCCAGTGCTTTTCTTTCGCCGTTGGCGGTGAAAATACCGCCGTGGTTGGAGATGTCGTTGGACGCGGGCATGTCAAAAGTAGGCCAGTTGATGAATCCGTTGATGTGCGGAATAAGGGTGTCGCACAGGGTGCGGGTGTAGTCGGCGTGTTCCTGTTCGCTGCGGTAAGGAAGTTCGGAGATGAAGCGCGAGGCACCGCCGCCGTACCAGCCGAATTCCTGCAATACTACCGGTTTGCCATAGTGGTCAAGCCGCGACATGCCGATACAGGCGTTGATCCAGTAGGTCAGCTTTTCGCCGCCGTCCAACGGGTCGCCGCGTCCGTCCGGCACTGCCTGCCAGGCTGGATAGGGGTGATGGGTTACAAAGTCGAACAGGTCGTGAATGGCATAGTTGTGAAAGCCGTTAGCAAGCCACAGGTCCTGGTCGGGTGAAGCCCAGCCGTTATTGCCGGATACTATCATGTGGTCGGGGCTAACGGCGCGAATGGTATCGCATTGGCGTTTGCACCAGTCGTAACCGCGGTCATTCATATAGATGCGAAAGTCGTTGGCGCATAAATCATAAGGTTTTTCAATGAACAGCACAGAACCGGATACTTCGTTGAAAGATGAATATGCGGTGCCATAACAGCGGTTCATGGTGGCAACGGTGCCATATTTCTGTTCCAGCCAGGTTGGCCAGGTATCTTTCAACATGGCATCAATGCGCAACTGGTCGGGGGTAGCCTCAACCGTCATGTGGGGGACAGAGCTATATAGCAGTTCATTGCGCAAATCCCACGCCCAGATAGCGGGATTGCCCGAATAATGCCCGACGAAATCATTCCAGAAAGCGCATGATTCATCTAATGATTTGCCATTATCTGCCAGTTTTTCTACGTCAAACCAGTCGTTGCCGCCAATATATCCGCCTACAGGCATCAGGTAAACGCCGTGTTTTTCCGCCAAACTGATAAACATATCCCAGTTTTTCATGCCGGCAGCTTTTAACCCGGTTTGCGGGTCGTATACTTCGTTGACGCCGATTGCCTGGCGCACGCAGTTCAACCCCAGGTCTGCCATAATGCCAAAACGCCGGTCAACATCATCAGCGTTAAAATCCTGAAACAGCGTACCTTGTGCCGGATGCTGGTCATTCAACATGTTCCCGCCCAGCGGAGTGATAAAATCGGTGGTGCCTGCAAGCTGGAAGTTCCAGCGGTCTGCCGCCACATGAACAGCTTTCATATTTATATGCTCCTAAAACAGGTTAATAATTTAGCCTGCGTCATGATACCAACTGTTTACAGCTATGCCAATGATTTATTTGAAGAAATGTAAATTTAATTTTATATATAACTTTAAGCTAAAGTCCTGTATTTAGTAAATTTGCAGTAAGTACAAGTCATGGTATAATTCTTCCTGTTGATATTACCTGATTACTATTAATGTTGGAGAAACTATTTTGCGAACCATTACTACCAAAACTCAATTATGCGCCGTGATTGGAAATCCTGTTGGTCATAGTATGTCGCCTGCTATTCATAATGCCGGGTATGACGCGTTGGATTTGGATTTTGTCTATATCGCCTGCCAGGTTGAAGATGTCCCGGCGGCGTTGAACGGTATGCGGGCATTAAGCAATTTCCGAGGCATGAGCGTTACTATTCCTCATAAAATCGCGGCAATGGACTGCGTTGACGAGGTGGCGGAAGTTGACCGCGCTATCGGTTCTATCAATACGATAATACATGACGGCGGCAAACTGATCGGCATGGGCACTGACGGGCCGGGGGCGTTGAAAGCATTAAATGACGCCGGTGTTTCAGTCAGCGGGTCGCGAGTATTGATGCTTGGCGCGGGTGGCGCGTCACGCGCCGTCGGATTCACCATGGCTATGCATCCCGGCCTGCGGGAATTGGCATTGCTCGATATTAACGAGCCAATGCTGCGCGGACTGGCGGCGGATTTACGCGCCGGCACACCTGCCGCGATAGTGGACGAAGTGATGACGCCGGATACGCTGGCAGATGCCATGTCGCGTGCGGATATCGTTATTCATTGCACCCCCATAGGCATGTATCCCAAGGTTGACGCGTCTCTGGTGCCGGCAGAACTTTTCCGCGCTGACCAGGTTGTTTTTGATATTGTTTATACCCCGCTTGAAACCAGGCTGCTGGCGGACGCCCGTTCGCGCGGATGCCGTATTATCCAAGGGGTAGAAATGTTCCTTAATCAGGCTGTTCTGCAATTCGAGTATTTCACCGGCTTTTCCGCCCCGGTTGAAGCCATGCGGCGGGTATTGATGGAGAATTTGCAGAAATGAATATAGTACTTATTGGATACCGCGGCACCGGCAAAAGCGTGGTGGGAAACCTGCTGGCGGAAAAGCTGAAAATGTCGTATTACACCATGGACGCCATGATAGTCGAACGCGCTGGAATGCCGGTGCCGGAAATAGTAGAGAAATTCGGCTGGCCCGGTTTTCGCGACCGCGAGACAGAACTTGCCCGCGAACTTGCCGCCCTTGACGGAGTAATTATTGATTGCGGCGGCGGTATTATCGAACGTCCCGAAAATATTGAGGTGTTACGCATCAACGGCGTAATTATCTGGCTGACAGCAACCGTGGAAACCATCGTAAATAGAATTCAAGGTGACACCAACCGCCCGTCCCTGACCGGCGGCAAATCATTCACCGACGAAGTCGCGGAAGTATTGGCACGCCGCACCCCCATCTATAAAGCCGCCGCCCACCACACCATCGAGACAGATAATTTGACCCCGGAAGAGATAGTGGAGCGGATTAGCGGGTTATTGTTGGTGTAGTTTATAATTAATTGAGCAGACAAGAAGAAAACAAATAACCAAAAAAAATCAAAAAGACTCTCAAAAAAATGAGAGTCTTTTTAAATATTGGTAGCAGGGGCAAGTTATTAAAAGGTAACGAAGATATATTAACTATAAAACCTTTTGCCACTTTCAGAATTAAGGTATCAAACAACATTTTTTGTCAGTAAATTATTGTGTCGCTATTCATCATGTCAACCTTCTATTGTTTTTCTTTCCATATAAATGGGTAACATAGTAAAAGTGGCGTATTGCCGCTAAAGGATAATAATGACCAATCACTCCTCAGCATCCTGGTTCAGCACACTTGGCAAATATACGCTGGTTATCGCATTGTTTGCACTGTGTGTTTGGGCTATATTTGGTACTTCGCAAGGTCGATACCTGTTGCAGTCGTGGCTGAATTCCAAAACAACTATAACTGTGACTACAAGTCCCATCATTGTAACTAAACTGCAATCACTCAATCGCTTGGAGACAGCCTCGCAGGTAAGCCAACAGGTGGTTGAAGCCAGTGCCGACCACAAAAATTTCCCGGCTTTTCTTGGTCAGGACCGGCTAATGATGCAGGTGCAAACGGAAATGATTGCTGGTATTGATATGAGCCGCTTGACTTTGAATGATGTAAAGGTGCAAGGAAACACCGTTACAGTGCGAATGCCTGCCCCGGAACTGTTTACTGTACGTATTGACGACGAGCACTCGAAAGTCTTTTCACGTGAACGCGGTTGGCTGGTATTTACCCCAGATATCAATCTCGAAAGCGAAGCGCGGCTGAAAGTGCTGGCAGAAGCACGTGAGACGGGACAGACTTACTTGATTCCCACCGCGCGCACAAATGCCGAAACTAACTTACGTCAGTTGCTGGCTTCTTTCGGGTTTGATACCATCGAGATTCACTGGGCAGACCAGGTATCCTGATTCCGGTTTTTATAACGATTTGAGAGGCAAATGATATATATAATTCATTAAACAGACAATACCAGATGAACATGGATAACCAAAAAGAAAAGGACTCTCAAAAAATGAGAGTCTTTTTTATTATACATAGCTTGGGCACGCAGTTAAGCATAATTGTTAGTTGCAAATTTGATAGTGCGTAAAGTTGATAAGTTCTTGACACGCGAGAGGCGGGTTGGTAGTATTCTTATCAACTTATGATTGTGATTTTATGGGTTCATAGAATATTTACCCGAGGAGTATATTTCATGCGATGCTGTCATCAGTTTTGTGTCTTGCTGATCATCGCTATTGTCTGCGTGACGATAGCCGGTAGTGCTGGCGCGGATAAACTGTCGATATTGATCAACCGGTACCACCATGCAGACAACGGGGTGGTTGGACTCTATTTCAACGGCTGCAATCACGAAGAACAGAAAATATCGCGGGTGGACCCGCAGATAAATTTCGGCTGGGGTGAAGACTCGCCCGACCCGGAAGTGAATGCCGACAACTTTTCAGCGCGATGGCAGGGATATATCATGCCACGTTATACGGAAAATTACACCTTCTGGATTAGCAAAGATGATGGTTGCCGGTTATGGATTGATGACAAGCTGCTTATCGACTCCTGGAATGGCTGCGGTGAACCAGCGGCGACTGTTGACCTGGAGGCCAATCGGTTTTACGCGCTGAAGGTAGAGTTTGTAGAATATGGCGGTGGCGCAAACATCACGTTTTCATGGGGGAGTAAGAGCCAGCCACGTGAAGTGGTTCCTACCGAGTGCCTGTATCAAGATAAACCGAAGAATATTATAGTCGCGGTGGCGGATTCCAACGACATGCAAAAAGGTGTGGTATCTTTACTGAGTGATGACTTCATACCAAAATCATTCACAATCTCAGGTGCCGGTGAACCGGGAGTTAGTCCGACGGGACAGATTATTTATTCAGTGGGTTGGTGGCACACGAATTGGGCGGATACACAAACTACTCCGAATACCGAACTCTATCTGGCCGATCCGGACGGCAAGAATCAACGTAGACTGAAAGGGAGCAGCTACGGAGAAAACACCCCGAGTTTCAGCGCCGACGGAAAACGGATTGCCTTTACTTCCAATCGCGACGGCGGCTGGCGGATTTACACCATGAACGCCACCGGCGGGCAACTGCGCTGCCTGACTCGCGAAACTGCTGAGAATTACAACCCGGCATTCAGCCCGGACGGCGACTGGGTGGTATACCAGAGCAAACGCGTCGGCAAATGGGCGATTTACCGCGTGAGCGCGAAAGGCGGCGAGGAGACACTGTTGACCGGCGAAGGCGATAATCGCTTCCCGGTAGTCAGTCCGAACGGCGAAAAAATCCTTTTCTGCTCCAATCGCGATGGCAATTACCATATATATGAAATGAAGACCGACGGCAGCGAAGTGAAACGGCTGACCGACACGAAAGATGCCGACGACACCCGCCCGCGCTATGTTTCCAGCGGTCTGGCCATCGGCTTTATCTCCACCCGCGACGGTGCCGGCGGCGACCTGTACCTGATGAACGCCGACGGCAGCAAACCAATTCGGCTAACCACCACTGGCAAAATCTGCGATTTTGCGTGGAATTTGTGATGTGAGGTGACGTGAGGATGTGGTAACAGGTTTGTTAATGACTCATATAAAAAACTCAATAAATTGTAGTATAATTATCAAGGAGAAATAAATCTCATATATGAACGGTGATTATTTGACGATTGCTAATAAAAATATTGAAAAAATAATTGATAAAACCGCTAAATGGGTGACTGTCCCTATTTATTTTACTCTTAAATAGCTGTAGATATGTTTCAAAATTTCTTAGAATAAGAAGGTGTGAAATGGCAAAAGAACCAAAAACACAAAGACAAAAACTTTTAATTTTAGCTAAAAAAGGGGATCCAGATTCTCAGGAACAACTCGGATGGGCTTATGAAACGGGGAATTGTGGAACACAAATAATTAGTATTGATTATATTGAAGCTATAAAATGGTATAAAGAAGCAGCAAAAAATGGTAAGACATTTTCTCTTTTTCGATTAGGAACTATTTATGAAAATCATAACAATTTAAAAGTTGCGTATAGTTATTATTCACAAGCAGCAGACCAATGTCATGAAAAATCTATAGAAAAAGTCATGTTATTTGGAGAAAAATATAATATTGATATAAGTTCAATTAATCATAATTCAAAACAAGAAAGTGTAAATAAAATAGTTGAAAGAAATGATGAACAAAACAAAATAATTTTAAATCTTGAAATAGAATCTTTAAAAGGTGATATAAATTCACAACTAAAATTAGGTAAGATATTCTTTAAATATGAAGATTATAAACAGGCTTTCAAATGGTATAGTATGGCTGCAAATAAAGGTGATAGAACTGCACAATGGATGATAGGTACAATGTTTGAAACAGGTAAAGGGGTCATTGAAAACTTAGATGAATCTATAGTGTGGTATAAAAAATCTGCGGAACAAAATGATGTAAATTCACAATTTAGACTTGGTTATATTTATGAATTAAAAATTAGAGGATATAATAAAAATAGGAAGGCGGTTAATTGGTATATAAAAGCTGCTTTACAGAATGATCTTAAAGCCATGTTACGCCTTAGTAAGATCTATTATAAAGGGGAATATGGAGTTAAAAGGAATATTAACGAATCATATAAATGGTTGAATATGGCTGTTGACCTGGGTGATCTAAATGCTATTTTATATAAAGAAAAAATAGTTAATAAAAATAAAATACATATTTCTTCAATGGCAATAAATAAAGACAATAAAGAAACAGTTTTTCCTTTAAGGTTAGGACCACCTACCGAAATTGATACTTTTAATTACTTTGATGATAATGAAGAAGAAGATCCACTCATTGATTATCATAAGTCTGTTAAAGATAGAGTATAAATGCTATTTAATCTCCATATCGTACATTTAATCGCCCAGAATCATCCAATTTTACCCTCGGTTTCCGTTGTGCTGTTTCCTCACCAGGACCGTAATATTGGCTTTATCCCTTAATGTTTTGTTCTTTATCCGCACTTCAATGATTTACGCCGTATTAATGGTCGGTGAAATAGAAAGTGCGATGGAGGAAATATGAGGCTGGCGAATCTATAAAGTGAAAAAATATAGAACTTGTTAGTGAATTGTAGATATAAATTTTAATTTTTAATAATTCTTATGAATATGATTTATGCTGTCCCTATATTCTATTGTTCTATCGTCATTTTCCAATCAGGTTCAATACCACACGGGCTTGTCCACTTATCAGTATACATATTCCAGTAATTACAGAAGTCCTCCTCGCTGGTTTTTTCAAAAAGTTCATCTCTTGTTAAACTATTAAAATCTAATGAATCTGGTTTAGGATTGTTCTGTTTGAGTTTTTCAATGATTTGATCGACACATTTAATCCAGAGTTTTTCACTCAGTAAATCATATATGTTATTATATGTGTATTCATTATATTTAATAGATATAGGTCTTGTAAAACTTAACTTAAGCATAGTTCTTTTCTCCTTCTTATTATCAACAGCATAATTACTTTTTAACACATTTATTATATTATAGACTTTGCATAATATCAATAGATTTTAGAGTCGTTTTAAAATATTTTATATTAATTTATAAACCCATAATACAAGCACACTAATACATAACCTGTTCCCAATACCGTTCAAAAGTCCAAAAATGTTGATGATGACTTCGATGATTTCTACACTATTAATTGACAATTATGCATGATATATAGCATAATCATAAAATAAGTAACTATTCAGACTCGTCAGTTTTTTATTACACACGGGTACAGCACGGATAAAGGTTAGCTTTTGTGACCTTCTATGAAACTGAAGTAG
>CAZWZF010000034.1:0-47702 GCA_964638715.1 uncultured bacterium | reverse complement strand
GTAGAATACTATGCAGTTCCCCTACCGTCAACCGGCAGTATCAGTTCAACTTTTCTTATTTTCCCCGGTAGATTTCCGCACTGTCAACTTTACTGGCAATATAATTTCCTGGGGTTCATCTTCTTCTTCTTTTATTTGCGCTATCAGCAATTTCGCTGCTTCTCTGCCAACTTCGCGATATGGTACATTCACGGTGGTTAGAATATTGTAATTGTCTTTATCTAAAATAGAATGATGGTCGTCAAAACCCACCAGTGAGATATCGTCGGGGATTTTTATACCGTTCGCAGTGAGTCTATTATAGATGTTAATAGCGCAGTCATCATTCCATGCCAGTAAACCGGTGATTTCCGGGTGATGAGTTAAATAATCTGTCAATTCAACATCTATTATTTTACTATTCTCTGATGTTATGGTAAGTGGAGTGAAGTGTTCTTTCTGTGAATCTTTATTTATCCACCCAAAACCAAGGGTAAGTTCGTGTAAATAGATATTTGGGTCAAGTCCATATTCTGATAAAGCGCGCTTAACGCCTGACAAGCGCAATTGAATCATATCATCAGCAAATAGAGCACGAAAAAACAATAAATGCCGATGCTTTAATTCCAATAAATGCCTGGCAGCCTGATAACCGCCGTCTACGTGATCGATGGCAACTCTATTCGACCCGGTGCGGATGCTTAATGCCTCAATCGCCGGACGGTGGCCAAAAGATGTGTTTTCTTCAATCAACTGCACAAAGCGTGAAAAATGGTCCCAGGGAATTGTACTTATCAACCCGTCAATATCTCCGCGAAGAAATACCGGTGAACTCTCCAGGGTGATTTCAACTTCCCTTGATGTAATCACCGTTACCATATTAAAACCGGAAGTCGTCAGTGCATCGCAGATGCCCAGGAAAGGTTCAAGCGAATAAGGGCTTTTATGAAAATCATCCGGCAGTAAAATTGCTATTAAATGGTTGAGTGTCTTATTTTGATGGCGTCGTCCCACCATTTTTCGCGCCCACTGCGTTTCTTCCGGTCGATATCCAAGGATACGCGCTGCTTCCAGCACCCGCTCAATTGTCTCTTCCGGCACATGCTGGGTATCGCCTTTCAAAGCGTAAGAAACGCTGGACTGGCGCAATCCGCAATATTCAGCAATATCGCGTTGGGTAACTGGTTTTTGCCGACTTATAATTTTAGCCATAATATCCCTGTATTTTTTTCATGATAGCATATTTGCCTGCTTTTTTTAAGTTTCTCTTGACATCTGAGAAATAGAAAAGTAAAATATAAATAAGGAACGTTCCAATATTCAGGTGAAAAGGATTAATATGAAAAACATTTTTTATCATCATTTATTGTTAACCATCGCTCTGTGCATCTTTGTATTGTTTACAATATCTGCATCTGCTGAACAAGCTGCCTGGGATTTGACGGCGGCTGAACTGGCACCGCGGTCTGGGCAAACTGCGCATATTGTTGATATTGATGCCGGAAAGACAATGGAACTTGACGGACCATTGAAGCTGGAAATGTATGGCTTGCAGTCGCGGCTTACTGAAGGGTGGTGGCGCATTACTTTTAAGCTGACACCGGACCGGGCAGCGAAAGAAAATGAGCAATTGGACTGTTCTATATGGAATCCTTATGGTACACCGGGAGCGTATAGATTCAACACGGTAATTACCCCAACCGACTTTGGTGCTGGCAATAAGCAGGTATCATTTACCAGGCAAATGCATGCCGGGCCGGGAAACGGCAATGTCGGCATTCTTCTGCGTGGCGGTTGGAAAGGCTTGCGACTGGATGGCATTTACTTTGAACCGTTGATTGACCCGCTGTTTTTGACATCAATTCGCGCTGACAAACTGGTATATAAACTAAAAGAAATCGGCAGCGCAACTGTTGTAATTAGAAATGGTGCCGCAAAACCGCAAACAGCGCGACTGGTTGTGGAAGTTGAAAGCGGTTTAGGAAAACCGGCAACTATATCCGATGCAGAAATTGAAATACCTGCCGGCGGCAAAGACCCGTATAATGTGTCGGTAAAGCTGCCCGTACTTCCTGAATATGGTCATCAGCTAAAGGCTACCTTGAGTAAAACAGGTAAAGACGGCGAGGTAATTGGTGAAGCGCGCGACTGGTTTTATGTCAGCGACAAACCTGTGCGCATAGGCCACCTGGCCGCGTGGGGGTCGGACAAAGATTATGAGCCAAAGAATGTTGATGAATTTATCGGCAATATGCGAAAGAATTGTTTCCCGCTTGCCGAAATAACTTTCTGGGCACCCGACGATTTTTCGATGTTGACCCCGCCGGAAGGTAAAGACCGCTGGTGGAGCGGTCAGACCCTGGCACAATTGAGCAGCAAAACTATTGATGCCCGCATCAAGGCGGCGCACGCACAGGGAATGCAGGTTTTATCATACGCTGACCTGCGGGTTGATTTCGGTTTCCGCGTCAGCGAACTGTTTCGCCAGCATCCGGAATGGTGCAACTGGGACAGCAATGATGAAATGATGGGATGGAGCAACGGTGAAATCACCCGTCAATTGCGCGAAGATGATAATGAACGTTTTGACCCGGAGACGAAAAAAGCCCGTTTCGGAGCGCGTGGGGTATGGGGTCCACAAACAGGAATGCCTGGACCGGTGGACTATCACATTTCGCAACTGGTCGCGTCCACTAAGCGTTTTGATTGGGATGGATTCCGCTATGATGACCTTTATGATTATGACTTTGCCGGTGCTGATATGCTGGGGAATAAAGTTCCGTATAAGGGAATGACTTCACCGGTTTTGATATCCCGCCTGCGAACCGCGCTTGATAAAGCAAAACCAGGCATGATATATGGACACAACATGGAATGGTCAAAAGAACATCATCCGCCTTTTGAACAGGTGATGCCATTTGATACCCCGCCGATGCCGAATGATTATTATACCGAATATCTGCGGGATGATGGCTTGCACCTGCAGGAACGCGTTACCGCGTATTGGGGAACCGGCACAAATTGGGATACTATCGCAGAACAGACAAATAGCTTGGGCAACAATTCTGCACGCCGTGGCGGACATGCGTATGCGATTACTCCGGCGCATAATTATGCTTATGACAGTAGAACCATGACAGCATTGATGATGGCTGGCCGTGTCCACCTGGCGTATTGGGCGTCAGACTGGCAATTGCCATATTTGCGACTGGCAACACGGCATTGCGACCTGTTGTATGGCGATTCATTGCGTCCGGTATCTGATGATATATTGAAACTCAACAAAAAAAGTGATAGAGATTTATGGTGGAAGCAATATATTCGAGTGTTGGAACCATCCGCAGGCAAACGCGTCTATTTTGTTCACCTGATTAATAAACCGGAAAAACCGGGTGTTGATAGTAAAAACCTGCTCCCGCCACCGGCAATTGACGGACTTGAACTAACCTGGAGCCTGCCTGCCGGTTGGAAGGCGGAACGTGCCTGGCAAATCACTGCTGACCGCAGCGAGGGAGTTGAAACATCTATAGGCAGCAATGAAAAATGCGAAACCACCACAGTAACAGCAGGCGCAATGCCAATACGGGAAGATTTGCCTATTACTAAACAAGATAAATCAGTGATTGTAAAACCTTCAGCATTAATTCAATGGACAATTGTTGCAGTCGAATGCAGCGGGCCTGTAAATGATAAATTGCCGGCATGGCGATATTCATTGCCGCCTATGCCAGCTCAGCCGAAAGATTTTACTACAGAGCCTTTACCGGCGAATTATACGCCGAATGGATTCCCGCCGGTTGTATTTTCTGCTGGTCATCAAATGTGGAAATTGCAGAAAGTCCGCGTTGATGATGCATCATGTGTAGATGGAAAAGCTGTAAAAGTGCAGGCACCATTATCAACAGAGGCATATTTTGGCGGTGTTTCCGGCGGTAAATATCGATTTTCACTGCGGGTAAAAAGTCCGGATGCGCCGCCTGCTGACGGAAAGATTCATTTCCGATGCTGGCCGGCAGGACGAATATGGACTGTTGACCAGGATTTCCCCCTGGTTGATGTAAAACCGGGGGTTTGGACAGATTTAGCAATTGAAACCACCATCGGCTGGGATCGCGGTAATTGCGGCGTGCAGGTTACCGGCGGATGGGATGGCTTATTGATTGACCGGTTGGAAGTAAGAGAATTGAAAGGCCTATCTGAAACTGAACGTATAACTGAACAAAAATTGCAAACCTGGCCTGCTGATATGGTGCCGGCAAAAGATGGCGGCGCATGGTGCATGATGGGTATATGGAATGAATCGCTGCATGTACCGGAAGTATTAAAAAACCTTAATGTCCCTGTATCTGAATGCGACTGGTATGTATATCGCAGTCAGCGCGGGTGGAATGGCCCACAGTTAAACAAGCCGGAAGACCTGGCAAAATATCGCCTGGTTGTATTGTCAAATGTTGATATCCGAACATTGTCAATTGAAAAGCGTGGCTGGTTGAAGAGTTGGGTAGAAGCCGGCGGTTCATTGTTGATGACCGGCGGACCGTATGGTCTGGGACGTGGATGGTGGCAGGAAAGCGAATTGATTTCATCAATATTGCCAGCTACGCTTAAATCATTTGACCTTAAACCTTTGGGAGAAAAGAAAGCGCTGACTCTTAAAGGTGAAGGAAAATTGGCAAACCTTGATCTCGGGCAGGCAACAACTATCTGGCTGCACGAATTGACGCCAAAAGCTGGCGCGCAAACGGTATTAACTGCTGATGGCAAACCAGCAATGATATTTGGAGAAGCGGGAAAAGGCAAGGTAGCATTATTAGCACTGGCGCCACTCGGTGAAAATACCGCAAATTCTTGGTGGCGAACAGATGCCGGCAAGAAAATAACAGATGCTGCCTGCAGGTGGCTGCTGGGTAAATAATCAACGGTTTCAATACATGAATTATATTTCGTAGAGACGCACGGCCGTGCGTCTCTACATGGTAAAACCAACGCAAGTAATAGTTTTAAAAATAACTTTTTAATTATTTTTTAACAAAACACGATGATTTACCATTGACATATAGTATGCAGAGTTGTATAATTATTTAATAGTTATACGTATCACTAATTCGATATTGTAATAATTCAATATTCAAGGGGGTAAATATGAAAAAACGTCTTTCAGCATCGTCAGGTTTTACACTGATTGAATTGCTGGTAGTGATTGCCATTATTGCTATTCTCGCTGCTATTCTCTTTCCGGTTTTTGCCAAGGCACGGGATAAAGCGCATCAGACTACCTGTCTCAGCAACCAGCGTCAGCTTGCCGCAACTATCCAGATGTATGCACAGGATCATGAAGAAACGCTGTTCCCATCTGGTTCCGCGTCGTGGTCAACTAATTTGGGCAGTGGTGATTTGGGCGGCATTTTTGATTGTCCAAGCTGCCCGGGAAAAGGCAGCCAGGGAAACCCTGAATATGGGTTTAACTCAAACCTTTGCAGCGTTTCAATCGGTAATATCAGTGATCCGTCTGCCACTGTTTTAACCGCTGATCGAAATGTCAGTAATAACAGCGTAGGTGGAATGATAAACAGTTTTGATTCTGATTTGGGAACATGGCATAGCAATAAATCAGTTCTTTCATGTGTTGATGGCCATGCCGCGGTAGTTAATATCGCATCCGAGTTCCCTTCAAATGATTTATTAAAGGCCGGATATATTCTATTACCGCTTTGCAGTAATTATCTTGCCAAGTCATACCCTGATGTATTAACTATAACAAATCCAAGTACTGGTATAGATAAATATATGTCGTCTGCATCCCTTACTCTTCCATCGGGATGTTTCCGCGTCACGGCAAATGATCCGATGCCGAGTATGATGATATCTTATGATTTTTCATTCGGACAACCGTGTAATCCCGGTGACAGAAACAGGATGGCATTGGGTATGTTTATAAGTGATCCTGCGGAACTAAACCTTGGAGCAACTTCAACAACTACTGATGTCAGTTCTGGCTATTATGCCGGGATATGGAGATGCCGGGGAGCACCCGGTGAGGCATATGGCGACGCGTCTGGACATAGATTCTGCATGGGCAGCAGCACTACATGTCTTGATGATACACTACCAGCAAATTTCATGAATGTATACGCCATGTATTACAGCGACCAGTGGTATCGAATGGAAGTTGTATTTCAGAATTATATGGCAACATTAACAGTCAAGAAAAACTCGAAGATTCTCGGTTCATTCTCAATGCCGGTTAATCTACCGGTAGATATGGCACCGGGTGCGGATAAAATAGCATTGTATTCAAGATGGCCAGGAGCTAATAAGGTCATAACTGTTAAGAATATCAATGTTTATAAACTGCCGGAGCCGAATTTATAATATTTCGTAACTACGGGTGAATACCAGTAGTTAAAACAAGGAGAAGAACGATGAATATATTAATAAGCAAACGAAAAGGTTTTACCCTTATTGAATTGCTGGTAGTAATTGCCATTATTGCCATCCTCGCCGCCATACTGTTCCCGGTATTTGCGCGGGCACGTGAAAAAGCGCGCCAAACAACCTGTACCAGCAATCAGAAACAAGTTGCGACGGCTGTTATGTTGTACGCACAGGATCATGACCAGAAATTTATCGCAGATCCGTTATCAACATCCTGGGTCTCAGGCATGGGTACTGCCAGTGATGCAGCCAGTTATGATTGTCCATCTAATACTAATAAAGGTACAGGCGGGTCGCCAGACTATGGTTTCAATCCATCATTGTATGATGGTTCACTGACTGATGTATCTTCACCCAGCCAGACATTATTGACTGCAGATATAAAACCTACAAGTACTAAAGCTCTGGCAACCTTTGCATTGTCAAATTTAGATACTGACATTGACGCCAGGCATAGCAGCGGATTTATGACCAGCTATGTTGATGGACATGTTGCGTATATACCGACGAATGGACAAACGAATACTGTTGCATTAATGAATGCAGGTGTTTTAACCTACACCAGTCAGTTGGCGTTGTCAGATCGGCGTCCATTAATTTCAATTGGCGGTGAAGATAAATGGCATGATTCATCATTTGCATTCACATTACCGGAAGGCTGTTATCGACTTGCAGCTACTGACCAATGCCCACAAATTACCGTTGAATGGGATATGAATCGTCTACCGTTACAAAATGGTTTTACCAACGCTGAGTTTATGTATGCTGTCCTTGGTATATTCTGCAATAACAACGAACTGGGTAAATACGGACCAACCGGCGGATTAAGTGATGTCTCCTCCGGTTATTACCTGGGTTTCAAATGCTATGGTGGCGCAAATTATGATTCGAATGATACTGGCTGGACAGGTCTTTACAGCAATGGTACACACTTCTTTGGCCAGGGTTCAACTGCCAATGTAATTCCTAATATTTCACTGCCAGCCAACAAAATAATAGTAAATCCAATGCGCACTTATACCTATTATCGCTGCCGTGCTACTTTTGTGCCAGATGGCACCACCACAACCGGCAAGTGCTACATGTCAGTAACTGACCTCAGTAATGGAAAATTAGTGGGTAACAATTCAGGCACTATTACACTGGCAAATGATTGCGCACCAGGGAATAATAAAATAGCCGGCTATGGTTTTCTGCGCGGTCCATCGGCATATGAATGGATTAAAAATGTCAGGGTTTATCATTAATCTGGCATACTATATTTTCATTAATGATTTTCGCACCTTTAATTTAAAGGTGCGAAAATTTAGCAGTTAAATATAAGAACCGTTCCAAATAGATTTTGTCTAATAATTAAATCCTATTTTCAGGAGATAATATGTTGCGAATATTGTTAATTGCGATTGTTACAGGCTTAATAGCATTAACTGCTTCAGCCGCAAATCCGGCGGTATTATTTTATGGTAATGTGCATCGTGAATATGTAGCGAAGCCTCTGATCGCTATGGGGTTTGAAGTTGATGTTTGTCCAATCGGCAAGCTGTCTGATTATTTAAAGGGCGATAAATACAATGTTGTTGTGGTTAGTACAACAGATGATGCAGAGCGTGGCATACTTGATGCATTCATGGCTCGCGGTGGTGGGGTATTCGTATGCAATCCTGAAGGATACTGGCATTTAAATATTTGGGGACCATCTAATGAATGGCTTGTGAAATTAGGAGCAAAACCCCGATGGGAATTGCTGCAGGATAGCGATAAAACTAACCTGTATCGCGATATCATGGGATGCCAGCTTTCATGGAGTACTGATGTCGTCGCGCCAGTTAACGATGGCGTGCGTGGGGTACTTACCTTAACATGGAATAGCACCACCGGTGTTGAACCGCCAATGTCTTTCGATTTTTCTCCTGATTGGAATGTGGTGGTTCGTGGTGCCGCCACCCATAAAACCACACCGGAAAAACGCAATGATATTCCACTACAGCCATGGATTCCTAAAGAACCGGTAACAGGTTCACCGGCTCTGCTGGGTATTCGCAGTTTTGAAAAAGGAAGAATGGCGGTATTGGGCATTCGCAGTCATTGGCTGTTTACTGTAAATGGCAATTGCCCAACTACCGAAGCGATGCTTACCGCAGGTACTGCCGGGAAACCAAGCGACTGGCTGAAGGTTTTCGCAAACACTTTCAAATGGCTGGCCGAACCATCTTTGAAAGCCGGGATGGGGGGTGCAGTTACACCGGATACGATACTTAACCCGCCTGTCTACCAATGGGAAAAAGCGAAGCCGCTTGATTGGAGCACAACGCCGGACATCAAAGATATTCCTGACCAACCGAGTATACGCGGGCTTATCGGTGCCCGAACAGCACTCTCCAGCGGCAAAGGTACCGTCGCCGATTATGTAAAGGCAGCTAAAGATGCTAAATTACAATATATAGTTTTCCTCGAAGATAGCCTGGTGATGGACCAAGATAAGTGGAAACAGCTTGTTGCTGACTGTAAAACCGCCTCCGATGAAGGTTTTGCTGCGATACCAGGATTGACATACGAGGACGCGCAAGGCGACCATCTTTATGCATTTGCAGATAATGTACAGTTCCCCAAATCTGACATGTTGTTTGAAGATAAGCGTTTAAAGACTACTCAGAGCATACGGTCAAAGGTTTATTTTGATTATATTAATGAATTAATAGCACAAAAAGCAATTACCGGTTTTTGGAATCACCGCGGCAATAACTTGCCGGTGGTTGATTATAAACTATATAACTCATTCCCACTTTATTCATTCGATAACGGTCGGCAAATTGATAATGCGTTTGGCGATTACCTGTATTTGCAGGGGATAGGCGGGTGTCAGGCACCATTGGCACTTGAGTTTATGTCTGATCCGTCGCAAGTTGCGAAACGAACTGCAGACGGTTGGATGGTGGTGAGTTATAACAATTTGCAGGATCTGCAGACAATATGGCATCGCAGTGCGTTTTCATTCAGTGGCAGCGGTGCGCAATATGTCACTAATGGCCCGAAAATTCTTGTTTGGCAAAGTCCCAATCGTCTCGGAGAGCCGCATGGCGAGTGGCGGAGGCCGGATATTTGGGAATACCGCACACAACTTCGTGTATCATCTGAAAACGGTTTGAAGATGGTAACTCTATATGATGGTGATCGACAGGTACTTCGCCGATGGCTGCCAGCAGGAGCGAATACATTCGAACAGGAAATAATAATGGCAAACAGCCAGCAGCTTGGTCAGGTATTGGTAGTGGAAGATATGAAAGGGCGGCGGGCAGTGAGTGCCGCTTTCTGGAGCAGAAATCTTAATAATGAAGAGTTTATCTGTTCTGATCGCTGTAATTTTTTGGGCAATGCCCGATTGCGTACATTAAATGGCGGACAAACCTGGACACAGGTCAGCTTTAATGCAAATATGGGAATTACGCCATCAAAAGGTCTGTTAATGCTCCGGGCATCGCCAGCGTTGGGTTTGACGCCATCATCTCCATCACTGCCAATTGATGGAGCACCGGCCGGTTTCCCGACGCAGATGCTGGACTTCTATCCGCGTATTCCCGGAGAATTGCCATCGCTTTATGCTTATCCGCAGACTTACCTGGTAGGACCGGAAATCGGAATCGGGCAGGCAGATATCCTGATGGCGTATGACCCGCAGGAAACAGGACTTGCCGCTAAAGTCACACCGTTAGGACACCCTTACGACCAGAAGCAGGAAGGATGGGGCAATTCATGGGGAAGCTGGCATCGACTGGTGCCAACGCAAAAGATTGAAGGATGGGCGCGCATGTATGCCACTACCTGGCGAACAGATGGTTTTCGCATGGGTGGTTATGAAGCAAACCTGCGGGTGAAATCCGGCATTGAAATGCCGGCAAAGGGACTCAACGTTACATCATGCCTGGGTGAGTTGTGGAAAAATGGCGAGAAAATCGGTACTGCAGAAACTCCTAATTTAACAGGCAATTTTGCACCCGGTGTATTTTTGATATTACAGAATCCCGGCGGAGTGGTTGTCCTTATCGGAACTGGCGGCAACCTTGTTTATGAATATAACAAGGGGAATATGACGGTATATTATAAATCTGATAAAGACCTGCTGTTGCCGGGTGATGTAATAAAATACAACATCCTTTTCGCCGGTGCCGGCGGGCAGACGAAGAGTGAAGAAACACTTGCTTTTGTTCGGCAATTTGGCATTCTTACTCCGGGCACGGCTGGATATAACCCCCAGATGATTTCGGGGAAAACAATAAGCAACTATGGTTTATGGAATGTTGATGCCATGGGCAGTTCTGTGCAGGCAAAATTTGTGAAAACTGCCATGCCAGGTTTTCTGACAGCATGTATTGATGGCTTGAATGATAAATGGTCGGTATACCTGTTGGATAAAGCCAGAACTGCCCCCAACGTTCGCGCCTTGCCTATCCGTGATGGCCGCGCCTGGGCACAACTTGATCTTAATATGGCAGGTAGCGACCTGTTCATGGGGCATCCAGTAACCGCTGATAATCCGAATGTCACTATTGATGTAAATTGGAAACAGGAAAAACAGTGGAGTATTGAAGCGCATAATTCGACAAATGCGCCTATTACAACAACACTGGCAAATACCCCTGGCTGGACACCATTTACATTTAAAGAAACTGTCACCCTGGCACCGGGAACCAGCAAGATTTGGACAGTTAAAGAATGATGGTGAATGGAAAGTAACAGTGAATCTGAAGTATAAATATCTCTGGTTCAGAATTAGTTATATTTTGAATATATGGTAAAATATCGCGATTACGCTCCGATACATGATGGTGATTATTTAGTGAATATTTAAATAAAGCAAACTTTACATAACAAATCTTTACGATTATTGGAATATGATAAAATTTTGGTGATAGTGGCGGCGTGTGCTTTCACCAGCTGCAGTATAGATATTGTATCGCGCATGGAACATTCGACAGATTCATTTATACGCGGGCACACGAATTGCGCGTTATAAGTTGTACAGGGATAAAATGTGTAGTTAACAAGCGCTGGTCATCTGATGAGTTCATATTTGCAAGCAAGCAATTCATTGCGGTTGCACCTATCTGTGATGGTTGTTGGTCCACAGTTGTTAACTGCGGCTGTGTAAATGTGCTGACATTCAAATTTCCGCATCCAATAATGCTGATGTCTTCAGGTACAGAAATTCCTAATTTATGACATGACAATATAGCATTGGCTGCTATTATATCATCACCGGCAATTAATGCTGTTGGACGTGGGACCATATTCCAAAGTTTTCTGATAACTTCAATATCCGCAGTGTTTTCATATGACTTTCCAGACGGTTCAATACAGTATTGTGTTGGTAAAAGCCGTTTTTTTAACGTTGCTTTAACGGCAGAAAATCGTAGATTAGGTACATGATTCAGCCAGGCAATACGATGATGACCAAGTGATAACAGGTAGTCAATTACTAGCTCGGATAATTGTTCTTCATCAGTACGCACCGTATCAAACTGGAGCGGTTCGCATATCGCATCAAAGGTAACAGCAGTGATACTATTACTTCGCAGACTCAGTATCAAGTCTGCAGGCAGTGGTTCACCCAGACCAGTATAGAGTAGCGCTCCATCAACACGTTGTTCTATCATGGCGTGTATTGCGTACTTTACTTTATCTAATTGTGAGTATGTTTCAAAAATCATGCTTCGATATCCTGCATCCATCACTGAATTAAGCATAGCCGATAGAATAGAGGCATTAAAAGATATCGTCAGTTGTGGTAATACCATCCCGATTACACCGCTTTGTCCGGTCATCAAACCGTGCATTAGCTTATTAGGATGGTAATGATATTCACGCGCCAGATTCTGAATATGTAGACGCATCTTTGTTCCGATGGACGGATCATTCCGTAAGGCACGGCTGACGGTTGAAGGCGCGACACCAGCTATGCTGGCCAAAAAAGTGATGGTTGTCAATTGCTACCTCATTTACGCAATAAGTTTGCGTAGATTTTACTATTATAAATATTGCGCGTCAAGTATTCGGTGTTATAATAATTCACACGTTCATTTTTTGAGCGAAACTAAGGAGGAATGCATATGCATTATTTACGCAATACGTTTGCGTAAATTCTATATAAATTCCTCTTGCATGTCAATGAAATGTGAATTACAATCATTGAAAGTCTTAATTTTAAGTCTTTAAACGAAAGGAGAAAAACATGAAAACTAATCAAAAAGGTTTCACCCTCATCGAATTGCTGGTCGTGATTGCCATTATTGCTATCCTCGCCGCGATTCTATTTCCGGTATTTGCCCGTGCGCGTGAAAAGGCACGGCAGACTACCTGTACCAGCAATCAGCGTCAGATTGCCGCCAGTATACAAATGTATACCCAGGATCATGAGGAATCATTGCCGGCTGCCGATTCCGTCTGGAGTGCTTTGAAGCTTGATCCAAGTATATTGGTGTGTCCTACTGCCGGCAAACAAATACCCAATGGATATGTTTATAATAACAGATGGGCCGGAGTTTCCCTTGGTGATATTATTTCGCCATCAGATAGTCTATTGACCGGCGATGGTATACATGCCGCGACGCAAGATACCTTTCTTTATCGAGCAACTTCCGATAGTAATATCTTATACACACGGTCCGATCTAAGCAAGCGCCATAGTATTGGATATATTCTGTCATATGCTGATGGACATGTCTTGTGGAGTAACAATGAGCCGGGTGACCTGTTACCACCAGAAAAAGATAACATATCATTCGTTATTAAACCTACATCGGCCACCGCAACGAAAAATGGACTAACATCAGCGTACTTAGGCAGTGCCGCCGCAACAATAGACGGTTCGGGAGGGGCGTCTTTTAACGCTGCTCTTGTGACCAACGAACAGCCCATTCCCTCACCCTGGCCGACGCATCGTTCTGATGGCTCGACGGATCGTGTTTGGCTGTGGAATAATAACGGTGATTGGTGGACATACAAGTATGTTGATAGTCTGACATATACACTCGATCGTTCCTACAAAATAAAGGGGTTGCACTTTTGGCCTTGCGGCTGGGGGTCTATAAAAGAGATTAAGGTTGAGGTATACGATAGCGGTGGAAAAACCTGGACGACCGCGAAGCAAAATACAAAGTCAGTTGTGACTATCGTCAATACTCAGGGCGATGCGATTCCTGGGGAGGATTGCCTGTTTGACAAAGCGGTAATCGGCAACACCGTTAGAATTACCCCCACCCTGGATGAAAACAATGGAGCACATGGTATCGGGGAGATTCGTTTCTTGGGAATCACTCCTTCAATATGAGTTTTATAAAAACAATAATAGTCATACAATAAGGTTGACATGGAAGGTCAATTGATTAAGAGCCACGCGACAGTACTGCTCGTGTTCGACTTCACCGAGTCACCGAGGTGGTATTATATGGCAAGCCATACAATACCGCCTCGGGTGAAAGAATCACGGTAAACGGAGAAACGACATTCGTTATTCCGCTCTTCGGCGATAAGGTGGAGGATGTGAAGACCGGTCTTGATGAGCGGTACACCTTAGTAATAAAACATGGCAGTTTACAGCGCGCAAGACTCAATGTAAACGGATACTTTAAACGGAGAACGCACAATACATCATGACAACTACAATTGCAGCTACCACCTACTACATCGATGCACGGTGTGGTGACGATACACATTGCGGTACCACCCCGGACAGCGCGTGGCGGACCTTGGCTAAGGTTAACGCTACTACGTTCCAACCTGGCGACCGGATTCTACTCGCAGCCGGTTCGGCTTGGACAGGGATGCTCCACCCGCTTGGTTCCGGGCAACCGGGCATGCCGATCACTATCAGTTCCTTTGGCAGCGGCCCTAAACCTGTAATCGATGGCGGTGGCTCCCCAGCCGCCATCTGGTTGGAAGACCAACAGCACTGGGTCATCGACAATCTGGAGCTTCGCAATACCACCACCAATCGCATGATCACGGGTTATCTCTCGGGCAAGCACAAAGAAGAGGGCAAGGAAACGCAGGTGCCCGGCCTGCGCAGCGGCATCGTGGTGCGTGCGTCGGGCACGGAACGTATGGCGGGGCTACGTATCACCAATTGCGACATCCACTCAATCCAGGGATCTTCCTGGCGTCTGTCCATGCCGGGGATGTATGACAATGCTGGGATTCACATCAGCACCATCGCGCCTTTCGATGAAGTGACAATCGAGAACAACCATATTCACGACTTGGATACCATCGGGATGATCGTCTGGGTCGGCACTGGGACGAACGCCCATAACTGGCAGGCCAACGACAGCGCGCTCTGGGGACGCAGACTCATCGTCCGCGGCAATCGCATTGTCAAGACGGGAGCCGACGGCATGATCGTGGGAAGTTCCGATGGCGCGCTCATCGAACACAACGTCTGTTATGACGCCGGCATCAATGCCGAGAAAACACAGGATGTGAGCGGAAATGCGGGCAATGATGAGATGCATATCGCTGGCATCTGGTGCATTGCCAGCAAGGATGCGGTTTTCCAGTACAACGAATGCGCCCGAACCCGGGTCTTCGCGCACCCGGCGGACAGCGAGGCATGGAACGTAGACATGGGCTGTCGCGGTACGATTACCTATCAGTACAATTACTCCCACGACAACTCGGGCGGCACGCTGATGATCATGAATTGGAATCCCTATCTCGACAACGTGGTTTTCCGCTACAACATTAGCCAGAATGACGGTCGGCATAACAAGTTGGGCCGGCAACTCGCCATGTACGAGCACCCTGGCCAAATGTTCAAGAACGCGGAGTTTTATAATAATGTGTTTGTCAATACGGTGGATGATAAGGGCTTTGGGATGGGCGACTGCGAGGGCGTAAGCTATCGTAATAACATCTTCTACTGGCACCTGCCGGGTTCCCAGGTCGGGCCTCAGGAGCACTGGCCCAGCGCCTATCCCAAGCGCGCCGTTTTCGAGGCGAACTGTTTCGCCGGGCATGAGCCTCTCGTCAACGATTTGAAGAAGCTCGTGGCCGACGCGAAGTTTGCAGAACCACCCGGTAAAGGCGGCGACGGCGTGGTAACCGTGGCGGGTTACCAATTGCAGCCGGACTCGCCCTGCCGCGTCGCCGGCGTCCTGATTCCCGATAACGGTGGTCGCGATTTCTTTGGCAACCCGTTGCCCACACAAGCCCCACTCGCCATCGGCGCACATCAACCGAGGTAACCACACATGAACAATCGTGAACTCTTTGTGAACCTGATGAACTACAAGCCGGCCGACCGCATGCCCGTGGTGCATTGGGGCGGGTGGGCGGAAACCATGGAGCGCTGGTACGCCGAGGGACTCCCGCGCGACCAGGATATCCATGCGTTTCTCGGTACCCAACCGCACTGGACCGGCGTGGGCGCAAATGTCGGCCTGTTTCCCTGTTTCGAGGAACAGACGCTCGAAGAGACGGCCGACAGCCGCATTATCCGCGACGCTGAGGGCGTGATCTGCCGGATGTTGAAACACCAGACCAGCCTTCCGCACTACCTTGATTACACACTGAAGACGCCGAAGGATTGGGAGGAACATTATCGCTGGCGGCTGCAGCCCGACCCGAAACGCGTGGCGGCCGATATGGAAGCGCAACTGGCGCGATCCCAAGCCTCGGGGTTGCCGATCTTCTTCTGGACAGGTTCGCTGATGGGGTCGATCCGCAACTGGATGGGCGTGGAGAACCTTGCCTATTTCATGTACGATCACCGCGACGTCTTCGCTGAGATGGTCATGACTTTGGCCGATCTCGTGTGCTGGGCGGCGGACCAGGTCTTGCCCAAGATCAAAGTCGACCTGGGTTCCGGGTGGGAGGACATCTGCGGGCGCAGCGGACCGTTCGTCAGCCCGGACATCTTCCGCGAGTGCGTGGCGCCCGGCTATGCAAAGATCCGGAGCAAACTGGAGCAGTACGGCGTCAAGCTCTACGGCATCGACTCGGACGGTGACGTGTCGGCGTTAGTCGGTCCCTGGATAGACGCGGGCGTGAACGTGCAGTTCCCGATCGAAGTCGGTGTCTGGCAGGCCGACGGCATGGCTTACCGGCGCAGGTACGGCAAGGAACTGCGCATCATCGGGCACTTCGACAAGATGACGCTGGAGAAGGGACACGCGGCTGTGAACGCGGAGCTGCAACGACTGGTTCCGCTGATGCAGGACGGCGGCTACATGATGATGCCGGACCACCTGATCACGCCCGGCGTCGCTCTGGCGGACTATCACTGGTACCTGGACCAGGTCCGGGCGTTGCGATTTTGAGCGCTATTACATAACATCAAATAAATAAAGGAAAACACCATGAGTATTCGATCCTCATTCGTATTCGTAATTCTGTCTCTGAGCTTCTTCATGGGCCTCGCCGTCCACGCCCGCGCCGCCGAACCCGGCGCGGCCGATGGCGCGGTGTGGGTGCCGCCGGGACCGAGTGCCCTTAATGCCAAGCGTGATTTTGGCGCGGTCGGCGACGGCAAGGCCGACGATACCGCCGCGCTGCAGAAGGCGCTGAATGCATTGCAGGCCAGCAGCGATGCCAATGGCCCGTCAACACTGCTGCTGCCGCCCGGCACCTACCGTCTCACCGCGACGCTGCGCATGACCTCCCATTTCAAGACGACCGTGACCGGGCTCGATCCGGCCACCACCCGCCTGGTCTGGGATGGTCCGAAGACCGCCGACCCGGCGCGCGAGGCCGTCGACGGCATTCCCTGGCCGGCCATGATCCTCGCCAATGGCGTGCGCTGGACGGTCATTTCCCGGATGACCTTTGACGGCAAAGGCAGCCAGGCGGTCGGCTTCTACCACGCCTGGGATGGCAAGACGCCCGGCGCCGGCACCTGGAACCGGCACGAGGACGTGACCTACACCGATCTGCACGCCGGCATTTTCGCCGGCCGCTCCGGCCCCAGCCTGATGGACGCCGAGACGGTGGTGACCCGCTGCACCTTCCGCCGCTGCACGGGCGCCGGGATCGTGATCAACAGTTTCAACGTACTCGACTGGTGGGTCTGGCACAGCCTTTTCGAAGACAACGCCATCGGGGTCACCAACATGCTCAAGGGCACCTACGGCGGCGGGCATTGCCACGTGTACGAGAGCCTGTTCCTCCGCTCGAAAGTCAGCGACATCCAGACCGGGCACAGCTCCTACTTCGGCATTCGCGGCAACCGCTCCGAGGGGTCGCAGATGTTCCTGCGCAGTGTGCGGCCCACAGGCTGGGGGCCCGAGCACAAGGGCCGCTGGGCCGACACCGATACCTGGGGCGCGACGTTCCACGTCCAACGCAACACCATTCTCGACTGCCGGGACGCGACCCCGATTCAGATGGCGGATTCGCCGGCGATGCTGCTGACGGACAATCTCGTCCGCCGGGCCGCCAACGCGACGGATCAGCCGTGGGCCAGGTGCACCGGCCCGGGTTCGTCGGTGTTCGTGGCGATCGGCAACCGAGTCGCGCCCACCGGTGGTTATCAAGCGAGTCAGGTCGTGGACATCGCCGGTTCGGCAGCACTGCCCGCCGACTTGCCGATGCCGGCGGCGGTCGGCGTCATTGCCCCCGCCGCAACCGGGCCGATCATCGACGTGGCGGTGGTGGGCGATGCCGCCGCGTTGCAGGCCGCCCTCGACAAGGCCGGCACATTGCGCGGCCAACACCCGGTGGTTCGAGTCCCCGCGGGTACATGGAAGAGCGAAAAAGGCTTCACCATCCCCGCCGGCGCGGACCTGATCCTGGTCGGCGACAGCAACCGGACCCTCCTGATGCGCACGACTGACGGCGCGACGTTGACCGTGCCCGCCGGGTCACCGGTGACGGTGCGGGCAGTGGAGTTATGGAGTAGTGAAAACGCCGCCGCGGTCACCGCCCTGGCCTGTACCATCAACGATGAAGCGAACGCCGGCCTGTGGACCGACCAGATTCACATCGCGGGTAAGGAAATCGGCATGGACCTGGGCGGACTCACCCGCGGTCGCGTGGAGTTGCGGAACCATCAGTTTGGCAGTGAGCAGGTCGGCATGCGCCTGCGCGGTGGCCGCACCTGGCTGTTCGGCGGGGCGACCTCCAACTGCGGCGACATGTACCAGGTGCGCGACGGTGCCGTGCTGGTGATCCGCGATATCTGGTACGAAGGCGCCCCCGCGACCTGGCTGGTGCTCACCGATCGCGGGCGGATGACGGTCGATTGCGGCAAGACGGCGCCGGGCCGGCCGAATTTCACCTACAACCCCAAAGCCATCGGCATTGACCTGCGCGACTTCACGGGGTCGCTGACGCTGATCGGGTTCGCTTGTGAGACCACGATGCGGCGTACCGGCAGCGCCGAGGTGGCCATGCTCGGTACGTTGTTCGATGAGGCTTACCAAATGCCCTTCACCGCCACCGACAAAGGGGTGATCAGTCTGGGCAACTACTGTCGCGACCACAGTGCGCAACGGGGCCTGACGGGCAATGTGCCGCTGCCCACCATCGGCGCCGAACGACAGGCGGACCTGCTGCGCCTGCTTGCTGACACCCGCGCCGCCAAACCTGCGCCGCCCGGTCCCGGCATGGTGCGCCTGATCCGCGTCACCACCGGCTGGAACATCACCCGCGGCGTGACAGTGAACGTGCCATGAACCAAACAATCACTCAGTTGGCAATGAGCGTGGTACTCGTTGCCGCAACTTCAGGAACAACCATGGCCAATGATTACTACCTCGATTCCGCGAGCGGCAATGACAATAACGAGGGAAACTCTCATGCGTCCCCGTGGCAAACCATAGCCAAACTCAATGCCACCACGTTCCTGCCGGGCGACCGGATTCTGCTGAAGGCCGGCGGTGTGTGGGCAGGGATGCTGCATCCGTCTGGCTCGGGTAAACCCGCGGCGCCGATCACCCTCGCCTCCTACGGCGAAGGCGCCAAACCCGTTATCGATGGCGGCGGCTCCGAGGCGGCCATCTTCCTGGAGAATCAACAGCACTGGGTGATCGAAAACCTCGAACTCCGCAACACCACAACCACCCCGATGGTGAAGGGGTATCTCTCGGCGAAGCATAAAGAAGAAGGCAAGGAAACGCAGGTGCCAGGCATCCGCAGCGGCATCGCGGTGCGTGCGTCGGGCACGGAACGTATGGCGGGGCTACGTATCACCAATTGCGATATTCACTCAATCCAGGGATCTTCCTGGCGTCTGTCCATGCCGGGGATGTATGACAATGCTGGGATTCACATCAGCACCATCGCGCCTTTCGATGAAGTGACAATTGAGAACAATCATGTCCACGACCTTGACACCATCGGGATGATCGTCTGGGTAGGCACCGGCAAGAACGTCCATAACTGGCTGGACAACGACAGCGCGCTCTGGGGGCGCAAGTTGATCATTCGCGGCAATCTCATCGTCAAGACCGGGGCCGACGGCATGATCGTGGGCAGTTCCGATGGGGCGCTCATCGAACACAACGTCTGTTATGACGCCGGCATCAATGCCGAGAAAGCACTGGATGTGAGCGGAAATGCGGGCAATGATGAGATGCATATCGCTGGCATCTGGTGCATTGCCAGCAAGGATGCGGTTTTCCAGTACAACGAATGCGCCCGAACCCGGGTCTTCGCGCACCCGGCGGACAGCGAGGCATGGAACGTAGACATGGGCTGCCGCGGTACGATTACCTATCAGTACAACTACTCCCACGACAACCCGGGCGGCACGCTGATGATCATGAATTGGAATCCCTATCTCGACAATGTGGTTTTCCGCTACAACATCAGCCAGAATGATGGTTTTCAGAACAAGTTTGGTCGCAGCATCACGATCTTCGAGCCGCGAAAAGCTGAAATATACAATAACATCTTTGTCGTTACTCAAAACGAAAATGGATACCGGTTGAGCGATGAACCGGAATCGGTATACCGCAACAACATCTTCTCCTTCAAAGGTTACCAATTCGGACCACAAGAGTATTGGCCCAGCACCTACCCAAAGCAACCGATGTTCGAAGGCAATTGCTACTTCGGTCATGAACCGACAGTAAGCGATGCGAAGAAACTTGTGACCGACCCCAAGTTTATTGAGTCTGGCAAGGGTGGTGATGGACGGGAGACAGTAGTTGGGTATCAGTTGCAGCCGACGTCGTCCTGCCTCGGTGCCGGTGTAATGATCCCCGATAATGGTGGCCGCGATTTCTTTGGCAACCCGATTCCGCCGAATACCCCGCTGACCATCGGCAGTCATCATTTAATTCATCCTAAATAGGCTGAAACCTGCCATGTAAAAACAGTCATGAGTATGAAGTCCATTCCTACATATTAACAAGTGAGTATCATTCGAAGAACTGCAATATATAGTATAACAATATCCATTACTTTTTGTATTTCCATTGCAGTCATTCCGTAAATATGGTGTATTTACTATGGAGATGAAACGTTCCAAATCTAATGGTGTCAATATAGTAAAATATATTATTGGAGAAAAATATGTTTAGATTTTCGTTGTTGTTTTTTGCGGTTGCTTTAATAGCACTTACCGCTTTTTCCGCTGACCCTGTGGTGTTGACCTTTGACACGCCGCAGACTGCCGGCATCAGCGGGTTCCGCGCTTTTTGGGATACGCCGGTGGTATTATCCGCGGATGGTAAGACAGAGATGGTGGATAAAGGCGGTTTCGGCAAAGCTGCCAGTGCGGTGTGGGCACCGGCAAAGCGAAACGATGGCAAGACACCCGGCGCTCTGGTTTTTGATGGTGTGCATCGGTCTCTGCTGGTACGCTTCCCCGGGGCTGCCGCCGGAATAGCCGAACAACAGGCAAAGGGCAATGTAATACAGAAAGTTGAGTTGATACTTCCTTTCAAAGGCACTGAATTGTGGCCGGAAGGCTATTCTGAACCACCGGGAATGTCTTTCCTTGGCACTCAATGGGCGAACAGCAAGCCATGCTGGCACGCGGTGGCATGGGCATTGCGCAAGCCGTGGACTGCTGACGCTGCCAACGGTCCAACATTTAACGCGTATATAAATGGTGCCGGATACTGGAAAAAGTATGGTGCGCAAGATGAAAAGGAAGACCGTTATCCCAAACAGTTCGGCCCCGCAGAAGTATCGGCAGGCGATGCGGCACCAATGGATGGCGATTTAAATCTTACTGACATGTTCACCGACCCGACATTTGGCAAAACATTGGCAGACCGGTTGCGCCAATTTGAAAGCTGCGGCGTGCTGGTGAGAAAATGGGAATTTTATGATGTTGCGTTATGGCAGGGATCTTATGAATGGCAAACTGCTCGCGGCCCGCAGGGAATATTGATAAATACCCCAAAATTAAAGGTTACTTTTGAACCAGGAAAAGCTGATACAACCAAAGTTGATTCTATTGTTGATATAACGAAGTTGGCAGAAGAATTAAAAGCTAAAAAGAATGGCGGCGCACCTACAGCAGTCATACCAAACGCTGAAGAATTTGCCAAATTAAGCGCGAAACTTGGTTTTACAAAACCGAAAGATATGCCGGAATGGCAGTGGCAGCATGTACAGGAACTGGAAAAAATGGGTGGCGGCTGGAGTTTCCCAACTACACCTGACGCGTATGGCAAATGGCTCGATGAAATGCTTACCTGGGCACCAAGACGCTGGGGTGGTTTTGACGCAACTAACAATTTGCAGCTTTACAATAAATATTACGAAGCGATTCCCGCGCCGGTGCGTGACCATTGGAAATTATACTGGACTGCCTGGCTGATGCCGGATAAAAGTTACCCGGAGTTTGAATTCAACGGCAAAAAATACAAGTTTGCCCAGGGATATATCGGCGGTCAGCAGGCGCAGGCATATTATAAGGAAACCGGCGACTGGCAAGGAAATTTCTCCGTTTACCGCACTTATTGTTACGACATGGGAACGATGAACTTCAACCACTGGGCGGTAGCCGGCACTTTGCTGGGCGGCGCGGTAATCGGTTCAGACCGGCTTATCAAGGATGGCCGCCATGGTTTGGAATATTGGCCGCTGCGCACCTGGAGCTGGTATGATGGCAGTACCCAGGAAAGTATCGACCATTATTATTTCTCGCATTCACTGACCGCACAAAA
This sequence comes from uncultured bacterium, assembly GCA_964638715.1. GTDB lineage: Bacteria > Armatimonadota > Hebobacteria > CAIYQO01 > CAIYQO01 > JBAXQQ01. Next base: position 25,176 of record CAZWZF010000034.1, on the reverse strand, counting down.
GATTTTTGCCGACTTTGGCCCGGAAAAGATTGACCGCATGATGGGTCAAAGCATTATGGCAAAATCGATAGAAGAATTGGCTTCATCTTACCATCCCGGTTTGCGCCGTTTTGTCAGTTCATCCGGCCGCACCGGAATCGCGTATCTGCTGGGTATTCAGGATGGCTTGACGGCTATTTTACACACCCTTTCTCCCAGCGGCAGCTATACCGATTTTGATAAAAAAGAAGTTACCGCTTCTAATGTTGATAAAATGCCGGTTGTCGGTCATGATTTTCCGCCTGGCCTTGCTGCACAGCAAACCATGAACGGCCCATGGGCACCGGATTGGATGGCGAATATTGTTGATGATAAACCGCTGCCGTATGAAATGACTGTCAATTATAAGCAGTGGGGCAACTATGCTTCTACCCCGTTGTGGCGCAAGACTTACATGGGAAAAAATTATGGTATGGCAAGCCTTGATGTGTCATGCGGCAACGAAACAGTGCCGGTGATGGGGCAATGGCGTCGTGAAGAAAAACAGGCGGCATCGATGACTGACCTTGGCACATTAATTGTGCGGCCCGGCATTAACCGCACTGAATTATTGGATAGCATTTACCATGATAATGGCCAGCGCAATCCTAATGGCTGCGTCGGCACTCAGGGAAGTACCATTACTACTCTGCAGAATAAAAATAAAATGGTCGTATTAACCAGTCCATTACCCAAGCTTGAGTTTGGCGGTGGCAGGCCAGTGCCAGCGGAAGTCCGCAGTCTGCAAACAACCATCGGCTTATTCAATTTTCAGGAAAAACCAACCTGGGAATTGTATGTAGATGGCAAACAGGTAACAGAATATCCTTGCGTCATAAAATACGGCCAGCGGATAACTATTAAAGATGGCGTAAGCTATGTTGGCATAATACCAATCACCGCTGCCGACCTGGGACGCGATATTGACGTGGAAATAGTTAACGATGGCAAAATGACTGAAATGCAGGGAGGGGGAAAAGCGCAGGAAGCACTGCGAATAAATGCCTACATCATGAAATCCGCCAATTCATTGGATAAAACAACAGCCGACTGGGCTAAAATTGACCAGGCTTATGGCGGGTTTGTTGTCGAAATGAGCGATGTGAATGAATACAAAAACTTTGCCGATTTCCAGAAATATATCGCTGACGCGAAGTTGGATACAGTATGGAATGGTGCGGACAAATCTTTAAATCTCACCTACGCAAGCGGCAATGACAAGATGGAATGTACCTATAAACCGGAATATACCGGTGGTACAACCGATAAATGTTTCCCTGTGCGCAAGGTTAACGGGCAATGGCCTTATCTGCCTGCCGGCATTAATCGCGACAGCACCTGCACATTGCAGGGAACCACCGGTAAACTGGAGAAAAATGGCGCAACCCTGACCACTGAAGCCGGTAAAATGGGTTACCTATTGACCGACCCAAAAAGCGGCAGTTATATCGGAATCAATCCATTTCCTGATCCGACTGCAATGACATTGTCCCTGCCGGAAGGCGTAACGGTGGAAACTGATGGGAAAATTGGCATCACCCGATTGATAGTACAACCGAAAAACGGGAAAATATCGATTGATTTCGCCAACCGCGACGACCAGACCGGCGCGGATATGGCGAAAACAATTACCGTTTATGGCTTGAAAAACAAACCTGTAGTTGATGTGAACGGTAAAAATACCACCGCCATCGCGAAAATAATCAAAGATAAACCAGCGTATGTTATAACGTTGGTTCCGTGAGTTAATAGGGGGTAATGGGTTAGTCAGTTAGCAATCAAATCTGAATAAAAAAAGTCATGATTTTAAATTGAAAATTGCATATCGTCGAAAACCACCCCCGCCCCTCCTTGGCAAGGAGGGGAGTGTATTTTTATAGTAATATTAGCAGGTATTGAACTTGACGATGAGACTAACTCTGAAAACTTAAAACCGAAAACTGAACACTTATTTATCTCATCTGGTTACCATGGTAACCAGATGAGATTACTCTTTTATGTTAACACATTGATATCAGGTAAGTATATTGGGCTATAGCAGTCTATCAAACATTGAATAGTTCAGGTAAACTTAATTAACACTCCCCATTTTAATAGTAAGGAAAATATTGTTACCCGGCATTATGACAAATTTAATATAAAGTGATGAATATAATGCAGCCAATAAATCAGCTTCAATTTAATGAGATAACCCCATTTGCGTCACAGGGAATCGGTGGTTTGGTGCGCGACCATTTTGCGAATGGACGTATTTACGCGACAGTGGGTGCCCATGGCGGTTTGCTTGGCATTGGCTATTGGGGTTGCCAGCATTTGGGGGCAGCCAATTTTTTCAAGGGTGACGCGGAAAGTGCCTGGGTTAAATTATTCAGGATATGTGTGCGTATCGGTGAAAAACGCTATTATTTAACCCTCAATAATACATCGCTGTTCCCGTTTGGCTACGCCAGCCAGTGCGAGATTGATGGCGTTAAATTTTCCCATGAACTGATACTGCTGGCTGACGCATTGGTTCAGCGCGCACGGGTAGTGGATAACCCGCTACAGAAGCCTATTCAGTTTGAAATGGTGCATCAGGAAGCCTGCACTGCCGTCAGCATGAAAAACCGAGAATGGGATGAATTTACTTTTGATACGGTACATAATGCGTTAATAGTATCATGTCATGATAAAAATCAGGCTCCGGCTTACATTATAGAATCAGAAGAAGAATCGCTGGCGCAGCAGGGATTGGTGAGAGATGCGCCTGTTGCCCCGGAAGCAGTTACCTGGATTGGCGTAGGTTGTGACGCCACGCTGAATGTTCGCCGCGGTTATCATCGCCGCAGCAAATATTACCTTGCCAGCAATCCAATTCAAGGCAGCGACGCGGCATATTACACCGTTTTTGCGACAGGCCACGCACAGTTGGAAAAACGGCTTGATGAACTATCCGGCAATGTACATCAGGAATGTGACAGTGTCGTAAATAATTACAAAAGTAGATTGCAGAAGCAGCCAAAAATTGATGTTGGCGACCCGGTACTTAATTCCGCGTTTGGGCAGTATCCTGAAGTCATTAATTCAATGAAAATATCTGACCGTCCCGGTGCCGTGCGTGCTACTGCTGCCGGATATTTCGTTTGGGGTTGGGACGGCATGACGCCAATGGTTCCCTGTACCCTTGCTAATGAACCTGAATATACTGCCGAAATATTGCGCTTTATGCAAAATACTATAAATGCAAAATATGGCATCCCGCATGCTTTTACTTCAACATTTGATTTGTCAATGAAAGCGCCATTTCCGGCGCAGTGCCAATATATCGCCAGTCTTTACCATTATGCTGCCATTACCGACGATCTTTCCGTTGTTAAAGAAGTTATGCCAACCTGTAAGTTCATCATTGGCCATTGCCGGTGTGACGAAGTGCAAAATACCGGTCTTATTTCCGGACATGCCTTATGGCCGGATTTCCCCGAGGCGATGGAAGAAGATGGGAATGATATTAATGCGCTGAATAATTCATTGTTATACCAGGCATTGCGCGGGATGGAATATCTCGCCAAAGTCGTTGGGGATATAGATCTGGCGGATGAATGTAGAGACTGGACAAAGCGATTGCGGGCAAGTTTCGTTAAATACCTTTATGATGAAGAAAAAGGTTATTTCATATCTTCCTGCTCATCTATTACGCTGAAACCGCGCAAACATTATTGCTGCCAGGCTATCTTCTGGATTACGCCATTTGCCCGCGAATTAACCTCGCATGCACCAAAAAGAATTGCAGATTTTATGGATAAACACCTGCGTTCCGACAAGTGCCTGTTGTCGCTGCCGCATTGGGATACCGCATGGATGGCGGATGGCAACCAACTCGGTTCCAGTTTCCCAACTGCAGATTATTTTTACCTGAATATCCATAAAATTACCGGAAATGATTATGGCTTAAAAGCCTGGCTTGGAGATGTTGAGTGGTTCTGGCGACATCATACCGCGCCGGAAGCATTCACCCCGGAAGCGGAAAACGAGGCGGAACTCGGTCCTGATAACCCGGGTTGCAAACAAATGCAGGCGGTAACCTGCTGGTATGCAAATCTGTACATGGGATTAGCCGGGATGGATTTTGACCATGAAGGAGTTACGCTTACCCCGTGGGGTGACAGGAAGATTTCTATTCGGGGGTTGATGCTGCGCGGAGTATCGGTAGATTTATCAATAAGCGGACGCGGTACACATATCAAATCATTAAAGCTGAATGGCAATCCGCTGCCGGCAGGAACACGAAAAATTTCATGGCTGCAATTATCCGGCAATAACGCAAAGATAGATTTAATCCGCACAGAAGAAGAACCGCAACACCCGGTAATAATACGGGCAGACGGGCTACGGGTGACAAAAATAACATCTGAACCCGGAAAACTATCAGCATGTATAGATGGCGATATATCTGGCGAAGTAGTAATACAGTCTTGCAAACCTGTAAAAGTAATGGTTGATAATCAAACTGTTGAATGTGCTTATGATGCTGATACCAAAACTATCACTGTTCCATTTGCTGGTACCGGGTCGAATGTTATTAATATTGGATAAAAATCAATTCATGAAAGATGAATTAAATGTTTTGATTGAACATAAATAGTATTTTGCGAAAAATCAGATATAGCACCTATTTTGCATTTATCAATTCAGAAATATCAGGCAGATGGTAGGGGAGCTGTCCCCAGCTCCCGCGATAGTGTCTTTCTTATAAAAATGAATGGATTGTATCGACAAAATAAGGTTGAAAAACACAACACCACTTAAGAAATCTGTCGCTATTTCGCTTTTTTACATCATTATTCCGGTTCATCGCGGGAATTGGGGACAATTCCCCTACCTTGTCATCCAACATTTTAATTAAAAATGTGTAAGGGTGAGAGCGATACTGTGGGCTATGGAATTATGTTGCTTATAAAATTAACACAACAGCACGGAAAAAACTTGATTTTTCCGTGCTGTTGTAATTTTAAAAATCTCTTATTCTACTGTCAACTTACTCAAAAAGTCATTTAGATCTTTTTCTGCGGTGCGCAATTTTACCAGAGTGGCATCGTCGCTTTCCAGCAGATTTTCCATCTTTGTTTCTTGTTCGTTGAACTTGGTTACATAACGTTTGTACAGGTCGCTGTTGCGGTCGAGTGCATTCATATTCTGGCGAATGCGGTTTTGTTCGTCAGTGATTTGCTGACGGTATACCCGGTTATCCTGCTGTGTCTGCCGCAACACATCGATATTTTTCTTCATCTCGATAATCTGTTTCAGCGTCTGTTTTACTTTGTCAGAAACATCTTTATCGGTGGTGTAATTCAGCATCCAATCTATGCTTTGACTGCTGATACCTTCATAAGTGAAGTCGGTTTTTTCTTCGACTACTTTTAGTTTTGCGGCTTTTTTATCTTTTGCGTTAACGGTTACGGCAAAACGGTAAAGGTCGGGGGTGGTTTCCAGCGCTTTCTCCGGCTCAATTAGTTTATAGTCCTGGGTGATATGATGCTCTACCAGCATGTTGCGGTCGCGGGCATCTTTTGACTGGAAGGTATAAGTGGTTATCTGTTGGCGTTTCCAACTGCTTTTCCACTGGCCATCTTTAATACCCACTGCCAGCCTGGTCGAGTTGCTATTAACATCTTTCAGGCAGGTTACGCCAAGGTCAAGGGCGTAGGAAACCAGGCGTTCTTCACCGGGGTTCAAGTCTTCAAATGTCGCGTCGCCGGCGTAGGTGTTGCCTTCATACACAGTGACCGGACCGCCCATCAGGTTGATGCCGGTGTTATTCTTTAACTTCAGTCCATACAGCGGGTAACTGGCGTGAACGGCATCGTTATAGATAGAAACCCGGGTAGTATCAACCGGCGAGTTTAATATCGGCAGCAAAGCGGATTGCTGGCGCGCCAGTGTGACCGGTTCAAGAATGTCGTAGGTAAAAGCCTCACCCAAATTGGTGGCTTTAACCGCGGATTCTACCCCGGATCTTAAGACATTGCCGGCATTGAACATACCACCATAACCTGAACCAAGTTTTCCTGCCGGTGCAGCACCATTGAATGAGTTATACATTTGATTTTGAAACATCGGTGCAGGAGCATTATTTCTTGCCTTCATCTCACTATCAGTTACTGGCATATCTGCTGTAACTTCATCACCTGGTGTTATCCCGCCAGCATAGGTTACCGGACGAATTGAGGCGTATAACTGTGACTGTACCATGGGACGCTGCAGGTATAGCGGGGTATACAAGTCCTGCATGAATGAGATAGGACGACCGCTGACCAGTGATAGATTTACGTTATTCCAATCGCTGTCGCTGGTGTTTTCCACTATTGCCCATCCCTGCATGCTGCTGGCCTTGTCGCCAATTACTACCCGGTAGGAAGTTTTCCAGATAGGGGTCTTTTCGATATAGCCAACTGCCACCCGGCGTTCACCCTTGCCCAGGAAATTTATCGATACCGGCTTGCGTTGGTTATCCAGTCCTGATGCCAGGGTGGTAAGGGCATTTTGCAGTTCTTTGTTCAGCCTTTCGTCAAGAATTTTCAAAGATGATATTTCATCAAGATTGATCGATTTTATCCCGGCATTGGTAATCAGGTTAAGCTGTTCAAAAGTAACAATCTTGTCACCTGCGGCTTTTTGTTTGACTTCTACGCCGATGATTTTGCCGGTGATTTTCTTGGTGGCTTCAATCTCTACCGAGACCCCGCGCAGGCGGTCAAGCAGTTTCCCCATCGACGGATTGTCGTTGATGTTAATGGCGTAGGAACCGAGAGTTTTGCTTATCGGGTCTTGAGTGCCATAATTAACCGCGCCGATTTTGCCGCCGTCCAAATCGAAAAGCACCATCGATTTCAGCAGGTCGTTGACTTCTTCGGTACGGAAAGAAAGTTGTACAGTGGCGTCATCGGTGACCTTGCCCGAACGCTCGAAGTAACCCACACCGCTGGAAAAAAGCTGCAAATGGGTAAGTGGCAAATCCTGCGCGTATAACGCAGTGGCACCGAGGAGCATAATAGCCCCCAGCGCAATTCTCGCAATTTTCATATCTTGACTCCTTTAGTTTAAATTGTCTTATATATATTATAACTGTTATCACTGCCATTATGTTACATCATTTTTGGTTTTTTTTGTAATTTTTATTTTTTACATCGATTAACAGGATTAATTGGATAAGAAATTTTTAGAATCATCTTTATCCTATTAATCGATGTAAAAATAGATTTGACAGGGCTTTCGCTTTTAAAGAGAAATATGTTTTAAAATGGTCGCTTCGACAGTCTCAGCGACCAGTCACTGAGACTGTCGAAGTGACCTTAAGTTAAAGTTCTGTTTTCACTTTGATTAACAGGATAAGAAAAATATAAAATCATTTTTATCTTATTAATCGATGTAAAACATCATAAATAGCTTCCCCCACCTTGACGATGTAATCCGTATTACTTATAATTTCATTATAAAAATTCTCATTACTTTTTAGTGATTTGTGTGTCTGCGTAATTGAGGGGTGTGTTTATGCGATTATTTTCTTTTATTTTTGTGCTGCTATTTTTAACAATTGCTGTTTCGGCGCAGATGACACCGGCTTTTTCGGCGGCAGATTTGGACGCGGCGCAATGCATTGCCTATGATGGCGGCAAGGTGGTGGGGAATGCACCGATGCCGGCACTGGAAGGATTACTGGGATTACGGGCTGATGTGATAGCGGATAGCTGGACAGCACCTAAATTTATCACTAATAAGCGATACTTCCGCGTTGCTTTTAATAAACCGATAGAGATTGGCACCATTTGTACGGATTTCAGCGGAGAAACGACGGTTTTCTGGTTTGCTGTAAATCTCGAACGCACAGTGAGTTATCTTAAACCGGATGCCGCATATCCCGGTGATATAACTACAGAAGAACAATGGGTGACGCTGCCCATGGGTGCGGTGAAAACACTACCGAAGGGTGTTAGTACCCGGGCACTTCGTTTTGCGGAGGTTTTTCCGTCCATGGTGGCAACCCCCAGCAGCGACCAGTACCAGACCCCGGCGTCGAAAATGGGTGGCGCGGTATGTTTTAAAGAGCGTTACTACAACCCGACAGTGTTGGGAAAACAGCGGTCTATTGCCGGCAAACCACCGGTGTGGTTTGGCTATTGGCGTGATAATTTGCCGGTTGCCGGTTTTGTCATCATCAGAAACAGGGTAGGCGCAATGACGTCGTCATTGAAGGTAGAATATTTAAAAAATGATGCCACTGATCATGCCACCATTGCGCCGACATCCGCGTGGAAACGTGGTAAAGACGCTATCATTCAGGAAGAGCAATTAATTTACCGTTTTGACCAGCCGGTAGAAACAAAAAGCCTTCGCATCACGCCTGATAAATACGCCGGTGATTTCGAATATACTGTTCGCGGCGCGTTATATGCTTTATCGCCGCTTGGCGATACTGCTGACCCGCCAAAACTTACACGTTCTACCGCGCCATTTACCTTGCCATATAATATGCCGATGACCGGTCGCGTCGCCATCATTATTCAGGATAAGGCAATCGGCAAGAATGTTCGCCGACTGGTTGCCGAAGTTGACCGCACCGCTGGGAAGATAATGGAGCCGTGGGATTTAAAAGATGACGCCGGGCAATATGTGCCGCCGGGGGAATATATCTGGAAAGGCACTGCGTGTCCACCACTGAAACTAACTTACGAATTGACAGTCAACAACTCCGGCAATCCGCCATGGTGGGCACCGGTTCGCGGCGGAGGAAGCTGGATGGCTGACCATTCGCCACCGGTAAGCATTGGCACTATAGGTGGAAAAACCATGATAATGGGTTCCACTGTCAGTGAAAAAGGACAGGCGGCGATTTCCACCGACCTTGATGGCAATAAGTTGTGGGGAGAAAGTCCAGTATTGACCGGTTGGGGCGGCGGGTTTCGCGTCACGTCGGATGGGCGATATGGCTACATCATGAATAATTACGGAATTCAGCGTGTTGACCCGGAAGTACCTGATTTTGCCCCGACAGAGATATACAAGTTTAATTGGACACCGGAAATACCCGGAGTTGTGTCATGGGGTGGAGAAGACCTGGGCGGTATGGCGGCGAAAGGTGATAAATTATATATTGCATACAATGCACCACCGACACCGTGGATAACCCCTTCAATAAAGGACGGCATTGACCCCAAAAAATGCCTGCCGTATATCCGCAACACTCATGAATATAAAGAAAGCGAATACGACGATATCACCCGGCTAAATTCGACTTTCTCCATAGGTTCCGCACCGAATACCACGGTGGCATATTTTGGCGATGCTCCTACTGCCGGTCCATTGGGGGGAACATTAACGGTAGCGTTTCGCAAGCCAACCCCGGTAGGTTCGGTAATGGTGCCGGATGCCGCAATAAAGGTTTACGCGTTAAAGCCAGGCGCAAAGTTAGCGAATGACCCGGATGTAATAGAAGATGATATGGGTGGGGGAGTCGATGACAATGATTGTTTTGACCCGGAGAAATGGATACCGCTGACAACAGAAGGAAAAGCTGGCACGCCAGCAATTGCTGTTATTGATAAAGGCGTGCAGACCGAGGCATTGCGATTTAAAACAAAACGGCTGGCATACGCCACCGTACTTAGCCGGCGATATGAAGATGTTGCCGGGCAAGGTGAAATGGTGCCATTGGAAGGAACTGTCACTGCAAAAGGCGGTTGGAAGGTAGCGCGAAAAGAAGGGATACCAATAAATGACGACACCCCGGCGCTGATGGGATTAATCTGGAAAGAACCAAAAGCGTTGCGCGGGGTATCATTGAGTTACCCAACTACCGCAAGTATGGCAGTAGATGCCTATATTGGTGCAGATAATGCCGACCCGAAGGAAGCATTAACCGACGATGACCAGTGGAAACAGGTTGGCTTTATACAGATAGAGATTTTCAGCGGTTATTGGCCGCAAACCGCGTCGGTGCGCAATATTGACTTCCCCGGCGGCGTTACTACCCGCGCTTTGCGATTTCGCGCAGTATTGGCGGCAGGTGTATTGGGGGTGCAGGGATTCAAGAGCGCGGTGCCTGGCCCGCAAATTGCCGGTTTCGACGGATTGGTGGTTTATTCGCATTTAGGCGCGGGCGACCCAGAACTTCCCCCGACCTATTGTGAGCGTATTTCCGAGTTCAAACTGCCGCAGGATAAAACTGGCAAGGTGGAAATGCTGCGGCAAATTCCGATATCAAAACCTGGTTATCTCGCCTTTGGAAAAGATGGTGAATTATATGCCATTTCTGACAAACGGTTGGTGAGAGTTCCGCTGGATGGTAAAGGTGAACCTGTTGAAGTATTGCCAAAAGGGATGATAGAAAAGCCGATGGGCATCGCGTTTGATGCGGATGGTTTACTATATGCGATAGACCAGGGACCGGCGGTGGTGAAAGTATTCGATATAAATAAAGCAAAACAGGTGCGAATTATTGGTACTCCCGGTGGATTAAAAACCGGCGTGTGGGATGGTTTGCATTTCAACAATCCGTGGGATTTGACAATCGATGGCAATGGCAAGTTGTGGGTGGTTGAGCACAGCATGGCACCAAAACGCATAAGCCGCTGGAGCCGGGACGGCAAATTAGAAAAGAGCTTCCTGGGGCCTGCCAGTTATGGTGGCGGTGGAGCTTATGGCGGAGCAGGATGGCTGGACCCGAAAGATATTTCGCAATTTTATTTTGACGGGATGAAGTTCAAAATTGATTGGAAAACCCGCAACTGGAAATTAGACAGCATTGTGTATCGTCCGGGATTGAATAGTCCTGAGCGTTCTTCCGCCCCCAACCGGGTGTTGTATTATCAGGGACATCGCTATCTGGTGGGTGACCCGCGGGTATACAATGAAATTGCGGTTATTTGCGAAGAGAAAAATAATGTCGCAGTGCCTGTAGTCGCTGCCGGTCCTTTGACTTCGTGGAAAAATGTTAATAAATACCCGGATTTAAAGAAAGCATTTTCCACCTTGGTTCGCGAAAAATACGGCTTTTTATGGATGGATGAAAATCGTGATGGAATACCACAGTTGGCAGAAGTGAAACTGACTGATAAATATAAACTCTCTCCATCATATTGGGGAAATTCTATAGGTGAAAATTTATCACTTAATTTTGCTGGAGTTCGACTGCCTTTGCAAAGCATTCGCGCTGATGGAATGCCGATTTATGATATCGATAAAGTGCAGATATTGCCGCTATCAATAAATACTTATTCAACTTGGACAAATGCAGATAACAGTACATTTATACTGGCAAATTATATGCTGACACCAGATGGAAATACAAAGTTGTGGGAATATCCTGACCCGGGCATCAGCGTGCAGAAATATTATCCGGTGCCAAATCCGCGTCCGGCAGGTTCTATTGTGGCGGAATTTGGGGTAACCGGGCATATAACCGTAGGTAAAGAAGAATATTTCGCGACTAATAACAATTACGGCGACTGGTTCCTTTTTACTAAAGACGGATTGCTGACATCATGGGTTTTTGGCGGTCCTGTCGGACATGGACGCAAGCATTGGACCATGCCGGAATACGAACCGGGTAAAAATGACCTGTCTGATGTGCGGTTGGACGCGGAAGATTTTTACGGAAGCATCATTAATACCGATGATGGCAAGGTATATTTATCTGCTGGCGGCAACCATAACAGTATCGTTCGCGTTGACGGACTGGAACAGGTGCAGCGTATAGGCGGTAATGCGATTGTTGCTGCGGCTGATCTTGAAAAAACGAAAGCCTGGGAGATTGAGCGGGCATTATTTGACCGCGAATTAGAAGAACCGAAAATAGCTAAAGTGCCATATATTGAGAAAGAATCCATCGCTGTTGATGGTGCTTTGGATGAATGGCCTGGTTCATTATTCAGGGTTATTGACCAGCATACGGATGAAATAACCCAGAAAGTGATAATTGATGCGAAGGCGGCAATGGCATATAACTCTGACAATCTATATATCGCAGTTCAGGTAAATGATAGTTCGCCATTGATGCACACCGCTGGTGATTTTCACGAGATATTTAAGCACGGCGACGCGGTGGATATAGCATTAGGGACAGACGCAAAAGCACCAATGAACCGCACCCAGCCGGTAGAGGGAGATTTGCGAATTATTATAGCGAAAATTAAAGATAAACCGGTGGCGGTAGTCTATCGACCCGTGGTACCGGATGCCCCGCGCGATAAACGCACGCGATTCTACACCCCGGCGGGCGGCGAGGTTTGGATAGACGTGGTAAAAATAATTGAAGGTGCGGATATTGCCTTTTCACCGGATACCAGGTCATGGTCAATGGAAGCCGCCATCCCCTGGGAATCACTTGGCGTGGAAGCACCGGCAATAGACAGCAAACTACGCGGTGATTTCGGCATACTGGTTGGCGATGACAACGGCATGCGGACAGTAGAACGCAAATACTGGTCCGGTAAAACCCAAACTACGGTAGCAGATGTGCCTACAGAAGCAAGAATGCTGCCAGCATTATGGGGAGAACTGCAATTCATTGAGCCGGATGACAGTATAAAGTTTGGATTGGCGGATTAATTATACAAAGTGAGGTTATCATGCAAATCATACAAAATCGCGGACGACTATCCAGAACTATTGACGCTTTGAATAAAGGCGCGATAACGGTGGGGTTTATCGGCGGGTCGATTACTGATCCGCGGCCGGGATTCAACTGGCCTGAAGGAGTGTGTGCCTGGCTGGTTGAGAAATATCCTGGTCTTCGGTTGACGGTGGAAAATGCTGCTATTGGTGCAACCGGCAGTGACCTGGCAGTTTTTCGGGCGGAGCGCGATTTGATTAATCGCGGTTGCGATATTGTATTCATTGAGTTTGCGGTTAATGATGGCGGTACCCCTGCTGAGCAGCGCATGCGTACCCGCGAAGGTTTGGTGCGAAAACTGTTGAAAGGTGCAAAGTGCGATATTGTTTTCACTTATACCTATGGTCAAAACATGTATGCCGATATGATTAGTGGTGTGGTGCCGGCAACAATTGCTGAGTTTGAGCAATTGGCGGAGCATTACCAGATAAGTTCAGTATGGATGGCACTTAATGCATTGCAGGAAGTGCAAAAAGGACGCATGCGCTGGGAAGAATGGCTGCCGGATGGACTGCACCCGCAATTTCGCGGCAGTGCCAGTTATGCGCAGAGTGTTAATCAATTTTTAGAAAAAGAACTGTCCAGACAGCCAAGTCCATTCGGTATAATAGATGATGAGTCTCACGAACCGTTAAACGCTGATAATTGGGAAAACTGCTACTTGCTGCCGTTTGAAAATGTCCGGTTGACAGGCCCGTGGACTATCCGGCGCAGCGCAAGCATGGTATGGATTGACCAGTTGCTGCATACTGCCGCCGTAGGCGCGAAATTGGCATTTGATTTTGAAGGACGCGGGTTATTATTAGGTTTTGACTTTGGGCGTTCTTCAGCAGAATTCCGCTACCAGATAGATGGCGGCGAATGGAAAGATTCAAACCGCGACCGTCCCGATTGGTGTGGCGAATCCGGCTGGCTGCGCACATTTTTAGTATCTGAAGAGTTGGCAGCAGGAAAGCATACTTTCGAGTTAGAGGTAGTTCACGGCGACCCGACAGGTGCTAATCCTTTTACTAAATACTGCGGCACAAATATGGATTTGGGATTGATAGGGATTATACCGTAAAAATGTAGAGACGCAACATTTTGCGTCTCTACAAATACTATTTATCATCAGTTTATATACAATATATTGCTATCTTACCTGAAACCATATAATATTGACGCTGTAAAAAATGGAGATAAGTTATGCCAGAAAATAAGATACCATCTAATTTGAAAGAGTTAATTGCCGACCAGCGTACCATGCGCGACACCTTGCTTGTTGACCCGCATCGTCCCACCTGGCACTTTGTGGCGCCAGAGGGATATGGCATGCCTTTTGACCCGAATGGCGCGATATATTGGAATAAGCATTACCATCTTTGCTATATATATCAAGACCCGACTTATCCTAATGGCGGTCATTGCTGGGGGCATGCGTCCAGTCTTGATTTGCTGCATTGGCATTGGCATATACCTGCATTGGTGCCTGCACCTGGCGATGTGGATAATGGCATTTTCAGCGGCAACTGTTTCATCAACAAAGATGGGCAGGCAACGATGCTGTATCACGGCGTTAATGCCGGCAATTGCATCGCTACATCATCAGAGCCAGACCTGAATAATTGGACAAAACTTGCTGCAAATCCGATTATCCCCAACCCGCTGCCAGACAGTCCGGAATCAAAAATATACAACTCATGGGACCCGCATGGGTGGGTAGAGAATGGCACTTACTATGCTGTATTTGGCGGGAATCCTTCTACCTGTACGCCGGCATCGCTGTTTAAGGCACAGGAAATTGACAAGTGGCAGTATGTTGGTCCATTTTTAGCGCATGATATGCCAGAAATTGAAAGTTTTGAAGATATTTCCTGTCCTGATTTTTTTGAATTAGACAACAAGCACGTCCTGGTTTGCATCAGCCATTCATGCGGTGCGCGATATTATGTGGGAAAATGGGAAAATGAGAAGTTTTATCCCGAATATCATCAGCGTATGAATTATCCCGGCGGTTCTTGCTTCGCGCCAGAATCATTATTGGATGACAAAGGCAGACGCATAATGTGGACATGGGCGCTGGAAGCCCGTCCGGCAGATAAATCATCCTGGGGTGGCACCATGACATTACCGAGAGTATTGTCATTGGCACCGGATAATTCGCTGTTTATTGATCCGATTGAAGAACTTGATCAGCTAAGATATAACATGCGTGGATTGCGAAACCTGCGAGTCACTGCTGATGAGCCAATACATCTGGAAGATATAAAAGGCGACTCGCTGGAGATGGAAATTATCGTTCATCCGAAAGGCGCAGCGCGATTTGGATTAAAAGTACGCTGTTCACCGGATGGCGAAGAAGAAACGGCAATATGGTGCGATTTTTCTTATGGGACATTAAGCATTGATGTAGCAAAATCCAGCTTGGATAAAGATATTATTTATCGAACATACGTGATGAAGGGCGGTGAAAATCCGCAAGTTACTATTCAAACAGCACCATTTATATTAAATTCGGGTGAACCGCTGAAATTGCGGGTATTCATTGATAAATCTATATTGGAAGTTTTTGCCAATCGCCGGGAATGTTTGACACAGCGAATATATCCCACTCTGCCAGACAGTATGGGAGTACAATTATTTAGTGAAGGTGGTGACTGCAGCATTGAATCAATCACCGCATGGGAAATGACATCTGCTAACGCGTGGTAAAGGAGATAAAAATGACTGATAAACAACTAAAAGTACTTTGTATCGGCGACAGCATTACTGGCTGGGCTGATTTGAGCAAATATATGAAATTTTCCAATGTTTTGGAATTGATGATAGGCGTGCGTGTCGGGTTTGACGCGGTTACGATGACAAATAAGGGAATAGGCGGCGACACCACTCAGGGAGTAAGGGAAAGATTTCATGCTGATGTGCTGCAGCAGCAGCCCGACATCGTTATCATGCTTATCGGCGGCAACGATGTCGCGCGAAGCTTTCCACAACAGCAAACACGCGACAACCTTAATTTTATGTATAGCGAGTTGAAAAATGCGAATATTCGCACCCTTGCCATGTTGTATCATGTCCTGCCAAATCCAAAAAATCCGGCAACCGCCTGGGATACGCTTGATGATAATAACCAGTTGATAGCCGAAACCGCAAAGCAATATGGAATTGAAATATTGGATATGGGTTCTCTGATGAAAGATGCGACTAAAATTTATAAGTATGAAGAATTGGTAAATTTAAATGACGGCGTCCATCTTAATCCCGGCGGCGAACTGGTTTTCGCAAAAGCGATTTTTAATAAGTTAGTTGAATTAGGTTGGATATAAGAAGAGAGAAGATTGAAGAGAGAAGAGAGAAAAATTGACAATTGACAGTTAATCATTATCAGAATAATTCGTAATTCGTACAGGCTCTTGCAAAACCCGATGTGACAGACACCTTCCTGGCTTCGTCACTCGGTATCAGTCAATGAAAGTCGTTCTTCCCCTCTCCAGCCGGGGAGGGGCTTTTAAGGTAACAATCTATAATTTATAGAAATAGGTTTTGCAAGAGCCTCCGTAATTATTAATTAAAAAGAGGTAGATATGCAGATATTCAGCCTTCCTGTTGAATCCCGCTATGCTTATGCGCGGGCTTCTTTTAATATTGATGCGGTCAGTGATGCTGAACTGCATCTTGGCGTCAGGTATTTTGCCATGGTTTGGGTGAATGGCACTTTTGCCGGCCGTACTTATGTGCGTCATCATGATAATGAAATGCGGTATGAGGCATTCAACATTGCTCCGTATTTAAAGGTCGGTGAAAATGTGGTTGCGCTGCTGCTGCATGCCTGGGGGGAACCTGAATATGATATTCCGGGTATATTGCTGCCCACATCTATTATGTTTGCGACCGGCGGCAACGCGGGCGGGTGTAATTTCGCGGATGCCTCGAGTTGGCGGATTGCCGCTGCTGATGAATATCTGCCGTCGCGTCGTCCTAACGGCATAATCGGACATGAGGAAGTGCGCGATATGCGGTTGGAGTTGCAAGGATGGACTGAACCAGGATTTGATGACAAGGGATGGCAACTGCCGAATGTTAACGAATTGGATGGGGTTACATTTTTACCGTCGCCATTGCGTCCGCTTTGCGAAGAATTAGTATCTCCTCAGCGTATTGTGAAACAGGGGAAATTCTGTGAGGCAAGCGCATTTATATCTTCTCCAGTGAATAAATCAGACAACATTTGGAGAATTAATTACTCTATTGATTCACCCCAAAAATTGACATTTTACTTTAATTTTCGGTTAGGGATGAAAATATGGGTAGATGGGGAAGAAAAACAATATCACATCGATCCGCCATTGCCATGGGTTGAAATATACCAGCCAATCTTCCTTGATTTATCTGCCGGCGAACATGTTATAACCGGAACATTCCCGCCGCCTACAGAATTCCAGCTTAATATATTGCCATTTGGCTGGGATGTATGTCCATCTGGCGGCGACCGGGTGGAATGGTCTGCTTCAACTGCAGGTGTTTTCACTGAAGGGAAGGTAAAGATTGATCCAGACCGACGTCCGATGATTGATGTGATATTGCCGGAAAATCGCTGTATCCTGAATGCAGATGGTGCTGTGAATCTTACCGTTGAAGATGAAGATTTCGCTGTAATTTTTGAGTTCCCCAAAAGTATCACTATGCTGCCGCGGCTCGAAATTGCTGATGCCACCGCCGGGGTACAGGTCGATGTTGTTTATAGCGAACGGTTGAGCGGCGTTAAGGGTTTAACTTTACCGGCAGCATATATAGACAGGGTTATCCTTCGTGATGGACCGCAAAATTACGAAGTTTCATTTCAGTATAAATCAGCCAGAATATTGGTAATTATTGTACGGGCAAAAGGCGGTCGCGCGGTAATCAGCAAGGTAAACGCGATTTACCGGCATTATGATTACGAAAATACCGGGCAATTTGTCTGCAATGAACCACGGCTGAACAGTGTATGGGAGATTTGCCGCAACACCATGGAGTTCGGGTCGCAGGATATCATAATGGATGGTCCGTGGCGCGAACAGTTGCTGTATATCGGTGATAATATTGTGCATAACATGGCGTGTTACCACCTGTTTGGCAACCATGAAATCGTCGAATGGCAGCATACCTTGTATGCGCAGGGACAAATGCCGGATGGCATATTTCAACCAAACCAGCCATGTATAACCACCCCGGAGCAATACCGGTTGCTGGACCAAACCATACTTTGGCCAATTCAATTGGAACAGCACCTGCAATATACTGGACGCAAAGATTTTATTTTTAATTTATTGCCGAATGTTGTTAAACTGATGAATGGATTTCAAACCTTGTTTACCGTCCCGGGTGACCCGAGGCTTCGCAATGTCACCGGGTGGAATTGGGTAGACCATCCTGGATTGGAAGATGGCAAAGTGCGCAGCATCCGTCATGAAGGAATACCGACAGCAATAAATATTCTGCAATATAGCGCGTTAAAATCGTCTGTAAATCTGCTGAATTTAGCTGGAAATACTGCCGATGCAAAGCGATTCCAGAAAATTGCTGACGAATTAAAACTATTTTTGCAAAAGTACCATTGGGATGCAAATCGCAAAGTTTTTGTTGACTGTGTAGTTGACGGCAAACTGTCACCCGAGGTGAGTGTTCATGTGAATCTGCTGGCAATCGAAGCCGGGTTGGTTGACGACCCGAATGATTGCCTTGACCGGACATGGAAACAACCCGGCGTATTGCAGATGTGCGGGCCATTTTTCCGCGTCCACCTGTTCGAGGTGCTGCACCAATTAGGCAGAATACCGGAAATGCTGGCGGAGATCCGCGAGTTGTGGGGCGGGTTTGTAGATAGCGGATTAACATCAACCCCGGAAAACCATGAGATAAACGGCGACTGGGAATCCAGCGTCGGACATCCATGGGGGGCGTCTCCGGCAACATATTTGGTGAAAAGCATAGCTGGCATCACTCCGTTAACACCGGGTTGGGATACCATAGAGTTCGACCCGCAAATGTGCGACCTGCAAAGTTTAAAAGTTACTGTACCAACCCCGCATGGACCGGTGACAGCCAATTTGCAGAAAAATGGCGAGAAAACCACCGGTACGCTGACTATTCCAAAAGGGATAAAAGTGGTAGTGAAGAATGAAAACTGTGTTCAATTGACGATTGACAATTGACAGTGGAAAATTAATCATTATTATGATAATTCGTAATTTAAGATAAAAGGGCAGGGGGTGGTCTGATATAGAGATTAGACTTAGTCGAAACCACCCCGTCCTTCGGACACCCCTCCTTGGCAAGGAGGGGAGCTTACACATAAAGTATATTTTGAAAATAAAAGAGGTAAAAAATGGCATTATTTAAATCAGAAATTGCTGCGGCGAAAAGTGAAGCTAAATGGTTCCATACTTTCGCTAACCAGCTTACTCAGACCCAGACTATCGCTGGTTTTAACGGTGATGTGGATTTATTGCTGCTGGGTGACTCAATTACCGAGGCCATCGCCTGGTCAGGCGACTTTCAGAAGCATGTCCCCGGAATGAAAACCTTATATTATGGCATCGGCGGCGATCAGACTTCGCATGTATTATGGCGTATTGAAAATGGTATTCTGGATGGCATCAATCCTAAATATGCCACGCTTATGATTGGCATCAATAATTTCTGGCCGGATACATCAGCCGAAGAAGTCGCAGCAGGTGCAATCGCCTGCGGCAAAGCAATGCGCGCAAAAATGCCTAACACCATACTGTTTCACTTCGGTGTATTCTCAGTAGGTTCCGGTATATTGCATCTCAATGGCAAGGTGGACCAGATTAACGAAATAATAAAATCTGTTTCTCCATCTTATAATACTCAATTCGTCAGTATGCGCGACGCTTTCCTGACCCCGTTCAACCAGGAAATCCCCGGCATGTTATCCCCTGATGGCGTTCATATAACCGCAAAAGCTTACGACGCCTGGGGAGCGAAGGTTAAGGAGTTGATAGAGGGTAAGTAAAGAATTGCAAATTGCAAATGGCAAATGGCAAATGAAAGCTGGTATTTTATCGGGCGGGTTAGTCGGATTGGACTGATCCGTCCAATAATTTTTGGCTAAAGCTGTCCACTATCAACTGTCAACTAACTTAAAGCGCTCTCATCAGCAATGGCACTGCGGTTAGCAATGAAAAGGCTGCCAGGGCGGGACGGCTTACCAGGGCGGGGTCCCATTTCAGCTTTTGCATTAATAGCGGAAGCAGGCTGCCGGTTAAAACTTGCAGGGTAAGTACCAGCCAGATAGTGATGAATACCGCAAAGGGTGATGCGTTGCCGCCTATGATTATTGCGAATATGCCGCCTACCATTCCGGCTGCCAGTGCGATAGCGGCACCAAGCGGCCATTGACGCTGGAGCAGCATCAGCAGGATATCGCCGACGGATTCTTCGGCATTGATACCCATCTGTACGGCGGCAGCACCCTGTCCGCCTAATTGCACACCCAACAACAGGATGAGCGGCAATAGTGCCGTCAGCGAGTTGGCAATGTCGAAATTATAATACAGCATGATTGAGGTAAATACGCCAACCAGTCCTACCCCCAGCACCCAGGGCATACGGTGGGTGGCGCGATGCCAACTGGTATCATCCATATCGCCTTCGTCGCTGGTGCCGCTGACCTTGCTGATGTCTTCCTGCGATTCTTCATGCAATACGTCCAGTACATCGTCAACGGTGACAATGCCGCGCAGGATGTCGTTATCGTCAACCACTGGTATTGCCAGTAGGTGATAATTGTTCAGAATACGCGCACATTCTTCCTGGTCGTCATTAACATTTACCTTCATAACAGAGGTATTAATCATCTCTGTCACCATTTCCGTATCCGGTGATGTGATTAATTCGCGCAGGGATAGAACGCCTATCAATTTTCCTTCCGTGTCGACTACGTAGGTGTAGTATACCGTTTCTGCATCGGGGGATTGCGTACGCAATTCATTGATTGCCTCGCCGACATTCAGGTTGGCAGCTACTGCCACAAATGCGGTGGTCATGCGTCCGCCCGCGGTGTCGTGTTCGTATTGCATCAACTCGCGAACGTCTTCAGCTTCGTCCTCTTCCATCATGTTCAACAGGCGTTCCGCGTGGTCTTCATCCATTTCACCCAGGGCGTCGGCGGCTTCGTCCGGCGGCATTATTTCCAAAATGTCGGATGCGCGTTCGTCGTCGATGGCTTCCAGCAATTCTGCCTGCATCTCATCTTCCAGGAATGACAGGGTGTCCGCCAGGGTTTCATTGTCGATGCGCGCCAGCACTTCGCTGCGGTCTTCGGGAGCAAGTTTTTCCAAGATGTCGGCTATTTCCGGTGCCGGCAAGTCGCGTAAACCGCGCGAAGATATATTCAGCTTGATAGAAGAAGCGTCTGATTCCAGATTTTCAACGTAGTTCCAGGGGATAATTTTTTCAGTTAGCTGGTTGCCGGTTAATTTAGCTATAAATCGCGCCGGAACTTCCAGACTCATGCGGCGCAAGATGCCTGCGGCACTGATATCAGCACCAATCAAGCGCAGGTCATCGCCATAATTTACAAATTGCAGGTCATTTATGCGGACTATTTTTCTGCCGTTAGTATCAACAATCTGTTTATCCAGAATGTCGCGTTTTAGCAGGGTCATAGCTTCGGAGACTGTATCAGTGGTGGTTTCTTTGCGGGTGTTTTTAAGGTGCAATGCGTCATCGGTAATTGAGTTAATCTGATCCCACTGGATTACGACTGCGCCGCGTCCGCGACGGGCGAGTACCAGCGCCTCGACGCGTGGAAACAGGTCGATTGTGGTCAGCACCATATCTTCTAACCAACCCATGGTGACGCCGTTGACATCACGTACTGGCCGGTTCAGCAAATGCGCTAAATATAACATAAAACCACCTATGTTTCACCGGCTTTACGCCGGAGGCATGAGGTGGCGAGGTTATCGCGCATTATGCTGTTTTCAGACTATGCGCTTACCCCACCCCCTGACGGGTTACCTGATTGTCGATAATTACTGTAACTGTCGTCCATTTATAAATGGGCCGGCGGTCCACACGGTCCGACACTATTGTCGGTAAACCTTTCCGCTTCCCCATATTTGCGCTACGCGGTTTTTTTCTACTACCCGCATTAGCACCCGTATATCCCGCTCTACCCCAATGGAGTTGGTCAGGATTATTCTGATTTCCCTGGTTTCACCGTCGGAAGGCAATGTCGCGGATTCTAACGGTACTACTTTATACTTTTCGCTGACAAATGCGCCTTCTCCTGCCGGTATGCATTCAATTACATCATAATGCAGGCGATTTTTCTTTTTTCCCACCATGCCGGTTGGTACTAAAATCTTGGCATCAACCACCGGGTAATTGCCAGGATTTGCGGCGAATTTGAAACTGACTATCCCGCCGAGATTAACAGCGGTAATTTCTTTTGTCGCTTCATTATAGACAGATGGATTCTTTTCGTCTACAGCCGTGGCTGATATGGTGTTGTAGTCCAGTTTTGGCACCATGAACTGCCAGTATGCGGAAAGAGTTACTGATATTATTACGCAATAAATAGCGAAGTAATGCAGTTTTCCGCGCTTCACGATATTCAATAGGAATATGATAGCGATATATCCGCTGATAGCCGCAGTAACGAAACCGATTAGCAGAACAGAAGTGTGTATATCCGTTCCTTGAGATATCAGCTTTTTCAAATCAATCAAACCACCGCCCAGGATTACTGGTATGGATAATAAAAATGCGAAACGAGGAGCTGTTTCTTTGTCCATGCCGCGAAATAAACTGCCGGTGATGGTGCTGCCGCTGCGGGAAATGCCGGGGAATAAAGCCAGTACCTGGAATAATCCAACCACCAGCCCGTCAATGGGACGCAGCTTATCTATTTGTTTTGCACCTTCCGGCCGACTGGAAATCCAGAAGAGCATTACAGCGGTCAGCAGCAAAAAAGCGGCACTTAGCGGGACATCAAGAAACTTCATGCTGAAGAATTCTTTAAAACAAACCAGCATAAATGCAACGGGGAGGGTGCCGATTATCAGCAAGCCGAAAAGACGCGAATAACTATCTTCTTTCCATGCTTTGCCGGGGGATGCAATGAGTTTTATCGCACCACGAATAAGCATCATTACGTCTTTGCGGAAATAGATAAATACCGCAAGCAAGGTAGCAAGGTGTACCAATACATCAAAAGAAACAGTATCGCTGTCGCCTAAATGTATTTTCAGGAAATGGCTGGCAAAAACTAAATGGGCAGAGGAAGAAACCGGCAAAAACTCGGTTAATCCCTGTACGAAACCCATGATGGCAGCCTGAATAGCTGTTAATGTCATTTATATTCACCCGATAATTCTTAATTTATTACTACTGAAAAGTACCAAATTTATGATATTTATGCAAGATGGAATTTGGCAGGAGCCTATTCATCATTAAAAGGTGAATTTATACTAAAGTGGGATTCTCTACAACCTAATTTATTTAACCACAAAGTAACGCAAAGAACACAAAAGAATTTTTATATATTCTGCTTTTGCGTTCTTTGAGTTCTTTCGCGGTGAATATCTTGATATTACATTTTTTGTAATAAGCTTGTTTTTCATCGACATTTTTGCAGGTTAAGGTATTAATAACAACTGTGTTTATATTCAAAAATACGAAAAAGAAGTATATCAAAATCATAAAATTTGTGTAATGATATTGTATACGTCCATTCTTTATTTTTATATAATGTATATTGTTGCAGGTTGCAAGAATTTTTAAATGAAAATTATATTTCTTTCAGGGAAAACCGAATATTCAGAGGCTATTCATTCAGCAGCGCATTTGGGTGGCTATATAATATTACCTGCCGAAGATGTGATATCAGCAAAAAGGCTTTTAAACGGGCAATATGGCGAGATATTAATTATTTCTGCCGCATTCCTGCCGACAAATCAGGCTATGGATGATTTGATTCTTGACTTGCTTTCCATAAGACAAATACCGGTGATAATTTACGCTGATTCCAGTTTGTGCAACGGGATAATATGCAATGAAATACTTCCAATTGACTTTACCGCAGAAAATTTAAAATCAGCTATCGCTCATGTCCGGGATAAATATATCAACCAGCAGAAGATTGCGGATTTATTGACAGAACAAGTCAAAATAAAAAAGAAAACTTCATTATTAGAGAAACGCTGGGATGATTTTGTCTATAAAAATACTGCGGCAATATATCAGCATGACATGAAAGGGAATCTGTTAAAAGTTAATGATGCCGCCTGGAAAATCTTTGATTACGACCCGAACGATTCTGATAAGCCGCATAATATAAATGAATTTATCTTGCCGGAACAGCATGAATATAATTCTGAACGTATCAACACATTAACGCAGGATGGCAAAGTAGAACAGCCGGGCAGGTACAGATTGCGTAAAAAAGATGGTTCAATAATTATTGCGGAAACCCGCACCACTGTGTTAAAAAATGATAAGAATGAAATATTTATCCAGGGAATAATATCTGATGTTACCCAGTTTCATAAATTAATGAATGAACAGGATGAACGTTTGCGTGAACAGGAACTGCTGGCAAATGTCGCTCGAAAATATTTCGAACTTGATACTCCTGATGAAATATTAGATTATATCACCCCGATACTTTTTGATTTATCGAAAACGGCATATATGATTGTCAGCGGATACAGCAGCGAAAGAAACGGCGTGGTAGTTCGCGAAGTTGCCGGTATGACGCAATTCACGAAATCATTGCTGGATAAATTGAATTTCAACCCGATCGGTCTGAAGGTTGATTATGACTCGATAACTGATGAAGAATACGAAAAATACACATGCCATCGTTTAATGCCAATTGATTTATATCGCCTTGCTGGCGGTAATATTCCCAAAATGATAACAGATGCTATCTGTTCAGCACTGCATATTACAGAAATAACAACATTGGGATTGTCATATAAAGGCAAGCTATACGGCGGCATTACTTTTGTAATGACGAATAATAAAAAGCTGGAGAATCAATTTTTAATTGAAACGCTGATAAACCAGACATCCACGGTTATTCAGCGCCGGTTGATGGATGATGATAAAATTCACAGCGAAGCACAATTTCGTCTGTTGTTTAATTCTCTGCATGATGGTGTAACTCTGATTGAAATTGATAATGATATAAATCCTGGAAATATTATTGAGGCAAATGATGCATTTACCCGTATTACAGGATATTCTCATGAAGAATTGTTAAAAAGCTCTCTATTGATGGATTTGATTGTGCCGGAATCTGCAAGCAGGCCTTATGGTGAAGTATTATGGCGAATTCGTAACGGAAGTGTTGTGAAAGTAGAAATGAAATTGCGCCGAAAAGATGGTGAAGATATATCAGTTGAGGCGACACTGCAACTGGGAAATTTTCATGGCAAAACAGTGATACTTTCAGTATTTCATGCACAGTCATCCCATATCACCTGAGAACACATAGTTTTCAGGTGATTTTCTTTTTA
>CAZWZF010000033.1:0-51181 GCA_964638715.1 uncultured bacterium | reverse complement strand
GAAACCTAAAAAAGTTAAGGTTTCAAAAGCACCCAACAGCGGTAAACCTGTGGCATAATGCCATTAAAATTGAAAATAAAAATCCCTGGCAGTATTTTAGCTGCCAGGGATTTTTCGTCTGAACCACGGATTGAGAGGATTTTCTTTTGTGCTCTTTGCGTTGAAATCTGCGCCACTCTGCGGTTAAATTCGTAATTCGTAATTATTAATTCGTAATTGTCTTGACATACATAGAACACCGATGTATATTAATCATAGAGTTTCGATATACCTGTTGGAGGTGGTTGTCATGTCATTTAATACCGAACTGGTGGGGAGTACCGTGGAGATGCTTGTTTTAAAGCTGCTTTCCGAGCGGGCGATGTATGGTTACGAGATAATCCAGATTGTTAATGAACGTACTGAAGGTGCGTTTAATTGGAAGGAAGGAACCTTGTACCCGGTGCTGCACCGGTTGGAAGGGAAAGGTTATTTGCATACGGAATGGCAGGTTGGCGACAGCGGCAAGAAACGAAAGTATTACAAACTGACCACCAAAGGGATGAGCCATGCCACTGAAAAAGCCGCCGAATGGCAGGTGTTTGCCCAGTCCGTGAACTCGGTCATGTGCCAGCCAGCGTAAGGAGAGAAGATATGCAGGAGCAATCCTTTGAGGAATTAGCAAAAGAGGCGGCAACGGGGTTGAAGTCGGACCCGGAGCTTTTTCTGGATGTGAAGCAGGAACTGCAGTCGCATCTGGAAGATAAAGCGCAATATTTCGCCAGCCAGGGGAATAGCGAGGAAGAAAGCGCTGCGCTGTCCCGCCAGTCCTTCGGGTCGCCAATGGATGTAGCCGCCGAACTCCTCGACGCTAATTGTAAGCGTATGAAGTTCCGCAGCCTGCTGAGGTTGGCTATCGGTGCACTTGTGGTGCCGATTGCTATTTTGCTGGCTTTGTATATGGGGTATGGGCGGGTGGCACGGATTATGCAAATTGCAGGTGGTACAACCATAGCACAATATTTTCATTTGCCAATACTGCCATTTCAAGAAGAGCTTTTAAGTAAAGTAGCGCATGATAAATTTCCAGATATAGAATCAAGACTTCTTAATGATTGGGAAACTCATCGCAATGAATCAGATGGTTATATTTATTATGCCTATTATGCTCCATTTGTTTATCCGTTAACCGAAAAAGATTATGTAGACAAAATGCGTAAAGGTGAATTAATTGAACCAGATAATGCGCTTTATAATCTTTTAATAGCACATTATTATCTTTCAAATGGTATAAAATCTGTTGAAAATAAATCTAATAATAATGAGGAAAAACCGTATACCGATGTGATTGCAAATTGCCATTTTTTTGATGCCGGTATTAATGAATTACGTAAAGCTATAACAAAACCATATCTTTCAACTTATGAAACGCAAATTACTCATAAAAATTTATTATTATTACCAGATCCTATTTTGATTGAAGATTATGTCTCACAAATAGCTGTTAGCAGCAGTGTAATGTTTCCATCATCAAACAAGTTAAATGAAATTTCAAGAAATATTCCAATTGGATCTAAATTATTACTAAATGAAGGTAAACCCAAAGAAGCTGAAGAGTTAATGGATATGTGGAAACCATTTGCTCTGTTAATTGCACGCAATTCAAATGGATATCATTTTATCAGACCATTAATGGCACAAGGATGTGCGGCTGCTTTAACAAATACTGATGCTAAGATCTATTCACAATTGGGATTAGTTAGCAAAGCACAAAATTTAAAAAATACAAATGACCGTATTAAACAAATTAAAAATGATTTTAAAAGGAATGGTGTTAATGAAGAATTAATAACAAAGTCATTTCTAAATAAATATGGCGGATCTTTAACCAGATCACTTGTTCCTATTTATGATGGTGTTGGAGTAACTATGGATGAGATATCAGCGTCCCGAATGCTTGAACACACGTTAATTGAGGAAATTATAATACAGGTTATTATTGCATTCATGTTTTTCAGGATGATAAGCTCAATTATTGAGTCGAAGATATGGTTATATAATTTGCGTGGTTCAGCTTCTGTGCCCATTTTACTGTTGCCACCAATTAAAATTATTTTCAAAGCAATATTTTATGGAATAATTTTACCGATGATGATATATTGGATTTATTCTCGTTTTCCGGTAATTGGCGGTCGAGAATACAGTCTGGCTTATATGTGGCCAAGATTTTTGGCAGAATTAATAATCTTGTTTTCAATTTTATATTTGCTGCCTATACATATATTAGGCAAGTATATCCATTCCAGATGCAATGAGTTAGGGATAACAGCTCCTAATAAAAAGATGAATATCAAAGTTATCTTTTATATTGGAATGGCAATAGTATCAATTTTAGTTGTCATTTTAGTTAAACTTATTGAATTAAAAGTTGCAGGAGTTTTAGGTATACTATTAACAATATTTTATGCTATTCGTCAGGCAAATCAATCTAAATTATTTTATGGTTCACTTTCACGTTCAATGATACTTATATATGCATTTTCAATTATCTTCATATCATTAATTGCGCATCCGTGGTTGATGCATCAAGAAACTCAGTGGTTAAAGAAAGATAGTACAGTTTTTGGTGCTATTAATGCCAGACGTAGCAATCGGAGTGAGGTATCATTAGAGGCACGTGCTACAGAAAAGTATCAAAAAATGCTGATTGAAGCGATAGAAGGTAAACCAAAGTAAGCCATTTCATTTCGTCTGAAACACGGATTGAGAGGATTAGTCAGTTTGCAATTAAATCTGAACAAAAAAAGTCATGATTTATAAATAATCACGGAGCGCCGGCTTCCAGCCGGCAAGTATTTTAGCATTAGTGTTACCGGACGATTTCCTGTTTTTTACGCGCCGGCTGGAAGCCGGCGCTCCGTGTTTGCAGTTGCAATCAAATACCTTGTCCAATTTATTTGGATTAAGATGATTTATGGGATTTTCTTTTGTGCTCTTTGTGTTCTTTGCGGTTAAATAATTTACCATTTGCCATTTGCAATTTTATTAGTTCCACTTAAACTCGACTGCGTTCAGGAAGGCGCGGGCGAGGGCCAGGTGTCCCGGCATTCCCGGGTGTTCGCGGTCGCTGGCCAGTGATTGGGTTGTCTGGTATTGCAGCAATCGCACAAACTCTGTCTGGGAATCCGCGAACAGGCAATCAAACTCATCCGCTACGTTGTGAACAATCTCGTTATATTCATCAATGCGTGCCCGCATGGCGTCCCGGGTATTATTCTCTACGATAAATGGTGTCATCAACACCATTCCCAGTACTTTGTCGCGGGTCGCCGCTACCATTTCACGCATATTTTCGCGATATTCATCCGGCAGCACGAAGGCTTCTGGCATTTTCGGCGAATCAAATTGTCGCCAGACATCGTTTATGCCAATCAGTACCGATACCCAGTCCGGCTGTAAATCCAGCGCATCCGTCTGCCAGCGCGCTTTCAGGTCGCGGGTAGTATTTCCGCTGATTCCCTTGTTAATTATCCGAATATTATGTCCCGGGTAACTACAGGCTATCATGGCGTCGACAAGTGCCGGATATCCGGTTCCCAACGCGCCAAACAACCCTTCGCCAGCAGGAAAAGAACGCCCGCACTCAGTAGTGCTGGCGCCAATCATTATTAATTTTGAACCCGGTGCGATTAACATGGTATTTCACTTAATTAACACTTAATTAACATGGATGGGCAGGATAGGCAGGATATATTTAATCATACCCAATTCGTAATTATTTAGGCTTTGGCAAAACCATACTAAATATATAATCAACCCAACCACCCCCTACCCCCTCCTTGCCAAGGAGGGGTGGCCGAAGGTCGGGGTGGTTTTCGCCTTCCACAAACCTGCAACCTAAACATTTGAAAAAACAGGTTTTGCAATTACCTGCGCAATTCGTAATTCATAATTCCTAATTCGTAATTAATTCCACTCAAACCCGACTGCGTTCAGGAATCCGCGGGCTATTGCCATGTGGCCGGTCCAGGTTGGGTGAACGCGGTCCCAGGCAAAGTTGGCGGAATGGTTGAATTCAAGCAGTCGATTGAATTCTGCCTGCATGTCTACGAACAGGGTATTATATTTTGCGGATGTTTTCTTCACTACCGCGCCATATTCATCCATCTTCGCGCGCATGGCATCTTCGGTACAGGTTTCGATATAGAATGGGGTCATCAGCACCATTCCTTTTACCTTGCCTACCGTTTGTGCCACTAATTCGTCCAGGGTAGCGGTATATTCATCAAGATAGACATGGCATTCCGGCATTTTTGGTGAATCAAACTGGCGCCAGACATCATTGGTGCCAATCATTATTGATACCCAATCCGGTTTTAAATCCAATATATCAGTCTGCCAGCGACTTTTAAGTTCGCGAACGGTATGCCCGCTGTTGCCTTTATTTACTACCCGCACGCTAATGTCAGGATAGCTGACACTCAGCAGCGCATCCACCATGGATACATAACCGTTGCCCAGTGCGCCAAACAGGCCTTCACCACCAGGTTGAGCGCGGCCGCAATCGGTTATCGAGTCGCCAATCATTACTAATTTTGAATTAGGTGCAATAATCATAATTTATCTCCCATGGTTATAACGTCAGTTCCCATAAATTGCCGCAGTGCTTCCGGTACTACTACTGTGCCGTCAGCCTGTTGATAATTTTCCATAATAGCTGCCCAGGTGCGGCCGATTGCCAAACCGCTGCCGTTTAATGTGTTTACTAATTCCGGTTTTGCTCCGGCTTCGCGGCGATAGCGAATCTGTCCGCGCCGTGCTTGGAAATCTCCGCAGTTGCTGCAGGACGAGATTTCAACATATTTGCCCATTCCCGGCATCCAAACTTCGATATCGTAAGTTTTCAGCGCGGAGAATCCCATATCGCCAGCGCACAACAGTACAACGCGATACGGCAAACCTAACAGGCGCAGCACATCTTCTGCGTTATCGGTTAGTTTCTCAAGTTCATCCATTGCGGTTTCCGGTTCGACGAACTTGTACATTTCCACTTTGTCGAATTGATGCTGGCGAATTAATCCGCGGCTTTCCTGACCGGCCGCCCCTGCTTCCGCGCGGAAACATGGCGAATACGCGGTGTAACAGCGCGGCAATGCGCCGGCGTCAAATATTTCATCGCGATGCAGGTTGGTTAATTGACATTCCGAGGTGGGTGACAGGTACAACCCTTCGCGAAGGCGGAATAAATCTTCTTCAAACTTCGGCAATTGCCCGCTTGCTTGCAATGAATCTGCCGATACCAGGAATGGCAACCAGAATTCGCGGTAGCCGTGCTTTTCGGTGTGCAGATTAAGCATGAAGTTCATAATGCCGCGTTCCATGCGGGCGCCAATTCCAGTGAATAATGAAAATCTGGACTGGGTAATTTTAGTGGCGCGTTCAAAATCAAGCAGGTTCAACCCGGCGGCAACGTCCCAATGCCCTTTTGGTTCAAATTCGAATTTGCGCGGTTCACCCCAGGTACGTACAACAATGTTATCTTCGCTGTCCGCGCCTTCCGGCACTGATTGGTCGGGAATATTGGGGATGGTGAGCAGAATGGCGAGAAACTCTTCGTCGATTGCCTTTGCTTCTTCGTCCAACAGTTTTATATCATCGCCCACCCGGCGCATTGCTTCTATCTGTTCGGTGGCATCTTCTTTATTGCGTTTCATCACAGAAATAGCCTGCGACACCGCGTTGCGTTCTGCCTTCAGCGAGTCGGCCTTATTTAAAGATGCGCGCCGGCGTTCTTCTAATGACGACAGGGCATCAATATCAATGGTCTTGTTCCTTCTTGTCATCGCTTCGACGACAACTTCAGGAGTATTTCTTATTAATTTAGGGTCGAGCATAACCTCTCCTTTTCCTAAACGGGTATTAACCGCAACAAATAATTTTTTTAGACAGGATTAACATGATTAACAGGATTAAATTTATTTTTGGCAAAGCCAAAAAATCTTGTAAATCATGTTAATCCTATCAAAAAACAAATATTATCAACTATTATCTACCGGCACTTCATTTAAAATTTCGCCGATTAGGACTTATGGTTTTACTATTATCTGATGCCCAGCATCTAAGCGGGTTTTAACCGCAACAAATATTTTTTTATATAGGATTAATTTCATCTTGGCGAAGCCAAAAAATCTTGTTAATCATGTTAATCCTGTCAAAAAACAAATATTATCAACTATTATCTACCGGCACTTCATTTAAAATTTCGCCGATTATTTCATTGGCGGTTGAGCCGCCGATGCGGGCTTCCGGTTTTACAATTACGCGATGCCCCAGCACGAAAGGAGCCATCTCTTTTACGTAATCGGGCAACACGAACTCTTTCTTGTTAATCAATGCCATTGCCTGGGCGGCGCGGAATAGCGCAATTGCTCCGCGCGGGCTGGCACCCAGGTATAAATCGTGGTGGTTTCTGGTTGCTTCTATTACATTTTGCAGGTAATCGGCAGATGCGTCACTGACGTGAATCTTGCGGACGATATTTATCATCTGCAGCAATTCATCAGCATTTGTCACTGGCTTTAAATCTTCCAGCGGGTTGCCGGCGACTTGTGCCATTATCACCGCACGTTCATCTTCCCGCGGGGGATAACCGATACTTTGTTTCATCAAAAATCTGTCCAGTTGCGATTCCGGCAGCGGATATGTGCCTTCGTATTCAATCGGGTTTTGGGTGGCAATTACAAAGAATGGCTGCGGCATTATGCGCGTTGCGCCATCAATGGTTATCTGGCGTTCTTCCATACATTCCAGCAATGCGGATTGCGTCTTTGGCGAGGCGCGGTTAATTTCGTCCGCCAGTACAATATTCGCGAATACCGGACCTTCCATGAACTCAAATTCGGCGGTATTCTGCCGGTAAATTGAAACGCCGGTAATATCAGACGGCAGCAGGTCGGGGGTGAATTGTATGCGTTTGTAATTGCATCCCAGGGTGACCGCGATTGATTTGGCAAGCATGGTTTTACCCACACCCGGCACATCTTCCAGCAGCAAATGGCTGCCGCAGAGAATCGCCGCCAGCGCGCGTTTTATTTCAGTGCGTTTGCCGTGAATGACTTTTTCGATATTATCAATTATCACATCAATTTTTGCTGATGCTTCCGCTACGGTCATTGCTTCCATTTCCGCCATTGTATCCGCCTTTTACGACTGATTTTTTGCCTGTATTACCATATCTAAAAAATATTTATGAATCCGGTTGTCATCCGTTAATTCGGGGTGAAACGCCGACGCCAGCAGCCACCCCTGGCGCACCATCACCGGGTGCGAATTTGTGGTTGCCAGTACCTGGACGCCTTCGCCAAGCCGGGTAACGTACGGGGCGCGAATATATACCGCGCGAACTGGACCGCCGGGAATGCCTTCTATTTGCAGATCTTCCTCAAATGAATCAACCTGGCGTCCGAAAGCATTGCGGCGAATTGTTATATCCATCAGTCCGATGCGATGCTGGTTGGAGTCTTCAATATCTTTCGCCAGCAGAATCATTCCGGTGCAGGTACCATAAATCGGCTTGTTCTGCCCGGGCAATGATCGTACCGCCTGCATCTGGCCAAACCTGTCCAGCAGTTTGCCAACAGTAGTGCTCTCGCCGCCGGGAATTATCAGCCCGTCAACGGCAGATATTTCATCTGCGGTGCGTACCGGTATGCAATCAACATTCAACCCGCGCATCATCGCTATATGTTCGCGCACGTCACCCTGCAAGGCAAGCACGCCAATTTGTATCTTATTTTCTGACATATTTATTTTATTTTCTGTTTTATACTGCCAAGTTCCTGCAAAGTATAATAAAAAAGCCCTTTGCTGATGAGCAAAAGGCAAAGAATTTTATTAAATTAACATGGGTAGGCAGGATGAGCAGGATAAAATATATCTTGTGCATTGATGTTAATTTAAAAACATACTATGGTAGGGGAACTGTCCTCAGT
Organism: uncultured bacterium; assembly: GCA_964638715.1. GTDB lineage: Bacteria > Armatimonadota > Hebobacteria > CAIYQO01 > CAIYQO01 > JBAXQQ01. The sequence continues at coordinate 43,211 of CAZWZF010000033.1, read as the reverse complement.
TCCCGCGAAAGCGTCTTTATAATAAAGATGAATCGGATGTAACGACAAACAAGGTTAATAAACACAACACCACTTAAAAAATCTGTCGCTATTTCGCTATATCACATCATTATTCCGGTTCATCGCGGGAATTGGGGACAATTCCCCTACCTTGTAATCCAACATTTAATTGAAAAACTTACGTTTTCGCAGTTCTTAATATTCCTACACCGGATTAGCTACGAATGCGCCGCCGCGGCATGCTTTCAGGTAGTTCAGGCCGTGAACCTGACCCATCATTTCCAATTCGCCGCGATATACCGGGTCGTGCCAGCCTTCGATGTCGATTGAGCCTTTGAATCCGCCCATACGCAGGATGGTGATGATGTCGGTCCAGTTGCTGTCGCCAAAGCCCGGGGTGCGGTGGAACGCGAACTGGTTTGGCCCGATGATGCCTGTTTCACGAATTACATCCCAGTTAATGGTGCAGTCTTTGCCGTGGAGTGCGAAAACTTTGCTTACGTATTTGCGCAGTTGCGGAATGGGGTCGATCAGCTTAACCATCTGGTGGCATGGTTCCCACTGCAGGCCGACATTTTCGGATGGGATAGCGTTAAACATCATTTCCCATGCAATCGGGGTCATGGCGATATTCCAGTCACCTTTTGACCAGGTGCCGCCCATGTCGCAATTCTCGAATGCGATCTTCACGCCTTTGTCTGCGGCGCGCTTTGCCAGCGGTCCCCATACTTCGGCGTAGCGGTCCATCTGCTGGTCAATCGGCACATCAATAAGCCGGCCGGCGAAACCAGTGACAATATTGCAGCCAAACAGGTGGGCATTGTCAATCAATATTTCCCAGCCTTTGCGGGTAACATCATCAATTTCCCGGCGTTCCAGCGGATTGCCGAAACAGCTTACTGAACTGATAACAGCGCCGGCGCCTTCAACGATTGCGCGGGTTTCTGCCGCAAACTTCACGATGTCAACATCAACATTCTGCCAGAAAGTGATGGAGATTGACTCGAAACCGTGGGGCATAATCTGCTTTAAATAATTAACGGTATTTTCACCACCGCTAACCAGCGTGCCAATACGAATATTTTCCTCGTACATTATAAAAACCTCAACAAAAAACGTTCTGGCGAAATGGTAACAACTTGACCGGATGTAGTCAATGAGAAATGGGGGGTGATTTGAAGATAATTTATTGTTTATTATCTATTTTGAAACGATTCAAAAGCATAATGACTTACTACTTCTTCACCACCGGCTCAGCAATCACCATAATCTTGCTATCCAATTGCTGAAGTTTGGTATCAAATAATTTTAAAGTCAACAGCACCAGATAATCCATAAATTTTTGATGAACAATCGAGAAAGACATCCATACAATATTACATTGTAACCTCGTCGATAACAGGTTTATCAACAATTTTCAAATAACGTTCTATTTCCTGCACAATGTATAATGCCTGCATACCATAGTTAATGCCTGTAATCAGCTTCTGGTGGTCACCGTTATTTGAAACCATCCATACAGAAAATCTGCAAACTTCATTTTCTCCGCTCCTTTGATAAGAACTCCTGTCAATACAATATAATTGATTAATCTGCGTAACATCAATGGATTTGCTTTTAGTAAAAGCAAAAGGAATATGTCGAATTTCCAACCGGCTGCTATTAATACGGATTTCCGTATGGTTAATCAGATTATAAAAACCAAAAAGAGAACCGATTACAGCTAAAATTAAAGGTGAAAATGGTTCATATTCCTCCAATGGCGGATGAGCAGGAAGCATATTAAGTACCATCATAATACCAAACAGTGCAAAAGAAAAGCATATAATAAGAATACATAACCATGAAAAATCAAACCACCAACGGGTAATAATTAAATCTTCCCCCTCATTTCTGACGGTAATACCTTTGGGGATTAAAATTAGTGGTTTAGCTGTTACAGACAATAAATTCGCAAATCCAAATACTTCACCGCAATGACTGCATTTTGCTAACGCCGCGGAGATATTGATATCTTGCTGGGCAATATTATCACCACAATTAGGACACTTTAAATTCTGCATCATTTCAACCTTTACGCCAGAGCATCTCGCCATTAATTGGACGATCGATAATTCCCAGCCGATTTTCAATCTGCTGTTCAATGAAAGCTGCCTTATTCATGTGTTTGAGTTTGGAAATCAATGCCACCTTCTTGCCACTCTTCAGCAGCACAATCACATTATAAATATTCTCACGGACATGAACTTCCTCTTCGCAATACAATTGGTCAATGGATTCGACAGGGATTTTTATGTTTTTCGGCCACGGCAAAGGTGAATGGCGTATCACAATTTGAACATTATCGACATAAACAGTAGTGCTGTTAATAAACAAAGCAACTGTTTTATAAGTTCCCCATAAACAAATAGGAATTAGTACAAGAAAGAATGTCCCAAAAAAGAACATGAAAAAGACTCTGTTGTCATTGGGAATATCTATCTTGAAACAAAACCAAATAAGACCAGCTAATACAGCATCCCAAATGAGCATGTTAAACAAAAAGACAAACGCCGATATTGTGAACCAGCGCCAAAATATAGCAATGCCAACCCCCTGCTGCTGGCGAACTGTAAATTCAGTCGGTTTTTCCACCTCAAACTTGACTGCCGCCATCGGCTGTTGTTCGTTCGGCACCATTTCAATAAAACCAAACTCCGCACCACACTGGCGGCATCGAGCCAGCACTTTCTGTATATCAATATCTTCATACAGAATCTTACTTCCGCATTTCCGACAGGTTAATTGCATTGTAATTTTCCTGCTCACAATAAGTTCTCTATATTTATAAAATGATTTTCATTTTATAATAAGTTTTAAGTTAGATATTTCTAATGCTACTACTTCTTCACCACCGGCTCAGCAGTAACCATAATCTTGCCATCCAATTGCTGCAACTTGGTGATGTTTATTTTTACTGGCAGGTTCAGCGCGGTGTTGATGTTTACGATGTCGTTTAGTTTGGCGAGGATGGAGTTTTTTATGAACATTGAGGGGACGGAGAAGCCGGTTACGCGGATTTTCGGGTTTTCCAGGTAGAGGGTTTCACCGTTTCTTATTCGCAGCATTCCGGTGACGCTTACCGGTATGCCAAATGCGGTTTTAGTGGTTCCGGTGACGCTGATTTGATTAGGTGATATCCGCACGGTGGGGTCATTTATCGGCAGTCCGGCGGAGCGCAGGTATGCGCATATTGCCCCTTCGGTAAGCACTATCTCCGCCCGGCACTCGCCGGCGCTGTTGAGTTTGAAGTTGCCGGTAGTTGCGTCCAGTACGTTGATATCGAGGTTGGCGGCGTTAAAATCTATGTGGCTGACGCCGATATCTCCGATGGTGATTTCTTCTCCGCGAATGACAAGTTCTTTCACTTTTATATTCCGGCCTTCACCGGCGGGTGCGGGGTTTTTACTCATGGTGTTCAGTGCCTCCGTTTGTTTTTTTCCTATGACGGCATTATCAACAACTATCTCAATCTTTTCAAATGTGGACGACATGCTTCCGTTCCGCTTCACCTCAACAAAGGCGTTGTCGGGTGTAAGCATGTTGACGATGGCAACTTGAATCCGCGCAGCAATCTCAGAATCCTTCGGCATCGCATCGCCGATGCCAATTAAAGCCAGTAAAAGAATGATAGTCATGGGGTAATTATAGCAAAATGAATTGGGAATTACGAATTGCGGATTTTTGTTACACAGAGATGCACTGAGGAGACACGGAGATTCACTGAGGTAATTATTGGGGAGTAGGGGATAAGGTGTTAGTCAGTTAGCAATCAAATTCGAACAAAAAAAGTTATGATTTTGAATATTGCCAATCATCTAAAGTTAATATTACATCGACCCCGTAGGGTGTCGAACATGCACTGAAGACCGGTAATATTGTGGTGCGACACCCTACGGGGTCGAATTTATTTGCTGTACTATTTCTATAGACGTTTGACCCCTAAACGGGGTCATGACTTACAAATATAAATGTTGTAATTCGATTTTAAAAAAATAAAAGTTGCAGAAGGTAATTTTAATCTGAAAACTGAAAACTGAAAACTACATCTTGACAACGTAACAAAACATTGTTACACTGTATGCGCAAAGGAAAATTATGGTTGATGATTTAATTACAAAAAAAGAACTGCTGGCGATTACCGGGATATCTTATGGTCAGTTGTACCGGTGGAAACGAAAGGGATTGATACCGTCTGACTGGTTTATCCACCGTTCGTCATTCACCGGGCAGGAAACTCTGTTTCCCCGCGGGCAGATACTGGCGCGCATTGCGCAGATAACGAATATGAAGTCGGATGTTTCGCTGGATGATTTGGCGGATATCTTGTCGCCGGACTTGTCAGACATGACGATTTCCGGGATTGAAGCGGTGAACGTTGGTATTATCGGGCAATCAACGCTGGATTTCATCCGGTCAATGCAAAATGACGAAGATATCACAACCTTCGAGCAACTGCTGATTTCCTATATAATCCACGAGCAATTTAGAAGCGGTGATATTAGCCGCGACGAGTGCAAATTGATATATCAAACCGCGGCGCAGCAGTCTGTCGATATTTGCGGCAGTAATTGCGATTTTGTAATAATGCGCAAGATGGGGATATCAACCTGTGTTGTTGTAGATGCGATTAAAATATGGTGCGACCCGGATGCGCGGGTGATAAAAATAATCAATATTCCATCGTCGGTACAGGCGTTGAAATTATTATTAAACGGGAGTAAAAAATGAGCGAAAATAACCTGACAATTAATGGCGCCGGCACAATAAATGGCGGCAAATATGGCGATATCTGCATAAATGGTGCCGGTACTATAAATGGCGATATTGAATGCGACAGGCTGGTGAATAATGGTGCTTCTACAGTGAATGGCGGTGTTATTAGCCAAAATATCGAGATTAATGGCGCATCAACAATAAAGGGCAGGATAGATAGCAAAGCTATCCGCGCTAATGGTTCCTGCACTATTTTGGGTGAAATAATTACCGAAAATTTAAATGTTGCCGGCGCGTTAACCGCCAAAGAAAATATAAAGGCGGAAAAGATCGAGGTAACCGGTGCCATAACAGCGGATAAAGATTGCGAAGCAGAAAAATTTGTTGTCAAAGGCGGAGTGAAAATTGCCGGTATGCTTAATGCCGGCGAGGTGACTATCGCATACAATGGCGACAGCAGCATAAAAGAGATTGGCGGCGATATTATAAAAATAAAGGAAGGCGATTTGTCGCTGAATAACTTTTTTGAAGCTATTTTAATGCCATTCATAAAAACAAAGAAAAGCAGAAAGATGACTATCGACACCATCGAAGGCGACGATATCAACCTTTCTGATGTGACAGTGCGGATAGTGCGCGGAAGAAAAATATATATTGGCGAAGGCTGTGAAATTGAAAATGTCGAATACAATGAAGAATGCTATATAGATGTTAATGCTAAAGTGCTAAAAAGTGCTAAAATTAGTTGAATAAAAGTATTTATTAGTTGCAACAATTGCCATGGATTTGGTGTATAAATATGATATAATGAACCAGCACTTTTTAGGGGTTAACTATGTCTAAAATATTACCAGTTGCTGCAAGTAATAAATTGTTTACTTTTTTATTACCAGTATTTATTTTTTGTTGTATATCTTTCAGTAATTTACAGATTCAGGCTGCCGTTCCAACTGATATCACGTTATCAGCCAGCACTGTTGCTGAAAATCGGGTTAGTGGTACCACAGTAGGGACATTTACATCTACCCCGGCAGGTACCTACACATATTCATTAGTTACCGGTACCGGTAGTAATGATAACGGCTATTTCACCATCAATGGTACAACTTTGCAAACAGCTTATATATTAGATTTTGAGCAAAAGTCCAGTTATTCTATTCGGGTAAAAACCACTAATGCAGAAGGTTCTTTCGAAAAAGTATTTCCAATCGCAATTACAGATGTTGCCGAAGAGCCTACTGATATTATGCTGAGTAAGAGCACAATTATGGAAAATGCAATTGGCGGAACACCCGTTGGAGCATTTACTACTACAGACCCAACCAATGGGGATTCATTTTACTATCAACTGGTTGGTGGCTCTGGCAGTACCGATAATTCCTCGTTTAATATTGTGGGTTCATCACTTCGTACTGCCGACACTGCTAATTTCGATTTTGAGACGAAAAAAACATACTACATCCGGGTGAGAACAACCGACATGACTAATTCGGTTTTCGAGAAGCCTTTCGTTATTTATGTTACCGATGTAAACGAAGCACCGACTAATGTAAAACTTTCTGCTAACACAGTTGCAGAAAACTCAATTATCGGTACACCTATAGGCACATTCAGTTCAACTGACCAGGATGCCAATAATACTTTCACCTACAGTTTAGTGAGCGGTACAGGTAGTACGGACAATGCTTCTTTTAATATTAATGCAACTTCCTTGGAAACTGCTGCAATTTTTGATTATGATACAATACCCAGTTATTCAATCCGCGTAAGAACGACTGATCAAGATGGTTTGTATTACGAAAAAATATTTACTATTAATGTAACAAATGTTAATGAAGTGCCGACTGATATCACATTATCACTCAGCACAGTTGCAGAAAATCAAAATATTGGCACATTGGTAAGTGTGATATCTACCACTGACCCGGATGCCAATAATATTTTTACCTATACACTGGTTAGTGGTATAGGTAGTACTGACAACTCTTTTTTTTATATTTCTTATAATAAGTTGTATACTACCGCCGTTTTTGATTTTGAAACAAAAAACACTTATTCTATCCTGATTAGAACTACTGACCAGGGTGGTCTATATTTAGAAAAGGCATTAATCATTACTGTTACTGATGTTAATGACGCACCAGTGGCAAAAGACGATAGTTACTTTACCCCGCAAAGTATAAATCTGACAGTTTTGGCAACTGGCGTTTTGACGAATGATACCGATGCGGATAGCAATCCGGTCAACCAGTTGACAGCGGTTAAGGTGAGCGACCCATCACATGGCACGGTTACATTGAGTTCTAACGGTTCTTTCATTTATAGACCTACATTAGGTTATTGCGGCATCGACAGTTTTACATATAAAGTATTTGATGGAGTGGTTTATTCAAACACAGCGACGGTTACAATCTATGTTAATGGTCCACCTATAGCAAATAATGATACTGAGATTAGGCAGTCATTTGTATCACCGAATGTACCGATAAGTATTCTTGATAACAATACTATTACTTCATCACTTACTGTAAGTGCAACAGGTACTATTCAGAGAGCAATTGTCACATTAAATGTTACACATGCCTATGATGGTGATCTGACGGTAACATTGGTTGCTCCTGATGGTACTAAAGTTATATTAGCTAAAAACAATGGTGGTGCTGGCAAGAATTATACCGATACGATATTTGATGATTCTTCAACAGTCTTATTATCCTCCGGTACTGCGCCATTCACCAATACATATCATCCTGTAGGGTCATTGAGCACATTAGCTGGCAAGTCTATGAGCGGTAATTGGGGATTGCAGGTTAATGATAATTCAGATGGAGATATCGGCATATTAAACAGTTGGAGTTTGACTTTTGTTAAATCATTTACAGTGGCAGCAAACTCCAGTCTTATTATTGGTGCTCCAGGTGTATTATGTAATGATACTAAATTTAATTCCGGTAACTATTCTAATCCAGGTTCACTTTCCGCTGTTCAATGGAGCAATCCCGCGCATGGCTCGGTAACGGGGAATAGTGATGGTTCTTTTTCGTATACTCCAACGATAAATTATTTTGGTACCGATAGTTTTACATATAAAGCTAATGATGGAACATTTAATTCGAATGCTGCCACTGTTACTATTGTTGTTACCAGTATTAATGTTCCGCCTATAGCCAATAATGACAGTTACAGTATTTCAGAGGATGCCGTGCTGGATATTGCAGCACCTGGAGTATTAACAAATGATACTGATGCGAATGGTGATACATTGACCGCTTTATTAGTCGCTGGACCGTCACATGGTTCATTTATGTTCAATGCTAACGGTTCATTCAGATATACACCGGTATTAAATTATAATGGTACTGATAGTTTTACATATCGTACGTTTGATACTAAAACATACTCTGCGACTACGACAGTGAATTTAACAATCAATCCTGTTAATGACTCACCTACCGATATTAATTTATCATCTACTACGATTGCAGAAAATCAGCCTTCTGGCTCAACTGTAGGTAACTTCAGTACTGCTGATATTGATACTAATGATACTTTCACCTACACTTTTATGACAGGAACAGGGAGTGCAGACAATGCGTCATTCAGCATTACGGGTAATGCATTACTGACTAATACAACATTGAATTATGAAGCCAAATCTATTTATAATATTCGAGTGCGCAGTACTGACCTGGGTGGTAGCTATTTTGACAAAACGTTTACCATTAAGATTACTAATATTAATGAAGCACCTACCGGCATCAGCCTCAGCAATGCTATTATTATAGAACACAAAGCAATCGGCACAACAGTGGGCACTTTAACTTCAATTGACCCCGATGGAGATACCGCTTTCACTTATACTCTGGTTAGTGGTACCGGCAGCACCGATAACAACTGCTTTACCATTACCGGCAACACTCTGCAGAGCGCCGCGATATTAGACTATACTTCCAGCAATACCTACAGCATCCGAGTGCAAACCATGGATTTGGGCGGGCTGGTTTACCAGCAGGTATTCACCATCTATGTTACCGCTCCTCCGGTATTATCACTACCGGCGTCATCGTCAATCACCACCACCACCGCCACCCTGGGCGCGTGTATCAATGATAATTGCGGATCTACAATAAGTTACGCCGGAATCGTATACGGTTTAACGGCAAACCCGACTTCTGCAAACAGCAAATTACTGACCAGCGCGGTGCTGGGGACATATACCGTATCGGCAGCAAACCTGATACCCAATACCGAATATCATTACCGTGGTTTTGCAGTCAACAGCGCAGGTATCAGCTACACCAGCGACGCGACATTTATCACCTTACCGACAGCACCAACTGCCATCGCCGCTTCGTCAATCAATCCCGCTGGCTTTATCACCGGCTGGACTGCACCAACAACCGGCGGCACTATACCGCTGACCTATACCCTGGATATCGCCACCAATACCGGATTCACCAATATCGCGGCGACCTATACTGATGTCACCGCGTTAAACAAAACCATTACCGGATTGGCGAATACAAACCAATATTTTTACCGTGTAAAAGCGGTAAATGCCACCGGCGGCGGCGCGTATTCAAACGTAATCGCGGTAACGCTGCCCTACCTGGTAACCGCTTCCGCGGGTACCGGCGGCACCATATCGCCAACCGGCGACAACAGCATCAGCTATGGCAATGAACTTGTTTTCACCGCCACGGAGAATACCGGCTATCACATCACCGCCTGGTACGTAGATTCCGCAAAAGTACAGGATGGCGGATTGACATATAAACTGAGCAATATCACCGCCAATCATACTGTACAGGCGACCTTTACTGCTATCTCATTACCAACCATCAGCAGCTTCTCGCCAACCAGCGGTGTCCCGGGAACAGTGGTCACCATAACCGGTAAAGATTTCACCAATGCCAGCGCGGTATCCATCGGCACTGCATCCGCTGTATTTACCCTGGTGAACGATACCAGTATCACCATGACGATTCCTGCCGGTGCGGCAAGCGGACCGATATCAATCACTACTCCGCCTGGCAAGAGCACCAGCAAAGATTCATTCGCCGTCCTGCTTTCCAGCGTATCGCTGACATTCTCACCCGCCGTACAATGCGTGATAGGCAAGCCTGTCATCATGGGTGCTACCGCAGTTGGCGGCACAACGGTACAATTCAAGTTCATGAATGATCAGGCAGTATTGCAGGACTTTTCAACAAAAAGCTATTTCGTATGGAATCCGCAAACAGTTGGAACATACCAGTTAACAGCAGTTGCCAAAGATGCCAATGGCACCGTTGTATACAACAGCCAAAGCTATATCATAAAACCGACATTGTCAGCAGTAACTGCAACATCATCAACCAGCGTTGTATTAGTGGGCAGTCCGGTAACTATAACCGCTGCCGCCACCGGCGGCGCGTCGGTACAATATAAGTTCATGAGCGGCACTTCCCTGCTGCGCAGTTTTGCCAGCAGCAATACTTACACATTCACACCCACCAGTGTAAAAACTTACAGCATAACTGTGGTTGCCCAGGATGCAACGGGTATTGACCCCGCTGCTACCGTCACTTCGCCAGCGGTGAATATAACAGTAAACGCGGCACTGTCTGCGGTCAGCCTGGCGACATCCCCAACCGGTTCGCTGATATATGGTTCGTCGGTCACATTAACCGCAGCCGGAACTGGCGGAATATCGCTGCAGTATAAGTTCATGTCCGGTACCACCCTTATCCGCGATTTCGCTGCCAGCAATACCTGCACCTGGATGCCGTTAGCATTAAAGACGTATCCGATTACCGTAATAGCCCGCGATGCCATGGGAGCGAATCCCACCGCGACCGTTACCTCGCCAAATGTATACTTAACCGTCAATGCGCCATTAACCGCAACAGCATTGACTTCGTCACCGGCTAATACTGTTGCGCTGGGAAGCAGCGTGACCTTTACTGCCACCGCCACCGGCGGTGCATCAGTACAATATAAGTTCATGAGCGGCACTTCCCTGCTGCGCAGCTTTGCCACCAGCAATACCTACACATTGTCGACTTCTGTTCTTAAAACCTATAACATTACAGTGGTAGCCAAAGATATTAATGCAATCGACCCTAACGCTGTTGTTACTTCGTCAGTAGTCAGCATAACCGTTAAACCGGCTCTGACTGCGGTAAACTTGATAACAGTACCGTCAGGAACCGCATTGCTTGCAGTTCCAGTAACGCTGTATTCCACCGTCACCGGCGGCGCTTCGGTACAATACAAGTTCATGGCGGGTGAAACTATCCTGCGCGATTTCACTGCTGACAACAACCTCACCTGGATACCCAATACTGTGGGAACTATCCCATTGACTGTGGTTGTACGCGACCTGAACAGCAGTACTCCAGACGCTACGCTAACTTCGGCAGTAACGAACTTTATCGTTGCTAACGATAAATCAGTAAGTCCTGTTGATTTGGCTAAGATGGTCTGGGTAACTCCCGGCACATTCACCATGGGTAGCGCTGCCGGCATCGGTCCGTCAACTGAATCACCCGCTCATCCGGTAACGCTGTCAGGCTACTGGATATATAAAAATGTTGTTACTGTGGCGCAATACCGGGCATTCTGCACCGCTACCGCGCGGGCATTGCCGGTATTCCCCAGCGGTTATAACAGTTGGGCTGGCAAAACCGGCTGGTCCGACCCGTTATTGCAGCAGCATCCGATAGTGAATGTATCATGGAATGATGCAAAGGCTTACGCCGATTGGGCCGGGGTGAAATTGCCCACCGAGGCGCAATGGGAATACGCCGCCCGCGGCAGCGATGGCAGAAATTATCCATGGGGCGGTATTGCCACCGCAAATGACCTTTACAACGGATATGACGCATCAAAATCTGCGAACTATACCAACTCATCCTCTGTCGGCAAAAGCACCTGGCCGGTTGGTTCATTCCCCGCTGGCAACAGTTGGGTGGGCGCGCAAGATATGGCCGGCAATGTGTGGCAGTGGTGCGCGGACTGGTACGATGTATACACGGCCGCAACAGCGACTGATCCAACCGGTCCAATTACTGGAACATACCGGGTAATACGCGGCGGTTCCTGGGCGAACTACGGCGAAGGCTACAGCCGCTGCACCTTCCGCACTAAGAATTCGCCGACTACCATATACACCTCAATAGGTTTCCGCTGTGTATCAAACACCCCCGGACCGTAGCCGATAATAGGTTATAAAATTAAACAATCCCCGTCATTTTATCTTTAATGACGGGGATTTTCGTTTATAACAAAAACTGTCCACTGTCCACTATCAACTATCTCTATAGCTTTCCGGTGTAGTTCCAAAATAGGTGCGGAATCGGCGGCAGAAATGCGAGGCGTCGGGAAATCCTACGGACTTGCCTATTTCGTAAACCGGCATATCGGATTGGGTCAGCAATTCGGCGGCGCGTTTCATACGCAGGTTAAATAACCGATCCATGATGGTTTCGCCGGTGATGGATGGGTACATACGAAAAAGGGTGCGGGTTTTCATATTTACCAGGTACGCAATATCTTCAATCTTTATCTGATGCGAAAGGTTGTCGGCAAGGTATTCGTCTATCACCCGTATCAGGTTCACCTCGGTCAGTTGCGGCACTTCTTCTACCTGGGTATTTTCTGTCAGCGTTAAAATCTGTGACAAAATCAGCGACATTCGCGCTATCACCCGGTCGCGCCAACCGGGTTTTTCTGCCCGGGAATCTATTAATAATGCATACAATTCGTCCAGCATAACTAACCAGGTGGGCCAATTTTGCGGTCCTTTTACCGGCAGTTCATTATCCATCTTAAACCATATCAGCATGCGGGTCCACGATTCTTCTGCTTCTGCCCAACCGTGGGGTGACGCCGGTGCGTGCAGCAATACCGCTCCCGGGCCTAATCGCTGCGGCTTTCCAATGTCATAGGTGCTGCTGCCATTAAGAATGATGTGGCTTTCGTAATATGCGTGAATATGCGGAACCGTACCCATGCGCGCCGGCAGTATGTCGGGATGGATATCTATTATGTGCACATTGCGTCCCAGTAACCGAAATACCGGGCATACCATGGTAATCCGTCGGCACAAAAATCGCATCTCTTGTATTGAAATATCATTTATCTGGTGATTGTTCATCGCCTGCTTCTAAAGTTGTTGGCGTAAATATACCATAAAAAGCGGAAAAACTATATAGCGGATAACAAGTATATGAGTTCACCTTTTATAGATTTTTTGTTTTTTACATCGATTAATAGGATTGAAAAGATAAAAATGCCTTAAGGGATTATCATGAAATATATATTCAAATTGTAGAGACGCAAGATTTTGCGTCTCTACGACATTCAATTTAAATTTTGTCTAAATTTGCTGCAAATAATGAAAAATCTTTTTAAGTTTACAAATAAATATCATTACAATTTTACATGGATAAAAATATTAAATCTTTTCAATCCTATTAATCGATGTATAAACAAAGAACATAAAAATTTATTTACTATTCATTGACACCAGCAATCTATAAACACTACAATCTATACTAATCGATAAATGGGGTGGTAATTCTGTTGAATAAGCCGGTTCGATTTTGTTTGATTTGTAAGCAACTATTTAATAGAATAAATGTCAGATAAATAACAAGGAAACAAGATGAATCTATTTACAGAATTCACTCATCATTTGCCGCTAACGTTGTTCTCGTTACTGGTATTAACGGTATTGTTTACCACTCAGGTAAATGCTGCTGATGAACCCAAGACGCTATTGCTGTGGGCAGATGGCGCGCCGGGAGCAAAAGGCGAAAAACCGGAAGATAAACCCGAAATTATTGTATACTTGCCCGCGCCGGAAAAAGCGACCGGTACCGCGGTAGTAGTATGTCCGGGCGGCGGATATGGCGGATTGATGATGTCTTACGAAGGACGCGATATTGCGAAGTGGCTTAATGGCATGGGAATTGCCGGAATTGTGCTGAAATATCGTGTAATGCCATATCGCCATCCTTCTCCAATGCTTGATGGCCAGCGCGCTATGCGTACAGTGCGAAAAAATGCGAAAGAATTGGGGATAAAACCAGACCATATCGGCATCATGGGATTTTCCGCTGGCGGCCATGTTGCCTCTACCGTTGGCACACATTACGATGCCGGCAACGCGAAAGCAACTGACCCGATTGAACAGGTAAGCTGTCGACCGGATTTTATGATACTTATCTACCCGGTAATCACCATGGGTGAAAAGGGACACGCCGGTTCTCGCAACACCCTGTTGGGACCGAACCCAACCCAGGCAGAGATTGATTTTGTATCCAACGAAAAACAAGTAACAGCAGATACCCCGTCGGCTTTCCTGGCACATTCCAAGAAAGACAGCATGGTAAGCGTCGAAAACAGCCGGATGTTCTATGACGCGCTGATAAAAAATAAAGTAAAAGCGACTTTCCTGGAACTCCCTACCGGCGAACACGGTCTGGGATGCGGCAACGGTCCGGAATGGAAAGCCTGGCAAGATGCATGTGCTGAATGGCTGAAGGAAAATGAAATTAAGAATTGAAAATGGCAAATGGCAAATTGTGAAATATTATTAATTCAGATTAAATCGGCACTTCATAACTCCCCTCCTCTGGAGGGGTCGGGGGAGGTCGGTTAAATGAAAAAGGTGAAATATTATGAGCTATCCTATAACTTACAGTCGTCAGACTGCTCCTAAAGTTGGTGCGTTATATAATGCCATCGGCGCGTTCAGCACTCCGGGTAAGGAGTTGGCAGAGAAAAAGTTCACTGCTTTGTTTGAACAGTTGAAGGCTGACGGTGCTATTCACGCTGAATCGGTGCTGGTATCGCGTATTTTTGGACCACACGAAGCAGCGAAGATTGCTGATGATTTTGCGGCAAAAATGGTTGATGTAGTCATCATATATAACAGCGCGTTTCCCAACGGTCATGTATTTCCCACCTTTGCGACACATCCCAACCTTAGCCATACCCCGATAATTATCAGCGCGGATTACGAGGCAGAACTGGGCGATCGCGAGTGGACTACCAATGCCTGGTGCGGTGTGGTGATGAATAATTACGTAGCACAGCGGATTGGCAGATATTTTCGACCATTGCCCGGCGACCCCGCCAGTGAAGAGTACCGTGATGAATTGCAGATGCTGTTGACTGTTTACCGCGCAGTAGGCGCATTGCGCAAAGATTTCATCGGACGGTTTGGCGATGCTCCCGGTGGTTTTCATTCTGCAACGATGGACCAGTTCCTGTATTTGCGCACCTTTGGCAGCAAACAGGAAAATGTCGATTTGCTGGCATTGATGGATACCTATAAATCAGGCATTGCAGATGGCTATAATGGCAAGGTAACATTTAATGATGCTGATGTAAAAGCGACAATGCAGGAAATGACTACAGGTCGCGTTTGTCAGATTAGTGAAGGGCATTTGGAAAAAGGTGCGCGATTGTATCATTCTTTCAAAGCGCACATTCAGGCAAATGGTTTTACCTCGGTTGCGGTAAAATGCTGGCCGGAGTTGGAAATTGCCGCTTGTTTTCCGATGACCTGGCTGATGACAAAAGGTGATGTCTGGGCTGCTTCTTGCGAATCAGACGTACCGACCCTGGTGATGCAAAGCCTGGCGGCGCAAATTACCGGTAAACCCGCCGCATGTCTTGATTTTGTGAATTACACCGGTCGCAGTTCCTGTGTCGAATTGGGGCATTGCGGCGTCGGCATTGCTGGTTTGATGGGTGATGGCGAGGCAATCGCGTATAAATCACCCGATCGTCAGGGTGGTTCGCCAGACCATGCCCCGGCACTAATCGGACAATTCCAATATGGGCCAAAAACCGGCATCGCCATTACCCAGACGATGGAAGGCAAATTGAAAATCCTCGGTTTCACCGGTGAAAGCAGCCCTGATACCGCGCAGCATAAACTATACAGCGCATCTGATGTGCTGGTGAAAGAATACAAATCTCTCAATGGTCTGATTTTACAACACGGTTTCCCGCATCATCTCGCTGTCGCCATGCGCGATATAACCCGCGAAATAGGTGAAGTTTGCGCCTTGTTGGGAATTGAGTATTTTACTCCGTAAATCTTATGAAGAGAGAAAAGTGAAAATGTGGCGTCACCGTCTCGGTGACGCGTGTATTGAAATTTACACCCGGTTCATTCTTTTTCTGAGCGGGACGCTCTGGCCACCTCTCGGGGGATGAGTGAAATTTTATTTTTTTCGTGCTTTTCGTGTATTTCGTGGTTAAAATATTCTATTTGCAAAAGATGAAATATTGCCACCTTTTCCCCCTCTGTGCTATTTGTTAAAATGATGATACAATATGCGCATAATGGCAATGCTGCGTTTCTCCCTAATCTTTTGCAATGCGCGGCTAAACCGGAGGATACTGATGTATAAACAGAATATTGTGCGAATTTTATTATTCGCCGTACTGGCAGTGATGATGGCCATGCCGTCTTTTGCTGCTGCCACCCCTTCAAAAACTTTAGAGCAGGCTCGAAAATTCTATGATTTGAATCTGGATACTCAGGCTATCGACACCCTGCAGGGATTAATTAAAACATATCCAACCGACCCGTCGGTGAATGAAGCTAATTACTGGCTGGGCCGTTGTATGGCAAGACAAAGCCAGTTTGACAAGGCGCGTACCGCATACAATCTGGTTATTGCCAAGGCAGTCACGCCTGAATTTAATAAATTAGTCGCCGAGACATATTTCCAGATTGGCGAAACATACCGCAGTCAGGGAACCTATGATGAAGCCCGCAAAGCATATCAGAACAGCCTGAAACGCAACAGCGACGACAATGGTTTGAATGTTAATTCACAATACTGGCTGGCAGAATGCAGTTACCAGTTGGCTGGCGATGATGAGAAATTACTGCGTGGCGCTATTGCTGATTACCGTCGTGTTACCATTATCAAGGCAGATGACCCGTTAGTGCCATGGGCGTTATATTCACTGGGCGATATTGAAATGCGCCTGGAAATGTATAATGAAGCGATTGCCGACCTGGAAGCAGTAGCGAAAAATGTAAAGGTGACTGATGACCTGTATGCCGGTGCCAAGTTATGGCTGGGGATGGCTTATGCATCACGCGCCCGCATCACCGCCGACCCGGCAGCACAAAATGCCGATTATGATAAATCAGTTAAATATTTCACCGCTCTGCAGACTGATACTCGCGCAAGCAAATCTTCACAGATTCAAGCCAAATTAAACCTGGCGCAGACTCTGTTTGAAATGAAAAAATACGATGATTCCGCCGCCGCATACACCACTGTATTAGGCAGTCTGGATGCGGCATCCCGCCAGGCGATTGAAGCCCGTCTGCAATACGGACACGCATTATATAATGGTTTGAAATACGCCGCATCCGCAGATGAATACAACAACGTTGCCAATGCCGCCAACACTCAGAAAATGAATGACCTGGCTCAACAGGGATTTTACTGGCGCGGACACGCAACATTCCAACAGGCACATAATAAGGACAATTCCTTAACCGCTACAGCTAAAACTGATCTTCCCAAAGCGATTGATTCATTCCAGAAATTCATCGCTATTGCAAATGCAGAAAATCCGCTGATTCCCCGCGCTATGCTGCTTATCGCATTCAGTTATGAAGACCTGGCAAATGCCGGTAATGCCGATATGCGCACCAAGGCCGTTGTTGCTTTTAATGAAATCAGCAAAAAATATCCTGCCAACAGTCCAGTTGTCGCAAAGTGGTCTGATAAGGAACGCCGCGACCTGACCGATATCAATGGCGAGTCGGAAAGAGGCATCCTGCGCTTAACCCGCACCATGCCGTCAGCAGATATCACAGCATTGTTAGGCAGCCTGCCGATGGGCAATGTTACCTGGAATGCAACATTGCAGGTTGCTCGCGATTATTATAAAAATGGCAAATACACTGACGCCCTGGATGCCGCCAAGAAAATTCTTGCCGACAACCCGACCGGCGACATCTACGTTCAGGCATCATACCTGGCTGGCGCATCAAACCAGAAAATGAATAATCCTGACAAAGCGATTCCTTATTATAAACAGGCTTTAGACAAAGCTACCACTCCTGATCTGCGCGCTTACGCACAACGCGGTCTGACCCTGGCTTATCTTGATACTAAGAATTACAAAGAAGCCCTGGCATCCGCACAGGCTCTTGATGGACTGGCATTGCCTACCACATCAACCGAGACCGAGAAAGTTAAAGAAAAAGCCGAAAGATTGATGTATCTGGCTGAGGCTTATGTCAACAACGGTATGAATGATAAAGCTGTTGATACCTACAACCGCGTAGTTACAGAATGTCCAAAGACTGACCTTGTTCCGCTTGCTCTGATGGGCGCGGCATGGGTAACCGAGAATAAAGGCGACCGCAAAGGCGCTGCCGATATTTACCGCAAAATCGTTGAGAATTACCCGGATGACAATAACCGCGTCGCCGAAGCGTTCTTCCGCCTGGGCATCAACCTGGTTGAAACCGGCGATTTCACTGGCGCCATCGCTGCTTTCAAAAACGTACCTGCTACCCACAAAATGGGCGCACAGGCCGCTTATGAAATTGCATGGGCTTATCGCAAAATGCCGGCGAAAGATGCTGATGAACGCACCAAGTTTGACGCGTTATCCAACACCCAATTCCTGGCAGTTTCCAATGACTTCTCGAAAGACCCGCTGGCGGTAGATTCGCTGTATCGAGTCGGCGAATACTGGCTGTCTGACGACCACAAGAAGACTGATGATGCCATGCGCTACCTGAAACTGGCATTAGATAAAGTAACTGAAGTTGATAAAACATCCAAGGTTGCCGAGTTATATCCGATTATAGCTTATAAGCATGGCATTTGCGCCTTGTTTGAAAAACAGTATGACAAAGCGGCTGATTCATTGGCAATCGCTGCCGACCTGATGTCTCGAACTGCTCCAACCAGCGACAACTATTCAGAAACTTTATTCTGGCTGGCACAGGCATTAGAGAAACAGGGAAAAGATAAAGCTGTGCAGGCACGATTAGCATACTTGAATTATATGGACAAGTTCCCAACCGGGCCATATATGATTGATGCTGCCACCGGTGCCGGCCGCAGTGCTTTGTTGGGCAAGATGGCAGAAGCAAAGACTGACCTGGAAAAAGCGTTGGATATTTGCGATAAATATTCATCACAAAACACCAAGCTGGGTGATCGTGCAAAGAATAATGCACCTGAAGCACAATACTACCTGGGGCAGTATTATTTTGATAACGGCAACTATACTGAAGCATTAAATAAATACATCGTAATCATGCCAAACCTGATGAAATCAACAACATTCGAACCATGGTATTCTATGGCAACCCTGCAAATTATTCATTGCAGTATGAACCTGAAAAACGTACAGGCTGCTCAGAACGCATTGAATCAATTAGTAAGAGACAGCAAGAATACTGAATCCGGCAAGAAAGCCGCCGATGTTGCTGAGAAGTATGGCTTGAAAATGCCTGAAATGGAGCCGTAATAGGCTTTTAAATAACAGTCTCTTCCCCTTGAATATGGGGAAGAGGCAGTTATTTGCTATTAAAGTTTTTAGATGTTTTCAAAAAAATCTATATTTTTGTCCTTACACCGTTGACATTATTGAAAAACATCTGCTAAACTTAATCGTAATCCGAGTGCGTATGCAGTCGGATACTATATATTCGGAGGAAGCAAACATTAATAAACAACTTCGCGTTAATGACCGTATTCGCGTCCGCGAAGTACGTCTGATCGATGAAAACAGCCAGCAACTCGGTGTAGTGCCGATTCGTGAAGCTCTCGATAAGGCGCGTGACGCAGGTCTTGATTTAATTGAAGTATCGCCAAATGCGAATCCACCCGTTTGTAGAATTATTGACTACGGTAAATTCAAATATGAACAGGCGAAAAAAGATCGCGAAGCGAGTAAACGTGCCAGCCACACCGAACTTGCTATGATTCGTTTGCGACCGAATATTGATAGCCACGACTTGGAAGTGAAGCTGAAAAATACCCGCCGCCATATTGAAGAAGGCGACAAAGTAAGAGTTTTTGTCATGTTCCGCAGCCGTGAACTTTCTCACCCGGAAATCGGGCGAAAGCTGCTTGAGAAAATGGTAGAAGACTTGGTTGATATTGCTATCATCGAAAAGTCTATCGGTATGGAAGGCCGCCAGATGAGTATCATGGTTGCGCCAAAACCGAAAGTTTTGCCAGTGAAGCCGCCAAAAGCACCGAAAGAAAAGGTTGAAAAGCCTGCACCGGAACCGGCAGTCACTGAGTAAGTCATAAGAAAACTGAAATAAAAAAGTTTTCACGGGCCTTACAAAAAGGCCCGTGACGCTTGTATAAAGCGAAATCGGGGAAACCCGGAAAGGAGAACCAGCGCCGTGCCAAAAATGCGCACCCGCAAGTCAGCCTCAAAGCGGATGGAGTTCACCGGAACTGGCAAAGTCAAGTTCCGCAGCAACTTCAATAGCCACTTGCTGACCAGAAAAAGTTCAAAGCGGAAACGCCGCCTGCAAATGGCCAAGATCCTTGATAAAGGACATATGGCCGCAGTGAGAGCATTAATACCTTACGGTATGTAATCTCATTTGAATTAAAAGAGCCTGATGATATTCAGGCCTCCGACACCCCGCAATCATGCGGTGGGAATCGTGACCAAGGAGAACTATTAAATGCCTCGTGTAAAACGTGGAGTCATGACCCATAAGCGCCATAAGCGCATCATGAAAGACGCCGCCGGTTATTGGGGCGGACGTCACCGGTTATACAAGACAGCTAAAGAAGCTGTCATGAAAGCCATGGACGACTCTTTTCGCGGTCGTAAACAGAAAAAACGCGACTTTCGCAATATGTGGATCGCACGTATCAATGCAGCTTGCCGTTTAAATGACCTTTCATATTCACAGTTCATTTATGGCTTGAACAAGCTGGGCATTGCAATCAACCGTAAGAATCTTGCAGAAATTGCCATTCATGATGCAGACACCTTCAAACAATTAGTTGAAAAGGCAAAAGCAGCACTGGCTTAATAAATAAAAAAACGGGGCGGCTACAAAAGCCGCCCTAAACCTTCTCCGGGTGAGTGGCGAAATTGGCAGACGCGCCAGACTTAGGATCTGGTTCCTCACGGATTGGGGGTTCAAGTCCCCCCTCGCCCACCAGACGAAATTAATAATTAAAAATTAAAAATTACGAATTAAAAATTATTTAACGGAACTTATGTGGTTCCGTTTTTGTTTTTTAAAGACAAAATTATCTATGCCTGCAAATCAATATAATTTTTAATTTTTAACTTTCAATTTTTAATTTTACACAACTATCGGCAGCTTATACCCGCATTCGCATACATTGCTTACATTATTCAGCATTGAAAATCCGTAGCGTTCTATTATCATGGCTTTGCACATCGGACAGAGGGTGTCTTGCCTTTTGTCACCCGGTATATTTCCCACGTAGATATATTTCAGTCCTGCGTCTTTACCTATTTCATACGCCAAATCTATGGTTGATAGTGGTGTTGCCGGGATATGCTGCAATTCATATTGCGGGTAGAATCTGGTGATATGCCACGGGGTGTCTATACCGAGATTTTTGCTTATCCACCACGCTATTTTAGATAATTCGTCCGGGGTATCATTCATTGTCGGAGTGATGTTAGTTACACATTCTACGTGCATTCTCCATTTTTTCTTTGCGTGGATGGTATTTATCAGTATGCTGGAAGGGTCATTGTATCCGGTTAGTTTGCGATAATTTTCGGGAGTAATCGCCTTTATATCTACCCGGTATGCGTCAAGGTATTCGCCGATGATATCGATATGCTCGCGGGTGGCAGTACCATTTGTAATATATGCGGTGAATAATCCGGCTTTTTTAGCCAATATTGCACATTCCAGGGTGTATTCCAGCCAGATAGCCGGTTCGTTATATGTCCAGCAAATCCCGGCATCTCCGTGATTGATTGCTGTTTTGATTGCGTTTTCCGGTGATAAATACTGAAGTCTGCTGATGGCACCTTTATCCTGGGAAATTTGCCAGTTCTGGCATCCCTGACATTTCAGGCTGCAACCCATCGACCCCAGCGAAAAAACGGTTTTCCCCGGGTGAAAATGGTACAGCGGCTTTTTTTCTACCGGATCGCTGCTGGCAGATGACACCATGCCGAATATCTCAGAATATAATATTCCCCCGATATTGACCCGCGTGCCGCACAAGCCGTGTTTGCCTTCATTTATAACACATCGCCGAACGCAGCAATCGCAGCGCAAGGCGTCGCCATACTGTTCTACTAATGTCGCCGGATATTTTTCCATCTTCATAACCTCATCATTTTGGTTACTTTTAATTTGTAAATTAACCTGATGTATATTTTTATATTATCACCAAATATCACAAAATGGTGAAGATATCAAGTAATTATTTTACTTATTTTTATAATGAGTAGAATGAGAAGAGAGAAGAGAGAAGAGAGAAGAGAGAAGAGAGAAGAGTGAAGAGAAGAGTTTTCGATATTATGAAATTCCCCTCCTTTGGAGGGGTTAGGGGAGGTTGTGGCGTCACCGTTTCGGTGATGAAAAAAGAGGGTGAACTTAACAGTCCACCCTCTTTCTATTTGTTTGTTATTCGCAGATTTTAGTATACGAACAGCATTTCGCGATATTTTGGCAATGGCCATGCGTCGTCGTCTACTACTGTTTCCAGAACGTCGGCGGCGTTGCGAACGGCAAGCATCGCAGGAATAACGATATCGTGGAAGTATTTTGCTTCGTCGATTAATTCGCCTTCTACATGATGTGCGCCGGCGTATGCCTTGGCAAGACCATCAATAGCGGTTTTCAATGCATCGACTTTGCCTACTAAGCAATTCAACAGTTCAGACTGGACAGCACTGACTGAACCGGTTACTGACTTAACAGCGGCTAATGACCCGGCGAATGAACCTTGGTATTTAATCACTGCAGGCAGGATAACGGTGCTGGCGATTTCTGTGGTCAACTGTGCTTCGATGTTGATAGCCTTGATATAATTCTCCACCATGATGGCGAATCGGCTGTCTGCTTCACGATCGTTGAATACACCATATTTTGCGTACATTGCGCGGGCATTGTCAGAAACTAAGTACGGCAGTGCATCCACAGCGCTCTTCAGGTTTGGCAAACCGCGTTTTGTTGCTTCTTCCAACCATTCGTCGCTGTAGTTATTGCCATCAAACAAGATGTCCTTGCTTTCTGTGAAGGCTTCTTTAATGATAGCCTGCAAAGCTGTGTTGAATTCTTTACCGCCGGCGACTGCTGCTTCTAATTTTGTAGCAACATAGTCGATGGATTCAGCAACGATGGTATTCAGGATAATGTTGGCACCACTGATTGACTGGCTTGAACCTACTGCGCGGAACTCGAACTTATTGCCGGTAAAGGCGAACGGCGAGGTGCGGTTGCGGTCAGTTGCATCTTTCGGCAGGTTTGGCAGTGAACTTACGCCAATTTCGATATGTCCGCCGCCTACAGCTTCCAGTGATTTGCCGGTGATGATAGAATCAACAACAGCGGTCAATTGTGAACCGAGGAAGATGGAGATGATCGCCGGAGGGGCTTCGTTTGCGCCCAGACGGTGGTCATTACCAGCAACTGCTACACTGCAGCGCATCAATTCGGCGTTTTTGTAAACTGCGCGAACAACTGCGGCCAGGAAAGCCATGAACTGCGCATTGTCATGCGGGGTTTTGCCCGGCTCTAACAAATTGTTGCCATCGCTATCTGCCATTGACCAGTTGTTGTGCTTGCCGCTTCCGTTAACGCCGGCAAATGGTTTTTCGTGCAGTAAGCATGTTAAGCCATGGCGTTCAGCGGTTGATTTTAATATTTCCATTACCAGCATGTTATGGTCAGTGGCGATATTTGCAGCTTCGAATAAAGGAGCAATTTCGAACTGTGCTGGTGATACTTCGTTATGGCGGGTTTTAACAGGAATGCCCAATTTGAACATTTCCATTTCTGCTTCCATCATGAAGGACAATACGCGACTGCGGATTGCGCCAAAATAATGGTCTTCCATCTCCTGACCTTTTGGTGGTTTTGCGCCGAAAAGGGTGCGGCCTGAATTGATTAAGTCCGGACGCTGCAGGTAGAAGTTGCGGTCAATCAGGAAATATTCCTGTTCTGGACCAACGGTGGAATTAACTTTGATAGCAGTGGTGTTATTGAACAATTTTAAAAGGCGCATAGCCTGTTTTGACAATGCATCAATTGAACGGAGCAGCGGAACTTTTTTGTCTAATGCTTCGCCGGTATATGATACGAAAGCGGTCGGTATGCACAGGGTTTTACCATTAACGCCATCGATTAAAAACGCAGGACTTGTTGGATCCCATGCGGTATAGCCGCGTGCTTCAAAGGTTGCGCGAATTCCGCCGCTTGGGAATGATGATGCATCTGGCTCGCCTTTAATTAATTCTTTGCCGCTGAATTCCAGGATTGCATTGCCATCGGCTGTCGGCACGATGAACGAGTCATGTTTTTCTGCGGTTAAACCGGTCATTGGCTGGAACCAATGGGTATAATGAGTAGCACCGCGTTCAATTGCCCAATCTTTCATAGCATTTGCTACAACGTCGGCAACTGGACCTTCCATCGTTTTACCATTGTCGATGGTTGCTTTCAAAGCTTTGTAAGTGGCTTTCGGCAACCGTGAGCGCATCACGGAATCGTTAAATACATTAACGCCGAATACTTCGGTCACCGGATGCTGTACATAATCTACATTTTGTTCAGCAGGACTCATTGCAGCTATAGTTGCAATTGCTTTCTTTCTCGCATTCATAGAACCCATCTTTTCCCTCACTAATTTTTTATTTGGCCTGACCAGGCCATAAAGTCTTTAACCACACCTATTATTACCTACAAATATTTCAGGTATGTTACAAGATAAAAGTTTTTTAAATATCCTCTCAAATATTATCATTTAATTTTATATTCTTCAAGTCGGATTCGATGATATAGCAGTTAGCCTTATGCCATACTAATGTGGGCTTTGCCCACAACCCATAATTATTCACCACAAAAGATCGCAAAAGATCACAAAAGAAGAATTTATTAAAACTCTTTGTGTTCTTTGTGCTCCTTTGCGGTGAATAATTGCCCATTACATTAATTTACAAATACCTTGTTTTATTTTAACGTTCTTTGGGCTTAAGGTACTAACTTTATACGGCATAATTGTATTGAATAGGCTTATAATATTTAAAATATAGAAATCTTGCAACAATTGAAATAGTATTGGCGTATAAATTAAAGAGGTAAAATTTAATGAAAAGGTCAATCTTTTTGTGTATATTAGCATTAACAGCTATCACAGCATTCGGACAGCCAGATCCTAACGCGGCAGCAGCACAGCCAGGTCAGCCAGCGGCACAACCCGGCGCTCAGCAGGGTGGAGGACGTCAAGGTTTTGATATCGCCACTATGGCGGCAAATCAACTCGGTCAAGCCGAAACGACTATGGTTCTCACTGATGCTGGAATATTCCTGTACAAAGCTGGAACATTAGCAAAGTTAGATTATTTAACATTAACCGAACAGAAGAAAGTATCTTTATTCGGTGAATTGCCAGCTAAGCCAGCAGCACCGGCTCAGCCTGCGGCAGGTGCTGGCGGGAATGGCGGCTTTATGCAGCAAGCACAAGACCCGGCAACTCAGAAATATATGGCCGAAATTACCAAGCGTCTTGCTCCCCCTGCTATTATCTCTACAGATGAATCACTGTTCTTTGTAATTGGCGATTCATTTTTCAAGGTAAATCAGCAGACAATGGCTGTTAATCTTCAGTCCAGTTTAGCTAAAAAAGCTGACCCTAATCAGCCGGCACAGCCAAATGGCGGCGCACGATTAGGCAATTTCAATATAGGCAGAGCAACACAATCTGGTGCACCTATTGCGAAAATGAAAGATGATGTAATGATTATTTTAAAACAAGACGAGATTCTTCTTGTAGATACTTTAACCGGTAAAGTAAGCCTTCGCAATACACTTCCGAAAGAATTTATCGCCCCTCCTGCAGCTAATGGCGGTTTTGGTCAGGGTGGATTTGGGGGACAAGGCGGCGGCTTTGGTGGACGCGGCGGTCAGGGTGGCGGCGGTGGACGCGGTCAAGGTGGCGGTGGTGGACGCGGTCAGGGTGGTGGCGGAGCAGCCGGTGGTGGACGTGGCCAGGGTGGTGCCGCAGCTGGTGGCGGAGCAGCTCCTGCAGGTCCCGCAGTTCAGAATTAATTAAATAAATTTTCATTTAATTAAAGATAAAAAATGGCATTCATCAATTGGTAAATCACCGGGATGAATGCCTTTTTTGTGTCTGTTTTCATATATATCACGGAGCGCCTGCTTCCAGTCGGCAAGTGATATATGAAATATAGATTTACACTTTATAAGTCCCCCTCTCCGGTTGGACTCACTCGTATACACATCTTCAATTATTATTTCACTTGAAATGTTGTTAAATGGAAGGGAAGCTGCATAGTATTCTAAATATCTCTCGTTAATTTTATTAGTAACATAATTTCATAGTCCACAGCATCGCTCTCACTCTTATACACATTTTGTAAATAGACATTAAAAAAATAAGAAATGGTGCATATTTGCATCTCTTTAATTCAGAAATATCCGGTAAAGGTAGGGGAGCTGTCCCCAGCTCCCGCGACAGCGTTTTTTGAATAAAGACAAATCGGATGTAACGACAAAATAAGGTTAAATAACACAACACCACCTGAGAAATCTGTCGCTATTTCGCTGTTTTACATCATTATTCCGGTTCATCGCGGGAACTGAGGACAGTTCCCCTACCATCTACCATCTACCATCTACATGATATACTTTACACAACAAATGCAAAATATGTATAACAACTTTTTACGGTGCAACTGGTGTCGGCAAGGTTATAATTCCCTGTGGTTCGTTTTTATCGTTCATTCCCATAATATGAATGAAGGCAGGGGTTTTGCTTGACGGTACGGTAATCGTCCCGGTTGCAGGTTTGGTTCCTGCCGATAACAGGTTGCCATCGATTGTCGTTAATACTTTTGTTATTCCCTCGGGCAGCGTCCAGCTTATTGCTGCGGTATTGCTCATGTCGGGCAGGAAGCATAAATTATCAAACCGCATAACTCTTCCACCCGGGTTATTGGCGAAGCCATAAGGCCTGATTTCCGGCGTAGTTGCCCAATCCGCGAAGGTTAATTCGTTGATGGTACCATCCACTGGTTTATTTCCTGTTACCTTGGTTATCGCATCTGTTAATATTGTTTTGATATCAATCTGCGTGTGGTGCCATGTTCCATCCGCCATTATTTTTGCTGTACCGGCGGGGATGATAGTTTTATCCAGACCGGGGTTGCCGGACAGAATAATTTCATACCATGTTGTTCCCTTGCGCGCATACAGATTAATTAAAGTTCCCGGGTCAAAACAGTAATCGAAAGATAATGTCGGCGTATTGTTAAAGTCTATTCCGGCAACCGGTGCGTCAACGCTGAAATCACCGGCGGGGTAACTGTTAACAACCTTCAGGTAACTGTTATTAGAAGTTGCGCTTTTCTCGCGCAGAATGCGTGACGTGATGCCGGTTCTTTCTTTCCAGCCATCATTATCTTTTTCAAAAGTGCTTACAGTTACAGGAATTTTGTTTACGATTACTGCAGGGGTTGGCAGCGGTTTAATATCTTCCATAATGGCCAGCGGGGCGGCAGCCCGTGGTGAGCCTGGGATTATCTTGTCCGCTGAATAGTTTGCCCTGCCCAGCATAACGCCATTATCCAGGGTCCAAATAGCGGCGTAACCACCCATGATGGGGTCGTTATCAAGATATGTCATTGCCAATCTGTTATCGATAAAGACGTTAATTTCTGCTTTGATAGATTTTTTGCCATTTTCAGTTGACTCGATAGTTCTTTTTTCAATGCGGGTGGCAAACCATTGACGATGGCCGATATTTCCCAAAGGCAATTGATATTCTACCGCATCGGTAGATTTTACAACAACGCCTTTTCTCACCAGCATGGTAATTGCGGTACCCAGCGGTTTGCCGCCGCGAATGACAGAATAACCGGTATTCAGATGCGAACCGTCGGTACAGATAGCGACATTTAAATCGCGGAATCGCAGTTTTTCTTCTGCCGGCGCATTGTCATATTGCATTTTCACACCCATATATGCTTCAAAGTTCTGGTCGCCTTCAAGACGGTTCTTTGTCCATATTGTCGGGGTGTCCTTGCCGAACCCGCCAAACCAGTTCCATTTTGGCTGGCAGGAATAACGTGCCATAACCAGCCATATTCCACTTCCCACTACCCAGTCATTTGGCGCGGCTTCAAACGCATCCATCACCCGGTTGGACTGAACAGAAATTACCGCTGCCGGCAACTCTTTTTTGGTAACTTTAAATCCAAACTTTTCAGTCTTCATCGGACTGGCATCTTTCCAGCAGAATACGGTAGCTTCTTCTTTAACATCCTGCTCTTTGCTGGTATCTTCCTTGTCCAACTTTTGCGCCAGCAATATCAGATAGCCGCCGTGGCGGTATAATACCAGTTGCGATAAATCGCCATAGGTAAATTTACCTTCGTATACTTTGACACCCATTTTATTCAGGGTTGCTGTTCCGCCGGTTTCAGTTTTGGCAAGGTCAATTGAATATCCGCTCTTCTCGTTCTGTCCGGATGACAGGTAGATCGTCTGTCCATCAACAGATGCTGCGGAAACAGGAATTTTCACCTTGAAATCATGGTAAATAGAGCCTTTGTACCAGTATAATCCCGGCACATCTGTCGGCAGCGGCGCGGCAGAACCGGCGCGGAAGTGGTCAAAACCAGCAGGGGTTAACAGCACCGCGGGAATATCCACCGGATACCAGTCTGCCTCCGGGCTTGACCATGTTGCCATCCATTTATCAGTTTCAAAACCAGCATGAATATCAACGGTATTATACTGGGGTGGGGGCAGCTTGCTGATAGACAGCGACTTTACTTCAACGCCAGATGACATTGCCATAATTCCGCATCTGCCGGCGGTGTTGTTTTTATTATAATATTCGATATATTTTACACCGTTTACGGACAGCACTATATATTCGCCGCTGACAGCTACTTTCAATGCCTGCCATTCACCCGGGGTGATGCCGTCGGTTGAGGTGGCGACATCAGCGGTAATTTTGCCATTGCTGTATGTGCTTAATCGCTGACCTTTTGCGGATAGCGTCCAGGCATAACCGGTGATGGCGTCTGGATTTGTGATATTGAAAAGCACTGTCATCGAGGCTTTGCTGCCATTCGACGTTTTTGCGGTGATATTCTGTTCATAGTCAGACATGTTTTCGGCGCCGGTCAGTAATTTACCCGCGTTGGCTAATTTAATGATACCTGTCTTTGCGTTCTTTTTACCGTCGGTATCAATTTTGTATGGCGAGTCGTTTAACGCGTCAGGAATATCTTCCCATTCGCCGACCTTAACATCGTCAAAATATATTACGCTGCTTTTGCGCAATGCGTCTGCGGCGTCATTGATAATTTTGCCGGTGGTATCATCCTTTATCTTGTACATATCGGCGGTGACGTCATCAACCTGTATCTTATGAGGGTTTTCCGATCCGTTGCCGTATAATCCGATGCCGCCTTCTGCCGGCGCGGTGTTTTGCGCTTCCAATACTACCTGACCGTCAATCACTGCCTGTACTATTTTCAATCCGAAATTAATGCGTATTTTGTACCATTGGTTCGGGTCAAATCCCTTGTTGCTGCTCGCGATAACTTTCTCTACACCATCGCTAACCGCGATTAGTTCGCATAATCCCGCAACATTGGCATCGGTATAGTTGCGCTGTTTCATGCGGAAAAGCAGGTAATTTTTATTATCCTGGTATCCAGCGATAATGCCCACCACACTGTCGAACTCCGGCCGTACCGATGTCTCGACATAATAGCTGTCCCAGGTTGGGTATGCCAGGTTATCGCGGACTGTTGCCCATGATGGGCCTACGCCGCGGTAAACAAACCAGAAAGCGTTGGTAGTAGTGTCAACAACGGGGTACAGGCTTAGCATCCATGGGTTTGCCATCGGTTTAGTAGTTGCCGGGTCGGTTGGCGCAGTGCCGGGATTTTCTTTTTTATAAAAATCTACTTTCCACAGGTCATCTTCAATCCAGGCGCCGGTGTTTGTCATACGGGTTAATACATCCGGCCGCATGAAATCGTCGCCAAATACCGGGGCAGCAATATCGTAATAGCGCGCATTGGCAATGGTCACACCGGCAGGGACAGAAGTGATTGCCACTTTTCCTGCTGATTTTTCCGGCATGGGCGAGTAAAACGCGAGACGATGGTTAACTAACAATGCAATAGTGCCGGGTCGGCGCTTGATGCTGAATGAATTGTCGCCGGTTTTAAGATTGATAACCGCGCTATTGACTGATACGCCGTCATGCTGCATTTCAGCCTTAACTGCTGAAATGTATAATGCATAACCTTTTTCAGCAGTCATTATTACCGGCGCTTTTGGCTGCGCGGCAACATTAATTTTGCACGAAATGTCATAGCTGGCAGCCAACTCTTCCGGCAGGTCAATTATCTCTACCGCCCACGCACTCAGCGACAGCTGTAAAAATACAAGTGTAGATATTATTCGCATCTATTTTCCTTTTACCATAAAAAACACGCAAGATGTATATATAGACACCATGCGTGTAAAATGTTTACATGGATTTATCTTCTTCGACTTTCTATTTTAAGATACAGCCTTTAAAAAAGGTCGATTTTATTTACAATTATTTATACGTAAATGAAAGAGATGAGTTGCGGATCTTCCCCTGCAACAAAATTTCGCATATTCGCGTAATATATGGTATAATTCATCATTACTTTTCAGGGGTTAAATATGTCTGAATCATCATTAACTAAGGTATCAAAACGTTTAATGGCTTTTTTTTTACCAGTATTCATTTTATGCTGTGTATCATTAAGCATCGTACCGTTACAGGCTGCCATGCCAATTGATTATGTGGTAGAGGTTAGCGCAGAGGTGCAGAGCACGACGAAGATTCGGCTTGTTTGGCCTACTACGGGAATTACCGGGGCTATCACCGTTTTTCGACGCAATTTTGGCTCAAAGCCATGGGGTACCGCGGTTGCAACGCTGACAAAAACTGATGCTGAATATATTGATTCTACCATCATAACCGGCACACTGTATGAATACCAAGTACAGGCTACCAAGGGAACCACTATTGCGTACGGCTACATAACTTCTGGAACCAACTTGCCGTTGGAAGATGCACGCGGTTCGCTGCTGCTGCTGGTTGATGATACCATGGCAACCCCGCTGGTTACCGAACTTGACCGGCTGGAATTGGACCTGATTGGCGATGGCTGGACAGTTGTCCGCAAAGATGTCAACCGCACCGCAAAACCTTCGGAAATAAAAGTTATAATTCAGGCAGCAATTACTGCTGACCCCAATATAAAATCCCTGTTCTTATTCGGTCATATCCCGGTATTACGCTCTGGCTGGTTTGCACCTGATGGCCATGCTTCCCGCGCCTGGCCAGCCGATGTTTACTACGGTGATTTCACTGGAACCTGGACGGATACATTAAGCGATACCAACAACAAGCCGGGCGATGGCGTATTCGACCAGACCCAGATGCCTGCCGATGTGACATTACAGATAGGCCGTGTTGACCTGTGGAACCTGTCGCAGATAACAAAAACAGAGACAGAACTGTTGCGCCAATACCTTGATAAAGACCACAATTTCCGCCATGGCCAGATTGCCACCCAGAACAAGGGTCTTTGCGACGATAACTTTGGCAGCTACGGCGAAGGTTTTGCACAGAACGCGTTCCGCAATTTTTCAACATTTTTCGGTGCCGGCAATACCGACACAACAGTGGACTGGAAAGCAGCGCAAACTACGCCATACTTATGGGCTTATGGTACCGGCGCCGGCAGTTATACCAGTTGCAATGGCGTGGCAAATACTGCTGATATGAATACCGCCGACCCTGGCGTATTTACCATGCTCTTCGGCAGCTATTTTGGCGAATGGGACAGTGCAAACAATATACTCCGCGCCGCCCTGGCAACACCAACTAACGGCTTAACCTGTACCTGGGCCGGTCGTCCACATTGGGCAATGCACCCGATGGCAATGGGCAAAACGATTGGTCTCAGTGCCATGTTGTCTCAAAATAACAACTACGGCGGATATTCGCCGGCGAACTTTGGAACCCGCCAGGTACATATCGCGTTGATGGGCGATCCATCCCTGCGTATGCACCCGGTGGCACCGCCAACTAATGTTAAAATTACTGTAAACGGAAATTCCGCAAAAATAGATTGGACAGCATCAACTGATACCGTCCTCGGATACAATGTATATCGCACCAATGTAAAGAAAGGCACGTATACTAAAGTAAACACAAACCTCATTACCGGGGTGACATATACCGATAACGCAAAACCAGCCAATGCCGTCGCATATATGGTTCGCGCTATTAAATTGCAAACCAGTAGCAGCGGTACATATAATAATATCAGCCAGGGTGCGTATGTTGATGTTAATGGCACTGCTACTCCAACCGTTAGCATTACACCTGCTGCCGGAACATACACCACGGCACAAACCGTTACCATGACTATTGCAAATGGCGCTAATGGCGATGTGATTCGATATACTACAGACGGATCGGCACCATTGGCCAGTTCAAATCTGTATAGTGTTCCTATATCAGTAGCGACAACAACTACTGTCCGTGCCCAAGTGTTCCGCTCTGGCGCTGCTCAGGGAACCGCGGTTTCTGAGGTATACACCATCACCCAGGCGCAGTCGGCAGTAACAACAACACCTGCTGCAGGATCATATTCCAATTCCGTAACTGTCACATTAACCGGCGGTACTACCGGCGATGAAATCAGATATACAACAAATAACAGCAATCCAACCGCAACATCAACACTATACAGCACGCCGATTGTTATAACCACTACCACCACCATACGCGCGCAGATATTCAATGCTGGTGTGGCTAAAGGTCAGGTAATGACAGCACTGTATACCATCACACTGCCTTCATCGCTGACATTAACGCCGGCATCCGGCACGTATGCGAATTTCGTCGCGGTTACCATTTCCGGTGCTCCAAATGGCGCTACCATCAGATACACCCTTGATGGTACTAACCCGACAACGACATCAACCATATCTGCTGGTCAGGTAACTATTTTATCCAGCAAAAAATTAATAGCACAGGCATTTGTTAATGGTGTTGCCAGTGGCCAGCCGGTAATCGGTGATTATGTTATCACTGTTGGGGTACCGACATTCTCGCCCGCACCAGGAACCTACACCACCGCAAAACTGGTTACCATCAGCAAAGGCGCAAATAATGGCGTAATTCATTACACCCTGGACGGCAGCGACCCTACCGTTACATCGCCAGCATATTCGACTGCCATTAATGTGACCGCTACCACCACCATCACCGCGCGGTTATTTAACGGCAATACCATCAGCGCACCCGCAACCGGATTGTATACCATAAACAATAATACCCCTGCAAATGGCGTTGATCTGGTTATTAAGACCAGCACCGGCAGGTCAGTTGGCGAGGGGATAGTCAGTACCACCGGCAATCAAATTGCCACCGTTTCTGTACCGACAAAACGTAATGCCAACTACTCGATAGTTATTAAAAACACCGGCTCAACGGCTGATTCATATTACGTAAACTCAAACCTGGGACAGGTGAACTGGAAGATTAGTTATTATACAATCGAAGGCACATCAATTACCAAAGCAATTACCGGTGCACATTGGCAAACACCAACTATCCAACCCGGAAAATCCTACGAAATACGCCTTGACGTAACACCTGCGTCCGGTTTGTTAACCGGCCAAAGTTCGCTGAGCCTGAACATAACCGCAACCGCAGTATCGAATGCAACAATCACTGATATGGTGACCGCTGAAACTCTGGTATCAAAGATTAAACAATAGTAATGAGTTAAATAAATATCGTAAGGGCGGACCGGTGTGTCCGCCCTTTTTTTGTTTAAATCTGTATAATATGCTTATGTCAGACAAATATCTCAGCGGAATATTCTGGAATCACCTGGTTTATCCTGAGTTCGCCACCGGTGAGGTGGAGAATACAGATGCGATAAAACAATGGCTGTCCGGGCAGATAAAAGATGAAGAATGGCCTGAATACGCTGTGGCACTGGCAATTGACAACCTGTTCGATAAAAATGAAAAAGAGCGCAGTGATATTATTAACCGGGTGCGTGATAAGATATCTGTTTTGCTGAAACCGCACGAATGTCGGTTGCTGGGGTTTGCCCATCGCAATAGTATATATTTTTGCGGAAGCAGGATAGCTGATAAAGATTTAACATATTATTTCGAGAAGATACGACGAAAAATTGCAGCAGAGACCAGCGCTGATATCACCATTGGCATAGCAAAACTGCCATCAATGACCCTGACCGGGCTGCAATGGGCGGCACAAAGGGCGGTGGTGTCGCAGCGGCAAAAAATGAAAAGCGGCTGTAACAAAGTATATCTGCATGATAATGAAGATTTGCCAGTGCCGAACCTGGCGAATTATTGGCGGTTGGCACTGAACTTGCAGGATAAACTCCGTGCGGGACACACCCAGGAATCTATTGCCATAACCGAAGATATCTGCTGTGAAATATTTCGCGGTACTTACATGTCGCTGGGGAAAATCCGTCCGGTATTGCAAAGCCTGGTTATCCTCACCGCACAGGCGACTACAGACGCTGGTGTTGATGCCGGTAATATCACCATTATCTCTGAAAAGATGCTTACATATATCGCAACAGAATACGATTATATGACGCTGGAATATATTATAAAATCCACCATCAACGAGTTTTCTGCCGCCATAAACAGCTATTTTAATTCCGGCCTGCAGCGAATGGCGGCAGAAATAGACGAGATAATCGACAAGAATCTCGATAACCCCGACTTGTCCCTGCATTTTGTTTCAGAGCAACTCAACATCAGCGCGCCATACGTCAGTCGAAAATACAAAGAAATTCGCGGTATATGCCTGACGAAAGCCATTAATATAAAACGCATCCATTCAGCCGAAAAACTTCTCCACCAGAATAAATCTGTAATAGAAACCGCTTATGCAGTTGGATATGGCACCCCCCAGCATTTCAGTCGGGTATTCAAAGAGATAGTAGGAGTTTCGCCGGTTAGGTATCGTGGTACAAAAAATGTTCAATTTTAATCAAAATATGCGCTGTATATATCTTTTTTGTTGTTATTATCAAGTCATCTACTGCGATTAACGGTGTTAGTTGCAAAAGGAGGCTTTACGTGACTGCAGATTTTACTGCCGCATTTCGTGAACATGCAAAAAAGGTCGGTGCCGATTTAATTGGCATTGCGCCTGTTTCCCGCTTTGAAGGAATGCCGGCGGAGAAACATCCGGCTTCTATTTTCCCCGAGGTTAAATCGATAATTATTGTGGGGAAACGAATTACCCGTGGAACTTTGCGCGGGGTAGAGGAAGGTACCCAATTTGACCTGTATAATCTATACGGTCGCGATTGGTTGAATAACCGCGTATTGGCGACTGCTACCTTCCGCACCGCGGAGTTTTTGGAAGATAACGGCTGGGAAGCGGTGCCAATCCCGAACCTGCCGCCAGAAATTCAACCGATGGGCATTTCTGTGCGTCCGGGTCAGCCTGCCCCCAATGTAATGCTTGATTTTAACGATGCGGCAGTTCGCGCCGGATTGGGAGAAATTGGCCATTGCGGCATGTTTCTCACCTCGCAATTCGGCCACCGCCAGCGTTTTCAGATGATTCTTACTGATGCTGAATTATCAGCAAATGATATTCCCACTGATAGTATCTGCATGAAATGCAGCGATTTAACGGCTATTTGCCCGTTGAAAGCAATCACTGACAATGGGAAAATAATCAGCATCTGCGGTAAATCGATGCCGGTTGCTGATGTCGATGATAATGTATGCAAGCGCTGTAAAAACGGCGCCACCGCTAATAATCTGCATCCATCTGGCAAGGTAGACCGGTTTGCCGCGCTGTGCAGCCGCAACTGTATGACTATGCTGGAAGATGCTGGACGGCTGGATACCGCATTTGAACATAAGTTCCGCGATCGCAAACCATGGGGTGTGGTGGAAGAGCTGAAAAAGCTGTAGGAGATTAAAATGGCAATAACAAAAGAAGAATTGCGGCAATTTGCTTATGATCAGGGTCTTGATCTGTTTGGGGTGGCAAATATTGAAAGATTCGACAATGCGCCGGTAAATATGAACCCGAAATCGATATTTCCCCGCGCCAAGTCAGTCATCGTCGTCGGCAAACGAATTATTCGCGGTGGCTGGCGCGGTATTGAGGAAGGAACTAACTGGGTATCCTATTCATATTTCAATTACCACGGCCTGTTGAATACCCATTTCATTCAGTTGCCAATGTACGAATTGGCGTGCAAGATTGAGGATTATGGCTTTGAAGCGGTGCCATATTACTCGGGTGTCCCGGAAAGGCAGGAGCCATGCGAGCCAACAAGGGAAGGCGACCCGTCGCCAAATGTTCACCTTGCTATCCGCATCGCCGCTACCGCCGCCGGACTGGGCGAATGCGGATGGTCAAAAGTTTTCCTGACAAAGAAATTTGGCCCGCGCCAGCGTCTCCACGCCATCATCACCGATATGGAAATAGAACCAGACCCGCTGGTGGAACCAAACTCTATCTGTACCCGCTGTATGCATTGCGTCAGTGGTTGTCCGGGAGCGATACCGCACATCCGCGAAAATAAATACGTGGAGATACAAATCGAAGATAATAAATATCGCTGGGGTGATGTGGATATGGGTAAATGCACCTTGATGTATCATGGCGGCGACCCGCGCACATCTCCATTCATCCACAAAGATTTTCCGGGGATGAAGTTTGAGGTGACTGAACAAACCATGACAGAAGCAGAAGCCTACAAATTTGCCTGGACATTATCATTGGGCAACTGGGCAAAATCCGATGAGTTCCCCCACGGCAGAATTATTGAAGGTCATGCCATGCTCCGCGACTGGTCAGAAGCCGGCAGCTTTGGCGTAGAAGGCTCACGTGGATGCATGCGGAGCTGTTTCAATTACCTGGAAAAACAAAAGTTGATTGAACAAACATTCCATGGAGGAGATTTTATAAAACGTCCAAGATGGCTGCTGTCGAGTGGCGGTGATAGGACACACGAAAACAGTTGATAGTGGACAGTGGATCGTGAACAGTTATGTAGAGACGCAATATTTTGCGTCTCTACCTTTTATTATTTTAATTTATAAGTGGTTGTGCCGTCTGGCAAATCTACTAAGACTATGCCTATTTTATCGAGATAAGATACTACATAATCTGCCCATGCAGTATTCTTTTGCTGTAATGCATTCTTTCTCATTAAGATAATAAAATCCATTAATTTTGCTGATATTTCAGGTGAAATAACTGGTTTGGTATTTGTATCAGTTTCCGTTGTATTTTTTGTATCAACATCTGCGGTTACAAATCGCGGGTTAATTAATACTATTTTTTGTGGAGTATTTGCATAATAAACTTTTTGATAAAAAAATGATATTCTCATCATATTCTTAACAGATATCTTTATTGGTTTTGGATTCTCAAATAATTTCAACTGTGCTAAACTGGTATCATTTCCATCAGGTAACACTTTATACTGGAGAGGATTATCATATCCTTCTTTACCTTCCGGTGCATCATCTCGAATTGCCGCATCACAAATAAACCAGTCATATTTTTTATTTAAACTATATGAAGTTTTATCATTTGTAGTTATCAAATAATAGACATTCTTTTGTGGAACAGCGTTGACAGTTACATCACTTACTGGTTTTAAGTAATTGCCTTCAATACACGGTACCTTTTCTAAAGGAACTTCTGTTGACTGTACTTGTGAAACTGTAAATGTTAGTAAAATACTAATAAGTAAGATTTGAAATATTAACCTCATGACACCTCCATCGGATTTTTATCCGAGAATATTTATGATTTACTTTTAGATAGTACTTTTATCCAGTTATTTTTGTCAATATCATATTTGTGATGCCCTCTTTCACATCCCCTCAATTAGCGGTAAAATACTACCATGAATGATGCCTTGTCGCGGTTTCACCCGTTAATAGCAAAATGGTTCATGGCTAAGGTCGGCACGCCTACGGATGTGCAGGCGCTGGCGTGGCCGTTGATTGCTGAAGGTGAGCATGTGCTGGTATCCGCACCTACCGGCAGTGGCAAGACGCTTACGGCGTTTCTGTGGGCCATCAACTGTTTTGTCACTGGCAAGTACCCGATGGGGAAGAACTCGGTTTTATATATTTCACCGCTGAAGGCATTGAATAACGATATCCGCTGCAACCTGTTGAAACCATTGGAAGAATTGCGCCAGTTGTTTGCGAATGAAGGCGTGGAGTTCCCGGCGATTCGCGTGATGTGGCGACACCAGCGGGGGAAAGTCCAATTAATTTCCACGGCAGAGATACTTCGGCGCAATAACCGGTAGGTATGGGACGCAATACCGCGCGAGCGCCGTTTGCTGGTGCAACATAATCCAGTGTAACTGTACTTACCGGTGATGCGAAACGATACGGCTGTTTTATATCAGAAACTGTCCGATAAAGTTCAACAACCGGTTTGCCTTCCAGCATTGCAACCATAAAACGCTGATTAGTGCCTTGTCCATTTAAATACTGATAGCGTCGCCGCCTTTTAATAGCATCGGGGCATCACTAAGGCCGGTGCTGTTCTTCAATGGTGAATCATCCTTCACCTGAACATAAAAATAAAGATTCTCATCGTCATAAACGGCTTTAAAAACAGCAGCATCTTTAATCATGCCTGTCAGTGGATAACTAACCGCAACCTTATCCCAATCACCAAAATTGCCATCAATACGCACCGGCGCAGCAGACCGCAAAACCACCGCCGTATCACCCGCTAACGCCAGCAGAAATAAAATGCCCGACACACTTAATGTGCGGAATAAAGGGAAATACAAATAATCACGATATTCGAGCCAGTTCCCTTTTTAGACAAATACTGTTTAATGTGCCGGATACTAAAATTAAATCGCAATAAGAAAGATCGGCTGTGTAAGAGTACTGGCTTTTTTCGGTAAATATAGTCCTGTTTTAAATATATAATGTCATACCGAATAATTGTCTTATACTCGATAGATAGATTAAAATTATAAAACGGACAACTCTCTAAATACCATCTCCACAATATCCTCAACGGTTCCATTTGCTATTTTTAATGACAGGCGGGACAGGCATTTTCCTGTGGGGGAATATCGGGCGGCGAGGATGGTGTATCCTTCTGGCGACGCGGTTGCGTGAACGCCTATTGGGGCACTGCATCCACCGCCGATACTGGTCAGCACCTGGCGTTCTATTTGGGTGGCGATATGTGTTGCCGGGTCGCCTATTTCAGCGAGGATTTTTATGATATCGCGGCTTTCTTGTCGGGTTTGCAGTGCCAGTGCTCCCTGACCGGGGGCGGGGATTAGTTCGGTGGGGTCAAAATATTGGGTAATTCTTTCCTGTAATCCTAACCGGTGCAGTCCGGCGGCGGCAAGGCAGATGGCGTCGAATTGCCCTTCATCGAGTTTTCGTATCCGGGTATCAACATTTCCCCGCATATCCACTATTAATAAATCCGGACGCATTTGCAGCAATTCGGCGCGGCGGCGCATGCTGGATGTGCCGACTACTGCGCCGGGTGACAGCGATGCAATCGTTGGCGCGGTTCGTCCTACCAGTACATCCCGCGGGTCTTCGCGGATGGGGATAGCCGCAATCACTAATCCCGGGGTATCGCCCGCCGGCAGGTCTTTCAGACTGTGGACTGCCAGGTCTATTTTGCCGGATAATAAAGCCTGTTCAATAGCCGTGACAAAGATGCCGCGTTCCGGGATTTTATCGACCGGCACATCTGCCAGGCGGTCGCCTGTCGTTGAAATAATTATTATCTCAATGTCATAGCCGCGTTTTCGCAGAAATTCGCTGACAATTTCTGCCTGGGTGAGTGCAAGCCGACTTCCCCGCGTACCGATTCGGATATGCTTCATTATTTGTCATCCTTTTCGGTGCTGGATAGTCCGAATAGCTCGCGTAAAATTTCTGCCGCGGTATCATCGCCGCATTGGGCATAATGTTCTTTACAGTTAATAGTTGGGGTATGCAGCAGTTTTTTTATGATGGACTGCGTGAGCGTTTCGACAATTTCGCGCTGCTGCGGGGTGAATTTTTCAAGCTGTTTTTGTATCGCGTTTATTTCCTGGTCGCGCACCTCTTCAAAATGTGTGTGCAATGCGGCAATAACAGCAGCCATTTCTGTTTTCGTTTGGCGTGTGCACCATTGTGTTATTTCATCAGCCAACATGTCTTCCGCTCTTTGAATTTCCTGCGTCTGCTGTTCCCTGTATATCTGCGCAGTTGTCTGCAAATCGTCAAGATTATGCAGGAAAACGCCGGGTAATCCGCTGGCTTGCGGTTCAATATCACGCGGAAGCGCCAGGTCTACCAGGTGCAATGACCGGTTATTCCGCAGTTGCATAGCCTTTTCAACGCTGGCAGCCGTAATGACCGGGTGAGG
Source organism: uncultured bacterium (assembly GCA_964638715.1). Lineage (GTDB taxonomy): Bacteria > Armatimonadota > Hebobacteria > CAIYQO01 > CAIYQO01 > JBAXQQ01. The sequence goes on along the minus strand of CAZWZF010000033.1, from coordinate 2,727 downwards.
AGCGGCGGTGGAACTAATGACAACATCACATTCAGCCAGCAGTTTTTCTATATCGTGAAAACTCACCGCTTCACCGCCGAATCGTTCAGCAAGTTCAATGGCATGGGCGTGGGTTCGATTTGCCACGAATACGATATGCGCGTGGCGTTCGGATAGATGTTTTGCGGTTGCTTCCGCGATATCGCCGGCACCAATCAGCAAAACCGACAGCGCGGGGTTGCCGGGAAATGTTTCGGTGACCAGTTTGAACGCGATTTTGCTTAACGCTGTTTCACCATTGCTGATGGATGTTTCTGTGCGAAGGCGTTTGCCGACACGCAAGGCATTTTGAAAAAGAATATTTAGATTTTTCCCGATGGTTTTGTTTTGCTGTGCAAAATCCAGTGCCGCCGCCACCTGTCCCTGAATCTGGTCTTCGCCAATCGCCAGCGATTCCAGACCGGCGGTTACGCTGAAAAGATGAGATACCGCATCAGTTCCACGTTTTATGTAAAGATACGGCTGCAAATCGGGTGTTTCTTTATCCCTTAATGAATTTATACAATCAATCAGATATTGTTCACCTTCGCAAACGGCATAAATTTCCGTTCTATTGCATGTGGACAAAATTACCGTTTCATTAATTCCCGGCATTGCTTTTAATCTTCGCAGCATTTCGCCAGTTTTTTTCGGACTGATGTAGAGTTGCTCGCGAATCTCAATTGGCGCGGTATGGTGGCTTAATCCAATTAGACTGATACTCATAACACGGTTCCACCCATAGCATTTTCAAGGCATGTCATGATGGCTTTTTCAGCTTCGTCCAGTTTTTCATTGCGCACAAGGTCGAGTATCGGCAGGTCTAAGACATCTTCCCAGACTTGTTTTCTTTGTCCGGGTGTCAGTCGTTTAGCGCGTTCTTTCCAATTTTGCCGTGCCTGCCATAACAGTTCCAGCATTTCGCCATATTCCACGCCGAATTGATCTGCCAGTTTATCCCGCAATCGCCGCGCCCAAACGGGACAGGCTCCACTGGTTGAGATTGCCAGTGACAACATTCCCCGGCGGATGACTGCCGGCATGATGGCGGTACAAATCTGCGGTTCATCCACCACGTTCACCCAAACACGGCGTTCTGCTGCTGCTTCGGCTACTTGCGAATTTACCTGCGGACTGTCCGTTGCCGCAATCACCAGCCAGGCATCGTTAAGGTCTTGCGGTTCAAATTTCCGATTTATAATTTCAACGCCAGTCGGCATTTCTATATATTTTGGCGCAATGACAGTAACCTTCGCGCCGGCTTCGATTAAGCCGTCAATTTTTCGGCGGGCTATCTTGCCGCCGCCGATAACGACACATTTTCGTTCACGCAAATCAAGCATTATCGGGAAATATATCGGGTTGTTATCTGTCATTTTGCCACCTCAAACAGCGCTTCCCGCATGATTGAAATAGTGCTGTTAATATCGTCATCGCTATGCGCGGTGGATACAAATAATGCCTCAAACTGGCTGGGCGGCAGCAGCAAACCGCGGGTAAGGACAGCGTTGAAAAACGCGGCAAATTTCCTGGTATCAGATGTTAATGCCGACTGATAATCAGTCACCGGCACATCGGTAAAAAATATGGTGAATAATGAGCCAGCCTGATTGATAGTCACCGGTACCTTCGCTTCCATGGCAGCTTTTTTTATACCGCTAGCAAGTTTGCTGGTTTTTCTTTCTAATTCATGGTATGGATTTAATATCTGCAACTGTTTCAGCATTTCCAGACCTGCCGCAACGGCTAATGGATTCCCGGACAGCGTCCCTGCCTGGTAAACCGACCCGCAAGGCGCTATAAGTTCCATCAAATCTTTGCGCCCGCCATAGGCACCTACCGGCAAGCCGCCGCCGATGATTTTACCCAGGGTGCATAAGTCGGGAGTCACACATGACCATTCCTGTCCGCCACCGGGTGAAAGGCGGAAACCGGTAATTACTTCGTCGAAAATTAATAATGCGCCAACCGCGTGAAGAGAATCACGCACGTTTTGCCAGTAATTTTCGTCGGGGATGATAACCCCCATGTTCGCCGGCACCGGTTCTCCTATCAAGCAAGCGACTTCGCTGCCGCGTTCGTCAAGGAGTTTTTTTAGTGCAGGCAAATCGTTAAACGGAATCGATATCGTGCATGCGGCGATTTCATCCGGCACGCCGGGGCTGTTGAGGATTCCCTGGGTGACCAGTCCGGAGCCAGCCTTTACCATTAATCCATCGCTGTGGCCGTGATACCCGCCGTCAAACTTAATCACCAGTTTGCGTCCAGTTGCCGCCCGTGCCAGTCGAATCGCGCTCATCACTGCTTCAGTTCCAGAATTCACCAGACGCACCATCTCCAGGCATGGTACTGCCGCGCACAACTGGTCGGCAAATATAACTTCACGTTCGGTGAGCGCGCCAAAACTGGTACCCATTTGCGCGGTGGCACAAATAGCCTGAACAATCTGCGGGTGCGCATGACCGAGAATCAACGGACCCCAGGAGCCGATATAATCAATATATTCATTGCCATCAACATCCCACACACGACAACCCGCGCCGCGAGAGATAACCACCGGCGTGCCGCCCACCGCAGAAAAAGCGCGCACCGGACTGTTTACCCCACCCGGGATAACCTGTTTAGCGCGAGAAAATATCTCTTTTGATTTTGTTGTGTTCATTTATATTTGTTAATTTTACCTTTATATTGTTATTACAGGACTTACGC
>CAZWZF010000032.1:0-51620 GCA_964638715.1 uncultured bacterium | reverse complement strand
AAAATATTTTTTATTTTTTTGCATTGGTTAAAACTGACGAGTCTGAATAGTTACTGTAAATATATGAAAAATAAAATTAAATGAAAAATGAATTAATTACAGGACTATCGCTTAACTGTAGGGGCAATCCCTTTGTGGTTGCCCGCGCCTACAGTATGATTTTCATCCGTAACAATTATCCTTTGCAGTTCCTTATCTGAATTAATGCAGTAGGCGAAGGGGCAACCACAAAGGGATTGCCCCTACATAATTCTAAGCGAAAGTCCTGAATTAATATAATTATAATCCTTCACTTAAGGTTATTTTAAAATGATCAGAACCAGTCGCTGAATTAATCGAAACGACCATTATTAACCACTTATACAAAACAAGGTGCTGAATATAAACAATCAATAGCCAGGTTTAAAACCTGGCTATTGCATAAAATTATCCTGTAATTTATTACATTGTTTATTTTACGGCACTAAATAATGCGTCAGAGTTAACGATTTGCGGTATGGATATTGGTTCAGAATATACGAAAGCACCTTTGGGGGTTATCGTCATATTTCGCAGTTTCACAAGAGTTGCTTTTTGGGTTGTTGTCAGACTTTTCCACACCTCGGCAAAACGAGTGGCGTAATAATATGATATCTCGCCATCCAACTCGCCATATCGTTTAGATAGCGCGAGAACTTTTGTTTTATCCGCAGTACCACCAGTGATAAATTTACGCAATTCTGTGGAAATAGCCTGCCTGGTTTTCACTATTTCTTGCAGATCAGCACGCTGCAAGTCGACAATACTGGTAATTTTTTCCCGCTGAACAGTATTCAATGTCGCAAGAAACTGTTCACCGCTATCGCCGGTAAGACTGGTACTGATAGTATAATTTTTTTGTCCCATTGCCGGCGCGTCTTTCATGTAAAATCCGCCAAAATATGTTCCATGGCGTTCCGGACAAAAATAAGTGTCAGCGTATACCGAACCCGCGTACCAGCTAAACATTTCACTGGCATAGGTCATTACCAGCACATTGGTACCATGAGACATGGTGCGTTTATCCAGCGGTTCCGCCATCTCTGGCCAGGTGGTATAATCCGAGAATTTCAACTTTGCCAGATAGGCTTTCTGTTTGTCGCTAAGGCTGCTGAGAATCTTGCCGCAGACAGTGGCGCGCTGATAAGCCAGTTGACCATCGAGAGTAAATATGTCAGCGACACATTTTTTCACCGCATCTTTGTCCAACCCCGCGCTTCCAGCAGGTATTTCACCGGACAATTGTCGACAGAACGCAAGAATAAGCGGAAAACGCTTGTAGGCGAGAGTATTTACCTGACTTTCCTGTTCTTTCCCCAAGGCAATTAATTGCGCGCGTTGTTCATCTGTCAAAATATATATCATGTTATTGGCGATACGGGTAAGAAAATCGGTGTTATGCCCCATTCCCTTTGCCTGCACATCGCGCATATATTGAAAACCGAAATAGTCAGATACCTTGCCCGGCGGCAGAAAAGTATCACAACCGAATGAACCGGTGAGAAAAGCCAGGCCGCTGAAAGCAATAGTATTCAGTTGGGCCCGGTCAGAAATAGCCTGTTCAAGGGTATACTTTCCGGCATCATCACGCGGTGCAGGTTTTCCCGAACCACCATCACGCGGTGGCGGATTCTGTCCCTGCGCTAACGCACTGAAAGTTAATATCATGCATAAAAGCAACATTACGTTTTTAATCAGTGTTTTCATGGTCGTCTCCTTTATATTGTTTGAAATTCTCTATTTAATCTATAATACAAAACAAATATCACAATTTTATCACAATAATAATTTATTTGTGTCAGGATTTTCGCTCAAAGACGAAACCGCCAGCCTCTACCCGGGCAAATCCTTTGTTGCGGTCAAGTTCTACATAGGCGCATTTTTTATCAATCGTTGATTCTATGCGGTTTTCATTAATGAATCGCAGTGTTACTTTTTTTGTTGCCAGTTGTTGCCAGATTGCGCTGAAGAAACCTTTTATGACTTTGTATAACCGGGATGATACAATTCCCTGCGGAATGTTGTCGGACCAGGTCATTCCTTCACGATATGTCAGCGGCATTCTTGGCAGTGTTCTGAATAGCAAACGCAGCCAGGGATCGTCGCCGGTTAGACGATAGAGATAGAAAGTATTATCGCTTTTCCCAAAATATAGCTGTCCGCGTGTGGTTTCAAAATAGAATGTTGAATCAGACGCCATTTTTACCTTCATTTTTAGTTCGCCTACAACTTTTTTATTATGGTTTATGGTGTAGCATTGCTCATCATCAATAATGAATGCGACAGTGTTTTCAAGGTGTTTATCTCGATAAAGCGGCTCAATGACATTCTTTTCCGGTGGTATATTATTGGATTGGTATTCACCGTTGTCAATATAACTCACAAAAGAAAATGGCAATGTGGTATCGCCTATTATTTCTGCTGCCTGCACCTGTATGTGGATATGCGGCTGCGGCGAATAACCGCTGTTGCCGCACAGCCCGAGAAATGCACCGTGTTCTACCCAATCATCTTTCTTTACAGTAATAGATTTTTCCGCAAAATGCGAAATCTCCACGTAAAACCCGCGCGGATCCTGAATGATAACCAGATTACCCCAGCGGTTTAGCTCATCAGCATCACCAATCGCGTTGCTTGGTAAATTATCTATCACTTGAACCACGCGTCCGCGAGTCGGAGCCAGCACCGGTTTGTTAAAGCAGTAATAATCATCCAAATCGGCGCCGCTGCCACTGTGGGTATCGCCGTTTTCGTCGCTGATGACAAAGTCGTAAGCGTTACTCCATTTCCCTTTATGCGTCCATGCACCTTGAAACCCTTGCCATACCGTCCAACACCCGATAAAAGGCAGGTAAAGAGTGCGAAATTGGTCGCGGAAACGCAGGTTATTAGCGAGAAAGCTTTCCAGCGTTTCTTCAGGTGTTCGTCCCATATTAACGGGAACCATCGGATGGCGAACCAGTGCCAGGACATAAATCATTCCCAGCGTCACGATATTAAATGGCAGCGTGAATACAGGCACACCATAGTAATACCAGAATACACTTGTTGCATCCATAACTATGCTTGCTATTGCCACCGCGATGATTGCCAGCAGGTAACTGTTAATTGATGGAATGAGAAAAATCCCGCCTACTGCCATTGCGATGAATATATAGTTAAAACTATTGGTATCGGCAAAGGCTGCCGTCGCCGACCCGGTCATGAGTATATGAATAGCGGTACCGGCATAATAACCAAGTGCTGCCAGCAGAAAAAGTATTCGCGAATGGCGCAGCAGGATTAAACACAGCAATATTCCCACGGCAACACTGGGGGCAAATAAAATCGCCCCGGAAGCTTTGAAGAAACCAGCCAGCCAAAACGGCAATCCGAAATCATAAGATAAAAAAGAAAATCCGGTATGTGAACTGAGAGATAGCGTCGTCTTGTAATGCACGGTAGCAAGGTATGCGACAGTGCTGACAATTACAAATGGCATGCTTAATACCGGCAGCCGCAGGTAAGTCATCAGGAAATTTGCCAGAAATATGGTTACCAGAAATGTGAGTATACCGGCAACAACAATGAATAATATCGATAACGGCGTAAGGTTGAAAAGATAACCTATAGACATGCCGACTAAAAGCGGATTGTAGGTGTAGTAGCCGTATTCTAAAAATTGCTTGTCCATTCGCAACAGGATCGCACCCAGGTATGCCGCGACAATGGCAATGATTCCTGCCAGCGCAATTTGCGGATTAACAAATGTCACAGCGAGAATAATCAACCCCGCAATGGCGGCATTGCTGATAAAAAACAGGTCGGCGTAACAATGAATTATCGCTTTCAGGTATGCCTTCATAAATCTACCTTAGTGCCAATCGCGCGGGCATTTTTTCGCGCCGGGTTATATCAGACAGGTCTTCGGCTTCGCGGATAAGGTCTACTTCGCCATTCTCTCCGATTAACACCGATGCCGGTCTATATTCGATAAACTGCATCGATTGAGACTGGTTATATGCACCCACCGGTGATATGATTAGCCGGGTTCCGCGCGTCAGTGGCGGCAGCGCAATGCCTTCATCCACCACGTCAATATTCATGCATAACGGACCATAAATAACGCTGTTTTCGTTTACCCCGCCGACTTCGCGGTCTATTTCAATATTGAACTTGTACCAGGTTGAGGTGTAAAGCAGATTTATCCCGGCATCAATAATATATGCCCGGGTGCCGTCGCCATCAACCAGCCGTTTTGATGCTGTTATAGTGGTTATCAGGCTGCCGGCTTCATCCACTAACGCGCGTCCAGACTCCAATATCAATTTCGGAAAGTCACCCGGTCGCAGTGCTTTGGATAACGCCTGGGTAATTGCTTCGGCAAAATCATCTATTGATGGCAGTGAAACATCCGGGGGAAGATAGACGCCTTTCAGTCTACTGCGCGAAGGAAACCCACCGCCGATATCAAAATATTCGATAGAAAACTTAACCTCTTTTTCTACTTCATAGGCGAACTCTACCATCTTCGTTATCTGTTTCGCGTAAGCGGACGCTTCCATAATATAAGTGCCGATGTGGCAATGCAAACCATTCAATATCAGCCTGCCGCCTTGTTTTATGCGTTTGGCGGCTTCCAATGCCTGTCCGCTTTCAAGATTAAAGCCGAACCGCGACCATTGCGGGTGAATACCCGAATCCAGGTTTAGCCGCATCCCGACAGTAATCTGTTTGCCAAGTTTCTTTGCTATTTGTTCCAGGTCATGTAATTCATCAAGGTGGTCAATATTTATTATCGCGCCTTCGCTGGCGGCTATTTCAAGCGCTTCGAGTGATTTATGCGGCCCGTTGAAAATAATCTTTTCACCGGGAACACCAAGTGAACGCGCCTTGTCATATTCCATTTCCGAGACAACCTCCGCTATGGAACCTTGTTTATGCATAATAGCGCAGATAGCACCGAGATAATTAGTTTTGTATGACCAGCCAAAAACCACGTTGGGGTAGCGAGTGGTAAACGCGGTGCGCATCTGGCGGTATTTTTGACAAATGGTATGTTCTGAATACACAAAAAGCGGAGAGCCGAACTGCGCCACCAGGCTGTCTATTGAAGCACCATCAATATCAGCGCGCACCTTGCGGGCATACGCCGGGTTGTACCCGAATTTATTTATCATACCGGTGTGCAATTTCTTTATGACCGGTTTTTCATAGGCTTTTTTCATGGTGCTTCTCCCCGTGTTACCGTCTTCTGAAAATTTTCCATATCAGTAACTAATTCGTAGGTATAGCGGATGAAAAGTTTGCCGGCTTCATAATCCGGCAATGGCGGCAGCGGCAATCCCATGCACTGATGTACCAGTCGCGATGGAAGATTTATGCCGATACCGGTCGCAAAATATACCCATGCCGGAAAACGCGGGTTAATCTCAATGAGAAATATTTCATCATCAGTGGTGATGATGCATTCCATCTCAAACGGACCGCGCCATTTAAACTCGCGGATGAAATTTTCCGTTGCTTTAAGCATTTTATCGTTTTTCACCGTCACTCCGGTCCATATTTTCCCCAATGCGGTAACAGACAGCTTTTTAATGCCCACCATCCCAAGCGAATTTCCTTCACCATCGCCAAGCCCAACGACATTCAACTCTTCACCGGCTACCACCTGCTGCACAATAATTGGATAACCCCATTCCGCCACTAACTCGTGGTAATGCGAGATAGCCACTGCGGTGGTGAAACATTTATACGCCTTGTAAAAGGCCCCTTTCACCATTACCGGCAGGCCGACTTCGGTAATTGCCAGCAGAAACTCGTCAATACTGCTGACGACTTTTGTTGCTGGCAGCGAAATGGCGATTCTTTCCGCTATATCATTCAGGTGGTCTTTCCCCCGCAACTTGAATTGCTCCATATTGGGTAGGAAAGTGTGGATGCCATGACTTTTTAGTTTCGCGGCATTTTTTATATATAGCGGCAATTCAGCGTCAAGGTTGGGAATGACGATATCAAGCCCGTAACTGTGTTTAATGTATAGAAGTCGATCAATAAATGCGTCATTATCGCCGGATGGATATGGCAGAATGTATGACTTTTCCACTACCCAGTCCATGTATATGCCCGGTTCCATCGCGTCGTAAGCAAGCCCGACAATTCTGGTTTTCAAGGTGGGGTCTTCGATTAGCGACCGCGCCACACCGATGCCGGGACCGGGATTATCTATCGCGTTAATGCCGGAAATACCGATAAAAAGTTCATCCATAAAAATCCCCTTAAATTAATCCGAGTTTCTTCAGGGTGGCGCGAAAATCTGCCACATCGCGCATGGCTTCTTCAAAATTTACGTTATATTTCTTTTCTATCAACAAGGCAATCTCTTCTTCAGTTTTGCCAAATTTCATCTCGTCAATAATCAGCAGCCCTGTTTCGCTAACATGGTAACTATCACCGCTGTTGGGATTAAATATAAAACCTTCTTCATTAATCGCCAGACGTGAAAGTTTTTTCATGGAAGCATCTGATACAGCAGGGGATGATTCATCGATAGTTGTGATATTGTTTTCAACTTTAAGGTTGATTAATTCATTAAAAACAAGCAAATTAGTTCTGTTAACCTGAAAATCGTTATCAGTGGTTTGATTCAAAACGAAACTTTCATCTTTAACAGCTAATTTTGTCATATTTTGCATGGTCGCCCCCTTTTCAATATCACACTGATATTTTACCCTTTATTTGCGTCTGGTAATATACCCTTCAGACTTATATTTACATTCTGCCAGTCAAATATCACATTAATATCACAAAAACATTTCATTTGCATAATATTTTATAAAATTCAATTATTTTTCGGGGAAATGGTTTTCAGTGTTCAGTGTTCAGTGTTCGGTTGAAATCAGCTAAAATCGTGAGCAATCGTTTGAAGTCAAAGTGATTTTTGTCAATTGTCAATTGTCAATCGTCAATTGTCAATTCAAATTTCTCTCTTGTCCTCACTCTTCACTTTTCACTCTTCATATTGACATTCCCGTCTCAATCTGAAAATATTAGCATTGTAATATGGAATATTGCTATGAAAGGGGTTGGGATATGCGTGGAATAGTTTTGGCGGGTGGCAGCGGTACGCGATTGGCGCCGGTTACTTACGCGGTGTCAAAGCAGTTGCTGCCTATATATGATAAACCGATGATTTATTATCCGTTGTCGACACTGTTGTTGTCTGGCATACGGGATATTTTGCTTATCTCTACTCCGATGGATTTGCCTTTGTACCAGCGCTTGCTGGGTGATGGAAGCTGGTTTGGCGCAAGTATGCATTATGCCGAACAGCCGCGGCCGGAAGGACTGGCACAAGCGTTTATCATTGGCGAGGAATTCATTAGCGACGACCGGGTGTGCCTGGTGCTGGGCGACAATATCTTTTTCGGTCACGGCTTCTCGCAAATATTAAAATCATCCGCGCAAATCACCGATAAAGCCACCATCTTCGGCTACCGGGTGAAAGATCCGCAGCGATACGGCGTTATCGAATACAACAAAGATAGCGAAGTAATATCAATCGAAGAAAAACCGATTCATCCGAAATCAAATTACGCCGCGGTAGGACTATATTATTATGATAATGAAGTGGTAGAAATAGCCAAAACCATCAAACCTTCGGCTCGCGGCGAGTTGGAAATTACCGACGTCAACAACGCCTATCTAAAAAAAGGCAAGTTGCGGGTAGAACGACTGGGACGCGGGATAGCCTGGCTGGACACCGGAACCCACGAGGCACTGCTGGAAGCCGGCAACTTCGTAGAAGCAGTAGAAAAACGCCAGGGAATGAAGATAGCCTGTCTCGAAGAAATCGCCTACGAAGAGAAATACATAACCCTCGACCAACTGGACATCCGCGCCCAATACCTGCGCAACTCGGAATATGGCAAATATTTGAGTCGTCTGGTTGAAGAGTTTGGAGAATAGAAAAGAAGAGAGAAGAGAGAGGAGAGAAGAGAGAAAATTGCAAATGGCAAATCATAATTCGTAATTTCTCTCCTCTCTCCTCTCTCTTCTTTTCTCTCTTCAATAACTTTTACATAAAATTGTGTCTATATAACCGTGTATGAAATAATTAAACGAGTTTCAGATATATTTTTAGCTGCGCTGATGCTGCTGGTTTTGCTGCCGTTAATCGTTATAGTTGCGCTGATACTGGTTGTTTCTCAGGGAACCCCGATTATTTACCGGCAAATACGCGCCGGCAAAGGCGGGAATCCGTTTGTCATGTATAAATTCCGCACCATGTCTGATGGTGACGTACGAAAATCCGACCACTCGCCGGTGCAAAAAATCCAGGGAGATCCGCGCGTTACCCCGGCAGGAAAATTTTTGCGTGCCAGCCATATCGATGAATTGCCCCAATTGCTGAACGTACTGCGTGGCGACATGAGCATTGTCGGCCCGCGCCCGCTTCCGGTAGAAGATTTGCAGCGTCCAGGTTGGCGGGAAATGGCAACGGCGGAAGAAAACGAGAAGCGAATAGATTGGCAAAAAACACGTGAAACTGTAAAACCCGGCCTGACCGGACTATGGCAAATATCCGACCGCCCAGAAGTGGAATTTGAGAATTGGATTAAATGCGATATAGAGTACGTAAAAACAAAATCATGGCTTCTTGATTTTATGATAGTCATGAAAACAATACCAGCGATTTTATCGAATAAACGGAAAAGCCGGTAGGAAGGGGAGTTAGGTGATAAGTTTTCGGTTTTCAGTGACTAAAAATATTGCGATAAAAGTAAACTCCTGGTTTTCGACGATATGCAGTTCCTAATTCAAAATCATGACTTTTTCAGTTCTGATTTAGTTGCTAACTGACTATTCCTCATTTTTCAACCGGCACAACACCTACATTCCAGATATCTTTCACGTATTCCATAATGGTGCGGTCGCTGGAGAATTTGCCTGATCTGGCGGTGTTCATTATCGACATTCTGGTCCATCTTTCTATGTCTTTATATGCCTCGGTCACTGCGTCCTGGCAGGCAAGGTATGCCGCAAAGTCTGCTATGTGGCAATATCTGTCCTGTGATATTAAGTCATCGTATATTGGCCGGAACGTGCCTTGTTCTCCCGGACAGAAAAAGTCGCACTCCAATAGATGAAGTATCTGCTGCAATATCGGCGAGTTTTCTATAATTTCATCAGGGAAATATCCGGCACGTTTTATTTCAATTATCTCATCTGCTGTATGCCCAAAAATGAAGATATTTTCTTTGCCGACTTCTTCGAGCATTTCTATATTAGCACCGTCCAGTGTGCCTATAGTGATCGAACCGTTCAGCATGAACTTCATATTGCTGGTGCCGGACGCTTCCATGCCGGCCATCGATATCTGTTCAGACAAATCAGCCGCCGGAATCAGTTTTTCAGCCAGCGAGACACGGTAATTCGGCAAAAACAACACTCTCATATTGCCGTTTATTTCCGGATCTTTATTAATGATATTAGCCATATTCGCTATCAGGTGAATTATTAATTTGGCGCGTTCATACCCCGGGGCGGCTTTACCGCCTATCATAAAAGTTCGAGGTATATGTATTCCGTTCGGATCTGCCTTTATACGCAGGTAGGTTGTTATAATATACATGGCAAACAATAATTGCCGTTTGTATTCGTGAAATCTTTTTACCTGTACGTCATATATAGATCCGGTCAGCGGTTTTATGCCGCATTCGCGCTGGACAAGCAAGTTCAACGGTTCTTTGCATTTTGCCTGTGCTTCCCGCCATGCTATGCGGAATGCCTGGTCATCTGCCAGTGGTTCCAACTGGCGCAATTCGGTGAGATTTTTAATCCAGCCGTCGCCAATAGCCTCGGTAATCAGGTGTGACAGCGGCTGATTCGCCTGCAGCAGCCAGCGTCGGGGAGTTATCCCATTAGTTTTATTGTTGAATTTCCCCGGGTAAAACTCGTTAAAATCGCGCATGATGGTATCACACAGCAATTGTGTATGCAGTTTGGAAACACCATTTACAGAGTGGCTGCCTACCACCGCAAGGTTTGCCATTCGTACCCGTTTTTGCCCATCTTCCGCTATTAACGACATGCGGGTCAGCCTGCTGATATCTCCGGGGTATCTTATCGATACTTCTTTCAGGAAGTTCAGGTTAATCTGGTAAATTATCTCCATGTGGCGCGGCAGGTTTTGTTCAAGCAAAAATACCGGCCATTCTTCCAGTGCTTCCGGCAATACTGTATGGTTTGTGTAGGCAAATGTCCGAACTGTTAAATCCCAGGCTTCGTCCCAGGTCATCTCCTGCTGGTCAATGAATATACGCATTAATTCCGGTATTGCCAGCGCCGGGTGGGTATCATTCAGGTGAATCGCCACCTTTTCCGGGAACAACCGCCAGATACCGCATTCACGGAAAAATCGCATTATTATATCCTGTATAGATGCTGACACCAGAAAAAACTCCTGTTTCAACCGCAATTCCTGGCCCGCGAATACTTTATCATTGGGATATAATACCCGGGTCAGGTTTTCTGCTTCCATTTGTTCTTCGCACGCCCGTATATAGTCTCCATGGTTAAAATATTCCAGGTTAAACTCATCGATTGATTTCGCGCTCCATAACCGCAAGGTGTTAACGGTATTTGTTTTATACCCGGGGATAGGCATGTCATACGGGATAGCCTTTTCTTCTTCGCCACCTTCCCAAATCACAGATGTTTTCCCCGACTTGTTGTTTATCTGTTTTACATTACCGCCAAATTGCACGTTGATGATATATTCAGGATGCATTATTTCCCACGGGTTTGGCAGCGACAGCCAGTTATCCGGGGTTTCTACTTGTTTGCCATCAACTATTCGCTGGTGAAAAAGCCCGAATTCGTAACGCAGTCCGTAACCGATTGCCGGTATCCCCAGGGTAGACATGGAATCCATAAAACATGCCGCCAGCCTGCCCAGGCCGCCATTACCAAGTCCGGCGTCTAATTCTGTCTCCAGCAGGTTGTTGATATCTATCCCCAAATCTTTCAACGCATCTTTACATTCATCATAAATATCGAGATTTACAAGGCAATTTTCCAGCGAGCGTCCCAGCAGCCATTCCATAGACAGGTAGTAAACTCGTTTAGGTTTAACTGATTTGTAGGTATCCTGGGTTGCTATCCACCGGTCAACCAGCCTGTCGACAACACTGTAAGCCAGACTCATGAATTTGTCATATTTTGTAGCACTGTTGCGGGTCTTTGCCAATCGGTACTTCAGGTTATTTTCTAAAGATATTTTAATTGATTCTGCATTGCTGCTGCTATTAATATCCAAATTATGTAACTTATTCATAATATCCATCCTTCCTCGTTTTGCATGTAAATAAATTAACCCTTTGTAAATATTAAACCCGCATAGTCAAATTGTCAAAGGTTTTTTATAAGAAAAATTGTTATTTTTCAATGGTGATGTATTACTTGGCTATACCCGGCAAGTTATATTTACGTTTTTTAGACATGATTAACATGATTGACATGATTTTTTGGCTTCGCCAGTGTGAGTTTAATCATGTCTAAAAAAAATCGCCTTTCACTGAATCTCATTTGCAGGCTGGAAGCCTGCGATCCAATGCACTTTACCTTTACATATCACTCATCAAGTAGTAAAATTATTGTTAAACCGGTCGAATTTTCTTTTAGTTTTGTATCTTCGGGGGTGTTATGTTTAAATCTCTTTCGTCTTTTTGTTGTTTGCTGGCTGGCCTGGCTGTTATGGCGGGGTTGCCGGTGTTGGATTTGGGGAAGGTGGCGGTTGCTGATTCTTTGGCTATGCCAGGGAAGGTGGCGGTGCCGGCGGTTGCCTCTAATGCTGGGATGGAGATTATCGGGTGGTCTACACCGACAGAGGCTAAGCAAGCGGGGGAATTTACCTTGCGGTTTGCCGCGCCGGTGGATGGCGCCAGCGTGTTTGGATATGAGTCGGGAGCGGTTAGTTATGAAGCAAACGGGCAGTGGACTGCGGTACCTGCGGGGGTAAACAGCGATTTAAAACTGCGGACTATCGCGCTACCGGCGGGAGTACCGGCAAATGCGGTGCGTTTTACCGTTCCGGCGCAGTTGAACCGCAATACCAACGGCAAGGCGGCATACAGCGCAACTATTCCTTTTGCAACTATTTTAAATTTCCGTGCGGTAAATATCGCGTCGCAGGCATCTGTGGTGGTGAGTTCTGCCGATAAATTAAGCTCTGGATTTCAGCCGATGGGCTGGCTAAACCGACCCGAGACGCTGGTGGACGGATTTGTTAGCGAAAGAATCAACTTTTTCACCGCTGTTCGCGCCACCGATATATCTTCTGACAACCCGGAGTGGTTCATGCTGTGTTGGGACCAGCCGCAATCTATGCGGGCACTGGCAATTATGCGCGGCAGAGATGAAAAGGGAATCGGCACATCTGTTGTGGAAGTTTACAGCGGCGACGGCGACCCGCGATTTGCCACCGGCACTGCCGGGTGGACGGTAGTTCCGCAAAAATGGTCGGGTGAAGGCAAATTCCGTCTGGTGCAGTATATGGATTTCGAGCGCAATATTACTGCTCGCGCCGTGCGAATTCGCGTTATCGGCGGATTGCGTCAGGCAAGCATGGGTGAAATAGCGGTATTCAGCGACCTGGAAAAAAATCCCGCTCCTACCACCACCGCCCGCGAAGGCATGGTTCCCATTGAGTTCACCATTCCGGACAAAGGCAAAGTAACCATCCAAATTCGCGATGAAAAAGGCACTGTCATTGCCAACCCGGTCGCCGGGGTGGAATATCCCGCCGGCAAGAATACCGCCTATTGGAATCTGAAAGATGTTAACGACAAACCGGTGCTATTGCCCGGGCAATATAACTGGCGCGGTCTGTATGTGCCGGGGATTACCGTTACTTACAAATACTCCTACTACCCCTACCCGTTGGCGAGTGTCGCCTGGCAAACCCCCGACCGCAAGGGTGGCTGGCTGGCCGACCATGAACCGCCGCGAACAGTGTGCCGGTCTGGCGATACCATGTGGATTGGCGCGTTTGCGGAGGCGGGGGATTCAATAGTAAATACTGATAAAGACGCCAATAAACTGTGGGGAATCGACCGCATCTGGGTCGCCATCCCCAGCGAAATTTGCGCTGATGGCAATTATTACTATGGATTCTGCGAAGGCGGCTGGATAGGCGACAACCAGGCAATTCTGCAAATAGATACCAAGACTTACAACAGCCGCAAAATTTTCCAGCGCGAAACCCCGAAAAAAGGTGTCCAGCCTATCGACGCATGGGCAAAAACCGGTGTCACCGGATTTCAGGTGATTGGCAATCGTGCTTTCGTCAGTTTCTCAGCATCAAACGTTGTGCAGGTATTCGATATCAGCAAAGGTTTAGCCGGTCCGTGGCGCGGGTTTGGCTGGAACATCGCCTATCAGCAATTTGAAGACCAGAAGCCGATATTGCTAAAAGAAATCGCTCTGCCCACCCCCGGTCGATTGCGCAAATACGGCGATGACAAAATAGTAACCACCAGCGGCAAAGATATCATCACCATCGACATTAATAGCTATAAAGTCAAACAGCTTATCACCGGCAAGCTCACTAACCCGCTGGGATTGGGAGTAGACGATAAACTGAACCTGTACGTTGGCGAAGGCGCGCCGATGCACAAGGTGATTGGATATTCACAGGAAGGCAAAGTCATTGCCACCCTGGGCAAACCGGGCCGCCGCGAAATCGGCGCGTTTGATAACGATAATCTGGAAGAGCCTTATGGAGTTGAGGTAGGACCTGACGGCCGTGTATGGGTGATGGAACATACCGATTATGTGAAGCGCGTCAGCCTGTGGGATGTTAAAACCGGCAAATGCGTGAAAGCGGTATATGGCCCGACCCAATATGGCGGCGGCGGCAGCATAGACCCGGAAAATGAAAACCGGTTATTTTATAAAGGCATGGAATTTAAGCGCGACCCGAAAACTGGTAATGTAACACCTTTAAACCTGATTTATCGACCGGACAGCCCCAAATATTCCGCTTTTTCTGAAGAAAATAACCCTGATTACGCATTCCGTGCTGAAGGCAAGTTATGGTTAACCAGTTTCATGTATCCACACGGTCATCCCGACCTGGTGTTGTGGCAATACAAAGGCGACCATGTAATGCCGGTGGCGTCAATCGGCTCGGTTATCGGACTACGCCAGGCATTTGGCGAAAAAGCCGTAGCAAAAGGCAGTAAAGAATGGAATGACACCACATTCCTGACAAAATATATTCCTGAATATAAGACCGACCAACGATTTTATACCTGGACGGATATGAACGACAACGGAAAAGTCGACCCGGCAGAATTAAAGTTCGGCAAACTGGAGTTCAATGGACAACTTCTCACCGGGGCATCGGCAGCCTGGAATTGGCGCATGAATAATAGTTTCATAGCCGCTGCCAACGCCGGAAATGGCCGAATAGTATACTTTGCCCCCAACAAAAAACGTTCTCCACAGGGATATCCAATTTTTGACGTCCCCACCACTACTTTACCTGGCGGCGACGGTCAGGCATTAATGCCTGACTCCAAAGGTAACGCGATAGTGCTGGGCGGACCGATGACCAGCGTCGCTCCGGATGGTACCGTGCGCTGGAGTTACCGCAACGAATGGCCGGGTTTGCATGCGGGCCATCTGACTACTGCCCGCGGCGATGAACCGGGTGTGCTTATCGCGCCAACCCGCATCTGGGGCATTGTGCCGGTAAATAAATCTCTCGGCGAAGTAGTTTCATTCAACTCTAATCTGGGCTGCACCTACCTGATGACGACCGATGATGGACTTTTTATTGACCGGGTATTCCGCGACCAACGCGTCGGCCTGTTGTGGAACTATCCCACCCCGCCAACCCCGGAAGTACTGGCGGAAACCAGCCTGTTTGACGAACATTTTGGCGGCACATTCCAAAAGGTGCGCGGCAACGACGGCAAAGACCACTATTATTTCGTCTGCGGCAAGAACCACTGTTCGGTAGTGGAACTGGGTGGACTGGAAAATATCAAACGTCTGCCCGGCTCAAAAGTCACCGTAACACCCGCACAGATAGTGGCGGCACAGGAACAGTTGCAACTGGCAAGTATGCGCACTGCGGAACCGAAAGTTTACACTGTACCCAAAGTCGCGGATGACGCAGTGAAGATAGACGGCAACATGAACGATTGGCCCGCCCAGCGCATCGATGGTTTCGCGCTGGCTTATGACTCGAAAAAGCTGTATGTGCTGTTCAACGGCCGTGATGACCGTGCGGTATTCGATAACAAAGGTGTCAATCCCATGGAGTTGTTCAAAACCGGCGACGTGGTGGATGTAATGCTGCAGACAAATGCCACAATGAAGCAGAATCGCCTGACCGCAGATCTTGGCGACATCCGCCTGAGTTTCAGCATGTATGAAGGCAAACCGGTGTGCGTTCTGTATGACTTCAAAATACCGGGTTTCACCGGTCAACGTATCCCGTTCAGTTCACCTTCGCGAACTATCTGGTGCGACAAAGCCGGTATATTGTCCGACGCGGAGATAACCGTAAAACGCGGCAACGGCGAATACACTCTGGAAGCCAGCGTACCGCTGAGCACCATTCACCTTGACCCGGCAACCATGGGCGAGACCCGCGGCGACGTGGGCCGGGTGATGAGCGACCAGACCGGAACCATGGCAACCAGCCGCGTCTATTGGGCAAACAAAAACACCAACATTATGGCCGACCTGCCCAGCGAAGCCAGTCTGCAGCCAAACCTGTGGGGATTGTTTAAGTTTGGGAAGTAGTTTTTTTAATTAACATCGATGGGTAGGATGAATTGGATTAAAAAGGGGCAGGTTTAGAAATGGGGCAGGTTTAGAAAATGGGGCAGGTTTAGAACCTGCCCCTACTTGTACGATTTATTGTAAATACATACAATAAATAAAACTACCTGATTATTTTTGCCAAAAATAATGGAATGTAGTAATATGTATCAACATAATTAAAAATGTAAGGATTTATTGAAAGTGAATACTGATTTATTTAACCAGATAGCTGATTTTTCATCAGTTGGCATATTAGGCGGTTCATTTGACCCGATACATAACGGCCATTTATTAATAGCCGAGTGCGTTATGCAGGCACTGGGACTGGAAGCGGTTTTGTTCACCCCGGCGAATTGCCCGCCGCACAAATTGCAAAGTTACGCGCCATCGGTGCATCGCGCTGAGATGATAAAAGCGGCCATTGCGGATAACGACAACTTTTATTTGAACACCATGGAAATAGATGACCCTTCACTGAAATATACTGTTGATACCATCGCAAAAATGCGTGATTTTCTGCCAGATGTGAAGTTGAACCTGATACTTGGCGCAGATATGGCGTTAGACTTTCGCCATTGGCGCATGCCGGAATTAATCATGGAAATGGCCGATATCGTCGCCGTTAATCGTCCGGGTTTGGCTATAGACCAGTTGCGTTACATGATAGACTGGCCCCCGGCGTCGCGCATAAAAATTATAACTGTCCCCAGTGTCGATATATCATCCACCGATATGCGCGAACGGGTAGCAAATGGCAAAAGCATCCGCTACCTGACCCCGTACCCAGTGGTAAAATATATCAAGACACATAATTTATATCGATAGTTACACAGAGATGCACAGAGACAATATAAAATTTAATCTTGTTAATCATGTTAATCATGTCAAAAAAAATGCGCTTATATTAAGGTAAAAACCCAAAAGGAGAACTTTATGTATACTCCTGAACAGCGAAAGATGATTCTTGGTCTTGCCAGCGACGCGGTGCATGCTGCCGTAAATCGCAACCCGCTGATAAACTCGGGCAGCGACCCGCTGTTTGACCAGCTTTCCGGCGTATTTGTCACCTTGAAGAAAAATGGCGATTTACGCGGGTGTATCGGCTACCCTGAAGCAGTCATGCCGCTGCGCGACGCGATAATAAAATCCGCCCGTTCCGCCGCATTGCAAGACCCGCGTTTTGCCCCGGTTACCATAGCAGAATTAACTTCAATTAAAATAGAAGTCACTGTATTATCGCCCCTCTTCCCCATCGACCCGTTGGACGTAGTTGTAGGCACTCACGGCCTGGTGGTAGAAATGGGTGGTCACAGAGGACTGCTGCTGCCGCAGGTACCGGAAGAATGGGGATGGAACCGCGAAGAGTTCATTGCCCATACCTGCAACAAAGCCGGCCTGCCCATGGACGCCTGGAAAAAAGGCGCAAAACTATTCGGGTTTACCGGGGAAGTAATTAATGAAGAGTGAATGGTGAGGAGAGAAGAGAGAAAAACGTGGCGTCACCGTCTCGGTGACGCGTAATAAAATTTCATTCTACTCTTCCTTTTTCCGAGTGGGACGCTCTGACCACCTCTCGGGTGAAAAGTGATTCCAATGTATTCGTAATTCGTAATTATTTAAAAGGCTCAAAAATGAAATATTTACTACTATCAACTGTTATTTTTCTTGTCATACTTCCTGCTATTGCAGGCAGTAAGACTGACATCCTGCGCGGTGTAAAGAAAATTGTTTTTATTGGCGACAGTCTGACGGATGGGGCGGCGTGGCCGGACTGGGTTATCAGCACTTTGCAGACAAAGCGGCAATATCGGAAGCTGGTGATGTATAACGCCGGTGTCGGCGGAGATACTATTGGCGGGATAAAGTCGCGGCTGCAGCGAGACGTGATTGATTTGCAGCCAGACCTGGTGATAATGCATGCTGGCACCAATGACTGCAATCTGAATATGGATATGACTAAATACCAACAAAGTTATGACGATGTGGTGAAGGCATTGCGGGATAAAAAAATCAAGGTGCTGCTGCTTACCCTACCATCAGTAACAAGCCCGGAGTTTGATAAACAGCTATACAAAATGGACGATGCCATGCGGGAAGTGGCGAAAAAGTATGACTGTCCGGTTGCCGAGGTTCACACTGCTTTTACGAAGGCAATCGCGGATGGCAAGGCGTGTATCGGGCCTGATGGCTGTCACCACCTGATAGATGGCTGGCGTACCATGGGCACCACAGTGTTGCAGGCATTGGGGTGCGATAAACCTTTGATAGAAAAATCAAATCCCTATCCTGGTACCGTTTTAGACTGGTACATCGGTCCGGCAATTGCGCGTGAAGGCGATAAAAATCCGGAACCGGATTTATCCCCCGAGTTCAATCCCGAAAAAGCCGGATGGAGAAAATACGACGCGAAAGAAGAACAGAAAAAAGCCGAATGGTGGCAAGCGCCATCATTTGACCGCGGCGGCATCTTCATATTTGGCAATCCTAAACGCGAGAAAAACGCCGGCGCATTTGCATACAGCATCGTAAAATCCACCCGCAACCGGACCACCACCATGCGCATCGGCGGATTCAAACCTTATACTGTCTGGCTGAATGACGAAAAGGTGCTATACGGCAAAACCACTTTGGGCGTTCACCCTGATATCGACCGTATGACGGTAAAGCTGAAAAAAGGCGATAACCGGGTAATAGTTTATAGCTGCGATATGTTCTATCTGTCGTTTGATTAGTATTAAATTACAGCGCATAAACCTGCGACATATAAATCGGGAATGGCAATATCGAACACAATACCGAGTCTGGCGGCAATTCCGGCAGCAGATAATCAATACCGCCTGTCGAAAAGAACAGCGTGGACAGTTGCCGTGTATTCATTGGTACAGGATTTACGGCACCTTTTTTCACCTTCAGCGCACCATTTGACCATATAATGGTAATATCTTCGCCATTATCACTATTTGCCAATTGCAATTCGCCATGGCCTTTCGGTATTTTCCCGGAAACGACTTTGCCGATTTTTTGGGCTAGGCTGTAAATATTGCCAACACGCAGATTTTCCGAGTCGTCGCTGTAACGGCGGTGAAAAACCTGCATACATACCCGCCGCAGCGGACAATCTTCCGGCGGGCAGAATATCGTCAATTCCCAACGTCCAGCGCGGAGATTTTCCATACATGCCCAGCTTATCATCCCGGATATCTCTTTTTCAATGCCGCCGGCAAATATCACGGTACTGCCATCGGCAGTAGTTGCCAATACAGACGAATTATATTTATACAACTGCACTTGTGTTGCTTTCATCATCAATGACACTTCTGTCTCGCTGAAATAGACGAACTGTTTTTCTTTCCGCAATAAATTATTCAAAAACGGCATATCGTCAACTGTTAACGGTTGTACCTGCGCCGGTGGGTCAATCAAGTATTTTTCAAATGTCCGATAAACTTCTTTCCTGCCCCCCAGTTCCCAGCCGTAAAAGCCATATCGCCGTCGATCGCCACCCAGCCAAGTGAAATCATATTTGTTAGCTTCCCGGCAAACCTCTGCGAAAATTTGTTTCATGATTCCTTTCTCGCGATATTCCGGCAATGTGCTGACCTGACCGATTCCTGCCATTTCAAAAGTAACGCCGTGAATATTCATTTCATACGGGTAAATTCCGGCGGCTCCAGCTATTTTTCCATCTAATGTTTCATATATAAAATGATTCGGAATACGTTCATCGGTGAAACAATAAGGGGTTAAATTAAGAAAATCCATGGGACGTTCGGGGGATGAAAAACAGATATTCATCGTATCAATCATTTTATTTTTATCGTTTAGCTGCGCTCTGCGTACTTTGCCGGAAAAATCGGTTGTCATAGTATCTCCTTTTAGATTATTATTATATCGAAATCAAGTAGACGGGGGAAGATATGGGAAGTGAATTAGTGCTGTGGCTGGCGCGAGCCGTATTGATAATTTTACTGTTTCTATTTTTGCTGGCTATAATATCTATTATCCGTGCAGATTTGCGCGGAAAAAAGGAAACAATGCAGCCGCCAGCAGAAAATAAAATAAAACTGCCATCGCGAATGACAGTGAAAATGGCGACCGGGGAAAGCAATGTGGGTGAAGTCGCACTGGTGGGACATATTACCATCGGCCGGTCAAACGATAACCAGATTATACTGCGCGAATTAACCATATCATCACACCATGCGGTAATAACTTGCGGTCATGACAAAATAGTGGTAGAAGATTTGCGCAGCACCAATGGCGTTTTGCTGAACGGGATACGAATAATGGACACCGCAGAATTGTGTATTGGCGACGAATTGCAGATTGGCGAGACGGTATTTGCCATTGAATAAATTAATCTTTCTGCTGCTGATTGTTGCGATAATTCCATCCTGGGCAAAACAATGGGTGGAAATGGAATCGCAGCAATTGCCGATAGCGGTAAAATATCACCCCGGCGAAGAAAAATCAGCACGAATATTAATAAATATTACCGAAGAAGAAACTGTCAGAATTGCAAAATACCTGCATATGAAAACTATGTCCGGCATCCTTATAGTATCTTTTACCAGCAAAGGCGAGTTCATGGCTGCCAACAGGCCGGATATCGGATTGATGGGGGTTAGCCACGGGCCAAACAATATCCATCTTTTATATTCTGATGATTACAATATCAACAAATCAATCCTTGCCCACGAATTAACCCATTCGCTGCTGGCGCAGAAGTTGGGAAACAACCGCGATTCGCTGCCGGACTGGCTGAACGAGGGAATCGCCGGATTTTTATCTGATCCAGTTGCCCCCACCGCATTGAAAGATATCTCTGAACTGCTTGGCGGAACCGGTGTATTAACCGTGGAACAAATGGAAGACGCGTTTGAAAATGGTTCCGGTAATATCAGCGCGGCGTATGTACAGGCAAGGTCAATGACTGCTTGGATGGAGTATAACTACCCGGGCGCATTAATAAAAATATTAACAAAAATATCCAACGGCGCAATATTAAGCACCGCATTGAAAGAAGAAACCGGACTTACAATAAAAGGCTGGTGGTTCTGGTGGAAATCAAATGTGCCGCCCATAGAATATTTCCTGAACTTCCTCAACTCTCCCGCCGCTTTTGCTCCACTGGCATTATTAGTGATTATAGTCGTAATAATCCGTAAATTGCGCAAACGGAAAGAAAATGAGGATGAAGAAGAAGAAGAGAAGGAAGCATCAGAAGAAGGTATAGCAAAAACAACAGAAGAAACAGAACCTATCTCTGAAGAAGAACCACCGTTAAATTCATAATTCATTCGTAATAATTTACCATTTGCCATTTCCAATTTGCAATTTCCATTTTTCCCCTTGACGTGAGTGTATCAAATAATTATAATTTATACGTAAACGTTGCCGGATGGCGCAATTGGTAGCGCACATGACTCTGAATCATGTGGTTCTAGGTTCGAATCCTAGTCCGGCAGCCATATATTTTGAAAGACCGCTATATAATATAGCGGTCTTTTTTTTATTTATTACACAGAGATTCACGGAGGAGACACTGAGATACACGGAGGAGTTATTATAAACAAATCTTTGCGTAACTCTGCGTCAAACTCTGTGCCACTTGCGGTTAACCCTGTTACGTATTTCAACTCACGGGTGTATAATTACCCTGACAAAGAACGATCCCCTATTGGAGAATGAAATGCAAAATAATGCTATGATAAATTTTCAGCGCGAAGTCCCTATTCGACATGAAGTTGATATATTTGTTGCTGGCGGCGGCCCAGCCGGATGTGCCGCGGCAGTAATGGCAGCGCGCCAGGGAGCCAGCGTATTTCTCGCCGAGGGGCACAGTTGTTTTGGCGGCATGGGTACTGCCGGCATGGTGCCGGTATTTATGCAATTTGGCGATGGAATAAACTTTCTATCTGCCGGTTTTGGCGAAGAGCTTTTAGATAAAATGATTAACGCCGGCGGCACATACGCGCCAACAGGTGCGGATAACACCGGATTTGGCGGAGACCGCACCGGTTGCTATCCCATTCATGCAGAAGTATTAAAACGCGTTTACGATGAAATGGTTCAGGATGCAGGTGTTGAGTTCTCTTTCCATACAAATTTAATCGGTGTTGAGGTGGAAAACGGCACTGTAAAGACTGCAATTTTATGGGGGAAAAGTGGAATATTTGGCGTTAAGGCAAAAGTATTCATCGATTGCACCGGCGATGGCGACCTTTCTACTTGGGCAGGCGCGCCATTCGAAAAAGGAGATGCGGAAGGCGGCATGATGCCGGGAACTCTTTGTTCCTTATGGACTGATGTCGATTTTGACGCCGTCAGCAATTCAGAAATTGGTTACGCACAAAATATCTTCATTGAAAAGGCATACCAGGATGGTGTAATGACTTATTGCGACAAACACCTCCCCGGTATGTTTTATATCGCACCCGGCATTGGCGGTGGCAATATCGGTCATACCTTTGGCGTTGATAATACTGATGAAAGGTCAGTCACTAAAGCGTTATTATGGGGACGCAAAATGCTGCTGGAATATGAACGGTATTACAAAGAATATCTGACCGGATACGAAAAAATGCGCCTGGTATCTACCGGTTCGCTGCTGGGCATCCGTGAAACTCGCCGCATAATGGGTGATTACATGCTGTGCCTTGACGACTTTAAGGGACGCAGCAGCTTTGAAGATGAAATCGGCCGCTATTGCTACCCGGTAGACATCCACGTCAGCCGTCCCAATGATGAAGGAGAATACCAGCGATTCGCCAAAGAATTTGCCGAAATGCGCTACAAAAAAGGCGAAAGTTACGGCATACCATATCGCACCCTTACACCGCGCGGACTAAATAACGTACTGGTAGCCGGACGTAGCATAAGCACCGATCGCTTCCTGCAAGGCTCCATCCGCGTAATGCCCGGATGCTATATAACAGGTCAGGCAGCAGGCATTGCCGCCACAATGGCAGCAAACACAGATCATAACGTTCATACTGTAAATGTGCCGGAATTACAGCAGAAACTGCTGAAAGCCGGAGCGATGCTGCCGAATAGTAAATAAGAAGAATACAAAACTGCAATTTTCTTGCATACAAATGAACTTTACAGTATAATTTTATTAATATTAATAAGGAGAATTGTAATGAAGAAAATCCTGTTGGGGTTGGGATTGGCATCGTTAATGCTAATCTTAGCCGGTTGTGTTAAAGTTTCATCTCATGTCACCCTGAATATGAAAGGTGGCGGCGAAGTTGAATACGTCTTCGCCATGGACGAATCGCTGAAAGATATGGCAAGTGGATTTGGCAGCGGTACCGGCGTGAAGGCGGAAGACCCTTTTACAAAAATGAAAGGCGCATTCGAAAAAGACGGATTCACTGTATCAGATTATAAAGATGGCAAAAACTCCGGGATAAAAGCCATCAAAAAAGCAAAGAACACCGCGGAAATTCTGGCAGCTATTCAGACAAAAGCATTGGCAAGCAACACCCAATTATCAAAAGGTTCCGGTGGATTGTTTGAAACCGTGGGGAAATCCCTGAAGATAGAGAAGAAACTTTTTACCACCACATATAAATTAGATGCATCGGTAGACATGGGAGCAGAAAAATCCAAGCCAGCAAAACCGGGAACCCCCAGCGACAGCGCATCAGAAATGGGTAAAAAGTTCGGCGAATCCATGGCATCATCCATGTTCGACTTTACCTTCGCCCTTACATTGCCGGTAAAGCCAAAAAGCAGCAACGCGACAACGACATCCCCCGATGGCCGCACTCTGGAATGGCAGTTAAAACCCGGTGAAGTAAACAAAATGCAGACAGAACTCACCGTGCCAAACGTAACAAACATCACCATCGCGTTTATTCTTTTAATGGTACTTATAGTGATAATTGCCGCAAAAAGCCGCAAACCGAAAAAAGAAACTGTGATTACAGCGAATATTGCCATTCCCGAACCAGTTATTGAACCTACAATCAAACCAGAAATACAAAAAGAAAATATCCCCGTGGATTCAACCGCCAGTACCGAATCCTTGACTAAAGCAAAAATGGAAAACGACGCATCTGAAACGGAGTGAAATAATAAAAGAAAATAGAGGTAATTAAGCAAAATACCCCTGTTAAAAAAATAAATTCGCAGGGGTATTTACAAGTCTCGCAAAAACCACTATAATCTTTCTCGTTCAAGGGGCGTTGGTATATCGGCTAGTACGTCGGCCTTTCACGCCGAAGATGGCGGGTTCGATTCCCGCACGCCCTACCACACTTTACAAAAGTAAGAACTTTGTTCCTCGCGCCAGTTAAAGCAGGTGCGGGGAACTTGTATTTTAAGCTCCCCTGCCAATTATTACCATCTTTTGTAATAATTATTCTATCAATCAATGTCTGTAATAACTTTTTCTTTTCACCAGTTGTTGCACTAATTAATATATTTTGACAATATATAATAAACGATCGAATATCAGCACTACTCATCTCATAAGATGGCGGGTTATTAATTTCATCCTGATGTTGGCATCGAATTATTTCTAATTCATTGATTCGTGCCTTACGTTGACGAATACGTTCACCAATGTCATTACTTGATAAATTACCTTCTTCAATTTGATCATATATTCTATCAAGTTTTTTTCGTTCAACTGAAAGCTCTTGTTCAACATTTTTCAATTTATCTTTAGGATTTTCAGACACACCATTTGGTTCATCTCTAAGCTGTTTTAATATCAACGATATTGTATCTTCAGTAAGTAATTCTGTTTTTATAAAATCAATAACTTTATCCTCTAATATATTTTGTGGTATTAATTTAAAATCACATTGCGATTTCCCTGTTTTACCTTGTCGTGAACAAGAATAATAAGCATATTTACCTGACTTTGCTAAAGAACCAGTTAATGAACTACCACATTGACAACGTAATAATCCACTAAGCAAGTACTCGCTACAGATGCTTCGTGGTTGAATAACTCTTGCTTTTAAAGGGTCACATTCTTTTAAACGTGCTTGTACACATTCAAACAAATCTTTATCAATTATAATAGGGTGTGCATTTTCATATCGAATTACCTCAGTAGCTTCATTCGGCACTAATTTACCAGTATCATTATCAAAATGTGTCTGATTCCATATTTTAACACCTGTATAAGCTTCATTCTTTAAAATGTAAAGGATTTTCTGAGCAGTCCAATGTTTGCCATTAGGTGGGAAAATACCTTCTTTATTGTAGTTCATTGCAATCTGTTTTGCCCCAATACCTGATAAATACATTTCATATGCACGCCTTACTAACTTAGCATACATTTCATTTATTTCATAAGTCTTCTTAATCTTTTCATCAATATTTTTCTGAGTAAGTTGATACCCAATTGGTGTATTACCACCTGTCGAAAACCCTTTTTTAGCATTTAGTTCCATACCACGAAAGCAGTCCTCTGATAAATTTTGTGAAAACATTTCATCCATAATTTCAATAAAACTTTCCATCATACTATCCATAGTTTGATCTTCAGTTGACTCATTTATAGATATTACATCAACCTTATATTTACGTCGAAGAAGAAACTTATACTTCATTGAATCATGTCGGTCGCGCGCAAACCTATTAAACTTCCACACCAATACCGCGTCAAAAGGTTTATCTGGTTTACTTGCTATTGATAACATTTCTTGAAAAGCTGGTCTATCATCTGTACGACCGCTTATACCTTCATCTTTAAAAGTATAAATAATGTCATAGCCTTTAAGTGCAGCGTATTCTTTCATCTTTTCAATTTGACCTGCTATCGGAGCTTCTTTCTTTGCTTGATGTTCTGTACTAACTCGAGCATATAGTGCCACACGCTTTATTTTTGAACGATCTAAAGATTTACGTCTGCTCATTTACCCACCTCGTTTTCTTTTAACTGTTTAGCAATCTCGGTTAACTTGCGTTCTTTAGCAAATCTAATGCCCCTACTAATATTTCGGGAAAGACTTTCTGAAAAGAATTCATCCATTATCACACGTAACTTTTCTTGAAAACTGTCCATTATTTGATCTTCACAAGATTCATTAATTGAAATTAAGTCTACCTTACATTTATTCCGAAGAATATCTTTATAAATAATTGAGTCTTTCTGGTTACGTGAAAATCTATCAAACTTCCAAACCAAAACAGCATCAAAAGGTTTATTTGATTCACCTGCCATAGTCATCATCTCCTGAAATTCAGGACGATTATCAGTCTGTCCACTGATACCTTCATCTTTAAAGACATGCACAACTTCGTAGCCATGCTTTTCTGCATACTCTGTCATACCATCAATTTGAAATTTTAAAGATGAATCTTTAGAAGTCTGCCGGTTAGTACTAACTCGTGCATATAATGCAACACGGCTTATTTTTGACTGACTATTAAAATCATACTTGCTCATTGGTTTCCTCCATCATTTTGCCAACCCAGTATTCTGTATCACACATGTCGCAAACGATTACAGAACCTTTGTTAATATCTGGTAGCAGTGAAAAATTAAATGTCTCACTTTCAAGAAAAGCCTTCATTAATGGCATATCATCAATAGGCTGATCAGGCATCAGAAACTGTGGCGCATTCTGTATTGCATATTTCTTATACTGCAATATCATTTTAGCCAACAATGAAATACCAATGCTAAAATCAGCATTAACCTCATCGGCATATTCTACCGATAAAACAACTTTTCGGGTCTTGTTTTTCACATTCATTTTTTTCTCCTTCAATTTTATTTGGGTATATTTTCTTTAATTCATAAACTTTTTTATTGTTAAAATACATCCCACACTCTATATACGTATGTAAATTGTCAATGATTTGGTTATTAGTTCATTATTGAACTGATAAAATAAATTTATTTTTTAATTTATACCAGGCATAAGAAGAAAAAATGATTGTTATTTCATTTGTATCGTTAAATATTTAAAATCACATCATATTATATCGGATATCAGAAATGGAATCAGCATCAAAATTGTATTGTAGAAGGAATCTTAATACTGAATTATTATAATACATTAGATTATGGGAAGAAGGAATTTCTATAATACCACGATAAGCAACAAAATCTTATAATAATGGCAACCATGCAAAATCTGAAAGCAGAAGAAATGCGTATGAATGTGAACCGGAACGCTAATTTGTCCCACCTTGGACTTTAAGTGAGTAAACTATTTTTTGTGAGACAGTATATATACCCCGAACATGACAGCAAAGTAAAAACGATAAATTACCAACTGCTAATATTCATATAATTTGTCAGCCGCTATCTATCATCGTCACAAGAATGCACGACAAGCAAGTATTAACCTTAAACAATTTGCCAGCCAATGTCAGAAAAACACACATCAAATTTGAAAAGGACAGCTCTTTATCAAAATCTGACAGCACTTCTTTGTTTATAATCTGATTTAGCAATCATTAATAAAGTCTACTAATACGAGAGACTGTTTTTATAACTACTAATATAATGCATTTCTCATAAAATACACATGAATACATCTTTCTGTTGATTATTCGTTGATATATTTTATGATGTTTCATAGTTAAAATTGTTATATTCGAAATCCCTGCTTATTTATCGCAACAACAACTTCAGACACGTTTGACGAGATATAACTCATAAGAGAAAGGTAGAACAACCATATATGCAAAGTAAATACTGCATACGGTTATCTCTATTAATTCATATTGTAACGAATACCTACATCAAATTGCCCAATAAGCAGCACAAAATATACTTCTTTAAATTAATTTTCTAAAGAATAAACTTTGCTATTTTTACCATAAGTTAGATTTACCATAAGTTAAGATTTTTTGAATGTTGATATCGATAATCAGTTCTAATATTCACTTCACATGTTTCATACGTATATAGAGTGTAAGAGAGATTAAACGATGATGAAAAAAATGCAGAAAGTCATTATTTTTGAAGTTATTAATAATTTAACAGAAAAGATAATAACACTTTATCAGCATAAAATCAATAGTTATTTTTCATTGTCTTAAATCTGCAAAAGTTTTTATTGTTGGTAATTAGCGCCAACAAAAGAATTGGTCAGTATGGTACTGCCGTTATGAAACTGAGGAATAACATTCCGCAGCAATTACAAGTTATCATGCTGATTAATATGACTGGCGGAAGCGAGAGGAAATTGTAATCTCGGACTTTAACTACTGACCAGCCACCCATAGCAGCGTGCAGTGATTTCAGGAGCGCAACTAACCACTCTTAACTGCTGTGAAGGATTAGATGACAATAATGTCATCAGGTGATGGTGAAACGGAAACATATATGCCATGGCATATATTCAGTGGAATAGTAAGGAAATACATTTAATCTGGTTGCAGGATACTCAATAAACCGCAGTCATTTCTGGAGCATGATGCTACCAGAAGGCATTTCCGGCAGCATCATGCCAATTCATGGTGGACAAGTAACAGTTCCATTATGATGCGATAAATGCTGTGCGCCACCCACTTGCGCCAATGCTCGCAAAAGCAAAATGCAAATGGTGAGTGCCTGGAGAAGGATACTCAGCAATAGGTTGACGCGTGTGTATACTGTGTCCCAATCTACCTGAGTCATCTTAATCCGTTGTTAAAGAAGGTAATGAGAAAAGAAGGTAACACATGAAACTGGAACTTATCGATAATCAAATACTGTTTGACCGTCTCTATCAGAAAGCAAGTAGCGAACCGCTATATCGCTTCACTGAGATAAGTGACATCCTACAGGAACCAGATTATCTTTATTCTGTAGTCATGGATTACATTTCGGTGAAAGGTATGCGCGTTCCTGGTGTTGATGGCATAAATTCTTTGATATGGCTTGAATACCCGGAACTAATCGCAAGGTTTGTAGAAGAAGTTAATGCTGATTTTTATCAACCAGCTCCTGTTCGTGGGATAAAGATTCCAAAAGCTAATAATAAATTGCGAAGCATAGGAATACCAACGATTAGTGATCGGATGTTACAGACAGCAATTCGCAGATTAATCGAACCTTTATATGACTTTGATTTCAGTCCAAATAGTTATGGTTATCGACTAGGTAAATCAACACATCAGGCAGTTAAATCTGTAGTAGAAGCTATTGACGAAAAAGGATATCGTTACATTCTGAAATGTGATATTGCTAATTTTTTCAGTAGTGTGGACCACAATCGTCTGATAGAAATACTTAGGAGACGGATCGACGACTTAAGACTGGAAGAAATCATTAATGCATTGATAAAAGCCGAAGTATTTGATGGCAGCAATCTTTGTACAAATGAAATCGGACTTTGCCAGGGTTCAGCGCTTTCCCCAATCCTGAGCAATGTATATTTGCACCGCCTGGACACATGGGTAGATAGGTTGTTGCAAGTGACTCAAGGTCATTATATCAGGTACGTTGATGATTTGATCTTCTTATCACACACGGCATGCGAAGCTGTTGCAATGCGTGAGAAGATAGAACAATTTCTCAAAGATGATCTGAAATTAACTCTTTCTACGGATCCGCATAAAAGCTATATAACCCACGTCAACAACGGGACAACCTTCCTTGGATGGAACATCATACGCGAAAGGAACAGCTCGAAAGAATGGGTTATTAAGCAGCGAATACCTAAATCAAGAAAGCACCTATGGCATCAGAGAATTGATAATCTGCTGAACAACAGTGGTTACCTTTTATCTGAAACACACAAGCAAGCCATAGAGTTCATGCTACTTGGTATTCAAGCACATTATCAACTGAACTCAACGGATATCACGATGCGAAATCTAAGAGCCCAAGTTGCAAGACACGGACAAAAGAACAGATGATGTTGATTTTATTGGATGTTGATTTTGAGGTTGCTCTTTATGCACTATCAGATACAGCGGATAATACTCACCTACTGGTGTGCTCACATTATCTTACTCGCATCAACACGCAGGAACCCGTAATGGGAACTTAAGTACATACAGTCTATTGACTTACATGCTTATCTCTCTCTATATGGATAAAGTTCCTCATACAGAACGGGGGTATGGATACGGTTGGCGATTCATGCCCCGGTTGAAAAAAAGTAAAAGTATGCAAACAGACTGCTTCACAGCGATGAAAGCAAAAACAAACCTGAATGCATTAAATTGGAGATATATTATGACACTATGCAGAATAGAACAAATCTTTGGTCAATTCCAGATTCATTTGTTTAGTGGTAAACCTTTATTAACATCTGACAAAGTAGACCATGGAAGTTCAAATCCATACGAGTCTTTGCTTGATAATGAGCATAAAGATGAATTGCTGACAATTATTGTGCCTCGACAAGCAGTAGAAAAAGGAACCACAGAATATTTGACCAATCCATTACTGGCACTGTTGTATTCCCCGGCAAATGTTTATGGTTTTAGGCAGCGAGTTAATATCAAATTTAGTGGATATGAAAATGACCAACATGAACTATGGGAAATAAAGTCAGTGCGTAAATTCATAAACGCTGTTAGTGAAGAATTCCCTTATTGGATGTACTTCATGGATCCCAAAGAAGGCTTTCTCCGGCTTATCTTACCATTATGTGCTTGTCCGCTGATTCACGTAAAAAAGGGTTACAAGTTTGAGAATTCTTCTACATTTCCTAACTTCTTCAAACGTTATATAGGTGAAGTTAATAAATTATGTAACGAATATGGATTAGGAGATGACATTATTAATGACATCACGATGTCAATAATTGACCAGTATAAACAAATCTACTCACCGCAAGCAAACGAGAATTGTTAATAATTCTGTAAAAGGGCATATAAACAATTAAGTATATATGCCCACCATTATCAACAATCGTATTATTGTTAATGCATCAGTGACTGGAGGTTATACGAGCCACCAAAATCACTATTTTTATCGTATAAATTCAAAACAAGAAGATGTTATGAATGTCTTGCTTAGAAATAAAAGGGGTTAAAATTATGTTAGAAAGAATTTCTATTCAAAATGTGCGACCACACTCAATGTTCACTAAAATACTTGATGGCATCCATTTAGATGATTTACCATCTTTATTTGATATCAATAATTATAATAATTTGGTAATTGATGTCACTAAAGACAATGTTGTAATAAGCAACTATTTTAAATTACGTGCTATGAAAGACAACCATAAGAGATCCATAAATATAAAACGTTACAAGATTGTTGATAAACAAGAAATTACTAAACGTGTTTTATTATCAATTTTAAATGATTTTAAAACGAATATAGGAGAAAACGTGCCTAATCTCATTATCTGTCGTATCATGTCTGAATTGTATATACACGAAAGGTTGCATGCGAGTAAAAAAAGAGAATATATCTCTGAAGCAAAACTACTGTCTAAGGTATATGCAAATATAGAACCATATATTGAATTGTCCTTTTCAACTCTTAGCAAATCTATTCGCATCAATAAATGCATTAAATTTCTTAAGAGTAACATGCGTTTAAAAGAAGCTGATGTGTTAATTCAGTCTCTTAAAATATCTATCGATTTTACTTTTAAGTTGATTCAAAGATTTAAGATATTTGAAGATATGGCTTATCAAAATAACGACATCCATCCTAATAGCAGCACACAGCATAGCTATGCTCAATTTGAATGGATACCAATAACCAAATCATACGATGGTAAAATAGTGTTACAACGTGACAAAATTCATCTGCCACTTTCATTATCAAATTGTAAAAACAACAAGCCAGGTAACTTTACGTTAATCTCACCATTTATTCATTTCACGCCAATAGAACTGCTGGAAAATAAGGTTATTAACAAATTACAACCTTCTATTCAACAAATGAGAGGTTATAATTTCATTCTTTTTTTAGACCATATTGATGATGACTTGATAAATAATTTAACATTTTTCCCTTCAAATATTTGGTTCGCATTAACTGTGAAAAATAATGGTGACTTATGGTATGCAGAAAAAATGTTCCCAAAGATTGAAGGAAGAAACCGTATTCTTGTAATATCACCTGATAACAGTGACGACTTAAACCATAAAGTGGTATCTAATAATCGAATATGCGATTGGATCGTTATAGAACCTATAAATAACCAATACAATATCAATAATGAATCCATTGTTAACATCATTGAGTATGCAAATAAAGCAAAAATCCCCTTTTATGTTAAGCCAGGTTTATCATTAAAAATGCCTATAAATAAAAATACTTACCCGGATACAGATTGTGACCCCATTGGGTTTACTGCATTTAAACCAGGTGATAATATCAGTGAGATTCTATCAAAAATGCTTGATAACACTTTTTCCGTTGAAGAAGAAATTACCTTGAACAGATGAAAAACAAGTATTGAATTATCTGTATGATGCCTGCCTGCATAGGATAAAGAGTATTCCATGCAGGCATACTGATAACTAAATGACAATTCTTGAATATTTCAATCTTTAATCAATATAGATGCATTTCTAAATTACTTCAAACAATTAACGACCACAACCTCTGGTTTAAGCATATTCAACGCCTGGTGCCCAAATGCGACCTGAGTGGGTACAAAGTAAGTCATCTGTGCCATTATTACTAAATCAGCTCATACAGAGGACACGTGGCGAAAAACAAGGTGATTTTATCGTAAATTGCATTCTTAAAATCTTCAGGTGTACCACCGCTCTGATAATTTATTACTTTAGTGCTGTCGACATTTCGAACAATCAATTGGTGTCAAATTATTATGTAAGGGTTTCCATACGTATGGATTTTTTATAATTGAATCATTATCAAGAACAATATATTTGATATTTTCTAACAGTCCTTCCTCACCATCTTTACTGATACTAACACTTATTGCTACGACTATTTTGTCATCACTTTTCTTTAGTATTACATCAATTTTACTACCATCAGCCTGCATAAAATCCAATGTAACGTAACTCACAAACTCAGGTAAGGGGTATCTTATATTCTCATGGCAAGTCTTGCATTCAAGTAAAATAATAGGTGACTCACTCAGTCCAGCCTTCCAATCACAAACTACTTTTTGTATAAGGATTTTTGCTATTTCGCGATTAATTAGCTTTAAACTACAGTGACAGTCTGCTTGATGAGTAAAATAACAGTCTGAAGATTCATCTTTCTGTAAAAATAATATACTTTTACATTTGGGGCAACGATATTTTTTTTCTATCTCAGCATTATCCGGCGACACAAGTAAATTATGCTCATCTAATGCAAAATAGATTTTATATTGAGTTATTGCATTAGAGTCAATGTTTCTGCATTCCCTGCATTTGCATGTTCCTGATTTTCCATCAAAACTTACCCAGCTTGAAGTTACCTGACCACAATACATACAAGGTGCTTTTTTTTCAGAAATTGAGTCTATCGGCATATCCTTTGATATACCTTGTGATGAATGTCCTGTAGTTGCAAGCCTTAATAGAGATGGACTAATATCATTTCCAAATGCAGGATTATAATTGGAAAATGTCTTTTTTTGAAGCCTTTCCTGTTCAACACGCTGTTTCTCTTTTTCAATACGCAATCTTTCGTGTTCTGCCCGTTGCTGCTGTATTTTAACTAATAGTTCATATTCGCCAGGATGTAATAACTCGCCAGTTTCTTCTGATACAGTAATTTCTAACAGGACTGTTTCTCTTTTTTCTCCAGAGAATATGTTGGGAGAATGGTATTTCCATAATCTGTGGTAGGTAGTTAATATTTTATTTTCTGCATCAAAGTATTGTAGAGTCTTTCCGTCAGAGAACTCATCAAATGGCGTCTTCACCATAAAATCACGTTCAGTAGTTGTAAGTTCTATGCAATCAGGTATTTCTTTGCTACCAATAAGCATCGGCGATGTAAATACATAGTTAACACAAGCATTTATTTCACGAAATCCAGCTTTAATATTATCACGCACATCTGACTTAATTGTTTTATCAAAGATCCAATATCCTATTTTATTGCTGCCATCTTCTACCCAACAGTCAATTGGCCTGGAGAAATACTTGGAATCAATCTTCTTTTCAATAGTTACTTTATCACCGAAAACTGCATGTAATTTTTCATATAGTGTTGCCCGGGCAATAAGCAGTTCTGAAGATTCACTTTCAATACTGCAATTTTCACGGCGTATATGCGCAAAATGACGGATTCGTACTTCACCAGAACGAACACGCACTGGCTGACGGCATTCCTGACAAACTAACTTACCAGATCTACTAAGCGTACGAAGTTCATCGATACTTTCCACCCAATATGGATCAAGTATTAAAACATCAATCTCACCATCTTCATGAATAGCTTTTAGCATACCAGTCACCAGTTGAATATCAGGATAGCATTCTTAGATTCACTCAACCATAGCCTTCAATAACGCGTCCCGTGCTTCAGAGTAATATTGAATATCTACTTTCGTTGCCATATCGTCTGACAGGTCGAATAGTTGGCGACGGCAGCTAATGGGCATTAATAATACTGAGGCACCTTTTTCTACGGCTATTTCAGCTATATTTACTGGATTATGAACAGGTTCAATGGAGCCGCCAAGGTTAACTTCACCGACGATAATCACTCCTCCGCGAACGCTTTTCTTTAACAGAGATGTGCATAATGCTATCAGTGACGCAACTCCCAGTTTAGCACCGGACTTCGAGGCGTCAAAAGCGCGAAGCTGTACAGAAAACTCGTGCTGCCTGGGGTCTTTATCACCTACAAATTGAACTGAACGGGCATATAGATTCTGTTCGGCAAAACCTACGCTCTCACGGAACGCTGGGGGAATAGGCTTATTAAGTATTTTCACACCCGAACCTGAACCTTCATTAACTTCAATTCGATATAGACCAGGGTTGTCATCCATTCCACCTGGTGATATAGTCCATACCTGACCTGGCTCAAGCGGGTCGCTGCCAATGCTATTTTCATTTTGCAACTCAGGTGTGGAGACAAACTTCTCAACACCATCTGTGCCCATGACATAACTGAAGTGGGTATTGCGGAACTCAGCAGCGCCAATTCTTTTTTGCTGTTCTTTCACA
Source organism: uncultured bacterium (assembly GCA_964638715.1). Classification (GTDB taxonomy): domain Bacteria; phylum Armatimonadota; class Hebobacteria; order CAIYQO01; family CAIYQO01; genus JBAXQQ01. The sequence continues at coordinate 16,760 of CAZWZF010000032.1, read as the reverse complement.
CGACGTCTGGCTTCCATAGCAATGCGCACTGCCCATTCCAAATCTTCATCAGGTACGATACTTTCATCACTTGGATAAAGCAACTTTAATAGTCCACTAACGGTTTTATTCACCGCATTAGTATCTCTACCTGATAAAGCCCCACCATAAAACACTCTATTCTGAAGTTGACTTATCCGGCTTTGATTTCGTAACTGGCTCCAGCATTCAGATATAAAGTCACTCACCATGCCAAAGTGGTCTGTTAACAACTCTTTACTAATCTTCGGCACATCCCAACCAGGCAGGAAGGCATGAATACGATCCATGAATGCAGTATCATCTCGCATTTCTACAGGCATAGGGCCAAATAGATGACCGATACGCTGTTGATGCTCTACGTCTACATCAAAGTTACCCACCAGCACAATACTGCCATCAGCGCGGATACTTTCCTTGCCACGGCTGAACTCGCCAGACTCCATATATCCTTTCATGATATTAATGCCGTCATTCTGGTCAAAAGATATACCGGCTATTTCGTCAAAACATACCACGTCATATAAACAAACCAGTCCACGCTGTCCGGTACCATTATTAACAAACATTTTTGCCACGGTAGCCTTACCGCCGGATATTAAATGAGCATAAGGCGAGATTTGTTGAAAAAGGTGGCTTTTACCGGTGCCGCGAGGTCCAAGTTCAACCATGTTATAATTGCGTTCTACAAACGGCACCATGCGGAGAAGGAAGGCATTCTTCTGTCGTTCTGTAAGATTCGCGTCTTCAATTCCAACCGACCTTAACAATAATGATTTCCATTCTTCAGTAGTAAAGTTCTTCCGGTTTGCCGCCAGTATATCTAATACATCGCGTTGGGATAACTGAATTTCTCGCAGAGAAACCACGCCAAATGGACGTCCTTTATTTTCCTGTGCGATAGCGGCATCATAATTCAAGGTAATCTCCGCAAAGAATCCACCCGTAAACATTCGTTCATGCTGATTTACCAATTCTGCACTGATACGGACATCATTTAACCGCAAACTTGGCAAGGTAGCTACATACGAGTCAGTCTTGGCGTCAAGACGTGCGGTAATAATGTCAATAATTTTAACTTCGCCAGTTTCACGCGTTCTGGATTTAAACAGCTCTTCTTCACCTGCTTTAACAGTACGCGATTTTAATTGACGTTGAACAATCTCAATCCCCTCATCAATTTCTTCTTGATTAATACTCGCGCAATACCGTCCCAGTAGAAACTCCACTACATAAGTCGGCACCGGAAACTGACGGCTAAATGTTCGGACTAAATCTTTCCGCACAAGATACCCATCCAATGATGAGGCTGCGAGTCTATCTATCTGATCCAATTCAATCATTATTTACCTCCACCGATTACTGTAGCAACTTGTGCTGCTAATTCAACGTTTGAATTAAGCACAACCAGGGAAACGCTTTGCCCTTCCAGGTTTTCATTTTCAATGATTACAGATGCTATTCCATCGTCATTAAATGACTTGACGCTAACTACCACACTGGATAATAAATTGCCAGCTTGTGTGCGAATATCAAGAGATAATCCAGAATAGTTACCCACCACAGCAACGGTGCAGCGCATTCCTTTCCAGGCTACATCAGTTATCTCTATCAACGCAGGAGATAATGCCGTTGCATCACGGGAAACTATCAGTTGAATAGTCAAACATTCCTGCAGGCTCAAACCGCCATGGGTATATTCTTCACCATTTTTAAAGCAGCTAATTCCGTCTGCCAATGCAAAATGCTGGTTAGGATTCCAGTACCAGGGATAGAACTTCTCTTCAACAGATGCTCCGGGTTTAATAGTAGCGCACCGTCCCCACTTATTCTCAGTCAAAGATACCGGCAAATCTATTTTTGGCAAGCCGCCAGGAATCAGCAGCCAGCCATGGTCGGTAACAACCCGTATATTGTTCCATCCTGCAGCAAGCAAAGATTTTATTCTATCGCGTATCTCAGTCAAAAGAATATCTATCTGCTTTGCCAGTTTCCATCCACGGTCATGTCCTTCATGGTCTATATTGCCAAATTCACACCATATTTTATTAACGGCATATTCGTTAGGTGACAATATTGGGGCAGGTATAGGATCATTCTCACGAATAACCTTCCAGCCGTTATCTTCCATTACTTTTTTAAACTGGTAGGCATTTAGCGGTTCAAAATTATTATATTCCGGCGTTTCAGATATACTATTACTGCCTGCAATCGGCGCAACAGCAGGTTTTCCGGTACCGGTAAGGCTGGGTAATGCTGCCCAAACAGGACTTTCGCTAACGTTTATACCCTCATTCTTTAACATTTCTTCTAATCGTTTCGCGGTGTCAATTCGCAGTCCATCAATAAACAGCATACAATCTGTTTTATCTATTCCATTTACTTCATTCTTGCTGAAACGGCGTTTGCCATTAACATCATCATTCCATTCACTTTGCAAATGCCGTGCGGAATCTTCCACCCAGGGTAAATACATTGAACGAATTGCTAATGCTACCGCTTCATAATCTGTAGGATTATTAACTATTGAAAGTGCTTGAACAACTGCATCATCAGCCTTCCAGCCATTATTTAGATATTCTATAGTCATATCATCTACTGTACCGGCATCCAATCCATCAGCAGTTATTTCTGCCAACACAGCCAAATGCTGTAAAGCACAGGCTAAAGGCGATTCTCCCAATTCAGCCCAAATAAACTTACGCCGATATGAATGCTGTTTTTCTAATTCTATAATTTTCTTGCATGCTTCAGGTGCCGTTAACTTATTTAAAGACATCAGGCTATCTAACAGGTTTTTCTCTTGATTTTCATTTCCTTGCGGCCAGCCGTCTGTAGATACGCTGTCAGAGAACAAACCAAAGTCCGGCATTTTACACTTGCGAATTTGCACAGGTATATTTGGGTAACGTTTTGGTGATTCGCAATAACGTCCCCATACAGCAGACCATATACCATCATGATTTGCCAGCTTTGCTGCCCCTGCCAATATCCCTTCGCTTTCCGGGTTAAATGCCCACTGGGATTTACAAACCTCAACAAACGCCTTCCACTCGTTATCACTTTTATTAGACTTATATTCATCACCCATATCAAGCCATTGCAACAAATCACGTACCGGATCACCACCGGTTAACAAAGTGTAAAAATAGTCTTTATCAAGCCGCTTACCTTTCAACTGCTTTACTTCTTCATCAAGCAATATAGTCAATGCTGATAATATTGCATTCTTAGTATCATTATCCTGAGCCACGTCTAATCCCAAACCACCCTGGTCTGATTTGAGGTAGGCAAGAACAGTCCAGTCTTTGGCATTAATTTGCGACCAGATAACACCCCGGTATTGCAATTCAACGATAGCCTTTAAATCATCAAGACAGCTCTCTACAGCACGTAAATCCTGACGGCTGACCCCGGGCAAATAAATAATCGGAGTGCTGCCTTCTGGCAAAGCTATATCATTAATTTTTCCGGCAATCGCACAACGCAGCCAGATAGCCGGACCTGTTCTTTTCTCTGGCGCGTAATTACCCAAAACAAGCAGTTCAGGTATTTCCTCTTGCAAGCGGGGAATAATCGATTCCCATTGCTTGTCAGAATCCGGCCAAAGAATACAGGCTGGTGCCACCTGGACATCAGAGTTGAATATTGAGGCTTCGCGGACAGCTTTCACCAGATGACAATGGAATTTCATATTAATTCAACTCCCAACCTTTAATCATCGCATCCATAAGGTCTTTTTGACGCACCTGAACAATTTGTTCTGTCCAATTATTAGTATTCAATACCTGGGTTGTTAACGCGTAAGATGACACCCCTTGTGGTCCAGTGAAATAACTTACTTTTTTCTTTGCAAAATCATAATTTTGTGCAGATGAATTCTTTTTCTGCATTAGTGGTACTAAATTTGCTATGCGATGAACCCATATTTTGCGAATGTTGTCATCAGGCCAAAGTTGTTCCCATTGACTTCCTACGGGAACATTTTGCGGTAAGACATGCTCAATTGTTAATGTTGTCGAATCGTATGTTGCTGAACCACACGCTAAAAATGAATCCAGGCGTAATATCAAATAATTTCTTCGACGAGGTATTAAATCATAAATTTTACCATTTATAGTATCCTTCATCTCCAATTTCTCATCAGCTGTTAATTCTATTGCATTAATATGATTTGTACCACTATGCTGACCTTCTAAAGCAAACAATATTTTACTATATCTCTCTATACGCTGATTAACATTCTTGGCACAAATGTGTAAATAAGCAGCAAGACGTTCGAGACGTTGAAAGAACCATAGAACATATTTTGGATCATTTTTTTGTTGTGATAAGAAATAAATTGCCGATGGAACCCAGTCTGAATTATCAATACGATTCAACCATGTAATTAGTTCATTAACTTCTTGAGCATTGTTAGTAGATGTATACTTAATATTTTTTACTATCGAGTAAGCGTCAGCATAGGGTTCAATTACTTTTTCAATGAGATCTTCTGACGATGCTACTTGTGGAATCACTAAACTTCTAAACTCTTCCAATAAAGTTTTCTTTGCTTTTGCTTTAACGTAAATCATACGTATATGTCCAAATAATTCATTAAATCCACTGCGGCCAGTTTGTACTTCTAATTCTTCCCAGCGATCAGTGTATAATTCTTGTATGCTTTGTGGTATCTTACCAATAACATCAGCCTTTATAATATCGGTAGGTAATAAGTCAAGTCCCCGGCTATTTAATACAGAAAATACTCGGAAAGCTGAGTTCTGGCTTGGTGTCGAAACAGCTACAAGAAAGCAGCGCTGTACCAGAAATGCACCAAACTCACAAATCTTGCCACTATCACCTGCAAAAGAAGCATTAAGTCTTTCAATTAACAGCTTGCTATTAGCCTGAATGTTACGCTGAGACTCATTATTAAGCATTGCAGAATTTAATACAAATAGATCATCAAATAATATACCCTGTACATATTTTGCAAAAAAATCTTTATCACGATCACGTAAAGCGAGTCTTGCTTTTGGTTTCAGGCCTTGAGATGCACGGCCTGGTTCACTAATATAATTCTCGAAATCTGACCGCAAGCTTCCAGACAGCATAGAAGTAATCGCTGCCAATAGAATAGTCAAAGTAGTCAATCGTTGCTGACCATCAATAACCTGTGAAAGTGGTGCTCCTTCATCCTTAATCAATACAATACTGCCAAGAAAATACGTTTCTTCTTGTTCACGTAAATAAAAGTCATAAAGGTCATCGAATAATTCCGACGCTTCATCTACTGTCCATGCATAAGGACGTTGATATGTCGGTATCTGATAATCAAAATCAGAACTGAAAATCTTTGCGAGTGGATATTCAGCTCCACTTATTTTCTTACTCATTAGTTATACCTCACTTTTTCACATTTCATTGTATGCTTGAGAATAAACGAAGGAAATATCTGCATACTTTTTGTGTTATAAATCACATTTGGAAAATATGTTAACTTTCTCATGCGTAACGTATTTCCTGTAATGTTTCAATATTTTCCAGCCATTTATTAAATAAAGGACATTCCTTCCTAATGGTATCTATACCTATTTCAATTGCTGCCAATGATCCAGATACAGGTTTATCGTATTCTGTATCTAACGCCATAATTCGTTTACTGGGAGCATAAATTGGACTATTATTTATATCTTCTGGGGTAGAAAATTGACTGCGAATGTTCTGAAAACAAGTAGATAGATGTGGTTTATTTATCGCTTTTGCTAAGTTTGTAGTATCACTAAATAATAAACCTTCAAACTCAAACATCTGTACATATGGAATAAATCTTCTAAGTGGTTCTTCACCTAGGTCATGTCTCAGTCGTTCAGTAAAAGCGTTTAATAAACAATTCGCTTTACTTGCTGTGTCATTCTTTCTTATCGCGTCTGTTTTACCAGGAAAACCGGAATGTAAACCGTAAAAGTCAAACAAAGTAGTACAAAATGAAGTAGTATCTGATAATAAACGATTTCGTAAGTCAGGAAATAATCGTTCGTATTTCATATTACCACCTTTATGACCTAGTTTGCCAATGACTGTTGGATATAAGTAAATCCCTTTTGAATAGAATACATCATATAACACCTCATTAATAAACATTTCCTCAGTTTGCCCTTCACAAATTATATGTAAACGAATCATTTATGTGGCCTCCCACCTAATATGTTCTTTTCCCATAATTCACCGACTGAATAATCTTCTAACCATACTGCATAGTCATCATCATTATAGCGTTTAAAAACAGTCGCATCGTTTTCACGTTCGACTATAATTAAATCACTAATAGAAAACTCGTTAACTAATGGTATAGATTGTGTAGATACTACCACCTGCATTCGTTGCGATGCTGAACGTAATAACGAGGCAAGTAAGGTAATTGCATAAGGATGCAATCCTAATTCTGGTTCGTCTATAATTATAGTTGAGAGTGGGTTAGGTTGTAATAATGCTGTAACCAAACATATAAAACGAATTGAACCATCTGATAATTGACTCGGCCAAAATGCATAATCACTATTTTTCTGTTTCCATAACAATGTTATCATTTCTTCACCAGATGAGAGCATTTGAGGTTTTAATTCAAAATCATCAAAGAATGGTATCGCCAAACTGACTGTTTTACGGATTTGATTATAAATATTCGGATTTTCTACTTTCATTTTATAAAGAAAAGCAGCCAGATTAGATGCATCTGGACGCAAATATATATTATCATGCAGTGCACCATTTCTTTTTACATAAGCAGAGTCACTGGTATCATGAAAATGAAACACCCTCCAATCTACTATAGCATTATAACAATAATTAACGACCTGTGAAGAAACATTTTTGATATTAGCTTCTTTATGTCCTGAGCCTAAAGATTCATTGTATGGTTGAGGATAAATTTGATTATGAAAGTAAACTTCTTCATTTGAAAATGAGAATCCACCATCGATAGTTGGCTCCAGGATAAAACTATAACCATTACACCCAAATCTTATTATTGACTCAAGTTGTTTTGTTTCTTTTACGCCAAAACTGACAATACGATCTGCGGAACCTTGATTACTTGTCCAAGATTGTAAGCGACCTGACACCATTTCACCTAACATACGAAAATATGAAATAAAATTACTCTTACCTGCACCATTAGAACCTATTAATACATTTAATTTATCCATTTTAAAATTGTTAAGGTTTCTTATCGATTTAAACCCTTTAATAGTAAGATATTCTATATATCTATTCGTATTCATTCACCTTTCTCCCGTTCCGCCATCTTCTCTGCTAAAGTCAAATGGTGGTCATTAATTCTATCACCATTAAATAGATGATACCATGGGGCGGTGGCTACGTCTTTGCCACGGTCTTTGTCCCAGGATATGTTTAGTTGGGGTTTCTTGTTCAGGCGCAGCACCTGTGCCGTTATGAAGGGGCGTATGTTTAGGCGTACGCCGTCGTTCAGGTCCGGGTCCCAGCCTATTGGCTGCTGAGATAGTGGTTTCCAGCGTATGAATATGTCGTATCCATAACTATTATCCGGGTTCTCTTTATTTGGAAATCCTTCGCCGTTCAGGATTAGTTCCAGGCGTTTTTTCAGGTTTTCAGCGGCGTCGAGTTTTTCTTGGGTGCCGTCTACGTTACCGGCGATATCTTGCTTTTGACGATTTATCCAGTCACCGAGGTAGGTGTATATCAGCGTTTCAAGATTTTTGCGGTCGAGTTTATGATAATTCACCAGAGCGGCAAAGCCGTCGCGCAGTCCATCCCAAATGTGCCAGATAAACGGACGGTGCTGAAATAGTTTGCAGTGCTGCAGGAAGAACTTATCGCGCAGCCAGGTTTCCAGCGTTTTGCCAGCATGGTCGGAATTATTAAGCAATTCTGACAGTGTATCACTGCTCCAGGCATCGCCATAGGCTGCAGCCAGCATATTCAACAGCCGGTCGGCAGCCGACACCTCACCGCGCACCGCCGGTATACACACAATGCCGTCTTCATCAGCAAACGACAGCAATTCTTCTGTTTTCTGTACCCATGCTTGTGATTCGTCAGATAACTCCATATCTGCATTTGTTTCCGCCGGCCATCGATAACCCAGCAACCTTGCCACTGCAACCTGCAACACAGTCGCATCTGTACGTGGTGACCCATGGACAACAGTCCACTTCTTCTCATCATCCCATACTACTGAACCACAAGGGTGACCATGAAATATCCACTGTGTTGGGTCATCAGAAAAAGGTTTTGGTAACCCATTAGGATATTTTTCTTCAGCAATTTTAGTCCAATAATTGATATCGAAAGAAACTTTAACCAGGGTAGCATTAGTGACATTTAACTTTTGATCAATACGACGCACTGCCAAATTATATTCAAAAGAAGAACAAAAACACCAAATAGCAGCTATGTGGGTAGTTATGTAAGGTACGATAACTCCAGTATTATTATCATAAAGACTACCATCGAATAGAGTAGTTGGGAGCCCACTCATTTGTCCAATTGCTACTCCATATTTACCATATGCTTCATTTGTTGTTCCTGGTCGCAACATACCTTTACCTTTTAAAGACCAGTCAATAATTAATTCTTTACCAGCACAGTAGTTTGCTTGTCTTGGAGTAGTTTGTAAAAACCTCCAGTTTGAATGATATGCTGGTATTTCCCAATAAAATCTTTCCCATCTATCATTCTCCCCAGAAACAATTCCACGCATTGAAATTGCATATTCTGATAAAACAGATCCTTCATCTCTATCTTCTAACGTCACTCGTGAATCTGGATTTTGCAACTGCTTATATTGAAGAATACTTTGTATTGTTGTTGTTAATAACGCGGTTGCTTTTTCAATAGGAGTATGGGGTTTAGAAACATCAACACCACGAATTATTCCAGAAGGTAATGATTTGATAAACAAATCGTTGCTATTATCCATTTTATTACATCTACTTAGAGAAATCATACAAATATTTGTAATATTTCCTGGCCCATTGTTAAATGCCTCCGCCCCGCCACCTAACCGCGCAATCAAATGCCATGTATCATTATTCAACAATTTTTCACGATACTTCTTATATCTTGTAAGAAATAGCCAATTCTGTGGTAGCACAATACTTGATGTTCCACCCTGAGTACATAATTCAAGACAACGTTCAAGAAAAACCGTTGCCAGGTCACTTTTCCCCTCTGGGTAATGCTTTTCGCAATAGTTACGAAGAATATCGCTTTGCTTGCCACGCGCCAGATACGGCACATTGGTAATAACAAGATGGTATTGACGCGATAACAGCAAGGTCGCCTTCGCTAACCCCTGAGCGACCACCCCTGCCTCGTGGAATTCATCACCGCGTTCCTGTGCTAGTGCCTGTTCCATCATCTGTTCTAATTCATCCCACCGGACAATTTTAGCGGCATTCGTCTTAGTGGGGTTTAGCAAACTGCCAAGTACCGGTGCGTGCTTATATGTTTCATATATCCAGTCCATCGCTATGCGCATATTCTGTTTATCCAGTGCCAGTTGTTTCCACTCTTCTTTTGCCACGCTGACCGACAAACCCGAACATGCGATATGTAACTCCGGCAACACCCGATAACCGCCAGCGCCAGGAAAGCGCCAGGCAGTCAATGCCAAAGCAAAGGCCGCCAACTCCACACATCTCTGGTCCAACTCCAACCCATGAATATTTTCCCGCAACACCGCATCCACTGCCTCACCAGCAGTCAATCCCTCTAATTCAATACGCATAGGAACCAGCATCAGGAACGCAGCTACCAGGAAATGCCCGGAACCACAGCAAGGGTCAAGAGTCTTTAACTCGCTCAAATTATCCGGCCATTTTTCAAACTTACCAGCGGCAGGTTCCCAAACGGTCTCATTATCTGTGGTAACAGTGGTAAATCGCAAATACTCTAATGGAACCCCAGGCAACGCGGTTTTACCGCGCAATTCTTCTTCACTTGCAGCATTTTCCCAGTCAACTGTTGAAAGCCGATGCGATGCCCACCAGGCGCCAAGGGAATTATCCAGTAGGAAAGCGACCATGTAAGGCTCAGTAAAAAGTTGAGTGACAGCGGGCAGCTCCCGGGCACCTATTTTCACCTCAGAGGCATTAACGGCATCCTTCTTTTTCGCCTGCCAGAATTGATATACCCAACCCAGCGAGTCAGAGGCGGTAAATACTTCCTGCGGTAATTCAGTCATCATACGTTCAAGTTCCAGTTGATGCTCTGGTGGTAAAGAAAGCTGAAATACCGGCGAATCTGGACGGAATATCTGCGGCAGCATACGGGCAGCCAAGCGAGATGCCAACACCCATCCATCCAACACTTTCTCATCAGCAGCCAGGTCATCACACTCTTCCAGAGTAACAGCCACCCCGTCATACATCAGCAGGTTATTTTCAGCCAGAAAACGCGCAAACAGCATACGATGCCAATGCTCATAAGCAACTTCTTCAGTAAGACGATCAATTTCCTGACATTCGGTATCCGCATTACGGACATCCCCCAACTGTCTGCCGTGTACCCGCAACTTGCGCCGAAACTCACGCTCTACATCAGTCAGATGGGCAAAAGGCGAGGCTTCTCCCACCCCAAGCTGTTCCAAAGCCGCCCGGGCAGCCGTTTCAGCAACATCACGAGCGTCTTTAACCGTGCGTTCAAGCCTATTTCTTAAAGTTTTATCCAAAGGTTGCATATTCAAATCCTTTATATTTAGAATGGTACTTTGCCATTTCTTGTACCATTGTTTAATATAAATGGTACAGAAAATGGATTAGTACCATTTATTGAACCATTTGCCGTATTCATTAAGTCTGTTATACGATAATTGGACCTTCTTTGAGCTTTTCCAATAGTAGTTTCTTTGATTCAGAAAGCCAATTATCTATATCCGCTTCTGTACGCAGTGTTTCAGAAGGTAAGGTAACTTTTTTTAGCTTTGGCTCAAGTAGTTTGGCGGCAGCATATGAAATATTTTCAAACCGACTCGGTATCGCTGCTACCCTGTCTATAAAACTTGCCAATGGTGTGATATTAAGAGTCTTTAGTATACTTTCAGTATCCTGCACTTCGACAGTTGGCCGTGAAGAATCATTAAGCAACTGAGCTGATTTAAGATTAAATCGCTGTTCCGGTTCTAATTGCTGCCAGTTAGGATCATTCTTCAGGCGTTCTTCGCCTTGCTTATGGCGTTCTTCATATTCCTTATCTAAACGGTTCAGTTCGTCACGCAGAAGTTGAGTCAGGTTAGCCACCAGCGGTGCTATCAAATCCGGTTCATCCAACAACTGGCGCTGTTGTTCAATATGCTTTACCTGTGCGTTAATAACATCCGCATCGGGCAAGTTAGCAGCATGAGCCATTAATTTTTTAAGGATAAGCCAGGAAGGCCAGCGAATATCAATATGATCAGCAATCTTAGTCCATGTTGAAAAATAAGCCAACAACTCATCACGGCTGTTATAAACAGCAAGCAGTTGTTCATTACCGACAGTAAGACGAATATCTTCCAGCAATTTAATATCAGGACAAACAGGCTTAGGCGCTTCACCACCAGCGCGAATAGATAAGTCGTTAAATATTCGCACCATTTCTGAAATATAATTCAGCTCTTCTCCCTGTTTAGCATTCAGACCGACGTTCTGCAACAGTTTCCGAATTTGAATTCGTTGTAGGGTTGGTACAGTGGTAGATTCAACCTTAAATGTATTTTTGCCGATAGATTTACGTTCTAATTCTTTGGGATTAACAGCTTTTCCATGTTCATCTATGGCGCGAATAGAACCTGCAACCAATAATATCTGTGTCCCGCCATCCACAGCATCGCGTGACCATCCATAAGGCGACTTTTCAAAACAGTCGCGTATATCTGTACCTTTTTTACCACCGGCAATATATCCAAGGATAGCTTTGCACACCGGATTATTCACCGGTTCCCCATCATCACCGACGGCTATCAACGCGTCAGGTGCTCCTTGCGCCGCTTTTTCATAAACTTTGGCCCATCCAGCATGGTCAGCAGTATCGAATTGCGGGTATAACCGCATTAAAGATTTTTCAGCAGCTTCTAAAATCATGTCCTGAAGATTATTTCCGGTTATCTCATTGCCGCCCCCCTGAAAAACGCGGGCACCTGAAAAGGCATCATCTAATAACTCGCGAATCCTGCCTTCTGCTGTCTGCTTAGTTGTTTCCATGGCCGCTCTGGCTTCTGGTCCCTCTTTACCCTCAGATACACCTCGTTTATCGAGAGTCGCGCTGGCTGCTTTAAAGTCAATTATATGGTGGCGCAAGTCATCCGCAGAACGCTTAGGAATATATACATATACGGTAGGCGACTGGGTTCCCGACTGACGCGCATCTGCTATTACAGAGTTTATATCTATGCTCCAGCCGTCTCTAATCCACACACAAATCTTCTGGTTGTAATCAGAAGGAAGTTGAGCATCAAATACCGGTGATATATCCCTGGTTACTTTTGAATTTCCTTGAGTCAACATTAATTTCTTAACAATCTCACCAAACCGGCGCCGAACCCGGTCGTCTCTTTCGGCATCAATACGATGCGCTTCATTAGCAAGATTGCTGCGCTGACTTAGGAACTCATCGTTCCAGGCAGTGCTTTCCTCTGTTTGTATGCGATATTCATCGCCAACTTTCATCAGCAAATCGCACTTATCCAGAATAACAGGCAACTTGCTTCTCAACGCGCTGCTGCCTTGGGATAGGTCTTCTATCATTAGGTCAGCAATGGTATTGATATTGGCGTGTATGCCGATTTCATTATTGCTGCCGCTTAACTTATTAATAAGGAATACCAGACCGCAGGCACGTGCCATAAGCCGCTCATCTTCAGAACCGTTACGCCAACTCATAGTCTTTTCATGCACAATGCGCGGAAGAATACGAGACTGTAGGAGCTTATCAGCGGAGTCAAAGTAAAGATGATCACCCGCTACCATATTCCCCAATTCTTCATCTATATTATTCTGGATTACCTTATGAACCATGCTTAACTGATTGCGAAGTTGACTGTCAGTGCCAGTCTGGTCAAGTACGCGCAAAGTATTTTCCCAAAAACGTCGGCGCACCGGCAGAATAGGATAATCCTGCGGGAAGAACTGAGTATCACTTTGCCGATGTCCAATGGTAGTTCCCTGCAGATGACGCGAAATTTCCCCAATGTTAGTCTGCATCACCAGCTCAATCGGCGCTTTCGCCCCAGGCTTTTTAGCCAGAATCACCTTGCGAATAACGGCATCTACATCAGTGTCAGACAACTCCACGCGAATAGTGAAACGCCCCTCAAGTTTCCTTAAGTTAGAAGTTCCACTGACAGCAGTCTGACCGGTGCCAATAAATAGCAATTTACCGCCTATATTCTTGCAGCAAGCCTCTACAGTTTCCTGAACATCAATAGATCTCTGGCTATCCTCGCCAATATACTGCTGCACCTCATCAAGCACAATCAAAGTCAATGGGAATTTACCGTCTTTAGTCAACGCCTGGCGTATAGCCTTGAGCATTTCTTCGTTGGAAACGTCGTGAATATACGGATAAAGATTATTCAACGTTTCAACACATGAAGAAGGCGAAGAAAATAAATTGGGCTTGGTCTTCACCAGTGCATCATGCAACCCTTCAGCTACATAAAAGTTATCTAACTCTTCATCCCAGTCTAATCCGCTCTGTTTAACATAACCGCGAACAGTATCATAAATATCTTCATGCTTCAGCCACATCACAAACTTGGCCATAGGATATTGCTCGGGCAGACCAACGGATTTGAAAATTATGCTTAACAATGCCATGCGAACAGTTTTATCTCGTGAACTGGAACCGAGTGTTCCCGATGCAGCATGCAATCCGCCATGCCGCTTTGCCTGAATATTGAGTTCTTTCAATAGATCGGTGATACTCTGCGGCAAATTAGCAATACCACGTGCGGTGGCACCGTCATCAAAAACTGAGTCTACCCAGAGAGCACGCAGCATCTTCACCAGGTGAGATTTACCAGAACCGTAAAAACCACTTACCCATACAGCCGGTTGTTGTGCCTGGTCGATATTTTTAAGGTATGTTTCAAGAATATGAGCCATACCCTTTTCGTATTGTCCATCACATACGAAGGTATCCAGTTCATATCGCAATACCGCTAATGCCTCACTGGTTCTGTCATCATTGACGCTTGCCACGCCTTCATTAACCAGTTTTTGAGTCGCGGGGTTTTTCAGGTATATTTCACGATTCTTCATCATTTACCTCTCGTTTTAAAAATCCTTATCTGCTGTGATAGGCACGGCAAGGTAATTCCAGCCGTCATAACCATCCAATAACCGATAATTATTATTTTCATCATAGCTGCCTGGGAAAAACACTAATAACCGGCCTTTGACCATGGGGGCGAGTTTATCTACTACTTCTTTAACTTTTAAGAAACCAAAAAGAGTTCCTACACCTTTTAAGGCAACAACAGAGTCATCTGTAACTTCATTAACTTTCAAGAATGTCGCAAACTCTTCTGCGATGTAAAGCATATACTTGGGCAGCAATGTAGGCAATAGATTCGGTTTTTCGAAATAACTCTTGGCATATCTTTGCGATGAAAGCCATTGCGGGAAGGTATCTGTCAGATCAAAGACAGCCCATTTATGACCCGACTGTCCGGTAACTATTTCAAACTCGTCTATCTTTGCGCGGATACGAAGTTCTTCAGCCTCATTATATACACAGAAAATAACACGCTGAGCTGCCGCAGCATCACTCCGCCAGGGGATAGCGATATATTTGCTATATGATTGAATTAATCTCTTAACTTTGCTCACGAACCCACTCCATCTCCTCTGGGGTAATGAGATTGGGGAATAGCACTTCCATTACATCACCCACGCGCTTAAAGACAATCCATCCCTTACGTGATGCGTCTTCCGCAAGTTCAATAGCCCTATCAACAGTACAGTCCAGCAGTTTTATATATTCGCTATTAAAAAGTGCTTTCCCTCTCTCGCCAGTCAGATAAGCCAATAATAAAGCATAGGCAACCGAACCGGCAGTAGTAGTAGCCTGTGAACGTCTTTTAATCTTTGTCCCAATAAGATGTCCTGATTTAGTCCAAGTAGAATTAATATTCTGTGCGGTAGACGTTAGTGTCGCCTTACTGAATCTCCCAGGCTCTTTATTATCGATAAAATCTTCTAATTCTTGTCTGGAAATTATTGCATCTGCGGAGAATTTTAAGATAAAAGGTGCAGTAGAACGAAAAATTAAATCACGAGAATAAGTGCAAAGCAACGCCAGCAACGGTTGTCCAGGCAAGTCTCGCTGCCAAAAGAATAATAGATTTCGATATATCAAAATTGAAGGGTTAAGAGTATAAAGTTCAACCAAGTGCTGATATGTTAATATGCGTGTTTTACCCGAGCGTTTCCCCAGACAATTATCTTCATCGATAGCACGCAAATAGTCAGTCTTCACTGCGTCTGGACGGTTAACATAAGACAGCAATCCTCGTAACTCCTCAAGCATCATTGTGCGAGCAGTATGAACTCCACCTCGTGCAAAACTGAACCCAAAACGCGCTAACTTATTCGTATTAATTCCCATTATATTTGCCAGTAACATTGCTTCTATCTGCCTTTCCATATCCACAATTCAGTCCTTAAGTCATATCATACCCGTAGCTGCATGTTTTAATTGAAATCTTATGCTTTGTGGATACTTTTGTTAGACAGAAGGATACCTTGATAGAAGGGGAAATGTCAAGAAATATGACTATAATTATACTTGTAAAAGTTCTTAACTAAAAAGATAGAACAAATGAGAAAAATGGGGTAAAATTATCATATAATCTAAGGAAAATCTTTGAGAAATAAATTATGACAAGAAAACCGTATAAAAGATATTACCAGCAATCAAGTTTAAAGAAAGTTGAAACAATAAGCGAGCCAACAGACGCATATCTTAGTCTTTTTTCAGATTTCAAAACAATGCAAGAATTATTCGATATCTACAATGTCACTAATATCGCTGATTTAAAAGCAGCGGTAAGTCAAGAAAATGAAACTAAAAATGAAGAAATCGAAAAAATAAAAACTGAAGCTAAAATTAATAAAATAGCAGAGCAAGCAGCTGCAAATATTGTGAGAAGTAAAAATAAGAGGTAAATCCAAAAATATAAATCTGATGGTCAGGTTTCTGGGTGCCATGATTTTATCCTGGGATTTTCATAGTCAACTTTGAGGATGATTAATGTAAGTGTCCTCAGTGGTTCCACCAGGATCTTTAGCAATAGTCAATGTTAGATTTTACTTAACACTTCAGCATTTAGTTATAGATTATTTAACGGTGGATAATCAAATAGACAATTTTCATATCAAATAAAAATCCAACGAACAAATGCGATATTTAAGCCTATGCAACATTTATATTATTTAATCATTTCTGCTGTTTAGATACAGATAATGAAAGTACCTGCTGCTGGTAACGCTCTATTTTTTCTTTGATTTTATTTCGCTGAATTTTTAATTTCCATAAGCCAATAATGCCTGGAACTAAGAGTATCCAGGCTGCAAAATATATAAATAATAAGAACGATACGATAAAGGCTCCGATTATAAACATACATATTTTATAAAAAATCTCCCAATTACCCAATCTCTTCAACTCTCGATTTTGTAGTTCTATCACCGTACCAATATAAGCAAATGGTGCTGGTCTGTGACAATACCAAC
>CAZWZF010000031.1:0-51808 GCA_964638715.1 uncultured bacterium | reverse complement strand
GTACCAGCAAACCGGAAGGACTACTGACCGCAACTGGCGTAGGCGCGGTGAATTCAGCGGATGACGCCATAACCGCAGTTGATCTTCTAACATTGCAGGATTCCCTGAAAGAACCATACGCGGGTCGCGGCACCTGGGTAATGAACCGCCAGACCATGTCGGCAATCCGGTTGCTCACAGACACCCGCGGCGATTTCCTGTGGCAGCCAGGACTTACCGATGACGTTCCCGCTACCATCCTGGGTCGTCCGTACCTTTTGGCGACAGACATGCCGGATATCGCGGCAAATGCCTGCCCGGTTATGTTTGGCGATTTTTATCGCGCTTACGTGATTGTTGACCGCGTCAACACCGAAGTACAGCGCCTGGCGGAAAAATACGCCGATCTCGGCGTAGTAGGCTTCATAGCCCGCAAACGCGTCGGCGGCAAAGTGATACTGCCGGAAGCGGTGAAGAAACTCAAGATTAGTTCATAGTTGAAAGTGGACCACCCCTTGTCCCCTCCTTGGCAAGGAGGGGAGTTATGTAAATTATAGTTTTGTAGTTATTATCGAAGTAACCATAATATTACCAACTAAGTAACAAAAACTCCCCTCCTTAACAAGGAGGGGTGGCCGAAGGACGGGGTGGTTGAGTTAAATAAAAGGAAAAAATAATGATTATTAAAACCAAAACACCGCCGGCAATAGAGCCAATCGACCAGGCAACCGCACGGCTATACTTGAAAGTTGATACTACTGCCGATGACGCGTTAATCAGTTTGCTGATTGCGTCTGCCCGGGCAGCGACTGAGGAGTTCACCGGACGTGCGATAATTACCCGCACCCTTACTGCGCAAATGCGCCATCCGCCGGTCAGCCTTTCATTGCCTTGCCCGCCAATGTTGGAAATAGATTCGATAGTAGCAATTGACAACCAGGGGATTGAGCGCGAGATTGACCCATGCGAATACATGATTGATTTCGACAGCAATTCCACCCGGGTAATCGCTCCCGATGGTTGGGGGTTGCAGCCGGATGAAAAACTGCTGATAACCTGGCAGGCGGGGTATGGCAGCAGCACCGACGATTACCCGCCGGCAATACAGACCGCCATGCTGATGATGATGGCGCGCTGGTACGAAAATCGCGAAGTAACCGCGCCAACCGACGATATCAAAAGATTGCTGCTGCCTTGGCGAGTGCGGTTATTTTGATTACACAGAGCTACACAGAGGAGACACAGAGATGCACCGAGATTTTTTTAAAAGCCTCTGTGAGTCTCTGTGTCTCCTTCGTGAATCTCTGTGTAATAAATAATAAATAAAAGTGAGAACAAGCAATGAATATTGCGGATATGAAATTTCGGGGGGTTATTTTGACTCCGACTTACACTGATGATGGCGGTGGCGGGTCTGTCTGCACCTGGGTCGAAGGCGATGAAGTCTGGTGCCGCCTGGAATCAAAAGGCGAATACCAGCAAGCAACCTTACGCCGCAACAGTGCTGTTAAAACAGGCTGCCGGATAAATATAAGCGGCAAAATTTTCGAGATACTGCAGGTTGCTGATGACGGTGATTTGCAAGTGCTGAAATGCTATTAGTGACACAGAGCTACACAGAGGAGACACAGAGACTCACGGAGAAAACTCCCTCTGTCACTGCGGTGACATCTCCCTCAAGAGGGAGACATTAATAATGCCTCCGTGTATCTCTGTGTAATAAAAGAAGGATAACATAATGATACCTTATGATAAGTTGCAGAAATTGATATATCAGCGGTTGCTGCTTACCGGCAATCCGGTGTTTGACCACCTTCCCACTGCATCTGCCGGCAGGTATTACCTGATTGGCGAGGCTGGCGCGGTTGATCGCGGAGTATGCTGGGAAATCACCTGTACTGTGCGGGTTGTTGGCGATATCAACACCAATATCCAGGCGGCGGAAATGATAAATGCGGCATCAGAGCAGCTATTTGCCGTATTAACCGGCGATGGCATCACCGCGCGTCCGCTGAACCGCGGTGCCAGTCGGGTATTGCGCAGTACCGATGACAGCAAATCAGCAATATTGCGGATGCGCTACCTGGTATATGAGAATGTGTAATAAATGTAGAGACGCAAGGCCTTGCGTCTGACTTAACGAGGTGTAAATATGAGTTGCATACCTGGAATTGAAGTGAAGTTGTATGTTGATGGCAGCGAGGTGGCAATCGGCGGCGCGCTGCGGCTGGAAACAAAATCAGAACCGGTGGACATAACCACCCTGGCGAATAGCGCACGGCATTTTACCCCCGGCAAAAGCAGTTGGAAGCTGCAATTCTCCGGGGTGGCCGCCTCGGTTGATGCTCTCATGACGCAACTGATAACCGCCGCCCTAACCCGCAGTTTCATAATTGTGCGCATACAGACAGCCGACAAACTATTCGGCGGTCAAGCCTGCATATCTCACCTGATAACCGGCGCCGATAACGGAAAAGCAGTCCAGATAGAAGCCTTGCTGCTGGGTGCCGGAGAGATGGAGATTAATTGAGAATGGAGAATGGAGAATTTTTGAAATAAAATTTAAGGGGACTGGGTTAAATCCGGAAAATTTAATCCTTGTAAAAAATTAAGTGGCAACCCGGATTTTTGCCTGTACCCGACAATTAAAACATACACCTATAATTCACAGTCACAGTTTGGAACTGGGCGGGAGCCCGGCTATCTCCTGAAAACGCCAATCTCCTGATTGGCAAGTGATAAAAGTGATAGATTCCAGAAAATCAGCCGGGCTGCTACCCAGTTCCAAACTGTGACTGTGTTTTTAACCTATAAGTTCTTTTTTACCCCTTAATCACTGCCAGTACTTCGGCGGCGTGGTCTTCTACGTTTACTTTTTTAAATACTTTGGCGATTTTGCCTTTGGGGTCTATTATAAATGTTGTGCGGGTGATGCCGATTGAGGTTATGCCGCAGCGTACTTTTTCGCCGTATACGCCATACAGGGTGCTCAGTTCCGCCTCGGTATCTGCCAGCAACTGGAAAGGCAGTGCTAATTTCATGGAAAAACTCTGGTGGGTTACCTGGTTGTCGGTGCTTACTCCCAGAATGACAGCGTTTGCGTCGGTTATCTGTGAAAAACCGTCGCGAAGGCTGCAGGCTTCTTTGGTACATCCGGGGGTATGGTCTTTCGGGTAAAAGTATAATATAACCCATTTCCCGCGAAAATCTTCCAGGTTTACTTCGTTTCCCACGCTGTCTAAAGCTGTAAATAATGGTGCAAGTTGTCCTTCAACCGGCATTATTTCTGTCATTGTAGTTCTCCTTAGTAATTATTATTACTACCTTTATAATATCCTGAAATTTTAATTTTAAACATAGAGGGAAAATGGCTAATTAAAAATGCAAAATTAAAAATTAAAAATTGGAAACCTGATAAAACAAGCATACTCCCTCCGTTAATGCGGTGATACCTTGATGGGGCAGACACCTTCCTGGCTTCGCCACTCGGTGTCAGTCCCTGATAGTTGTTCCAATTTTTAATTTTGCATTTTTAATTACCCCTACTCTTTCTCCAGCGTTTCCCTTATCCTGGCGGATAGGTCTTTCATTGAGAATGGTTTTTGCAGGAAGTTTACGCCGTCTTCCAATACGCCGTGGTGGGCTATTACATCGGCGGTGTAACCGGACATAAATAGGCGTTTGATATTCGGATAGATGGACAGTATGTTTCTGGCAAGGTCGCGGCCATTCATTTCCGGCATTATAACGTCGGTCATTAACAGTTGAATATTGCCATTGTAATCTTTTGCTAATTGTACCGCTTCACCCGGGGTGCTTGCCGCCAGCACGTTATAACCAAGCCGTTGGAGCATTGTGGTAGTAAGTTTCAGAATATTTGGTTCATCCTCACAAAGCAGGATGGTTTCTTTGCCGCGGGATACTGCATCATTCTGGGCATCTTGTCCGAGTAGTTCGCTTTTTCCGACGTGGCGGGGCAGGTAGATATTAAATGACGTGCCTTTTCCCGGTTCGCTGTAAGTTATGATAAAACCATTGTTTTGCTTGACAGCACCATATACTGTAGCCAACCCCAACCCGGTTCCTTCGCCGACACCTTTGGTAGTGAAAAATGGTTCAAAGATATGTTCCAGCATTTCTTTATCTATGCCGCACCCGTCGTCGCTTATGGTAAGCTGCACATAATTGCCGGGAATAAACCCGATGTGGTTGGCGCAATACGCTTCATCGCAATTGCGATTTGCTGTTTCAATGGTTATTTTCCCGACACCATTTATCGCGTCGCGGGCATTTACGCACAGATTGGCGAGTATCTGGTCAATTTGCGACGGGTCAACTTTAATCTGCCATAGATTGTCACCGGGCATCCAGGCAAGGTCGATATTCTCGCCGATTAACCGCTGCAGCATTTTAATCATACCCGCTACCGTTTCATTCAGGTTCAATATTTTGGGGGCAACGGTTTGTTTGCGGGCAAATGCCAATAGCTGTCGGGTAAGGTCGGCAGAACGTTCAGCAGCACTGCAAATTTCATCCAGGCTTTCTCGTATCAGACTGTCTTTAGGGGTCAATTCCAATGCCATGTCGGCATTGCCGAGGATAGCCTGCAGCATATTATTAAAGTCATGGGCCACACCACCGGCAAGACGGCCAACGGATTCCATTTTTTGCGAATGCTGCAACTGGGCTTCAAGTTTAGACTTTTCCTCTTCAGCGCGTTTTCGTTCGGTAATATCCTGGTAATTTCCCAACAGACCTTTAATATCCGGGTCATCCATAAGGTTAAACCCGGTAAACTCAATCCATTTGTAGCTGCCGTCTTTGCATAGATACCGGCATTCTGTTGTTCCATTAGCGTTAGGAACAGCCATTAAATCTGCAATAAATTTACCAGCCTTCTCCCTGTCATCGGGATGCACATTATCCAGTGCATTGTGGCCAATGACTTCTTCTGGTTTCCACCCGAACCATCTTTCGATATTCGGGCTTTTGTACTGGTTTATGCCGTTTTTATTAATGATAACGATGACATCGCCGATATTTGCGACCATTTTCGCCTGCCTGGCTTCATTTGCCTGCAATGAATCTTCGGCTTGCTTGCGTTCAGTAATATCAGTAATAAAGTTCAGAATGCATCTTTCACCCTTAAGCTCGATAATTTCACTGGAAATCAGGAAATCCCGTATTTCTCCAAAGCATATTCTGAATTGTGCTTCAAAATATCGTACAAAACCATATTGAATGAGTTCTTCAACATAGTGAGATTTTTCATTCTGATCTACCCAGAAATTCAAATCAATGTCGGTATATCCAATAACATTTTCTTTATGGTAACCAGAAATATTGAGGAATACATCATTTACGTCTATATATCTGCCATTTTCCAATGATACGATAGAGATTGCTTCTGGAGAGGCTTTAAATGCCAATGAAAATTTCGCTTCGCTTTCAATTAATGCCGCTTCTGCCCGTTTCCGTTCTGTAATTTCGCGAATGACGAATACAATATTGGTGGGATTCCCATCATCGTTATATATAATTTCACTGTTTGATTCTAATGCTATAGTGCTGCCATCTGCTCGCAACCCGGTATATTCATTCGGTCCTGTATTAATACCCTGAAATTTTAAAGCTATATTAGCTAATGCGCGTTCTCGGTCTTCGGGTATTATGAATTCGGTTATTGAACGTCCATAGCCTTGTGCCTCATTGTCATATCCGAACATGGATACGCCGCGGGGGGAAGCCATCACGATTCTCCCCTGCATATCTGTAATGGTGATATCGTCTGGTGAAGCATCAAGAATAGACCGGTACCGAGCCTCACTTTGTTGTAACGCTTCCTGTGCTGATTTGCGTTCGGTGATATCACGAACAACATGTATTAACCCAATGCATTGCTGATTTGAGTTAATCCGTGGTATGGCCCTTATTTCCAGGTATTTGTTTAAGTGTGGTTCAAATACTTCTGATGTGCATGGTAACAAGGTTTTCATGCTTGTACAACTGGGACAATTTCCAGGAGGAGTTTCCATGCCATGGTAACATTGGAAACATTTTATTCCAGCAAGAGCATTAGAAGGATGCAGTGCCAGCATTTCCCGGGCACTGTTATTGGCGGCAATGATGTTAAAGTCTGTGTCGTGGATTGTTATCATGTCCGTTAAATTGTCAAAGGTGTTTTTCCAGTCTTCTTTTGATTCCAAGAGTGCTTCTACTGTCTTTTTATATTCTGTGATATCAGCAGTTACAACTACTGCGCCGCCATCAGGCAGTGGTACTGCGTTGACAGATGTCCAGATTACTTCGCCATTTTCTTTTATTATACCGGTTACTTCATTTGTTACTGTCCTGTTTTCACGAATTGCTATACTGCTGGCAAATTCATCTGGTGGTTTTATTGTATTATCGCTGTGCAGATAAGTTCGGTTGGAATACTTGCCTTCTTTTAAATCTTCTAATGAAATATCCAGGATTTTTTCAAGTGCGGGATTTACGTCAATAATAGAAGAATTGTTGTCGAGAACACTAATGCCTACTGGTAAAACTGAGAATAATGCGGTTAATTTTTCTTGACTTGCTCGCACTGTTTCCATTAATCGGTTTCGCATAGTTGTATCGCGAATTACTCCGAAAACGATATTATTTTCTTTGTCGTATTCGGCTATGGAATGAATATCTATTATTCTGCTATCATCAACGCGGCATATTTTAAAATTAATATTATATGGAGTGCCATTTTTAATCAGGTCAATAAGCGCTTCATCTAATAATTCCCGGTATTCAGGTAAAGGGATGTTTTTTATTATGTCTATAGGTATCTCGTCTTCTACCACACCATAGATAAATTTCGCGCCATCTGATGACAACATCTTTCCGGTATCCAGCATTAACTTCCAGTTGCCGATACGTGCTGCTTTTTCAGCGCGATTTAACCGCTCTTCACTTTCTTTTCTGGCTGCTTCGCTTTCTCTTTGTGCATTTTGTACGCGTTTGCGGTCAATGAACATTCCCACCTGGTTAGCAAAAAGTTCAACAATTCCCCGGTTTTGCAGCGTATAGCCTTTTGCAAAAATCAGGGTGAAATCACCGATGGGTTTATTATTTTTGTCGATTTTAACCAGAAAAATTTCACCAAGGTTAAAAGTATTGATGATTATTTTTACGATGCTGTCAGGTATTACCGAACCTGTTAATTCATTTAATACCGAGAATTTAGTTATGGCATTTTGACCTATTTTTTTTATTCTATCCGGGTCTTGTTTCCACTTTTTATTTTTAATTTCAAATCCCAGAATAGCTGCTGCTTTTTTAATATTTTCGTTTATACCTGATAATGCTATAGTGGTGAAATCAAGTCCATTTTCATCGAAAATATTGAAGCAAGCGTATTGCGCACCTGATATCTCCCGTACGGTATCAGTCATCTTTTGATAATTAATCCCTGCTGGATTTTCATCAATTAACTCGGTACTTGCCATCAGAATTTTGTTTAATATCGTATTGTTTTCAGCTTGCTGCCGGTGCTGTAATTCCCGGTTTTGTTCTTCTATCTTAATCTGATACTCGCGAAGCAGCACCCGCATTTCGTCAGGCGACATTTCATCAAATGACGCAGGTGGTATATCTTTTTCAAAAATTTGACCATCTTTCTTTGGTTTAGACATGCAATTCTTAAATACTTTCGTTATACACCCAGTTTCTTAAATGGTATTATTTAATTGTACCACTGTATTGTGGATTATTGCAATATATTTTTTGTTAATGTAAAGATATTGTATTTTTTATGTATTATAAATGCGTAGAGACGCAAAATTGTGACAAACACGTAGAGACGCACGGCCGTGCGTCTCTACAGTACCATATTCAACTTAAATGATTTACAAAACTGGTTTTGCCTCCAGTTTTACATTCAATACGGTTTCTATTCCAGGCTGCAAAGTTACCGGATTTATGCTGTTTTTGTATCCATTTGCTACTACGCTGATACTTTTTACCCACGCTGGTACTGCCAGGCTGTATTTGCCGTTTTCATCAGTTTTTACGACCCAGTTGGATATTGGCGGCATAACCATTCTTGATGAGGTGTTTGTCGATGCGATGTAATACAAATCGCCTGCGCTGACAATCGCTCCGACGATTGGCTTGTCATCCGGTCCGGTAATAATGCCGGAAACTGTTGCCGGTTTTGGCAGTGGAACCAGGCTGAAGTCGGCCTGGACAGGTGTGGTGTCAATCAATATGACGGTTTTATAACTTATCTCATATCCTGCTTTTATACAGGTCAATGTTACCTGCCCGATTGGCTGGTTTTCAAGCGTATATTTTCCGTCAGCATCAGTAGTAATTTTTTCCGGCACTGCCACAGTGGGGACGATTGAATTAGTCGGGGTATTTCCGACGGCATCCAAAGCCTGATATACCGCGTCGCGATTTATTACCGCGCCAGCAATTGGCAAATTGGTGACACTATCTTTCACGACACCGGTAATTTTCCCCAGAACAACAGCTTTTAAAGTGATTTCAACTGGTGTTTCTGTGTTAGCGATTACATTCACCTCTTTTTGCAATGTTTGATATCCTTCTGCTTTTACATACAATATAACTGAACCGGGTAGAGTTTTTATGCTGAAATGCCCGTTTGCATCGGTAGTTGTTGCGCGTGATTCCGGATTGCCGAGGTTGGTAATAGCAGTACCGGCACTTGTGTTGCCATCAGCGTAAAATACCGGGTAATCAGCAAATATCTTTGCACCAGGTATCCCGTCGCCAGCGGCATTTTTCACCACGCCGGTTATTGTTCCTGCCTGCAGCGAAGTCAGTGCAAAATCAACAACCTGTGGTGATGTATCAGTGGTAATCGATTTTTCCTGCGGTGTGTAGCCGACTGCGTTTACCGCAATGCCAGATACTGCGGGAGAAATTAATTTGTACTTGCCATCTGCGTCGGTGATAGTATAAATAACCATGCTGTCCACACTGCCGGTTGCAGTTGGTTTAATCAGCATGCCTTCGCCGCTTGCCGCGTTCATTTCGTATACCTGGGCGTTGCGTTTAATAGTTATGGCGGGTAATGGCGTTGGATTTCCCAAAATGCAGCGAACCCCGGCATTTGCAATCGGTTTTTTGGTAACGTCATCTGTCACTGTCCCGGTAACAACTATTCCGGTTATCTGTTTCAGTGTCAGGGTGAAATCCTGTACAGTTCCACTGTTGGTAGCGATAGTTACTGTCACGCGATTGCCCTTTACATTCATTCCTGGCGATACTGCCACTGCGTGGTAACTGCCGGCAGGGATGTTCTCAATCAGGTAATTACCGTTTTCGTCTGTATAGGCAATTAATTCGCGCGGGCATTCCGGTACCGAGTTCATGTTGCCGGTTGCCGAATCGACATTCATTGGCCGGTTGGCGTCGCCAACAACCTGGTACAGCATAGCCGGCAATGGCTGGCCTAATTCGGCATCATCAGAGTTTTCCACCACTGGGCGTAAACGAACCAGTGCGCCGGTCAGCGGCGTTGATTTGCCATCGCTTTCCAGGTAAACAGTACCTTTTAATGTACCGACATTAGTGGTGACCACAGTATCTTTTTTCAATGCGATTGATGCGGTTGATACTGTCTGGGCAGTAACATCTACCATCATTGACGATGACACATAACCGCGGGCAGCGATATTAACGATATAACTGCCAGGTAATATTCCACGGAATGTGTAGGTGCCGTCAGCAGCGGTTCTTTTTACACGCACTGGATGCGGCATGGCATTTGTTGTTGCGGTGGTGGTAGCAATAGCCTCGGTAAGGGTAACTACCGCGCCGGCAATCGGTTTTGTTGTATCAGCATCGGTAATAGTACCGCTTATTTTACCCGCGTTTTCGACGGCGAGTTCACCAATTTCAGTGACTAATTTCGAGCCGACCTGAATAACAATAGATTTGCCGTAACTGTCGTTATCGATAGTTAAAGTGTGTAATCCCGCTGGTACGCCGGTCAGGGTAAATTCTTTCCCGGGTTCTACAGTGGTGGTTAAATTAGTTCCTTCAACACCCACTGTCAGGGTTTGGGTACCACGTGTCTGTGCCAACGGCAAGTTGCTCAATGTCCCGCGCACTGTTCCGCTTGACGTTGAACCGCCGCCACCACCTCCACAACCAGCAATAAGCAGCACGACTGCTATCAGCAGTAAATAACTTTTCATTAATTAACCTCCGCTTTTAGTATAGATATAGTTCCACATTTAAAATGTTTTGTTGCATTTATGTTTGTATATTTGATTACCTTATATTATACCACCAAATTATCACAGATATATCACAAAAAAATTGCAAGTTTGTAATTTTATATAATGTTTGCTTTTGTTAAGATTTACATTGTTATTGGAAGATTTTAGGGATCAATAGCAAAACCTGTGCAACCACGAGTATTCCGAGTAAGATGCCTGAAATACATTGAGTTTTGCATTTGACTCTGAGAATTATATTTTCTTTTAATTCGAGAGGTGGCAAGAGCGTCCCGCTCGGAAAAAGAAAGAGCCGGAAATAAATTTCAACACTTTGGAGAAATTCTCGAAAATTCTCAATTCTCAATTCTCAATTTTTTTTACAATTCCGCCACTCTCTCGTCATAACCTGCAATTGCCGGCAATCCATTCTCTGGTTTATCCAGGTAAAAATATGCGGTGGCAGACCAATCATCTTCACGTTCGAATAATACATAGTCTGCCATTGCGTCTATATTTTCAATATCAATAAACTTGGTTCCGTCGCCTAATTCCATCAGTTTATCTGTTACTCCGCCGGTCAGCACTGTGCGTACATCTTCGCGGCTGCAGCAGCCAATTTGCTGGATGGTTACGCGGATTTCGTCGTCGAAATATATTGGGTCGGGACCATGCAGGCGGTAAAATGAATATGCCAGCTTTTCGTGGTCGGCGACCGGGCAGCCATGCCAGAGCTGGGCATATTGACCCTGTCCCCAGCCTGTCGCTATATAATCTTCAGTGCCGGTACCGCATAGGGTGGGGTAATCGGTGTCGCCGTCGAGATATACCTTTACCTCGCCTTCACCCCACCAGGTTTTACCATATTTCGCAATGTCCGCTATAACCCCGATGGTGCATCCAAGGAAGCAGCCTTTGCCTTTAACATGAGGAAGTATATGAAAATCTTCTTTCAAGCGGGTTTTATATTCGCGGTTGAATACGGCGTGAAAATAGCCGGTATTGTCGGGATGTTCGTCGCCGATAGTATAGTCTACCTCGTAAAATAACATGCTGATATCACTGGCGGTTTCGTTGCTGACCGTTAACCGGCAGCCGGTGCGGAATGGCATAGGTACCCGGCAGGTATAGGAACGGCCTTCAGCATTGCCAAACCAGGCATTCTCAAACGTGGCATTACAGCCAAGCGACACTCCAAAGAAGTCGCCAATGGGTGCCTCTACCGCCGGCGTCTCCGCACCATCCCAATATGCACGCAGTACCAATCCGCGCATTATTTGTGGTGTGCGTTCGGGAAAGGTTATCCATATCCGCCGAATAGTGCCGGAACCACTCGCGGCGGCGATGGTAAGAGTCTCGCCAGCCGGCAATGGCAGTGAAGGCTTCCCTTTGCGACCGTGGTTAACCTGCCCGCCAGCACTGATAGCACCATCAATATTCTCCGCCGTAGCCCAGCGCATTCGCTTGCCCGGCTGTAAAACATATAAATCGTTTTGGTTTAACATGGCTGTCACCTTTTTTGTTTTATTTAACCACAAAGAGTGGATAGAAAGCAAAGAATATATATCAAAATATTGATAACAACTCCCCTCCTTGGCAAGTTGTGCTTTATACACATTTATGATTGAATAGAAAATTTGATGATGAATACAATAAAATAGCAAATCAGCATGATAGTCAGCATGATTTGACTATATTTTATTAATTATTAACAATCCAACCCCAGAGGGGTGGCATGTTAATAGCAATCAATAAACAAAATAGAGTTAGAGCCCCTTGTATGTTGGATTATAATTAAACAATGAAGATTCCTTTATAATAAAATTTCTAAAAAAATGTGTATTAAGGAAAAGTCGATGTTATGGGTTGAGTATAGTGTTCCCTATAATAAAATTTTGTATATTGTTCAATAATTACACTAACACCCTACCCATACTATATTTTAGGTAGATATACTATAAAACAACAACTAAAATCATGTTATTTTATTATTTTTAAGGTAATATTAGATATTTAAGCTATTTTTTGAAACGAATTTGTGCTGGATATGTATAATAAGTTATAGAAAAGAGTATATATTATATGTTTAATGTTTTATATCTGTTAATGTGGGTAGAATAGATTTTGGGTTAAATATTTATATTATACATCTATACAAAAGTTAATTTTAGTAGTATAGTTGTCTTGTTTTGCAATCATTGCAAAATTTCGTTCAAATTTAATTCGTAAAAAATCAAAAAAACGGAGAATATCAAATGTATTCAAAGACTAACAAAGAGCGCGTGCTTGATTATCTGTGGCAAATCGCCCCGGAGAAAGCAACAAACAAACAGATTGCCAAGGATGCCGGTCTGGTTTCTCACCAAGTGGCATATATGCTCACTCAGGAACTATTGCGAAATCGTCAGATTATCGGCGAACGCGGTAATGGCAACTGGTTATTTACTGTAAATCCTGCAACATCATTGAAAACACCACATGGCGATATGCGCCTGACTGCTTCCGGCAGCGTTTTCTATGATCCAAAACGTTTGAAAGCCTCAATTGAAAAAGAATTGGGCAATAAAACAAAATGTAAAAAATGGGGTGGAACAGTTCCTGGATTCCCAAAAGATTTTGACTTCGTATCAGAAGATGGCACTATCGTTGCCGACATCGCTCAAATCAGCATGGTAAGCGGTGAAAAACTGATGCTGGCAAAGTTCTCCATGGTATCAGAGATGGTATGGCTGATTGAAAAAGCACCGGCAGAACGCCGCATCCTGATCTTCACCGGCGACACCGAAGAGTTGCCAACCAACTGGTTGAAACGCTTAGGCTCATTAACCGCCGTTGAGTTCTTCTTCATCGACGAATTTGGCAAGATGAAACAGCTTAAATAGTTTTAACGAAAATCGTTATCAAACCGGGTGGTATTTAAAATACCACCCGGTTTTTTTGTTTTAGCAGGAATATCATTTTTGAATGTGGAATAAATAATTGGCGAAAAAGCCGAGTTCACCATAACAGGAGACAACAGTGCGATATAACGTACAGGTTGAAATCACCCTGAAGCCGACAGTAATGGACGCGCAGGGGACAACCATTGAAAAAGCAATCCACAAATTAGGCCATGTTGATGTGAATAACGTCCGCATTGGCAAGTTTGTTACGATGGATATTGAGGCGGAAAGCCCGGAAAAAGCGAAAGAAATCGCGGAGAACGTGAGTCACGAATTGCTGGCCAACCCGATAATAGAGCAATATGCTGTGCAGGTTGTACCTGCGGGAGCCTAAGAAGATGAAATTCGGCGTAATAGTATTTCCAGGGTCAAATTGCGACGCTGATTGTTATAACGCGGTAACTGCTGTAACCGGGCAGGAAGTGCGATATGTATGGCATGAAGAACACGATATTTCTGACCTCGACTGTGTAATTTTACCCGGCGGTTTTTCTTATGGCGATTATCTGCGCTGCGGCGCGGTAGCACGTTTTTCACCCGTCATGGGCGCGATTATCGAACATGCGGCAAAAGGGAAATTCGTTCTCGGCATTTGTAATGGCTTTCAGGTTCTCACCGAAGCCAATCTGTTGCCTGGCGCATTGTACCGTAACGACCACCTGAAATTTATCTGTAAAATGCAGACCTTGCGCGTTGAGCGCACCGACACCGCATTTACCCATTTTTATACATCAAAATCAGTAGTGAAGATCCCCATCGCTCATGGCGAAGGCAACTATTTTGCTGATGATGACACTTTAAAGATGCTGGAAGATAATGATCAGATTATTTTCCGTTACTGTGACGCCGGCGGCAATATAACCCCGGAAGCAAACCCCAACGGGTCGCGCAATAACATCGCCGGCATTTGCAATGAAAAAGGCAATGTGCTGGGGATGATGCCCCACCCGGAACGCGTATGCGACCGGTTATTGGGCGGCACTGACGGTAAAAAGATGTTCAAAGGTTTGATGGAAGGCATGCTTGTCAGCGCCATCAGTCACGGGTTGAGGTAATTATAAAATCATGAGTAATAAACCGACACAACTGCAAGTCGCCATGGAACTGGGGATGAATCAGCAGGAATATGATAATGTATTGAAGATTCTCGGTCGCGAACCGACCGGCACAGAATTGGCGATGTATTCAGTTGAATGGTCTGAGCATTGCGGTTATCCCCGCAGCCGTCCATTGCTGAAACTATTCCCGAAAACCGGCAAATACCCCACCCGCGCAGAGGGTGAGGACGCCGGCGGATTTGAAATCGCTGATGGCGTATATATAATTTTCAAGATGGAAAGCCATAACCACCCGTCCCAGGTAGAGCCGAAACAAGGCGCTGCCACCGGGATAGGCGGCATCTTGCGCGACATCTTCACAATGGGCGCGCGTCCGGTAGCATTGCTGGACTCATTGCGTTTTGGCGACCTGGATACTGACCGCGCGAAAAGATTGCTTCATGGCGTGGTTGACGGCATTCAATTCTATGGCAACTGCGTTGGTGTGCCAACCGTTGGCGGCGAAATATATTTCAACAAGTCATATCGCGATAACTGCCTGGTGAACGTAATGGCCATCGGCGTTGCTGAACGCGGCAAAATGGCCAGCAGCAAGGCGGTTGGCATTGGCAATATCATGATGGTAGTGGGCAACCGCACCGGCCGCGACGGCATTGGCGGATGCAGCATTTTGGCCAGCCACGAGTTCAACGAAGACGACGCAAAACGTCCGACCGTACAGATTGGCGACCCTTTCACCGAAAAATGCCTTATTGAGGCATGTATGGAATTGCTGGCTGGCGATGCCGTTGCCGGTATTAAAGATATGGGCGCTGCCGGTATCACCTGTACCACCGCGGAAATGGCAGCTGCCGGAAACGTGGGTATGGATGTCGACCTGGCGAAAGTGCCGATGCGCGAAGAAGGGATGGAACCATGGGAAATCATGATGTCCGAATCCCAGGAGCGCATGCTGGTCTGCGTCAAGAAAGGCAGAGAGCAGGAAGTAATCGATATCTTCGAAAAATGGAACCTCAGTGCCGCCATCGTTGGCGAAGTTATCGAAGAAGAAGTGCTGCGCGTTAGATTCAACGGCGAAATAGTCGGCGAAGTACCCGCCCAGTCTCTGGCCGCCGGCCCGATTTATTACCTGCCGTCAGAAGAACCCGCCTGGCTCGCAGAATTGCATAAGTTTGATATTAACAGTCTGTCTGATACCAAAACTCCGGCAGAAGATCTGCTGATGCTGCTGTCATCGCCGAATATTGCCAGCAAACGCTGGGCATTTGAACAGTATGACCACATGGTACAGACGAATACCGTCATTGCCCCCGGTCAGGCCGACGCCGCGGTTATCCGCATCAAGGGCCTGGAAAAAGGCATCGCCGCGACATCCGACTGCAACAGCAGGTACTGTTACCTTGACCCTTATGTTGGTGCGCAGATTGCCGTGGCAGAAGCTGCCCGCAACCTGGTATGCACCGGTGCTGACCCGGCGGCAGTTACCGACTGCCTTAACTTTGGCAAGCCGGAAAAAGCCGACCGCTTCTGGCAGTTGAAACGCGGGGTAGAAGGCATCGCCGACGCTTGCAAACTGTTCAACGTCCCGGTGGTCAGCGGCAACGTTTCCCTGTACAACGAAGGTCCCGAAGCGGCAGTATTCCCCACCCCGACCATCGGTATGGTAGGCGTGCTGGATAACGTCGATAAAAACGCCACCATGTCATTCAAGAACGATGGCGACATGATTATCCTGTTGGGCAGCACCCGCGACGAATTAGGCGGTTCCGAATACCTGGCAGTGAAACACGGCAAAGAAGAAGGCTTCCCGCCGATGCTCAACTTCCGCGTTGAGTTAGGCGTACAGAATACCACCCTTGCCGCTATCCGCGCTGACCTGGCAAACAGCGCCCACGATTGTTCCGAAGGCGGAATAGCCGTGGCAATCGCTGAGTCAGTAATAACCGGCGGCAAAGGCGCCACCATCGAACTGGAATCCATCGACCGCATGGACACCACCCTCTTCGCCGAGTCCCAGTCCCGCATTATCCTGACCGCCAACCCCGCAAAGGTAGACGCAATCAAGATGATGGCAGAAGACCAAGACATCCCCTTCACCGTAATCGGCACAGTTGGCGGAACCAGCCTGAAAATAACCGTAGATGGCGAAGAAACCATCAACCTGCCAGTAGAAAAAATAACAACCGCCTTCTACAGCCCGATTTACAATGCTATGGGCGAGTAGGAAGTTAAGTTAAATAAAGGTTAATTTTAAAACCCACGGCTATGCTGTGGGTTTTTTATTGTTGAATTATTTATATTGGCGCAGCGGTAGGGGAGCTGTCCCCAGCTCTCGCGACAGCATCTTTATAATAAAAAAGAATCGGGTATAACTACAAAATAGGGTTGGAAAATACAACACCACCCAAAAAATCTGTCGCTATTGCGCTTTTTTTATATCATTATTCCGGTTCATCGCGGGAATTGGGGACAATTCCCCTACCTTTAAGCACATTTTTTCACATTCACTAAAATTCTCAATTACTCCCAATTCTCTTGACATTATTACCCATAACATCTAAATTATCTATATTAAGAAAGGATGTTGTTATGAGTGAATTAAATTCGGCTAATATCGGTTTTGAGAAGCAGATTTGGGATGCGGCTTGTATTTTGCGGGGAAATATGGATGCTTCGGAATATAAGCAGGTTATTCTGGGGCTGATATTTTTAAAATATATCTCAGATAAGTTTGAGGAACGGTATAGTGAGTTAGTCGCCGAAGGCGAGGGATTTGAGGAGGATTTGGATGAATATACCAAGAACGGAGTCTTTTTTCTGCCGCCTTCCGCTCGTTGGCTGTCTATCGCCGCTCAATCCCACACACCGGAAATCGGCAAGCTGATTGATGAAGCGATGCAGGCGATTGAGCGGGAAAATAAACGATTGAAAGGCATTTTGCCAAAGAACTTTTCCCGGCCAGAACTGGAAAAGCGCCGGCTTGGCGAAGTGGTTGACCTTTTTACTAATATATCGATGATTGAGCATGGCAACACCAAGGATATTTTGGGGCGCGCTTATGAGTATTGCCTGTCGAAATTCGCGGAGCAGGAAGGGAAACTGGCGGGCGAGTTCTTTACCCCGCCGGGTATTGTGCGCACCCTGGTAGAGGTGATAAAGCCATACCATGGCCGGGTGTATGACCCCTGTTGCGGCAGCGGCGGCATGTTTGTGCAATCAGCAAAGTTCATCGAAAACCACCAGGGCAACATTCACGATATCTCGGTTTACGGGCAGGACAGCAACCCCACCACCTGGAAAATGTGCACCATGAACCTCGCTATCCGCGGCATCGAGGCGGACCTGGGGCATTTCAACGCCGACACCTTTCTTGACGACTGCCACCCCACACTGCGCGCCGACTTCATCATGGCAAACCCACCCTTCAACCTTTCCGACTGGGGACAGGACAAACTGCGCGATGACCAGAGATGGAAATACGGGGTGCCGCCCAGTGGCAACGCCAACTATGCCTGGATGCAGCACATGATTCACCACCTGGCGCCAAAGGGAAAAATTGGGCTGGTGCTGGCAAACGGTTCGCTGTCATCGCAAAGCGGCGGCGAGGGTGACATACGGCGGAAGATAATTGAGGCGGATTTGATAGAGGGGATAGTGGCGATGCCCTCGCAACTGTTCTACACCACCGGCATCCCGGTGTCGCTGTGGTTCATCAATAAAAATAAACAGCAAAAGGGTAAAACCCTCTTCGTCGATGCTCGCAACCTGGGTACCATGGTGACCCGCAAACTTCGTGAACTGACCGACGCCGACATCGCCAAAATAGCCGACGCCTTCACTGCATTCGACGCCGGAACCTTCACCGATATCCAGGGTTTCAGCGCGGCGGTGGACACGGCGGAAATTGCAAAACACGACTATATACTGACCCCCGGCAGATACGTGGGAATAGAGGAGCAGGAAGAAGACGCCGAACCGTTTGAGGAAAAGATGACAAGACTAACCACAGAATTATCCGGCATGTTTGAAAAACGCCGCGAGTTGGAAGAGGAGATAAAAACAAGGTTGGGGGGGATTGGGTATGAGTTGTGAAATAATACAAATTATCATTTTCGTGACGTCACGAAAATGGTAAGTATTTAAAAACAGATGATAATAAAATGCAATGTGCATTTTTTGCACATTGCAAATTAAATGAGATATTTTATGTCAAAAGACCTCATGGTTAAGGAAATATAAAATTAATGAGCAAACAGGTAACAGATTATGAATGAATGGAATAATGAAAAATTAGGTAATGTGTGTACAAAAATTGGTAGTGGCTCTACTCCAACAGGTGGTGCTAACGTCTATAAAAATTATGGTTGTTCTCTTATACGAAGTCAAAATGTCATTGATTTCGCATTTTCAAATGATGGTTTAGTCTTTATTGATGATATACAAGCAAAGAAATTGAATGGGGTAACAATAGAAAAAGGTGATGTTTTATTAAATATAACTGGTGATTCAGTAGCACGTTCATGTATTGTTCCTGATAATGTATTACCTGCAAGAGTTAATCAGCATGTTTCAATTATAAGAACAAATAAGAATATAGCTATAAACAAATTTGTTTTTTACTTTATTCAATATATAAAACCGTTTCTTTTATCTATTGGTAGCAATGGTGGAACTCGCAATGCATTAACTAAAGTTATGATAGAACAATTAGATATCCCTCTTCCCCCACTCCCAGAACAGCGCTCCATAGCCGACACCCTTTCTTGCCTTGACGACATGATAGAACTTAACAACCGGACGAACAAGGTGTTGGAAGAGATGGCGCAGGCGATTTTCAAACGCTGGTTCATAGATTTCGAGTTCCCCGACGAAAACGGCAACCCCTACAAATCCTCCGGAGGCACCATGGAAGAAAGCGAGTTAGGGGTGATACCGGTTGGGTGGGAAAAGAAAATACTTATAGATATTATAGATATTCGGGACGGAACACATGATTCTCCAAAACCAACAGAGAATGGTTATCCATTAATTACATCAAAGCATTTATGTGCATATGGTGTAAAATTTGAAGATACATATTCTATTAGTGAAAATGACTACAATAAAATCAATCAAAGAAGTGTTGTTGAACCATATGATATTCTTATTAGTATGATTGGTACCGTTGGTAATATTAGTTATATTATGTATGATGAGATAAATTTTGCAATAAAAAATGTTGGATTATTTAAAACATCAGCAAAACGAGAATTATCAGAGTTTATTTTAATGTATTTGAAAAGTGATTTTGTAACAAATCATATCTATTCTCACCTTGCTGGTAGTACACAAAAATATATTAGTTTAACAGAACTGAGAAATTTACCATTGTTCTTACCCGATAAACAGTTATTAAATGATTTTAAATTGTTGTCAGAACCAATTTTTAGATTAATTAAACAAAATGAAAATGAAATTTCTAATTTAATGAAAATTCGCGATTCATTATTGCCTAAACTTATGTCTGGGGAGATACGGGTACCGGTGGAGGAGGGGTAAACCGATATGCGACCCCGCTGGGGTCGGGTCGTGTTTTCATGTTATTCTCTATAACTATGTGACCCCTCTGGGGTCGGGGTGAATTTTTAATTGCGGTTTTGGTTTTCGAATGATGATTTATAGATAATAGGTTTCGAATTGCAATGATGAATTTTCGAATGATGGCCATGTTTTATAATATAGACCCCAGAGGGGTCGCATAATTATAGAATTTGCATCATTTAAGACATCCGACCCCAGCGGGGTCGCATATAATTGCGATAATGTTTATAATTATCGTGGTTACAATATTTAAAATACGGAGAAAAAAGATGGGAAACGCATACACACAAATATACATTCAGATTGTATTTGCGGTGCAAAATCGCATGGCGTTAATAGATCCATTATGGGAAGATGAATTATATAAATATATTACCGGTGTCGTGCAGAAAAAAGAGCAAAAGATGATTGCGATAAATGGAAATCCTGATCATATTCATTTTTTGATAGGTATGAAACCGACATGTAATTTATCAGAATTAATTCGGGAAGTTAAAAAGTCATCAAATGTTTTTATTAATGATAAAAGGTTTGTTCCATATAATTTCAATTGGCAAGAAGGATATGGAGCATTTTCATATAGCCATAACCAATTGGATAATGTCATTAATTATATAAACAATCAAAAAGAGCACCATCGTAAACAAACGTTTAAAGAAGAATATCTCAATTTTCTGCGAATGAATAATATTAGTTTTAAAGAAGAATATCTATTTGAATGGATAATCTGAATTAATTGTTTTACCGTTTATAGTAATAGAAATGCGGTTTAATATGCGACCCCGCTGGGGTCGGGCATTTTTTTTCGGTTGTTTTCTATAACTATACGACCACTCTGGGGTCGATGACAATTGCGGATTGTTAATAATGGATTATGGATATTGAATTACAAATTGTGAATTTTTGAATGATGGTGATGTTTTATAATATTCCCGACCCCAGCGGGGTCGCATAGTTATAGAATTTGCATCATATCAAGATATCCGACCCCAGAGCGGGTCGCATATAATTGCGATAATGTTTATAATTATGTGCGAATATATTTGGGGATAAATAAATTGCCGTTTATAGCTGTAGAAATGCGACCGAATATGCGACCCCGCTGGGGTCGGGCATTTTTTCTGGTTGTTTTCTATAACTATACGACCCCTCAGGGGTCGATGACAATTGCGGATTGTTGATAATGGATATTGAATTACAAATTGTGAAATTTGGAATGATGGCGATGTTTTATAATATCCCCGACCCCAGCGGGGTCGCATAGTTATAGAATTTGCATCATATCAAGATATCCGACCCCAGCGCGGGTCGCATATAATTGCGATGTTGTAAAATCTTATTTATAGATTTTTATAAATAAGAAAATGGCAAAAATCTTATTTATAGATTTTTATAAATAAGAAAATGGCAAAAATCTTTTTTATAGATTTTCATAAATAAGGGAAAAGCAGTTTTATAAACGGGAAACAAGGACAACATAATGTCATTCACAGAACAACATTATGAAGATGCTATTATTGAATTGATGCATGTTCATTTGGGCTATGACCATGAATACGGGCCGGATGTGGCGCGGGATTACCATTCGCCGTTGTATGATTCTTTGTTGTTGTCTTCGTTGTATGACATCAACCCGGGGTTGTCGCTGGACGCGATTAATGAGGCGATAAATAAGCTGAAGAATTTTGAGAGTATTCAGTTATTGCAAAAGAACCGCGTATTCATGGATTATCTGCAGAACGGCGTGGAAGTCACCACGATTGAAAATGGCGAACAGAAGTATGACCGGGTGAGGTTGATAGATTATGATAATCCCGATAATAACAATTATTGCGTAATAAACCAGTGGACGGTGGTGGAGAACGCGGAGAAAAGACCGGATGTGGTGGTATTCATCAACGGCATGCCGCTGGTGGTGATGGAACTGAAATCTTGCACCCGGGAGAAGGCGGACACCTCGGCGGCATACCGGCAATTGCGCAATTACATGAAGGATATTCCTACCCTTTTCGCCTACAATGCCTTTTGTGTTATCAGCGACCTGGCGGTATCAAAGGTGGGAACCATCACCGCCAAAGAAGACCGTTACATGGAATGGAAAACCACCGATGGCGATTATGAAGATACCCGCTATGCGGCTTTTGATGTGCTGTTCAAAGGGATTTTTGATAAAGAACGATTGCTTGATATCATTAAAAACTTCATCCTTTTTTCAGAGGAAAACAAGATATTTGCTGGGTACCACCAGTATTTCGCGGTGAGAAAAGCAATAGAACGCACGAAAACCGCCACCGTAACTGACGGCAAGGGCGGGATATTCTGGCATACCCAGGGCAGTGGCAAGTCGCTGTCGATGGTCTTTTATACCAAATTGCTGCAAACCGCGCTGACCAGTCCTACCATTGTGGTGCTGACCGACCGCAACGACTTGGATGAACAACTATATACCCAATTTAACAAATGCAGCGATTACCTGCGCCAGACGCCGGAACAGGCGGAGAACCGGGCACACCTGACAAAGTTGCTGTCGGGCAGGCAGGTGAACGGCATCATATTCACCACCATGCAAAAATTTGAGGAATCAGCCGAACCATTGTCAGAGCGGAAAAATATCATCCTGATTGCAGACGAAGCACATCGCAGCCAATATTCGCTGAATGAAACGGTGGACACCAGCACCGGCAAGGTGAAACTTGGGTTTGCAAGATTAGTGCGCGACAGCCTGCCCAATGCGACCTTCATCGGTTTTACCGGCACCCCGATATCGGTGAAGGACCGGTCGACCCGGGAAGTATTCGGCGATTATATAGACGTTTACGACATGACCCAGGCAGTGGAAGATGGCGCGACCCGGCCGGTGTATTACGAAAGCCGGGTGATAAATATCGGCCTGAAAGAAGATATTCTGAAAGAGATTGACGACGAATACGACATGATGGCGGAAGTTGCCGAAGAAGGAACCATAGAAAAAAGCAAAAAAGAGCTGTCGCGAATCGACCAGATATTAGGAGCGGACGAAACGATAGAATCGCTGTGTGGTGATATAATCACACATTACGAAGACCGCCAGGATATCCTTACCGGCAAGGCGATGATAGTGGCGTATTCGCGTCCCATCGCCATGCGAATATATCGCGAGATTTTGCGTCTTCGTCCAGCATGGCAGGAAAAGGTGAAGGTAATCATGACCGATGCCAACGGCGATGACGAAAGTTGGAAAGAGATAACCGGCAATAAAAATTACCGGTCAGAATTAGGACGAAAATTTAAAGATGACAACGATGAAATGAAGATAGCAATCGTCGTTGACATGTGGCTTACCGGTTTTGACGTGCCGTCGCTTGCCACCATGTACCTGTTTAAACCGATGATGGGACACAACCTGATGCAGGCGATTGCCCGGGTGAACAGGGTATTTGGCGACAAGGAAGGCGGGCTGATAGTTGACTATGTCGGTATAGCATCGGCATTGAAAAAAGCAATGAATGATTTCACCATGCGCGACCGCAGAAATTTCGGCAACACCGATATCTCCATAGCGGCACTGCCCAAGTTCATCGAAAAATTGCAGGTGTGCGAAGATTTATATCATCCATTAACGCCATCATCATTTGTTGATGGCAGCAGTTATGACCGGGCAAAAGCGATAATGGAAGGCATTAACCATATAGTCGCTAATGAAGAAAAGAAAGAGTTATTCATCAAAGAGGCAATGTATCTGCGCCAGGCAGCCTCGCTGTGCCGCAGCCTGTTAGATAGACCACAACGGATGAAAGCGGCATTTTTTGAAGCGATACGCATGACAATAACAAAAATTATCACCGATAAAAAACTGTCGCTGATAGAAATTAACAAACAAATAAACGAATTATTGAAGCACAGCATAAAAAGCGATGGTATCATCAACCTGTTTGCTGACGTGAAAACTGAGTTTTCGCTATTTGATTCGGTATTTATGGAAGAGATATCGCGAATGAAGCAAAAGAACCTTGCCGCAGAATTGTTGAGAAAATTATTATCCGAACAGATAGCATTATACAAGCGAACGAACCTGGTAAAATCAGAGTTGTTTTCAGAAAAGATGGCACGGGTGATGAAAGAATACCGAAACGGCCAGATAACCAATGCCCAGGTGATAGATGAATTAATGAAAATGGCAAAGCAGATGTCTGAAGATGACAAAGAAGGCAAGGAATTGGGATTGACCACGGAAGAGAAGGCATTTTACGACGCGCTGCTGAAACCAGAAGCGATAAAAGATTTTTACGAAAACGACGAATTGGTGATGATAACCAAAGAGTTAACTGATATGTTGTCCAAAAACCGCACCATAGACTGGCAAAAGAAAGAACAGGCGCGGGCAAACATGCGGTCGATGGTGAAACGATTGCTGAAGAAATACAAATACCCGCCCGAAGGCCAGGAAGAAGCAGTACAAACAGTGCTATCACAATGCGAGAAGTGGACAGATAATGTGGATGAGTGAGAAATGACAACACCAAACCTATCAATTTTTAAGGTTTAATAAGGGAGCTAAAAAAATGACAACCAACAATACTAACAACCAACACCCCGCGCAGTGGATGCAGCAGGCCGGGTGGGGCGCTTTGACCCATTACCTGGGGGCGCCGGCCAGCAGTGACGGCGGGGCAGAGTTGACGGCGGAGATGTGGAACGCACGGATTGACGCTTTTGATGTCGCGGGATTGGCGGAGCAACTGGCGTCGGCTGGTGTGAAATATTATTTCATGACCATCGGGCAGAACTCCGGGCATTATTGCGCGCCAAATGCCACTTACGACGAGTTGACCGGTATTGTACCCAGCAAATGCTCACGGCGCGATTTAATTGCGGATTTGTATGACGCGCTGTCGCCAAAGGGCATTCGCCTGTGCGTATACATCCCCAGCGGTGCCCCGGCGGCTGACCCGGTGGCGTTGGAACGGCTGGGTTGGGAATGGGGATTTGTAGGCGGCTGGCCTAATGCCTGGCAAATTCGCAATGGCAAACGACTGGTAGAGTTTCAGTTGAAATGGGAAGCGGTGCTGCGTGATTGGTCGCTGCGCTGGGGTGACAAAGTGTGGGCATGGTGGGTGGACGGCTGTTATTTCGCCGATGAAATGTATCGACACCCCGACGCGCCGAACTTTGCCAGCCTTGCCGCTGCCATGAAAGCCGGCAACCCGCAGGCATGCGTGGCATTCAACCCGGGGGTGATATCGCCGGTGATTTTGCACAGTGATGTCGAGGATTACACCGCCGGTGAAATAGACGACATGACAAATGTGACATGTCCCGGCCCGCGCATCGGCCAGGCACAATTCCAGATTTTGTCTTACCTTGCCAAATGGTGGGGATCCGGCGAACCGCGCTATACCACCGAGTTTGTAATTAATAAAACCAAAGAGATAATAGCCAACGGCGGCGCCATCACCTGGGACTTGCCAATACAGGAATCCGGCCTGCTGGAAGAGCCGTGCCTGGAACAGTTGCGGTCATTGAATGAGGCGATGAAGTGATATTTTACAATTAGGGGTAACAAGTCATGAAAACTATTGTAATTTACAAATCCATGTCCGGATTCACCAAAAGATATGCTGAGTGGATTGCGGAAGAATTGCAGGCTGATCTGGTCAGTCATGATAAGATTGCTGATGCAGGTACTTTGTTGAAATATGACATTATTATCTTTGGCGGATTTTTGTGTGCTGCCGGTATAAGCGGTGTCAGCGTTATTAAAAACAATTTTGATAAGCTGAAAGATAAGAAAATCATTGTTTACGCCACCGGCGCGTCGCCATTTAAAGATGAGATTATCCCGGAAGTATTGAATAAGAACTTTACCCCGGATGAACAGAAAATGGTAAAATTTTACTACTTTCGCGGTGGTTTTGATTACAACAAGCTGAATTGGGTGAATAAACTCCTGATGACCCTGATGAAGTGGAAAATACAAGGGACGAAAAACCCGACCCCGGATGAAAAAGGTATGCTGGCAGCTTTTGAAACTCCGGTGGATTTCACGAAGAAAGAAAGAATTAACGACTTGTTGGAATATGTGCGGTCGTTAGTCAGTTAGCAACCAAATTCGAACAAAAAAAGTCATGATTTTAAATCGAAAAGTTCATATCGTCGAAAACCACCCCCTGCCCACTTCTTGGCAAGGAGGGGAGTTTACTTATAGCGATATTTTTCTGTCGCTGAAACTGAAAACTTAACACTTGTCCAATTTATTTGGGTTAGGGTAAAGGCACGATTATAAAAAGCCTCGATGTATCTCCGTATCTCCTTAGTGCATTTCTGTGTAACTTCTCCTTTCGCATAAATAATCACCATTTTCCAGCAATCACGCAGGATAACCGGGGTGGGTGGTGAAAAGAGTAGTATTAATCGATTTCGGAGGCTTTTTTATGCGTTTACACTCGTTACTTACTGACCATGCGGTGCTGCAGGCAGATGAGCAGATAATTATATGCGGCTGGGCTGAGGCCGGTGAAGAGATTTTT
Organism: uncultured bacterium; assembly: GCA_964638715.1. GTDB lineage: Bacteria > Armatimonadota > Hebobacteria > CAIYQO01 > CAIYQO01 > JBAXQQ01. The sequence goes on along the minus strand of CAZWZF010000031.1, from coordinate 25,520 downwards.
GTCACATTTGCGGGTAATAAAGTATCTGCTGTCACTGGCGCAAATGGCAAATGGGGTGTTGAATTTCCGGCATTGCCCGCGGGTGGTAATTACGAGTTAATTGTGGCTGGATATTATGAAACGATAACGGTGTCGGATATTGTGATGGGCGATGTGTGGGTGTGCAGCGGCCAATCGAACATGGAATGGCCTGTTAACCTGTCTGATAATGCTGAGGAAGAGATTGCAGCGGCGAACTACCCGCTGATTCGTCACAATTTTATCCCACATGTGCCATCCCTTGAACTTACCGAATATGTTGATAGTCCATGGAAAGTATGCACACCGGAAGTTGTTGGTGATTTCACTGCCGTTGGCTACTTTTTTGGTCGTGAAGTGCATTTGAAAACCGGCAGGCCTATCGGATTGATCAATTCTTCCTGGGGTGGTACGGTGGCGGAAACCTGGGTCAGCCATGAAGGTCTGGATTCTGTGCCGGGATTGAAACATTTCACCAAGTTTATAGAAGTATCACTGGAAAATCGTCCCGAATTAGAGGCTAAATATAAAGATTTAACCAAAGACTGGACCAACGCCATGACGCGGCCAAACCCGGAAAATCTGGGTTACGCCGCTGGCTGGGCAAAGTTAGAGCACCCGATTGAAGAATGGGGAACCATGAACTTGCCGCGTACCTGGCAAAGCGACGGATGCAATTTTAACGGCGTGCTGTGGTTTAGAAAAGTAATTGAATTGCCGGCAGAATGGGAAGGCAGAGAACTGTCGTTGCATATTGGCGCGTGTGATAAAACAGATGACACTTATTTCAATAATGTCCGCGTTGGCGGATTAAGCAGCAGCGACAATCCGGGCAACTGGTGCAAACCGCGCATTTACACGATACCGGCAGAGCTGGTGAAATCCGGCAGTGCAGTAATCGCTGTACGGGTATTCAGCGGCTTTTATTCCGGCGGCATGATAGGTCCAAACGCGGAGATGATAATCCACCCAGCGGATGACCACAATCAATCATTCACCCTGAGCGGTCCCTGGGAGTTCAATATCGAGCATAACCTGGGCCTTACCGAACCGCCGGCATTACCCGCGCTGCCTTTTGGCGATAATAGCCAGAATTGCCCGACCATGCTATATAACGGGATGATTTACCCGCTGCTGCCGCTGCCGATAAAAGGCGCAATATGGTACCAGGGTGAATCGAACGCCGGGCGCAGTTATGAATACCGCACTTTGTTTCCTGCGTTAATTGTTGATTGGCGCAATCAATGGAAGAAAGAAGATTTGCCATTTTTCTTCGTTGAGTTGGCGAATTTCCAGCCGAAAGTTGATGAACCGGGCGAGTCTGACTGGGCAGAATTGCGCGAGGCGCAGCGCATGGCATTGAAACTGGTAAATACCGGGTTGGCATCCGCGATTGATATCGGCGATGCAATGGATATTCACCCGCGCAACAAGCAGGAAGTCGGACGCCGGTTGGCACAGAACGCATTTGCCACTGTTTATAATTATGATGTAGTGCCGATGGGACCGATTGTATCTGACGCGCTGCAGGAAGTGGATAAAATCCGGGTATTTTTCGAGCATAAAGGTTCAGGTCTGGTGGCGAAAGATGGCGAATTAACCGGATTTGAAATTGCCGGCGACGACAAAAAGTTCGTCTGGGCTGAGGCGTATATTGAAAATAATACCGTGGTAGTAAAAAGCCCTATCGTGGCGCGTCCGGTGGCGGTACGATACGGTTGGGCAAATAACCCGACTGTCAGCCTGTACAATGGACAAGGTCTTCCCGCCTCGCCATTCCGCACCGACAATTGGGGCAGGAATGCGTGAGAAGATTTAAGTCACTGGTTGCAATTTAATTAACATGGATGGGCAGGATAGGAAGGATATTTATATCATTACTATCTTGTCCATCCATGTTAAATTCATAATAATACTTTTACTAAAAGTCACTGATCCTGTTGAAGTGATCTATGCGAAAGTATTTGAATTTCTTTAATGGCGAAGCCAAAAAATCATGTCAATCATGTTAATCATGTCAAAAAATTAAACTAATACAAGGCACATATATTTTTGAAGAAAGATTTTACCGCACATAATTATTTATCGCATATTGTTGAAGGCGGGTTATATATTGGCGGTTTGTCTTTTGTTAACCCGAATACTATTCTGCCGGGTATGATATCCTCTCTTCATGGATCATCATTTTTGCTGTCGCTGGCGCCGTCGTTATCTGTCATAGGTTTCATGCTGCCGCCGATTTTAATGGCGCATCATATTTCAAAGCAGAAAAAGATGATGCCGATGATTAGGGTGTCGGGTGTTTTTCAGCGGCTGCCTTACTTGCTTGCGGCTATTTTGCTGTATATATTTCTTGCCAGTACCAATGCGGTGCTGGCGATTGTCATACTTACCCCATTTATATCCGGCATGGTTGGCGGCATTACCCTTACCGGGTGGCAGACGCTGGTGCAGGAAACTGTGCCGCCCAATAAGCGCGCTTCATGTTTTGCCTGGCGTATGACAGTCAGCGGATTGACCGGTGTCCTTGGCGGTTTATTGTCTGGCTGGCTTATTGGGCATTACCCGGGAGTTATCGGGTACGCCATTCTGCATTTTTGCTGTTTTGTATTCATGGCACTTTCTTACTGGGTATTTACCGGCATTAAAGAGCCGGATAATTATGTGCCGGAACAGGTATCAGAAGATCCCTCGCCGCTGGCGACCTTGCGCGAGATACCGGAATTGCTGCGAAAATGGCCAAATTTCAGCCGCTATATGTCCAGCCTTAATTTCTCTTACGGATTTTTATTTATCACCCCATTTATTGCGGTATACGCCAAGAATTTTCTGCAGGCAAGCGATACTATTTACGCAAATTTCACAGTATTTCAAATGGCCGGTTCACTGGCAGGCAACTTTTTCAGCGCGTATATTGGCGATAAGTTCGGGCATAAAAATCTACTGGTTATCAGTCGCATGCTCATGATGCTGCTGTTTGCCGCCTTCATATTTGCCAGCAACACAACACATTTCATGATATTATTCGCCATCTTTGGTTTTGCGCAAAACACCATGGCTATCGGGCAAAGTGCCATGACCATCAGCATCTGCCCCGCCGGCAAAAGAACCCTCAGCCTGGCAACTATAACATTTGTTAGTATGTTCTACCTGCTGATATTCAGCTATCTCGGTTCACTGGTGTGGAAATATTTCAATTACGGCATATTTTACCCCGCCATAATATCAATCGCCATAATGGCAATATCGTTATACCAGATAATGCGCGTGCGGGAGAAGTGGACAGGGGAGAGTAATTAAAAATTAAAAATTAAGAATTAAAAATGAAGAATTATGCCTCCCTCTTGAGTGAGGTGTCACTGCAGTGACGGAGGGAGTTAATTCGCTGTCACTATTATTATCATTGTGGAGAAAATATCTTCAAAATGAAGGCATAATTTTTAATTCTTCATTTTTAATTTTTAATTGATTATATCAATCCACCGCCGGTTTCTTTGGTAGGAAAAACCACATTAGGGTTGCGGCTATGATTAGTATTATGGAGAAGATTTGGGCGGGGGTCAGCACGCCATGAAAGTTCGGGTCGGCGTGTCGGTATATTTCCATGGTGAATCTTTCAATGCCTTCAAATGCCAGGAATGCGGCAAAAAGGCGGCCTGCTCTGCCCAGACCATTGCCGCGGGAAAGCATCCACAGAATGGCGAACATCGTGAATCCCATCAGCGAGGCGTAAATCTGGGTGGGGTGAACGTGGAATACCGGGCCTTCCGGGCTATGCGGGAAATTTGTCGCTACCCACAGACCGGTGGCGTCTTTGCCAAAACAACAGCCGTTGAGAAAGCAGCCAATGCGGGTAATGGCGTATCCCAGGGCAATACCCGGGGCAAAAGTATCCAGCACCCGCAGGAAGTTTGCTTTTTTGATGAGGATGAATACTGTTGCCGATAAAAAACCACCCACCAGTCCGCCAAAGAATCCCAAGCCGCCGACGCCGGAAGTGACCAGAGTTTTGAAATCAAGCACCGCACCAGCATTGCCAGGCATCAAAAGATATTGAACGCGGGCGCCGACCAGTGCGCCTATCAGTATTGTCATGCCAAGGTCAATAATAATATCAGCGGATACTCCGCGTTTTTTACCTAATTTTACTGCCGATGTTATGCCAAAAATAAATCCCATCATCAGCATAAAGCCGTAAGAATTGACGTGAACACCATTGACGCCGCCATTGGCCGTGCTGGCATTGCCAAGGAAATGAATTACTACCAGAAGAATCGCAATGGTGAATAAAAGTGAAATAACATTGCCGGTATCAGCAGCTAACGCTTTACCATTTTTCTTGCGAAGATACAGCCAGATTGCCGCCGCGACGCAGAAAATCAGCATTGCAATAATAACAAATAGTATTGATGGTGTAGGAATTATAAAAAGTGTTGGTATCAATTACCTGTCCTTATTTTTGCTGCCGGGCATTAAAAAGCTGATAGCAAGTATAATTATTACAACAACAATAACCACCCCTATTACTATCATTTATGCTTCCTCTGTTTTTTCAGCATTTGCAGCTTTAATTTCTGTGACGATTAAAATTATCATCAGTAGTATTATACCAGTTACCACACAGATATCAGCAAAATTAAATACCGGCCATGAAAATTTATTGTCAATGTGGAAATAGATAAAGTCGCGAACGAAGCCGTAGTTAACGCGGTCGTAGATATTGCCTATGGCGCCGCCGATTACTATGCCGGCGATGAATACGCCAGATTGTTTATGCATAAATGGCAGCAGCAGCCAAACAAAAACCATAAGCATGATGGCGGCGATGATTAGAAGTACTGGTACTGGCATGCCGTGAAGCAATCCAAAAGCTGTTCCCTGGTTTTCTACCGACATCAAATCAAGATATCCGGGAATAACCACGATTTTTTGCCCAGACAATAGTATAGTTCTGGTGATGAATGATTTGAGGATGATGTCGAGTGAAAATACGAGAGCGGCAATAAATGCGGCTACAATAAGATACCGTCTGGGTGGTATTTTCACTACTATCGCCTTCTACCTTCAAAAAGGTCCTGGCAATCGCGGCAATATGTAGCCCATGGCAATGCCTCTAACCTGCTTTCGGTGATGGCTTCTTCGCAATTGTCACAGATACCGTAGGTGTTGTCTCTTATTTTATCTAACGCGGCGGTTACTTTATCTAAAAGGTTAATGATATTGTTTTCCATCGCCAGGTCTTTTTCGCGTTCAAATGTTTCTGATGCCAAATCGGCTGGATGGTCATCATAACTGGATATTTCAGCCATCTTCTCACCATCAGACAAGTTGGCGTTTCGCTCGATTATTTCATGAAGTTCAGCTTCTAATCGCAACTGTTCTTCTTCGAGTTGCTTTTTAATCGTTTTTAATTGTGGGGTTAAATGTGATTTTGCCATATTTTTATTCCTTTCACACCCGTTAGTTCTTTCCGTGCTTCTTATCACGAAAGATTTCACGCTAAATTCGCTGTATCTACTATTAATTCCTGCAAAATGGTAATTTTAAACATATATATTTAAAAAACAGGAATTATTTCTATCATTTTTTAAATATTGGGATATTTTCCGCAAATATCGCAATGGTAGGGGAGCTGTCCCCAGCTCCCGCGATAGTGTAATTTTAAATAAGACGCAAAGTTAATAACGACATAATAAGGTATATAAAGGCAATACCACTAAGAATCTGTCGTCACCACCCTTGTTCACATCTTATACCGATTCTGTCGCGGGAATTGGGGACAATTCCCCTACCTTTAAATCAATACTAAATCTGCATCGGCATGACGACGTAATTGAATTCGGGTTCATCTACCGATCTTAACAGACCGGGGCTTAACGGTGCGGTGAGTCCGAGTTCTATGGTGTCGCAGGTTAATACCTGTAATACATCGCGCAGAAAATCAGCGTTAAAACCGATTTCTATCGGGTCGCCTTCTAATAACACATCAATCTCTTCGTTCGCCTCACCGATATCGCCGGTGCGGGCGGTGATTGATAATTTATTTTCTTCAGCTTTAATGACGATTTTATTATTTTCTTTACTGGCAACCACGTTGGCGCGGCGTACAGCATCAAGAAGTTCTTCGCGGTTGATAACCAGGCGTTTATTGGTCTCTGCGGGAATTACGCGTTCAAACGGAGGGAAAGTGCCTTCGATTAATCGGGATACCATACTTATGTGGGCAAATACGAACTTCACCTGGTTTTCAGAGATGTGGATTTCAACATTTTCGTCGCCGACATTCAGCAATCTCATCAATTCGTTCATTGAGCGTTCAGGAACCACTATAGAAACTGCTTCTACCATTTCTCCCTGCGCGGTTACTCTTTTTGCTGCCAGTCGATGAGTGTCGGTGGCAACAGCAGTCAGCATAACGCCGTCCCAATTCAGGAAACAGCCGGTCAATACGGCACGGCCTTCATCAGTGCTTACCGCAAAGATTACTTTTTTGATTAAATCTTTGAAATCGCCGCTTTTTACTTTAATCGAGATATTCGAATTAACCTGTGGCAGCAGCGGATAATCGGTGGCTGGCAAACCGTGAATGGTATAGCGGGATTTGCCGGCGGTTACCGTCAGCATGCTTCTGTCGTCATCACTGACTGTCACGTCGTTGGCATCACCTAAACCGCCTACTACGTCCTGCAGTATTTTTTCAGGCACAGTGACAGAACCCTCTTCAAACCGGTCAAGCGGGATAGAACAGGTCAGACCCATCTCAAGGTCAGTCGTGACTAATTTAAGCATCCCGTCTTTGACTTCAAGCAATACGTTGCTTAAAATCGGCAGGGTGCTCTTGTTAGCAACTGCTCTTGATACGCTGTGCAGTGCTTCTGATAATGCTTTTTTTGTACAGGTGAACTTCACGTTTATGCTCCCAACTGCCACTGGTTTGACAGAAAATATTTTAGATAGTATAACGCAATTCGCCATATAGTGCCAAGTATCCTTCTGAAACACTATATATTTTTTTTTGAAATATTATGAAATGATGTGAAATTATGTTGTGAGAAATCATAAAAACATTGACAAATTTATGATTTTTGGGTATAAAATATTTATTAACAAGGAATGAATATGAGCAAATTATCACAATTAATCGCCAAATGCAGCGACCGCGAATTGACTGATCAGGAATTTTCCAGAGTGCAGTCACGGTCTGATGTTGTTTCAACCCCTGGAATAGCAGCACGCGGCAATGTGCGTTACGCTATAAATCGCACAATGGCAAGTTCTGATCTGGATGATAAACGCAAATTGTATTCATCTTCTACTACAACATGGTTCCGCAAATAGGTATTTGTAAAATTGGAGTCTATTGTTGCACTTTTTCTAAAATAAAAAAGAATTTTCATAGAGAAATCAATAAAGGAGAAGAAAATGGGAATCATGCAACTCACTTGTCCTCACTGCAAAAAAGAAGTGAAATATGATGAGGTTTATCGTGGAAAAATTGTGCAATGCACAAATTGTTTGAATGATTTCACGGCAGATGGACAGCCATCGGCAACTCCGGTTATAACCGGTTCTACTCAACCACGTGTCAGGCAGCAGCAACTCCCGCCAGAGAATTGCAATCTGGCAATCGCAGCATTTATAACAGGCCTTCTTGGCATTTCGCCGGTTGGCCTGGTACTTGGCATTATTTCGTTGAAACGAATTAATGAAAGTGGTGGTCAATTGACAGGAAAATGGATGGCTATTACCGGAATCGCCTTATCTTCTTTTTCATTGATAATGATTCCAATCTTAGCTGCGATTTTATTTCCGGTATTCGCCAAGGCGCGCATGAAAGCACGCGAATCGACCTATGTACAAACATGTTTAAGCAACCAGCGGCAGATGGCTGCCGCGATGCAGATGTATGCACAAGACCATGAAGAGATGTTTCCATCAGATAAGACTGTTTGGACAGATATAAATGTTGATTCTGCCATATTGATTTGCCCATCTGCTGATAAATCCAAGACTATTTCTTACGGATACAATATGGGAATGAGCAAAATTAAAATGGAAAGTATTCCAGATTATTCTCTTATGATGATGACTGCTGATGGGGGAAATGCTGCAAATAAATTGACCGGCGTGGGAGATATGCAATTCCGTCATTTAAATCTATGTGCTGTATCCTATGTTGATGGCCATGTAGCAACGGTAACAAAAGAAAGTATGCAGCCAAAAGGGAAATAAACTCGTAAGTTCTTATATAATTATTTCTCCAAGTCATCCCGAAACATATAGCAATCCAACCCGCCGAATTGTTATACTCTGTCGGGGAGAATATTATGACCTTTCTTGTTTATGCCGTGCGTGATGAAGAGCTGGGTGAGTTGGATTGCCTGGGGATAATGAACTTGATGAATGCAATCTGGCCGCAAGCGGGCAAAACTTCGCAGGAACTGGCAGCGAAAATGTATGAAGGGATTCGCGCCGGTAATGTGAAACCGACATCAATTCATTACCTGATCCGCGATGATAACGGCATGATAATTGCCCACGCCAATGCCCACGGACGCGAGATTAAAACTATTGATGGCAAAATAACCATACTCGCCATCTGCGGCGTATGCGTCATCCCGTCATACCGCAAGTTTGGACTGGGAGCAATGCTGATTAACGCCGCGTTTAGTCGGGTAGATGACGGAACATTCCCGCTCTCGCTGTTCCAGACATCGGTGCCGGGTTTTTACGAAAAGTTAGGCGCGAAACAGGTAAACAATAAGTTTATAAATTCATTGAATACAGATGCTACTGAAGCAAACCCCTGGTGGGACCCAAATATCATGGTATACCCGGCAAGCCACCCCTGGAATGATGAAACTGTAGATTTAATGGGACCGGGTTGGTAAGCACGTAAAACAGGCGGCCCGCCTGTTTTTCTCTCTTCAATCTTCCAATGTTCTCTCTTCATTCGAGAGGTGGCAAGAGCGTCCCGCTCGGAAAAAGGAAGAGTCGGAGATAAATTTCAGCAGTACACGTCACCGGGACGGTGACGCCACTAATTGTCAATTGTTCATCGTCAATTGTCAATTCTACAACCCTGCTTTCCCCGTCACAAGTGTCGTTAAATCATCTATTTTCAGCGGGCTGCGAACGAGGAAGGCTTCGGCGTAGCCTTTTTGAATGAGGCTGCCGTAGAATGAGGCGCGGGCAGTGATGGCGTGGAGATAATCGTGGGTGCCGACGAATTTGTAGTCGTCGGGCATGGGGTTGAAAAATTGCGACTGGTAGGCTCTCACCAGGCGGACTTTATCTTCGAATTCGTCGGTTATGTCTACTATGAATGATGGCTTTTCTGCCTCGTGCATCAAGAATGATACCACCAGACCGGGGGAATAGCTCTTCAGTGGTTCACCGGTGGCAGTGTCCAATATCACGCGGTTTTTCAGTCGGGCGTAAAATGCCGCGGCCTGTACCGCTTTGCCGGCGGCGTCATGGTCGGGGTGACGATCGCCGGGGGCAGGAGCGATGATTACTTTTGGCTGGTAGCGTCGAATCTCCGCCGCGATAAGGTTGCGGAGTTCCTGACTGTCCATCAGGGTTCCGTCGCCAAGGTCCAGGTTGCGCCGGTCAACTACGCCGATAATTTTAGCGGCTTCGGCGGCTTCGCAATCTCGGTCTTCAGCTGTCCCGCGGGACGCCATTTCACCGCGGGTCAGGTCAACAATGGCGATTTTTTTGCCTTGCCGCTGCGATTTAATCAGTGTGCCGCCGCACCCAAGTTCAACATCATCAGGATGAGCGCCTATAGCCAATATATCGACTGGGCAATAAATCATTTAAAGCTCCGGATTCATCGGTTCGTCAGGAACAACCGGTGTCGCAGGGGTAATGATGTCGCCAGGTTTAGCCTTTGCTGGCCCAACCTGGATTACCCTGGTTTCACCGACATATTTATCTTCCGAGATGAGTTCTCGTACCGCATCTTTGCCGGTACCGACAACGCGATAAATCGTTACGCCGCGGCCGGGAGAGCCTTTTTTAAGGATTTTCTTAGTGCCTGGCGCTAATGCGGCGTTTTTCTCGGTGCGTATTTTGTAGTTGCCGGTGGTTATTCCGGTGCGCTCAATGGTTACTACTGGCTTCGGGCCTTTGCCCAATATTTTCATTGTCACTTTTCTATTTGCGACAATGGTTTGAACCACTATTGGGTCGGTAGTATTATTTTTAAATTTGAAATCTTTTGCACCATAAACAACGGTGGCATCCAACCCTAACGGTACATAATGGCTGGGTATCGAGTGATGAGTGCGGTCGACAATTTCCAGGTTTGCCAGCAGAACGGCATTATACAGGGTGGTTGATACCTGGCACATTCCGCCGCCCAGCCCCTGGTTAAGTTCGCCATTTATAATAACCGGTGCTATTTTATATCCAAATTCTTCTGTGCGCGGACCGACAACTTTATTGAACGATACAACTTCGCCGGGAGCGACAACCAATCCATTTAATGATGCGGAACCGGTGGCAACATTTATGCAGCGGTTTTTTGATGAGGTGGCGAAACCGGTGGTATATTCACCCAGCACGGTATCAACCGGTTTCAGCATATCGCCGACAACCTTGGGGGCAACTGGTTCGAATGGCAGGTCGATTGATGCCGGAAGCTCTTCAGTTCCCTGCAGAACTGGTTTCATCACCTGCTCTTCTAACAGATCGGCGGCTTTTTTCGCGTCTAATTTCCCGCCATTTTTTTCAGGAATGATATCCATTTTTTTTGTTTCCGCATTAAACTTAACGGATGCGTTAACCGGCTGAAAGTCATATTTATCTTCCAACAACAGCATTTCTTTATCCAGCATGGTTCGGCTGTAGATTAACGGTGCTGGCAGCGTCAGGGGATTATTAAGCAGCGAGACTGAATCAGTGACTCTCTGCATAAAACTGCCTTTTCTGCCGGTTTCAAACGCGGATTGCACAGCGGTGCTGAAGTCAGTTTTCAACCCTATCTGCGACATTTTATATTTTGAATCTTTCCCGTTTACTTTCAGGATAATATCTTTATCAAGTAATGCTTTATATTTATCCAACAGCAGGTTTTTCGCTTCTTCGCGGGTTAATTCACCTACACTGACGCCGGCAATCATCACGTTTTTCAAGATTCGTCCTTCTTCCGGTAATGAGGAAGCCGCAAATATTGAACCGCCGACGACACAAAGCATAATCACCGAAATGACGATTATCGCAACCGTATTAACTTTTCCAGAATAAAATTTCATCTTCTTTCCCGTTAGACACACCATCTGCTATTATTCCTCTTCTGAAATCATTTTCAGAAAATCAGCACTTTTTATCTTGCCTTCTAATTTTAATTCAATATAATCTTTTGTCAATGCGTTAAGTTCTTCGCGCAATCTTTTAGATATTTTTTTATCTTTCATGCCATCAGGACCATACTCGTAAAGTATATGCGCAATCTGCAATGCTCCTATCGGAACCTGTTTCAGCCACGGTTCATTCACGGAACATTCCGGGCAAATGGTACCGCCTTCTTCACCGGAAAAAGCCACCCAATCAGGCCATACTGCTTTTCCGTCAACATATTGGGCAATTGGCGTGCCGCAATGGACACAAACATCAAGGCATGGCGCATATCCTAATTCATGACAAAGTTTTAACTCGACAAAACGAGCCAGCATTTCCGGGTTAATGTTGTCTGTTGTTAGTTTATCCAAAATATAATACATTAAATCAAAAAGTTCAAGATGTTCCTGTTTTTCTTCCAAAGATGCATCAAAAAGTTCAGAAAAATAGCTGGCATAAGCAAAAGCGGTGATATCTCCCCGCAAGGCATAATGCGCGTTAAGCATGCTGACGCCAGTAATGATGTCAAACCTTTTACCGGTTGCCAGTCGGATATCAACCAGTGCAAACATTTGCAGCAGTGGACCGAGTTTTGATTTAGGTTTTTGCACCCCGCGCGCCACCACGACTAACTTGCCGAATTCCCGCGTTAACAGAGAAAATAATCTGTTCCCCTCGCCATATTCACGGCTGCGTAGTATAATTGCAGTCACATTATATTCACGATTTGTGCTCACTGATGTAATTTTACCAAATATTTGTCGAATATAATGCGACAAAATGCACCGATATGTAGTATTATTAATTAGCATTGTCCCATTTTCATCTTTAGAAGGTTATAGATATGAGTAAAGTCCTGAAATTATGCTTAATCATGTTAGTGGTTTTTGGTGGTATCATCAGCAGTTATGCCGCACCTGCACCGCCGGTTTTAGCATTTCCAGTTAATGAAAGCGAAGACTTGCCGCGAGCAACTTTAATCCGTTGGACCCGTGTTGACGGTGCTGCGTGGTATAACGTGCAGGTAGCTTTAACCAGTGATTTTACTCAAATGTATAAAACCTACGAGAAAGTCAGCAGCACAGCAAAGCAGCTAACCGGACTTATGCCGGCAACACGATATTACTGGCGCGTTAATGCAGCCAATAGCAGAGGGGTAGGAGTATGGTCGTCATATTTCACCTTCACAACCGCGGCACTCAGTGTAGGCGTATTAATTCCAACATTGAATAATCCACCAACTAAATCCATCGATGTGGCAATTATGGTTAACTTTGATTGGACAGCAGTTACAGGCGCTACAAAATACCAGATTCAAGTTGCCCGCAACGGGTCATTTTCTGATTTATTAATTAATACCGATAATGTAACGACTATAAGTTATGCTTATACCAAGCCGCTGGCATACTATGCTATTTATTGGTGGCGGGTACGCGCCGGGAAACCATCCGGTTGGGGCGACTGGTCAAAATCATCTTATTTCACTACTTCAGAAGCACCTGGCAATAAGCCACCATCAAAAGTAGTAGTCACACCACCGCAAGATGCCACTGACCCTAAAAATACTGTCTTTACCTGGACGTTAGATCCTAACGCGGTTACATATACCTGCGAATTATCATACGATGACAAGTTTTTGAAGGTAGCACAGTCAATAGGCGGTGTGACAACTTTAACCTGGACACCGGCATTGCCAGTAAAACCTATATCTAAAGTATATTGCCGGGTTCGCGGCGAAAACCACGCCGGTATAGGGCCATGGTCTGATACAGTATCATTTTCCACATCAGATCCGTTTAAAAAACCGCTGCCAATTGCACCAACCAACGGCTTGACCAATGTTCCGGTTGATCAGCCTGTACAACTTGAATGGGATCCTAACTCATCTGCCAGTTTATACGAGATGCAGGTATCGCTGTATTCTAATTTTAATACCATTTTAGTCGACCAGAAGAACCTTACCAAGACAGTTACCGAAATATCTAATTTAGGAACCGGCGTAACATATTACTGGCGTGTACGCTGTGGCAATCAGTATTTCTGGGGAGATTGGTCTGATGTATCATATTTCGTTACCCTTAACCCGTATGGCGCACCGGCATTGCGATCTCCAGCAGATAAAGCAACCGGATTAAGCACTAAGGTTACCCTGGTGTGGGATGACACCCCGCCGGCAACCGCATATCATATTGAAGTTGCAAAATCTGCCGACTTCCTGCAGTCGATATTCCGAACCGATACACCGGACAGCAATGTAACGACTCCCGCGCTTGATCCTAACACTACATATTACTGGCGTGTCCGCGGCGGCAACGGCACATACTGGGGTCTATATTCAACCCCGCAGTCGTTCCGCACTCTCGACCCGTTTGGCACACAGCCTGTATTAGTATTGCCGCTTGATGCGGCGGTAGACCTGGGACGGCCAACCACGTTAAAATGGACATTGCTGCCTGCTGACCTTAACTACACCGTACAGGTTGCAATTGACAACGATTTCGCCAAGATAATTAACGAACAGAGTGGTTTAGTCAAAGATAGTACCCAAATGAGCAACCTGGCGACAAATACCCGCTATTACTGGCGAGTACGCGCATACTTGGGCGTTAAGGTGGGTCCATGGTCTGATGTGCGATCATTCACCACTGCCAGCGCATTTGCGGTGCCGTCATTATTAACACCAGCTAATAATGCTACTGGCATATCATTGACTGCATCTGTGGCAACCTGGACAAGAGTTGCAAACGCATCAATGTATACCATCGAGATTTCAGAATATGTTGATTTCTCGCAATTAGCAATGACTAAAACCAACCTTACTACCCCAAGTTCAGATATCAGCGGGTTAAATGAACGCACTGTATATAACTGGCGGGTAAGAGCAGGTAATGGCCAACTTTGGGGACCGTGGTCTGATGTAAGATCATTTGTTACTGCCGCTAAAATAGTTTACAGTGTACCGATTTTAGATACACCTGCCGACAATGCGAGCCGTGTAGGTGTTCCAGTAACTTTATCATGGAAATCAGCACCAAATGCATCATCTTACCAGATACAATTAGCATCAGATGTAAATTTCGTAAACGATTTACAAACACCAGCAGCAACAAATGCAACATCAGTAGTTGTTAACGGGCTGAAATTTAACCAGCTTTATTACTGGCGAGTACGTTCCGGCAATGGTACGGATTGGGGTGCATGGACAACACCATTCAGGTTTACCACTACGCAGGTCTTGGCCAAACCAAAACCGACTAAACCAGATAATGGTTCTACCAGTGTACCGGTGCCGGTTAATATGACATGGGATCCGGTACCTAACGCAACTGTCTATCATATTCAGATAGCGCAGGATGACACATTTACTCAGAATGCGTATATGACAGCGGACTTGTTTACTAATTCTTATGATTCAACTACATTGCAAGAAGCTGTTACTTATTACTGGCGTGTACAGGCTGGCAACGGAGCAACATGGTCGCCATGGTCCGATGCGCAGTCATTCACGACATCCAGAAAATATATAGCTCCGCTGTTGACATCACCATCAAATAACGCCACCGGACAGCCGGTAGCACTTACATTGGAATGGCTGACTTCTGCTAATGCAACACTATACCAGGTGCAAGTAGCCAGAGATACCGCATTTACGAATAAAATCGTTGATGTAAATGATATTCCAGACCCGACATTGGATATTGATAATTTAGTAGCCAGCACCCGTTATTACTGGAGAGTACGCGCCGGTGACGGCAACGCATGGTCGCCATGGTCATTAATGCGCAGCTTTACCACCTCGCGTCCGATTGACGCGCCGACATTAAACTCGCCATCGAATAACGATACAAATGTGGACGGGCAGAATGATGTTCAGTTCTCATGGAATAACGTAGACATCGGTACAGCTAATCCAAGGTATGACCTGCAGGTTGCAACTAACAGCACATTCACCGCGAATCTGCAGTCAAGTTCAAACCTGACAGATACCTCTGTAACGCTGAATATTAATCCTAATACCAAGTATTACTGGAGAGTACGTGCCAAGAGCGGAACCTCTACCGGGCCATGGTCCAATACCTGGACATTTACCACGACTAACTAATATCGGGTAGATAGCAAAATAAAAATCCGGCAGTTAAAGCAACTGCCGGATTTTTGCAATTATTGAGACAATTGCAAAACCTGTGTTACCAAGGGTATTCCGAGCATCCTGCTCGCAATACATTGGGTTTTGCAAGAGCCTATATTAATCTTGAATTAAGTGCTGGTTTCCAGCCGGCATTCCGAAAGTTCTATACTCTATTTCTTTCGTGCAATCATTCGTTCGGCTAATTCGTTCATCATTTCGCGCCAGGGATTGGCGGGGATTTTATTAAGATGCAAAATTGCGCTTTGCAAGTAATTTTGAGCCATATCGCGCACTTCATCAACTGCGCCGGTACTTACCAGCACTTCAATAGCTGATTCGATCTGCTCAGAATTGGCACGCGGATTCCCCAAGGCAGTAGAAATAATAGTTCTTTCATTTTCATCTGCCCGCGACCAGGCCTTGGTTATTATCAGGGTTCGTTTACCTTCACGCAGGTCGCTGCCAATTGGTTTTCCCAAAGTTTTCTCGTCGCCAACTATGCCAAGTACATCGTCTTGTAATTGAAAAGCTATTCCGGCTTCAGCAGCGTAATCGGTAATATTCTGCACATGATTATCGCAGGTGTTGCGCGCCAGCATGCCGCCTGCCCAGGCGCAATATGCGAAGAGTGCCGCGGTTTTAGTCCGCATCACTGTCAGCACTTCTTCATCAGTCACATTTGCTACCTGGGTATATGGCAACTGAATATCTCGTACTTCGCCTTCAACGATTGCCGGACCGGTATCGCCTTCTAATTTGCTGATAAGTGCATTGACTGTCGCATAATCTGCACCCATAGCACCAAGTGATGTCAGCAATGAAATCGACCAACTGTGCATCGCGTCGCCAGCGAGAATTGCCATGCTTAGTCCGTAATGTCCCGCTTCGCTGGTCAGGCCAAACTTCTTCCATCCCTCGCCGCTCATAAGCATGTGTACGCTGGGTTGGCCGCGGCGCAACGGGTCGCGATCTATTACATCGTCATGAATTAATGTGTAAGTATGGTACAGTTCAACAGCGGTGCCTGCGCGCAGTGCTACATCTTCTAATTCACCGCCCAATGCCCGGTATGCCCATGTAAGCAGCGCGGGACGCATTGCTTTGCCACCGGCACCGGGATATGCCATTACTGCCTGTTGAAGTTCTGCCGGCAAGAATTGCGGCTGCAGCTTGCGGTCGAATATTAACACGCGCACCGCCGCCGCAATTCGTTTCAGTTCATTGTCGAAAGCATTTACCATCTATTTTACAGCCTCTCGCAATGCTATTTCCAGCACCGCTGGCATTCTATCTACAAAGTGGAAGTTCAGTTCTTTCATTACATAATCCGGCAATTCTTCAAGGTCTTTGCGGTTATCTTCCGGTAATATGATGTCAGTGATGCCGGCGCGATGCGCTGCCAGCATTTTGTTCTTAATTCCACCCACTGGCAATACCAACCCGCGCAAGGTAACTTCACCGGTCATTGCCACTGTGCGCTTTACCGCGCGGCCTGTCAGCGCGCTGATTAAAGCGGTGGCAAGGGTGATACCGGCAGATGGTCCGTCTTTGGGAATTCCGCCCGCCGGTACATGGATGTGGATATCTAACTCGGTGAACTTCTCGCGGGGTATTCCCAGGGTATCGGCATTGGTGCGGGCATAGCTCATTGCCGCCTTCGCGGATTCCTGCATTACATCGCCTAACTGCCCGGTTAACTGCAGGTTGCCTTTGCCGTGCATCAGGCTGACTTCAATATTCAGAATATCGCCGCCTGCCGGGGTCCAGCCCAGACCGGTAGCCATGCCGATTTCGTCTTTTTCACCCGCCATGCCGTATCGATACTTTGCCGCGCCGATTAAACCGTGCAAATCTTTCGGCTTTACCGTCATGCTGCGGCGGTTGCCGCTGGCAATTTGTTTTGCCACTTTTCTGAACACACCGGCAATTTCGCGTTCAAGGTTGCGAACACCCGCTTCCCGGGTATAGCGGCGGATTATCTCTTTTACGGTATCTTCGCCGATTTTACAGTTTTTATCAGTAAGTCCGTGTTCTTTCAACTGTTTTGGCACCAGGAATTTAAGAGCGATATTCAGCTTGTCATCCTCGGTATAGCCGGGGAACTCAATGACTTCAGTACGGTCAAGCAGAGGGTCGGGAATCGGGTCAAGCTGGTTGGCGGTTGTGATGAAAATCACTTCCGATAAATCCAGCGGTACTTCCAGGTAATGGTCGCTGAACGAGTAATTTTGTTCGGGGTCGAGTACTTCCAGCAATGCCGATGACGGGTCGCCGCGAAAATCCTGACCGATTTTATCAACTTCGTCCATCATGAATACCGGATTTTTTTGTCCGGCGGTTTTCATTCCCTGCACTATGCGTCCTGGTAATGCGCCAACATAAGTGCGGCGATGACCGCGAATCTCGCTTTCATCACGCACGCCACCCAGCGATATCCGCACGAATTGACGTCCCAATGCCCGGGCAATTGATTTACCAATACTGGTTTTGCCCACACCCGGAGGCCCTACAAAGCAAAGAATTGGCCCTTTCATTTTCGGGTTCAATTTGCGAACCGCCAGGTATTCTAAAATACGTTCTTTAACTTTTTGCAGCCCCCAGTGGTCGGCGTTTAATATATCTTCCGCTACGCCAAGGTCCAGTTTCTCTTCGCAGCGTTTATTCCATGGCATGCTCAGCAGCCAATCGATGTAGTTGCGGGTTACGGTGACTTCCGGCGACGCACTGGGCATCCGTTCCAGCCGCCATAACTCTTTCAGCGCTTTCTCTTTCGCTTCTTCAGGCATTCCGGCTTCTTCAATCTTTGCCTTTAACTCATCAATTTCCGACCCGTGGTCTTCACCATCGCCTAACTCGGTTCTGATTGCTCGCAATTTCTCGCGCAGGTAATACTGTTTTTGCGATTCTTCCATTTCATGGCGCACTTTTTCATGAATGCGTTTTTCAATATTCAGCATTTCCTGTTCGGTGACCATTCGGGCAATAACCATCTCCAGCCGGTCAACATTTTTATTCATTTCCAGCAAGGTCTGGTATTGCGTCGTATTCATGTGCAGATGATGTGCTATGGTGCCGATTAATCTTTCTACGTCTTCAATTTCATTTATATCGGTGAGGAAATCTGCCAACACTTCATTGGTGCTTTCCACCATTCTGCCGAAGGTCTCTTTTGCCATCATCATCAGCAGTTCTATTTTTGATAGATTTTCATTATCGTAGGGTAATAGAGTCCATTCAGCGGAGATGAATGAGCTGTTCATCTGGAAATCTTCAATTTTAACCCGGCATATAGCGGTTACACTTACGCGTATACTTTCTTCTGCCATCGGACTCATCGATGTTATTTCTGCCAACACACCAATTTTATTGAGATCTTCCACGTTCGGGTCTTCAACATCACCGGAGTTCTGGGTAGACAAAATAACCAGTTTCTTGTCGGATGCAGCAGAAATTGCGCTCAGGCTTTTCCGACGTCCCACTAAAAATGAGTGAGAAGTATGGGGGAAAACAACCAGATCACGCAAAGGTAAAACCGGTAAAATACCCGGTTCAATTTCACTTACTTTCAAGCGATTTTTGATAAAAGTACTATTTTTTCTCATAATGTATCTAATATATTCAAGCATCACCCAGTCATTTCCTGCAAAATTGAATAGTTTTTATATTTACATCGATAAACAGGATGAAAAGATATAGATACTTAAATAGGCCTTGCAAAACCTTGTGATAACATGAAAATTATATTTATCTTATCTGGTGCTATCCTGTTAATCGATGTAAAAAAAATAATTAGCAAAAGCTAAACTGTTACTTCAATCCTTTACACTTTTCTCTCTCGTGTCTATAATCGGTGCAGATATGAATTATTTAGCAAAATTATTTCAATTTCAGTCGCCGTTCAGTCAGCATGTTTCTACCGGGCCGTTGAAACATATATCACCGGTACGATTAATTGTATTTTGCTACCTGCTGCTTATAGCTTTGGGTTCGGTGCTGTTATATTATTTCGGCGCATCTGGTTCTATGGAATGGTTTACCGCTATATTCACTTCGGTTTCCGCTGTCACATTAACCGGACTTACACCTGCCAATCCATCTTCTTACTTGTCCGGGACAGGATGGTGGATTATTTTGTTTTTAATTCAAACCGGAGCGATACTTACTGTTACTTTCACTGTCTTTCTGGCTATTCAGGCAGGAATATGGTCCGGACTTTTGCGCCGTATACCAATTTGTAACGAACCAGGTGTTTTCAACCCGGGGAGCCTGGTAAAATTAAGCCGCTATATTATGGTTGCGTTCCTGTCTGTTGAACTGATAGGGGCTATATTATTAACCCTTTCTATTCATTCTAAAGGTTATCTGGATTGGATAGCTTCAATGAAGTATGGAACCTTCATGTCTGTTTCTGCATTTTGCAATTCCGGATTCACAATGTCGCCAACAGGACATTTTCAATGGTATTCATTTGGCACATGTTTATTGCCGTTACTAACGATACTTATAGTGCTGGGCAGCATTGGAATTCCGGTATTGGCAGAATTAATTGTAATGAAAAAATTGCGCCGCTGCAGCCTGATGGCGATAGTCACCATCACCTCCAGCGTAATTTTGCTGGTAGTGGGCACGCTGCTATTTATGTTGTTTGAAAAGACAAACAGCATTTCATCTTCAGTTTCCAATTTTTCTGCAATGGGATATGCGTTTTTCGCGTCCGCATCAATGCGCAGTGCCGGTTTTTCGCTATATGATATGTCGCAGGCTACTCCCGGAGGGTTGATGATATCATCGATGCTCATGCTCATTGGCGGCGGTCCAGGCGGCACCACAGCGGGATTAAAGGTAATTAGCCCGGCAATCATTGCCCTGGCTATTATGACGCTGCTGGCGCGCAAGAATGACATTGCCGTAATGGGCCGCCGGATTAGCGGCGATTCCGTGCGTCTCGCAATGTCGCTGACAGTATTGTACCTGCTGGGGGTATTCGCTGCCATTATAATTGTTACCTCAATTGAAAGTTCTGAATTATCTTCTCACGCAATAATTCTTGACAGCAGCCAGCGCGCATCCCTTTTCCTGCATCAGACTTTTGATATTATATCAGCATATACAAATTCCGGTTTAACCACCGGTACTATTTCACAAATGCAATACCCATCCCAATGGGTCATCATCATCACCATGCTGGTAGGCCGCATCTTCCCCCCGGTGTTCGCCTACCTTTTCACCCGTACAAAGAAACCTGAATATATAAAATACCCGGTAGAACCGATGCAATCGGGGTAATACGTTTTCTATCGATTAATATATTATTATTTTGAAGGATTAGTTAAAACCATTGTTTCCCCATACCCCCCTTGACGTGACCCCTTAAAATTCCTATAATAACAGACTGTGTGCGACTTACCCCCTGACTTATCATTTGGGGGCATTAGCGGTCATGTTACAGCAACCGCATCCGAGGAGGAATTGCACAGTGACCATTGATCAATTTGAACATCAGTTGAGTGAAAAAGGCCCTGCCGTTCACTTATTGTATGACACCGTAGCTGACTATTTAATTCAACGCGGTCAGGCTGCGAAAATCGGCGACATTGCGAATGTGGCAGGCAAAAAAATTAATGCCGGCTTAAAATTAATTCGTGAAGCCCTGGTACAGAACGACGTATTTGCCGGTGAAGAACGCAGATGGAACCTGACCATCCGCGGCAGTTTGCATCGTCCTGTAGAAGGCACAATTCGTGCTATTCTGCGCGAAATCGGCAAGCCGTTATCAGTACAGGCATTGGCAAATGAATTAGCGATTGTTAATTTACGCAGTGCTGATTACTTTGTCACTTTATTGCCGACATTCCTTGCCAAACGCCCGCAGTATTTCCGCTTGCCGGATGGACGCTGGGGTTTGATAGAATGGCTGCTCGATATTGAAAGCGGCGATGAAGATGATATTTACGAAAGAAACTTCTTTCTCTTCCTTGATCAGGCGCAATTAGACATTGATCTTGCCGCTGAAATAAAAATCGGTAAAAATGCCGATTATGCAGATATCGCTTTATCAATAGTAGACAAGTTTAACTTCCCGGTACCTACCACTATTATTCAATTTGTAATTTGGCAGGCTATAAAGGAAGATTTTGATAACGTTGCCTGTTATAAGGCAATGCTGGCAGATTCTCGCGTTACTCTGTTAACCGGCAACTGCTGGATGCCAACTGCCCGGGTAAGCGAATTAACCGAAGACCTGAACCAGTTAAGTGAACTTGCTGATACTGCACTTGCTGAAGAAGTTATTATGGAAGGCCCATATATTGCCACCCCTGGCGATATACAGGAAATTTACGACTTCATCTCCGAAAGCGGCAGTCCGCAAAAACTCAGCGACATCGTTGTCGCCGTCATGGAATACAGTAAAAACAACCAGTATTACACGATGGTTTATGATGGCATAGCTGAAGGCCTGCGCGAAGATACCAACTTCCAATTAGTCGGCAAACAGACCTGGACACTGCCATCTATGATTCCGCAGGAAGTTCTGGAAGTGCCGGAACAATTACTGACCGAATCTGTAGATACAAGTTCATTTGTTGACCCGGAGACTGACGTTGAGTTGATTGACGACGGTCTGGACGGAAATCTGGCTGTATGGGTACACGACCCGCGATATGAAGACTTCGGCGGCGAGCATGAAGTTGAATTATCCAGCGAAATGGCAGATGAAGATGTATTGGAAACCCGCATACCGCTGTTGTACGACCATCACGAAATGGGCACCTTAAAACTGCGCCAGGCGGATATGGGATTCTTCCCCACCGATACCTCGCTTGCCTGTATTACCGTACATGCCGGTGACGAATCATTCCAGATTTGGATCAATAATGATGAATTGTTGATTCACGGTTTAAGCGACTGGTATGCTGACATCGACATCCCTGTTGGCGCCATGCTGACATTCAAACGCGGCGACGAATTGGATGATTATAATCTTACCTGGGAAGGCGAAACCGACGAACTTATCGTATTAACTGACGAGAGAATCCACCGGCTGCTCAACCTGCGCGACAGTGCAGAGCAAGAGAACTGGTCAGTTCATGATATCATGACTCAGGTTATGAATGCCCATCCTGAAGGCGCGCATTTCCTGACCATCTGGGCCGAGGTAAACGTTGTTCGCCGCACACCAAAACGCGTGGTTGCATCAAACCTCAGCAGTTACCATTGTTTCTCATCTCCTGCCGGCAGCGAACGCTGGAAACTGGACGATCGCAAAATCGACCAGGGAAGAAAGAAAAACAAAAAGAAATTCATCCAGTAATTTCAATATCAAAACCGCCGGTTACCAACCGGCGGTTTTTTATTAATAGAAATAATTTAATTACAGAACTTTCGCTTTTAAAGAAAAATCTGCTTAAAAATGGTCGCTTCGACCAGTCTCAGCGACCGGTCACTGCTTATCGAAGTGACCTTAAGCGAAAGTCTTGTAATTAACGCTGCTCCAACTCGCTGACCATGTCTAACTGACTATATTCACAATGGTTCGTGCAATAATTTCATCCTGAATGGATTCAGACAGACGAATAAACTGTGAACTATAACCACTGACTCTAACTATAAGATCAGGATATAACTCGGGATGTTTACGGGCATCCTTAAGGATTTCCTGGTCAACACAATTTACTTGCAATACGGAACCGCCAACAGTAAGGAAACGGTGGATGACAGGTACGATTGCAGATGAAGATATACCACTCTTCATTGATGGTAATTTTACATCCAGCACACCAACTACCGGGTAAAGAGTTAGATTAAGTGGCTCAAGTGCTGACAAAATATCACCTATGCTGGTTTTTTGACCAATAGCAAGCATACTGGGACTCATGCCTGGTGAAAGATGTTCTCCGGCGCGTCGTCCATCCGGTGTGGCACTGGTTTTAACACCAAAGTCTACAAAGGATCGGAATGAAAAAAGACTGGCTTCATAACTGCCGCCTCGGGTGTTTGGCATACCGGAAGACGCTTGTGCCACATCTGAAAATACACGGCTGGAAAATATACGGATTCCATTATCTTCCTGGCCAAATTTTGGTATTTGCCGTATTAGAATATTTTGAAATGCTTCCGCTCCTTTAAAGTTAGTTGCAAGCATCTGACGAAGATTATTAAGCGAAACCATGTGCTGGTCGTAAACTGTGGTTTTTACAGCAAACAAAGAATCAATAAGTGTCCCGATGCCAGTGAGAGAAATACTTCCAAAACTGTAACGACACCCGCCTTCCATCATGTCCATATGTTTTGTTATACAGTCATTCAACATGGATGAGTGTATAGGACATGGGTTGAAACGTATACCCTCTTTTTCTGTTCGATTACGCTCAATTATATGAGCATTTACAACTGCTTTCAGGTTCTTCAAAAATGCTTCATATAACTCGTTGAATGTGGAGCATTTATCAAAACAAGCCGGGTGGATACCTTCACGCTCAAAGAAATAATTCCACTTTTCAGGAAAAAAGCCCATTAGAAATACATGCATTAGGTTAAGATAAATTATTGCTCGACTATTTATTTCGCAATTTTCCAATACATTTTCCTGACAACCACCACCCACGTAAAGCCTGGAGTCTTCCAATGCTTTTCCCATTTGTGTGTTGGCTGGGATAATGACATCATCATTGAAAATTGCAATAGTGTTGTCACTACTGCTGATACTATCAGCAAGTAGTTCGAAATACTCTATTGGATGCTGCAATGAAATCCTTGCATTAATTTTTGGATCAATTAATTTCAAATCGCGATGAATTTCGATAATAAGTAGGGTTATTTCGTTGAATATCGGTGTTCCATCTTTATCACAACCACCAAGTGTTATAGTTCCATTAGTGCCGACATGCCATGGTTCGCTTTTGCGCATTCCATATCGGACATCGCTGATTGATAGAAAAAACGATAATAAGTCTCGAGCTTCATTCGGTGTGAGTTGTCCAGTCTCGATATCATGTCGATAATAGTCAATAAGGAGCCGGTCAACGTGACCAAAGACGCTTATACCGTTGCCTTCCACTGAAGGAAGTATATAAAAAATGAAAAGAATGACACAGAGTGCCTCATAAAATGATGCAGCAGGTTCCGCAGGTACTCGACGCGCCGTTTTGGAAATGAGTTCTAATTGTTTTCGGATATCCGGATCATCTTCAGATAAAAGCATGCTATCGGCTTCTTCAGCAAATCGTTCAGCAATCCGAATAAGTGCGTTATTCCCAGCAATAACGGCATTCAGAAAATCCTGTTCTTTAACTGATTTGATATTAGTCAGCTCTTTTTCAGCTTCCGTAATCAAACCACGAAGACCCAGGTGTAATACTTTTTCGTAACTTACAGTATGATGATTATCGTCAAGTACCGGCCATCCTAATGACAGACCACTCTCAAAACAAGAATTCCACCATTCACAACTTGACGTATAAAGTATTTGACCAAATGATTCCCGCTTTAACCAGCTGCCAAGACCGCCTTTACCAAGATCTGTGCGCGACCTGCCGGTGTTTATCTCGAAATAAAATGGACAATGCCGAAATATATGAACTGGACAATGCTCAGCAATAAATTGGTAGCCAATAATTTTACGTTGAAATGGAGACCACATCGTATTATTATCGCTTTGTCGATGCAATTCTGTTTCCCAAGGATCGATATTCAGTGGTTGTTCACTGAAATATTTATCCAGTTCACTTTCAAAAAAAGCTTGTTCATCATTAAATCGCAAGTGAGTAGTCATTATTGTATTGACCTATATTAATCTGTCTGTGCCGCACCCGATTGTTTGGACACAATTTAAGCTCATGCCGCCTGTCGTGAGAGTTCGTTTTCGTAGTTTTGTCAGGTTTCCGGCGGCGTCATAAAGCCCAACTTCTCTAACCGCCACAAGCAGTTATAATTCTGTCTGAATAGTAGCATTGCTTCTCGAACCTCGTCAATATTGAAAAGACGTGACCCAAGATTACCTGCTCTTTGATAGCTCGATTGAATCGTT
>CAZWZF010000030.1:0-54549 GCA_964638715.1 uncultured bacterium | reverse complement strand
ATATTCATATATATTTATTTCTACTGGTAGTGGCACTGTATTAACCTCAGCTTTATTATCTTGTGGCTTCGACTGATAGAATACATTATAACCTGTTGTTGATTTCGATGAATTATTATCATTTTTAGTATTATCAACTGAAGTACCATTATCAGTAATTGTTACTATCGGCGATAAGTCATGCCCACATTCAGTACAGAAACTACTTGTATCTGCAACCTTATATCCACAGTTAGTGCAAAACATGTCTAAGTTCTCCTTACATGACATCAATCAGTAGAATAATAATCACCCGACCATTATAACTTGCGACGTAATACTTTTAGTCTGTAGTAGTCACCATTTGCCCACATTGCACACATAACCCATATAACTACAGCTGCTGGTGCAAAAACTAAGCCTATAATAATACTGGCAGCAAGAAGAATTAATCCTTTACCCCACATTCCTTTTGCAAGATAATATAATGAACCAAAGAGAAATCCCCATACATTAAAACGTATCACCTTACTTTCTTGCGGGGTTAATACAATTATATTCGGACAATAAAAACCATTCCAACCGCCAGCTTTCTCAATTAATCTAAACTTTTTCTTCCATCCTTCAGAAACTTTCAATAACTCTATAGGTGACTCTTCAGACAACACTTGAGCTGAGTCTTCAACAACAGCGTCTGATTCCTTTGGAAGTGATTCAATATTCAACTCGCTTGGCTCCTGGGTATCAGCAGTATCAGATACTTTTGGCATTTCAGCTTGCATCGATACTACAGGTGTTAGAGATGGAGGTATTTCTTCAATCTTGTTAACAGCTCCACAAGATGCACAAAACTTATGTTCATCTTTTAATACCTTGCCACAATTTCTACAAAACATACTATCAGCTCCTTCACCCTTTGTTTGTAAATTATCCCAATACATAGGGTTGCCTAATTTTAGGCAAACCGTGTCATATTGTCAACAAATACATTCCTGTAGTACATATCTTTTATGGTACGATTTTAAGTATGCCTAAATATAGTAATAATGAGTCATTCAGAATATGGTTGTCAGATGAACTCAAACACCGAAACTTGTCGTTATCTGACCTCGCGCGCAGAAGCAATATCACCAGAAGTCATATCTCCCGTATATTATCAGGGGATCGAACTCCTGGAATGAACACACTGGTAGCAATAGCTCGTGCTTTATCGCTGCCAGAAGAAGATATGTTGCGCCATGCTGGTATGCTTGCCATAAAAAACAATGAAATTGAAGGCGAAAGCGAACTTATAGAGCTTTACAAGAAGATGAACACTGATAATAGGCATAAAATTCTTGGAATTTCACGGTTATTTGTTGACGATTGTCAACAGGACAACAAATAGAGCAAATTCATAGTCAACATGACGATTTTCAAAATTTCACTCTTGAAATTGCAATAAAAAACCAATATATCTGCGTTTCCACGTCACAATATCATGATTTACATATCAAAATAATAATAAACCTTCTGAGACATCTATTTATATCCGATGGTCTGATGTTCAGGTTTCTGGGTGCCGTGAATTTTACAGGGATTTTCTTAGTCAACTTTGATAATGGTCAATGTAGGTGTCCTCAGTGGTTCCTCCAAGATCTGTAGTAATAGTCAATGTGATTTTTATCTATCTTTTCAGTCTATGATTATTTGCTCGTTTATATTTGTTTTTATGTAAAAAATGACTTTTCTCGAAAATATCTGTAGGAACTTCTGGCTTCAGATTATCTACCCAATCAATCTTTTCTAACACACAAAGTATCCTTAACATTGATAAAACTGTTGAACCATGGCCGTCTTCTAACCGTTTCACTACATTCAAAGAAACACCAGCTTGATCAGCCATCTGCTGTTGGCTGATATTCGCTAAAACACGCAACTTTCGCACCCGTTGTCCCAATTCAACCACCCATTCTTCTGGTGTCACATTTTTCATAGTATACCTTTACTTACAGTTAATAATTCCCAAATGAAGTATTACACATAATTATTACATGCAAACCCTCATACATTTATTAAATAGTATTCATCTTTATTAATATAAACTCCTTGTAATATTTTCCTACCCCTGATAAATCGTGGAAATAATCAAGCACATCAAATATAATGACACCTACAAAATAATTTTGATATCCCGGAACTATTATTTAAAATAAGTGTAAAACAATAGTCCAGCCGCTTCGCGGAACAAATGGTTAGTGTTATAATTGCTTCCTATAACGTTCTATTATCGGAAGGAAAAATCATGAATAACACTAATGAAAAAATGCTCACTCCAGTAGCACCAAACATGCTACCCGAAGTGTCAGCATCACTGATTTCACAGGCACAAGATTATGTTAAACAAGCTAAATCTGAAAACACCCGGAAAGCGTATGAATCTGACTGGCAAGATTTTACTGCATGGTGCAACCTGCATAATTGCCATTACCTACCAGCATTGCCAGAAACCGTCACTCTATACCTTACTGACCTAATATCACAACACCGCAAAGTAAGCACCCTGGCACGTCGTCTGGTAGCAATCAGCCAGGCACACAAATACCATGGACACACATCACCCACCATTGCGACTGTAGTACGGGAAACATTGAAAGGTATCCGCCGCGAACATGGCAGCAAATGTGAAACAGTTGACGCATTAACAACAGCAGACATACGCACAATTTGCCAATCACTTCCCGATAGTATCATAGGCAAACGTGACCGCACACTTCTTCTACTCGGATTTGCCGGCGCATTTCGCCGCAGCGAATTGGTAAACCTGAACATTGACGACATAGAAGAAAGCACCGAAGGATTACGCATTAATATCCGTCACTCAAAAACAGACCAGGAAGGCGAAGGTAGAATGGTAGGCATCCCCTACGGCTCCGACATACAAACCTGTCCTGTAAGGTCATACAAATTATGGATAGAAACATCCGGTATTACGGCCGACGCAATCTTTCGCGGTCTTGATAAAGGCGGACACATAATCTCAATCAGACTGTCCGACCGCGCTGTTGCACAAATAATACAACGTACCACACAACACGCCGGTCTTAACCACAAGCACGTAGCCGGTCACTCCCTTCGCGCCGGTCATGCTACATCCGCTGCCCGGGCAGGTGTAAGCGAAAGAATCATAATGAAGCAAACCGGCCATCGTTCTGAAAAGATGGTTCGCCGTTATATCCGCGAAGGTCAACTCTTTACAGAGAACTCTGCAGCACTACTTGGCTTATGATTTAATTTGATAATCATCAATAAAGTCTACTGACACAAAAAAATTACATGGTTAATTTGAACAATCTTCATACCCATCACTTATAACTGACTTTCCAACTGCATAATAATTATAAAAATAAATTGGGGGTATTAAAATGATAGAAATGCAAAAAATCACCATCATCATTAACAGAAAAACTGGTAAAGAAACAGTCATTGGAAAACCTTTTAAAAATATTGTTTGGCCAGAATCAGTTATACATTTAGTTCTTGATGCAATTGATAGACATTTGGAATCAGAAACCAATAAAAAGAAATCATAACAAAAAACGAAGTCGAGACATTATATATGCAGTTGTTGTAGTTAGGTAGTATCATCCGTTACAACCGTACTAACACGCATTATTATGTACCAGTAAAACCAAAAAAACTGCTTCACATAAAAGATGGTGCGCCGCTATATCCGCGAAGGCCAACTCTTCACTGAGAACTCAGCATCATTATTTGGGTTATGATCTGATTCAGTTAACACTAATAAAGTCTACCTTCACATGAAATATTTAATCTGATGTATATCAGATATTCTTTGTAACAATCACTTAACGATGACTTTTAATTGTATAATAACGATGGATAATAAATTGGGGGTGTTAAATGATAGAAACTAATACAATCAAAATTACAATTAACAGAAAAACCGGTAAAGAAACAGTCATTGGAAAACCCGTTAAGAATATTGATTGGCCAGAATCAATTATACATACATTAGCTGATATGTATCTTAAACATCGACAAGCAGAAACCAACAAAAAGTAGAGATATCATAACAAAAACGTAGTCGAATCAATATTTTAAATTAGTTGTAATAATAAGTCTTATTAAGCATATTATAATTTCCTTCACTACATTTCATCATGCAATTGATGTTTATTCGATTCGCCTATCATTAATAAAGTCAACCAACACAGAAAAGCACGCCTTAACTTTTTTGCATAAAGTCAATTCGAATGTCTTGCTCTCCGAAATTTAGTTACCTTGCATCTTATGTTCATAGAAAGGTAAAATATATTATCAAAATTATTAATCTACCTTAAGGAATCTTTATGCCCGATAGAATATTAAATTCGAAGTTACAACCGCACAGTGTATTTGAAGAAATATATAGTAACTCGAAGCAGAACGAAAATCCATTAAAAGATAGTCCAATAGAACAATTGCAAGATAACATTATCACTGTCGTAAATGGCAATGAAATCATTGATGGGTATTGGGTATGGAAAGCATTGCAAGTCAAAGATGTCACAGTACAAATAGAGCATTCAAATCTTACTGATAGCAATGAAATTACGGAAGCTGTTCTGATATCAATAATCAGTGAACATAAAATACATAAAAGTAAAATAACAATCTTGCGAGCTATACATGAGTTGTATAAAATAGAAAAACAACGTGCAAAAATTCGACTTCAGCAAAATGGCACATTTTCATTACAAGTACGACGCAATTCTAATGGAATAAAAGGTAGTCGAATAGCTGGTGGTACAACCAGGAATTCAGTCTATAGAAAAATTCAACCTTATCTCAAGCATATGTCTGAATCGACTATTGAACATGGCATCAAGATAATTGATGCAATTGATTACCTTAATATAAATGGACGACTTGATGAAGCTGTTAAATTAAATGAAGCATTGGAAAAATCTATACACCGTGCTTATAACTTGATGCGAGCAAATACATATGACATAAAAAAGAATGATGCAATAACTGACATCCGGTATCATGATAGATTACAGTATCATTACGCAGCACTTGAGTGGAATCCAGTTTCAACTTCAAGTGATAAGCCATTTGTTTTTCAAGAAGAAAATATTCATTTTCCACTCAGATTGCCTAAACTAAATAAAAATAGAAATAAGCAATTTGTGATAGTTTCTCCAGAAGTGAACTTTAACTTTGCAGATACTTTTAGAGATGAAGAACTTAAAAAAATACTCAAAGTAATTAAAGAGACCCCAGAATTTGAATTCATCATGTTTACAAACAACCTTGATAATATAATCAATAAAATAAAGTTTTTTCCTAAAAACATGTGGATTGGTTTTATATCAGAAACCGAGAAAGATTTTCAGTATGCTGAAAGACAAATGCCAAGAATAGGAAAAGCGAAGTGTCTTTTAGTATTACGTCCTGAAGAAAATCCAACATGGTGTTTCGGACAACAAAAAATACGAATAGATTCCCCAACATTAAGTGTTAAATTATGTGACTGGATCGTAATTGAGTCATCTTATACCACTCACTCTGAAAAAAGACGCATGAATTGGGTATCGCTATTAAATGTGATAAACTTTGCTAACAAATCAAACATTCCTCTTTACATTGAATCAAAGATTCTAATCTCATATGAACAACAGCAAAATTATCCTGCATCTATACCTAATGTTATAACGGTAAATGAACAACCTTCCTTACAAATCAAGGAACAAAACAACCCGCTTCCTAAAGCAAAATGCGATATTAATACTCATGACAGCAAAGTAAATACTCAGGACTTAAATGAAAAAAAAGTTATTGATCTCAAAGAACCATTACCTAACATAAAAAAGAATGTAATCATTCGTTCACCAAAAGAACAAGAAGAAATCAATCGCAAAAGAAAAGAACAGAACTTCGCAAATGGAAATTTCACCTCTAGGAGAGAGGAAGCTTGGGAAGTTTTTGACGACGATGATGAGTAGATAGAATACAAATACTAACATAAGAGATAATTGCTATTGATAAAAGCAGGTAATTACTATATTATAGAGAAAAATAATTATGATATTGACTGATAGGAAATTAACTTTGCTTTAGGTGAACTATTACAAAATGAAGGAAGATAGCTATGTTACCTTTCACACGTTGTCTACCCGACCCAGATATTTCTATGCGTGATATCGCAGACTTTATCCTTGATAGTAAACTTGGACGAAAAGCAATATGCTGTACTGAGATACCGCGTTTACCTATATTTTTGCGAGATTTAATTAGTATAATATATCGTTTAACTATCAGTTGCCATTTACCAGAATTTACTGATCATGGGTTACGTCATCTTTGCAGTATGGTAGATCGAATAAGTCTCTGGACATTTAAATCAGCTTCAGATGATATAACATCACTATGTGACAATTTTGATGACGAAGGTCAACAGGCTGCAATATTATTAATAGCCGTACTTATTCATGATATAGGCATGTTGTCTCAACGCCCCGAAGATTTACCAAAAGATAACATCAAATGGCCGGGTAAAGGAAACATGGATATTCCGACTTGGGTAAGAAAAACTCATGTGTTACGTATTCGTCATTTAATTAAACGACTCATTATAAATTCAATAGAAGAAGATTATACAGATATATATTCATCTCCACTTCTAAATAGAGCTATTTGCGTTGCAGAGGCACATGAGAAATGGCCATGGGAAAATGGTTTTGTTAATCTGATAGGACAAGACATCGGTTTAGCAGCGGTTTTAGCTGTATCTGATCTTTTAGATGAAGATGCAAGTCGTTGTGATTCAGTAACTATGATTGAACATCGCCAAGGAACCATGCTTAATTATGGTCATTGGATTCGTCACAGTCTAACAACAAATCGTATACTTATAACAGAAGGCACAGTAAATATTACTTTTGTTCGGCCACCAGATACTGACTATCAGATGGCTCCTGTATATGCTGCTTTACGCAATCATTACAGACTTATTAAATTATACATTGAACCTTTATCAATAATTGGTGCAGGATTTCTTGATGTATCTTTCTTGGAAAATAGTATACCTGAAATTATCTGTCCCGAGTTAGAAAACTGGTATAAAATCCCAGGACTGACCACACAAAGAGCACTAGTTTATCATTTGCTTAATACATTTTTTCCTGAGGCAGTTATAGATAAAAGAAAAGTATCATCAACTTTTTTAACTAAAATTCATGATATTGATTTGGAAGAAATTAATCTTAAGCTAATTTATAATATTCAAGGTGATTTCGAAATACGCTCAATTTATGAGCAGGCATGCTACGCAATAATTAACGAATAAAAGGAATATAAATGTCAAAAATGTTTCATTGCGAACCTACATATTATGAACAACAACACCAATCAATAGCTTATCTCCATGCTCGAGCTTTTGAAGCACATAATGATGGAGATGGTGTATTGGTTAATCATCTTTGTTCAATAGCATTATCAAATATAGAGAAATGGGTTAAAAAAGGAAAGTGTGATGTTTTATTATCGGAGACATATTGGATTGCTGTATTATCTTTATATTGGTTAATCGATGTATATATGTTAAATAAGGTTAAGACTGTTTACGAAGTGATGCCTTGTAATAAAGATGATGTAGCCATATCTCTTATATTAAAGAATACATTTATTTTAATTAAAGAGTGCCTTTCTATAGATATTAGTTTAATAGACGCCTTAAAAACATCTTCTTTATCATGGTGTATAGACACCTATAATGAAGAGGATGCACTTTTATTAACATTAATTATTGAATTATTATGGTACAAAAATCCTATTGGGAATAAATGGCATGAACTATCAACTAATTGGTATCAAAAGCTTTATAATAGTAATCAACGTCTTGCTGAAGAATTAGAAAAAACTCGTCAAAGATTGGAAATTCAAAATTATTTAGTTACTCTCGGAGCACCATCATGTGTGAAAACTAAATTGGATAACTATTTTCCAAGACCAATCGAGAAGTATCTATACGATGCTTGGGGTTACATTCTTAAATGTAACTGGAAAAAAGTTAGGAAATGTATAAAAAACATTGTGAATATGGTGACATACGAAGATCCGATAGCATTATATGTATCAGATATTCATCAACGATTTCGCTTTCATATTCATATGAAAGAAAGTAATAATGAAGACTGTGGAGATCCAGAAATTATAACATTAACACGACGTAGAGTTTATTTAGTAACCCGTAAATCTTTTGCATTTACCGAACAACGCATTAAAAAATTGATGTCTGACGCTGTCACTCTTTGGTGGAAAGGTGAAACAAAAATAACGAGTGAAGAGCGATTTAATTGTTTCAGGATTGTCATGTTTAGTGAGTTGTCTGCACTTCGAGTTTGGGATATATCTTCTTGGATAGATCTAACACGCATTCGTGCAATGCTTAATCTTGAAGTAACCCGATTTAACGGAGAACAGTACTATGGATTCTTAATAAATGCTATTATAAAATCAATACAATCATTGTCATTTGACGAAAAAGATCCTTTAATTTCATGCGCTATACAAAAATTAGACTTCACTAATGAATCATTAAGAAAAATATTAGTCAATTGTATGGTTAATACTCGTCCTCTTGAATGGCATAAAGTATTTGAGTTATTTGTATTACTTTCTGATG
The DNA here is from genome assembly GCA_964638715.1 of uncultured bacterium. Lineage (GTDB taxonomy): Bacteria > Armatimonadota > Hebobacteria > CAIYQO01 > CAIYQO01 > JBAXQQ01. The sequence goes on along the minus strand of CAZWZF010000030.1, from coordinate 45,899 downwards.
GTGTCCCTGAATCATGCCTATTAAAATTAGCGAACTGGTCTATTAAATGTAACAAGTTCAGGGGAGAATTACCAGGTTGGCATGTAGCACCTTTTGCCTTTTGGGGAACAATTATCTCTCATTGTAATATAGATTCACGAGTTTATGAATCACTATATCCAGTGGCTTTACATGCTGCACAACATCCTGCTATTTGGGAAATTGATAATAAAGAATGCTTTTTGCAAGAATATCTACTTCATGCACCATCCTTACTCGCAATTAAGATTGGTGAGAAAATGCTTGACATTATGACAGTCGATGAACGTTCAATAGAAAATCGTTGGAATTTACTCTACAATGCATCACTCAAACGGTCAGAACTATCAGAAAGATTTAAGCAGCAATTAAGCGAAAGTACAACAAATCCGGTTCGCTCTCATTATTTATATTACCTTGAACATCCAGATGAACCATTTGTTCCAAGAGATAACTCTGAGTTACGAGACTATAACCGTCAACAAATATATTCTACTATAAATCCAGAATTAAAGAAGATAGATAGCAATGCAATTGATAACAATCTAATTGGACTTGTTACTTGGACGGAAGATGACCTTCACCTTGTTAGTCTTCTGACTGATGCAATAAATTACCCACAAGCATCTCCTTTTGAAATAGAAAACATGATAGAATGTCTATCAATTTTGGTTCTAAAGGGAGGGCATATTTATATTGAAAATATTCGAAAAGAATATCTTAATTGGCTAAATGTTAATCCATCGGGGAATGGCTTTGCCCCAAATTATAATGGACCATTTTCGTCATTCCATATGGATTTAAACGAGAAGGAGGGTATATTCAAAAGTCTATGTCTATTAAGTGTAAGCATGATTAGTGACAATGATCCTGAAATAAAGTCTATCGTTGGAAATTGGGTGATTAACAATATAATTGAAGCTCCAATGTGTGCATATGGGTTATTATCTAAAATTGCAATCACGATAGGGTTATCTACAGAAGGTATGAATGGAATTAATATAATAAATATAGTCCGATTTCTTTTAATGAAAGCTTCGTCTGATACTACAAATATAAAACAGTCACAAAATGCTATATTTTCCATACTTTTTCAAATCTATAAAATTTTGAACTCACAAAATATCCAGTTCGTATCAGAATCATCAAATAATAATGCGAATGGAATCCTAATTCAAATCCTATACCAATTTATTCCAACACTTGCAAAACATAATGATGCTAATATACGAATGGGAGTTGCATATATCTTAAATAAATGGTCAACATTAGAAGAATTACCTATAGAGTTAGATGATGTATATAATACCCTATGTAAAGATGCCCGCGGTCGAGTGCGGCAAGCAACAAAGAAAACATAATATAAACATTTTTGAGTTTAATGTTGATTATAATAATTATCGATACGATTTCGTTATCTTGCAACTTATATTCATATCATGGTTAAACATATTATAAATAATCAGTCTACCTTAAGGAATTTTTATACTGAATAGAATATTGAACTTAAAGTAACAACCAGGCATTATTATTTAATAAAGTCTACCAGCAAGGTTTTTTAAACATTTTTCCTCCTGCACCTTTAATAAAAAAACACCACTCAAAAGTTTTCAATGTCGTAGCACACACCCTACCATTTATTAACGCGTCAGAAATTTTTCTACTGGCAGTTTTTTCTTTTTGTGCTATCTGTAGTTGTAATTATGATTATAATTATGTATGATTATTGTAGAAATACGGGAATAAACTGGCAGAAGCAGTTTAATAGATAACCTGTCCTTATATTTTATATTCTACTCAACCCCACAGGAAACTGTGTTTAAGGCTTTAGGCGTTGATTAAAGAGGAATTGGTAATGGCATACAGAACTGGTACATATATTGCTTTTGATGGATTAGGTGAAACCAACCCTACCAAATCTGACTTCAGATACTACGCTACTATTCAGGCATGGTGTGCTAACAGTCACATTGAATTTAACATTACGAACAGCCACGAAAAAACATATGCCGTCCGCGATTCAAGTGCAAAAGCTACCCTATATACTCGAATTCAAGAGAGACTTAGAGCGTCAAAAAATATGCTTGTTATTATCACAAAGGATACACGATATACAGGAAGTGTGCTTTCTTATGAAATCGAACAAGCTATTGATAACTATCAAATACCACTGATAATTGCGTATCCTGAATACTCTTCAATACTAAATGTCGATGCATTAAGCAATTTGTGGACAAAGTCGCTTTCAGACCGCATAAATAATCCGGGAACTGAGGCAATACATATTGCTTTTAAGAAAGATTGTATCTTAGATGCGATTTCAAAGTTTTCAGTTAACGGGAAACACCTAAACGGTGGAAAAAACTATTACAACCGAGATGCCTACATTCAGTGGGGTTTAATAAAATAAGGAGGGTATTTTGGCTTACAGAAACAAAATACACAGTAGTAAGAACATACCGTTGTTTAACACAAAAAATCATTTATACTGGGAAGTGGTTGTGTAATGAAAATCATTAAACAGCTAATATCTTTGCTCCCCAAAATCCTAACTGATAGTTTTGAAGTCGCCTTTGCAATACTCGGTGGTATAAGTATCGTTTTAAGTTTTACATCATTCTCGCTTGATTGTGTAGGTAAACTCCCCGTTCAGATTGGAGTGGTTGTGTTATCGTATATTGTACTTGTTATCGGAACGATAGTTGTAAAGCAAAAACTAACAAAAAATGAGGTTACACTTGATATTCGGGGTATGAAATTAGTCATTAGAGAAGGTGATATCCTCAAGGCTGACGGTTGGAAAATCATACCTTTTAACGAGTATTTCGACACTCAAGTAGACGATATAGTAATCGCTCACAGTTCGCTAAACGGAATGTATATTGACTCTCTTAATGATATGGATAAGGAATCATTAAAACGTGCTATTATTACCGACATTAATAGTCCTCTTCATAGGAATGATTGTTCTAATGGCACAAAGACAAGATATGAACTTGGAACTATTAAAATCTTTCAAGATGTTATGATGTTAGCGTTAACACACTTTAACGAGCAGAACGAGGCGTACACAAACCGTGCTGAATATGAACATACGCTACGAAAAATGTGGAAAGAGATTCGCCGTACATATCAAGGCAAGCAAATTAATATTCCATTAATAGGGGGAGGCCTTACACAACTTGACGATATGGCAGAAAAGCCAAATGAGCAACTGCTCAAGTGTATTCTCTGCACATTACAAACAAGTTCCGTGACCTTTGACAAGAACATTCAAATAAATATAATACTTACTAAAAAGGCTCTGGAAACAATAAATCTTTACGAGCTGAAAGGAAAAAAATAATTATGACATACAGAACTAAAACGTACATCGCAGCAGACTGGGATGGCGATAAAAATGCAGTTGATAAGCTGCACGAATGGAATAATGGCGAAAAGTGGAGTTTGTCATTTACTGATGCACATGACCTTACTCAGGCGCAAGATGATAGTTTGAATTGTAGTATCAAGGCATCTCTTGCTACAAGAATGGATGCCTCGAAAACATTCGTTCTGATTGTAGGAAGTAATACAAAAAGCCGCAGAGCAGGCGAGTGTACATACTGTTCGAATTATGACAACGGGAAGTGTAAAACGAATCATACTCTTAGTAATGACAGTTTTATTGAATATGAGTGTAAAAAGGCGGTTCGAGACAGCGGAAACATCAAACTTGTCATCCTTTATAATGCAGCAACAGTCGATAAAAGTAAATGCCCTGATGCCATCAAAGCATATGGTACGCACGCTCCAATGCAAAAAATGAAAGATGGCAAGCATTATTGGGATTATCAATCTGTCAAGAATGCACTGGAACTATAGCACATTATTTTAATATATATATTCTCGCTCTCGGACAGAAAGTTAGTCCTTCATGTGGTTTCATGGGGAATTTTAGATTTAACGATTTGTAGAATAATACACACATCAAAAGGTATGCAAAGGAATGGTAGTTATCAATTCATTATTTCTTTGCTAACACAAAAAAGATAAGTCCAGTAAATATCTATGACACCTGTCAAATATTATCCGATGAACTTGAATCATTAGCCTGTATCTTGATACATCATATTCGAAGTATTCATTCTGAGTATCAATGTTTTTATAATTATTGGTAGACTTTATTCAATAAAGTCTACTCACAAGTTTTTTAGACACCTTTCCTCCTGCCACCCTTAATCAAAAAACACCACTCAAAAGTTCTTGGTTTCGTAGCGCACGCCCTACCATACGTTACGGAATCCAGAACTTTATTTCTGGGATCTATAAAATTGTTCCCCGCGTCAGTTTTTACAGGCACGGGGAACTTGTATTTTAAGCTCCCCTTCCAATTATTACCATCCCAACTTATATTGATTTTCTCAATAAATGAACGCAACAATTCTTTCTTTTTTCCAGCTGACGCTTCATTAAGTATTTTGTTACAATGTATGATAAAATCACGAATGTCAGCAATACTCATATTAATGACATGTGGATTTTTAATGTCATTCTGCAATTGATTCTGCTTATACTCTAAATTGCGTATCTGTAATTGACGTTCTTTAATACGCTCATTTAAAGTATCTTCAGTTACAATACCAGACTCAATGAGAGTATATATATTTGTTAATTTATTGCGAACATCTGTTAATTCATGATTAATAGATGTTAATTCATCTTTTTTATCTTTAATAGTGTCTTTCTGCTTATCATTAATTTGCGATAATAGCATTGAGATATTTTCTTCATTTAACAATACTGCCTTTATGTATTCAATAATAGTCCTTTCTATTATTTTCTGTGGGATTAACTTCATATCACATTTTGTCTTCCCAGATTTACCTTGTTGCACACAGGAGTAATAATTATATTTTCCTGATTTAGCTTCGGATCCTGTAAATGAATTACCACATTGACATTTCAATAAACCACTTAACAAATAGTTACTCTGGATTGCCCGAGGCTCAATAACAGGTGACTTCCTTGGGTTTAATGAATCAAGACGTAATTGAACACTTTCAAATAACTCTTTATCAATTATTGCTGGATGTGCCCCTTCATACCGACATATTTTACCAGGATCATTTTGCCTTAATTTACCCCTACGAAATGATGACCTATTCCAAATACGAACGCCAGTATAAACCTCATTTTTCAATATAAAAAGAATTTTCTGTGCAGTCCAGCTATTCTCTTTCGGTGTTAATATCCCCTCACTATTAAAAGTCATAGCAATCTGTTTAGCTCCAACTCCAGATATATACATTTGGAATGCACGCTTAATCAAGGGTTCATATTTATCATCAATTTCAAAGGATATATCAACTGCTTTACCTACAGATTTATGAATAGACCTATATCCTACTGGAGTTGTACCACCTGTTGATAAGCCAACAATAGCTTTTGATGTCAGTCCACGACTGCAATTCTTTGAAATTGTTTTCGATAAATTCTGAGCCATAACACTATGAAAACTTTCAGGAATAAAATCTATTTCTTCATTCTCACCGGACTCATTAATTGAAATCACATCAATTTCATATTCTTTTCGTAGTCTCTCTTTATTAACAGCAGCATCACCGATATCACGCGAAAAACGATCAAACATCCATAATAATACAGCATCAAATTGTTTTGGTTCTATACTTGCGTCAAGTAACATTTTTTGAAATGCTGGTCGATTAACATTAGTACCAGTATAACCTTCATCTTTATATATTTTAACAACATCATAACCTTTCTTCTTGGCAAATTCTTCCATACAAGATATTTGACTTGCTATAGGGTTCTCTTTATCAGCTTGTTTCCTTCATAATGTCACTCCAGATGACTCATCTTTATTAAGAAGACTTCATTTATGGTTTGAGATTAACCCTCCAGAAATAGATGAAGATGATTTGTGGACCAATCAACCACAGTTTGACCCTTATACATTCACCATGCCAACATCCAACGGAATAGTTGCTCCGGCACGTTTTACTACCTTTAAACAAATTATAGGTCGTATATTTGATGGAGAAGATGTGTTTTTTATGAGTCAAGTCTATTTTCGTCAAGAAGTATTACAGAAATATGAAGCATCAAGCGATTATGAAGTAGCAGACAACGGCTCAGTGTCATGTCATAATTACTGGTCACTTAATCGAAGTACCATTAGACTTGGTAATGAATTAATCAGCACAGCGATAGGTGATTTTGCAGAAGCAATACCTTTCGAGGAGTGGCCACATTGGAAACAATTTGTAGTTGAACCTCCAAGTCAGGAACAAGTAATATCTCTTCAGTCAGAACAAACTATACCAGATCAAGTAAATAATCTGGTATATTCACTCAATACTTTAAATAACTCTATAAAAAAGCTATCTGTTACATTTGGCTATGAGATCAGAACTGATATATGGAACGGTACAGTAGATAGTCTGGCTGGTCGCCAATTAAAGTGGGTATACCCAACGTCAAAGATGATAGGCACACCACCTGCTTTACTATCACAAGTCGTAGCAAACACAACGACTTCTGCCGCAGTAAGTAATAATAGCAATTCGGGTTCCCAGACAAAGAAATCTTTACCAGTGACACAACCACCTATAATAAAGAAACCGATTACCATCACATGGGAAGAAATTTAGACTGATTAATCAGGTACTATTTAATACAGTCAACCTGTGACTTTAAGGAAGGTTTCATGTTTCATCAAGCCTGTCGTACCAGTCTCTATCCGTCAGAGTTTTCTCTGACGGGTTCTTTATTTTAGTGACACGATTACATTACAGTTTCAGGCTTCAAAACCTATGAAAAAACATAAACTTCTTTTATTAATATCTCAATTTTAGTATCATATCAAAACATATACAAACTGAAAATAAGAAGGAAACATGATTATATTGAAGAATTAATCAAAAAGTATGTACTATTATCAAGATTGCAGAGGAGTCTGTGATACTGATGTTTTGTCAAATGCTGGGGATGAATCAAATATGACCACAGACGAAATCCAACAATTAATAAATGAAATTAAGGCTCAGCAATGTGAACTTGATGATGTTGAGGTAAAAGCCGCTCATTTCGGAACACCTAAAAAACTATATGATTCATTTTCTGCATTGGCTAATCACACTGGAGGTGGAATCATCCTGTTTGGAGTGGATGAAGAACAGCAATTTGCTATAGTCGGAGTTCATGATGTTAGTCGCTTAATCACAGATGTCACTGGCAAAGCAACAGATGAAATGGAACCACCATTACGCCTACAGTTTTCAGTTGCGGAGATTGACGGTCTTCACGTAGTTATCGCTGAAGTGCCGGAAGTATCCATTGAACAAAAACCATGTTTTTATAAATCAGCAGGTATGCAACGCGGATCATATTTGCGTATTGGGGATTCTGACCGTCAGATGACTGATTATGAAGTGTTTGGGTTTGTAAGCAATCGTTATCAACAGGAGCATGACCGTGTTGTTGTTACAGAGGCTACCTTTGACGACTTAGACCATAATCGTCTTGAATCATACTTTGATATACTCCGCCAATCCAATCCTGACGCGCCATATTTACATCAACCGTTTGAGCAACGATTGAAGACGTTACGAATTGTTCGAGAAGAACAAGGTATTCTGCGTCCTACAATGGCGGGATTACTGATGTTTGGTATTTATCCTCAATCATTTGAACCACAATTAGTAATTACTTTCTTACACTATTTCAGTACAACAGAAAATGAAACCACTCCGACAGGTGCCCGCTTTCTGGACAACAAGAAGTTTGAAGGATCAATTCCAGTAATGGTTGAGACAGCTTATACTTATATTTTAAAAACCATGCGCAAAAGTACTTTAGTAAATGGTTTATATCATCAGGAGATTCCTGAATATCCCTTTATGGCAGTACGTGAAGCACTCTTAAATGCAGTCATGCATCGTGATTACAGTCCATATGCACGTTCAAGTTACATACAAGTACGTTTATTCGCAGATCGACTGATAATTGAAAGTCCAGGATGTCTTTATGGCAGTGTAACAGTAGATACACTGGAAGAGCAGCAGTCAACTCGTAATCGGCAGATTATGCGATTTGCTGAGGACTTACATCTGGTTGAAAACAGAGGCAGTGGTATCAATACCATATTGAATGAAATGCGTAAAGCAACTATGGAACCGCCAATTTTCGAGGATACTCGCAGTGCTTTTCGAGTTACATTTAACAATCGGCATCTGTTAGAACCTGATACTCTGACATGGTTGAATACATTCGCAAGTCAACCCATTAATGAACATCAACGAATGGCCTTAGCATTCATTCGTCACCGTGGTCGTATTACTAATAGCGATTATCAACGTTTAAATTTTGTAGATACAAATACTGCTTCTCGAGAACTACGCAGTTTGATGCAAGCTGGAATCATAACAAAACATGAGTCACGTCGTTGGGCTTATTATGTATTAAATGAAACAATACATATTGAGAATGACCAATTATCATTGACACCACAGCTATTTCATAAAGAAGCTATGGTATTATCATACATTCGCGAACACGGAGAAATAACTAATCGAGGTTGTCAAAAACTCTTTACGATTGATAGTTGGCACGCTGCCGAGTTACTTAAGAAACTGACAGATAAAAAAATAATAAAGAAAATTGGAACCACTGGACGTGGTGTAAAGTATTGTTTGGATGTAGACAACATTATCGCATAATTTAAACAACACAAAAAACATTGGAGAAACGTTGGGAAACGTTGTAAAACATTGGAGAAACGTTGGGAAACATTGGAAACAGATTAATTATGTCCCAATGGATTATCCAATATCAACCAGTTTTCCTCTTGCCGCTCTTAATAACGAAGCACCATTCAAAAGTTATGAGTTCCGTACGATACGCCCTACCACTTTCTAACCGCCAGAACTTTCTCTGGCGGTTTTTTTAGTGTTTAATATCATAAGGTAACTGGTAGACATCCGTAGCGGAAATGAGATTGTTCACAACGGTTTACCGGCTGTATTAGATTTGAAAACTGTGGATAAAAGTGTTGATTGGTATTTAATTAAGATTTACAGTTAATTTATGATAACGACAAAATATTAATATGATACAAGTATTTCAGGGCATACTATCTCTTTGTCATTCACTTTAATGATATGCTTTTCAAAGTCTGCTGTTACTTCTGTACCATCGGCAAAACTGGTGGAATATGCATCATCACATAATTTTTTATAATCGGTAATTTCATACTTTTTAAGATGCCCATATTGTGTAATACAAATATCGTTAACTGCTTTCAATGCGGCAATTCTGGTATCATTCAACACAGGCATAACTCCAGGTTTTGTGGACCATTCATCGCGTGGTATGCCACCATACAATATACACGCCATGACGTTATCCCATTTTACGCCACCACGTGCTTCCAGAGCTACCAGCCCACTCATGGCGATTTGCCAGACTGGAACTACGTTTTTACGATCTATCAGGGTGAATACCGGCCATTCCGGTTTACACATTGTCAGATGCCAGGGGTCGCCACAAGTTGATATATGATCTGCCGCTACAGCACAAGGTAAAAAACCAAATTCTGTACCACATGCTCCAAACACTCGCTTACATTCCTCTACTATTAGAACTTGCCCTTTGGCACAATCTGCCCGGGGACCTTTATATTTCGGATGATAATTTACTTCCAGGGGTTGCTGCATATAGTCTACATAATACATGCCTTTTAATCCAAGGTTTTTCATGTGTTTTAAATGACCGGCTATACGTTCTTCTGGCATGGCTAATGGCCAACCAGATGCTTCTGGACCACCAGCCCAGCGACCATGAATTAAAGGTTCTCCAAAAATATCGATAATTGCATAATCACGATTGAAGTCCGGTGAATTAAGATTTTGCATAATGAAATTGTCGTGTACCTGAATATTGAACCCCAAATCAATGCCAGTTCTAATTAAATTACGGAATCCTGTTTCACCACCTAATCTTTCCTCTACAGGGAAACGAGTGGGATATAGACCATCATGACCTTTAGTATTCCACCCGACACATTGCGTGACTATTTTTTCAATACCTGCCTGTTTTAATTTTTTCAGACATGCTGTTGCTTCAGAGAATGGCATATAGCTTTGAAAAGAGCCTGGATTAACGGTCTGTTTTCCTTCCATCATATAGCCTACATTTTCAATTCCATGGAACAGCTTCATTATATAGGCATCCATTAGATAAGCCACTTCCGGTGATTCAGCAGCGCGTTCAACAAGAGTTTTCTTACCGAGATCTATCATAATATGTTGACGTAAGCGTTTTGCGCAGAATATTACAGGGTCAGATTTTTCTTTGATTGGAATAAAGCGTATTTCACGATTTGTATAATCAACAGGATCTATCCAGGTACGGCGTAGCGACATAGAAAAGCCTGTTTCACCACCATTTTTTCCATCAGTTTCCACTCGGCATTCCGCATCACATGCCCCCTGACGTGCTAAAGCCATGATTCCAGCATCATTATCCCAACATGCACAGAAAGGCAATGATGGTGTCAATTCCCATCGCTCCTGTTCACCGTATATTAGAAAACGGTCATGAATTGCTGGTTTGCCTGTAGTTGGGCATAACATGCCAGTGTTTATTGGCAAAAGCAACGTGCCATTTTGTACATTCATAAGGTCAGGAAGAATATTTACTGCAAAAAGACGATACATTACAGAGTCACGTTCATAGATTTCTGAAGGTGATAATAATACTGATAACTCACCATCATATAATCTCAACCATATACCTATTTCTATGCCATGATTGTTATCACTTATCATCACATGTAAACCATTTTCTACAGGTTCAACATGTTCAATACGCCATTTATCCACATTTTCAATGCGTTTCAATGGTTTATCAAAAACATCTAATGTTAACAAAGATGCAGGTCCCCAACGTTTACCGGTATTTTTGTCGTTTAACGTAACCTCTGCCAGTTTGTTATTATGAACTAAAATGAGTTCAAGTCCGTCTATATTTATCTGATTTTTAATTTTTTTCATATAGAAATACCTTTATTCACGACCATATTTTAGACCTTCATCAAACATTGCCCATGCACTTTCTATGGGAACATAATCAGCAAGGCTGTTGCCACTGCCCAGCATGTAACCACCATCAGGAGCCATGTTGTCAATCATATAACGCACACGTTGTCGTAAAGATATTTCATCTGCACGACAAAGAAAATCCACATCTATGCCACCAATTAGACTGATACGTTTACCATATTGCTGATGTAATTCAAGCATTGAAGGAGTAATTGCATCTTCAAATGAATGTTTACCATCATAACCACTGGCGATAATATCTTCCATCACTTCTTTTAAATTACCACATGAATGTAAGATACATACCTTGCCATGATTATGCACAGCATCACATATTCGTTTATGCCATGGAAATATTAAACGTCGTAAATCGTCAGGTTTCAAAAATGTTCCGGTTTTAAAACCCATATCACCAGTTACCAGAATACCATCAATGCATGGCAAGGATGCAGCCAAATCGAATACTTCCAACATAATTGAACCTACACGATCAGCAACCCGATTCACCAGGTCTGGATTTTCATAAAGCATTATACCAATGCCGGAATATCCAAGCAGGTCGCACATTGTTTGAAAAATTGCACCACCACCTGTGAGTACACCCAGTCCTTCCGGGGCTAATTTTGCCGTTCGAATCATAGCGTCAATATCTAATGTTTTGGCCGATGGCCATGGATATGCGTCAAAATCAGCATTGCAGGTAATTACGCTATCATCATCCATAACAAAACCATCATGGCGTTTCGCCGGGAATCCGGCAAATCCACACATATTAATAGTGCCATGATCAAACCCCATTAAAGCACAACATTGCAGATAGTGGGCAAATGTAGTCTCATATGTTGATGATGTCGGCATAAAGTTCATCCCGGGTGGCGGTGTTAAACCAGTAAATGCTTCAAAATGTTCAGGATTAAGAATCATTTCAAAAAAAGGGACATACTCTCTATCCCCTTTTCGCATTAAAACTTTACGAAATCTGGAGAAATCTGGTTTTTCATTGCGTTGTAATTTATAATTATGAGACATTAAATTTTCTCTCTATTTCTGTGTGTTTTGAATTGTAAGAACACGTAAATCATGTTGTTTGATCTCATTTATCGTAATTATGCCGTTTTGCGCTGTGTATTTTTGTTCAGTATTCTCCCAATTAACAGCAGTGAAATTTTCAGATAAATTAAGTTTTTTAGTATCAACTTTTATTTTAGCATTACCACCTTTTCCATAATCGGAGAATATAATGGTTATTTTATCTTTACCCTGAACAACAATCCAGGCAGCATCTATTTCATTGACAGTAATTATCGGTTGTTTATCCCAATAGTTGTATACTTTACAGATATCAGTACCATACCCTTGATTGAATAGATGCTGTCTGATTCGCGTATAAAGAGAATCAGCCTGATATATAATCAATTCATGGGTCAGGCAAACACCTGCCCGGGTACGTTCAACCCATTTTTGCAGAACAGGATTTGTTACCTCAGTAATACCTGACAATATAACCGGCACATTGCCACCTTGGCGTCCAATACTCGCGGCCCTGATATATTCACGTGTAAAACGATCCTGAAAATCTGAACCGCCGAATTTCCATTCCCAGTCGAAGTTAATAGTAGTCCAACTAAATACCGGCAACAGATACGAATTAGTCATATGCGGCATTGTCAGATTACGTTTACCCATTTGATGAAATAATACTGCGGTTCGACGGGTTAGTTCACGCATTTCCCAGATGTCGGTATCCGGTTGAAATTGACCATCTTCCCGAATATAACCATTGCCTGTTGCGGGATTTTCATTATCATAAATACAGATATTATCCCAGTAAATGCCATCAAAACCATTGCGGAGAAAATCACGGTAGGCGTATAGCAGGTAATCTTGTCGGCTTCTAACTGGAGTACAGGAAAAATCAATTGGTGCATCATTAGATTTATCAATTCGCCAGGTATAATCAGACCTGCGCCATTCATCCTGATAAGTCAGCCACTCAGGTATCGCCATATTTTCACCGCGAAGGTTTGTGTATGGAATGAGTGCATCAACTTTGCCGGGAGCTGCTGACCAATTAATTTCATTTTTTATTTCCGGGTGTGCTTTGGCATAAGCAGCAAAGAAGTCATCATCCCGTTTTCCTTCTTTTTTTGACTGTGCTATCTTTTGTATAACCGTATAATCATTTCCCAGAGGAGTTACACCATAGAGATGACCACCCCAATACATGCACATTCCAAGCAGCAGCGACTCGAACTTTCCACCGGATGTTACACCCCATGTATGCCAGTCGGGGTTTGTCGGCATTGGTTTTACAGGAGTTGCCTGTAAACCAAAGACAATACGATGAGTTTTGGTCAGTGTTGTCTGTTTTTGTACTAATCGTACCCGCAGAAAAACAGTATCTTCTTTTCGTTCAATTACCAGGGCAGAAACTTCGTCCTTTAAATCAACTACCCAATCCTTATCATTTGAAGCAAACCACACTAATCCACGTTCTGGACCACCTACATATAAATATGGTAAAAAAGTACCTAATAATTTATCGCGAGAAGCGTATTTACTTTCCCATACTATTCCGGTGCCGGCAGGTATAGCACCGGCGTAATTGGAACGCAATCCTTCTCCACAGGAGTGCATCAAGGAAACTTGATCTGCACTAAGTGGTATTACCAATTCTAATGAATCCACCGGAGTTTTATCGCATTGGGAAAGCTCCAGCGTTACCTTCATGCATCCGTCTATATCCATCTCGCTGATAGTTTTACCCCGTAGTGATCCTGCACGCCATTTCGATACTGCCGTCACGCGATTAGGTTTTTTTTCTGTAAAATCGAGGTTACCGCTTACTCGCTGCATCTTACCTTTTTGCCTGACATCAAATGTCATCGGTGCATTAAGTAACGGATCATTCATTGATTTCACCTGCGACCACATGCCAATATTATTCATCAAATGCTGACGTAATACAGCATCTATAGTCCGTCCCTTCACCTTAAGTGGGGTAAATGGTGGAATCACCTCATCACTTATTCCAATGGAGTTATTTAGCCATGGGAAATTATTTTCATATTGAAACATTATTGTTTTCAGTGGTTCATTTGAGATTGTTTTTCCATCAAAAAAGAATAATACCTGATATTTTCCAGGCTTTATCTCTTTTAATAGAAGTTTTCCTTCACATGTCCAATTTTTTGTTATATCTGCTTCATCGGAAAAGACTTCTTTTTTTTCTTCATTTAGCACTTTAATTCGCACTTTTTTTATGTTATCTTTTTCGATCCAACCATTAAATGCAGATTTCCATCGGAGTGTGCGTGAAGTTGGCAAAAATGCAATATTACACTTAACAGCATCATCAACATTGGTGCTTGATAGTGTATCCCAAATATTAGTTGGGACCGTCTGCCATTTTACATCGCGGTGATAATAAACTTGTTTATCTGGCCCAGTAATAAGCAACTCACCTAATGCCGGGTAATCACCAGGTGTAAAGAAGGGTTTCTGGTACGAAAACTTACGCTTTTCGCCTGGTTCCAGATTAATATCCCAATCCTGGTAATACCGTGGTTGGTCTTGCGCATTACCGCCAATTTTCACATGGATTGGTAATTGATTTTTCGTAGGGTTATTAATATCTATACCAATATCTATTCCATCTTTACTTTGGAATCCAATCTCTGAAATAATTGGTGCTTGTTTTATAAATTGGATTTTAGGCATGGTATCAGGAGTGTCAAACGCGCGAACAAGTGGCGCCCAGCGAGACTGGTCCCAGGGGTATTTATAATTTCGGCATACGCGCATTGCCAATGGTTGTTCTGGATTATTTATATTTAAAGATGATAAATCAATAGCAAATTCTGCGCTCCAAATGCTGTCTTTAACAGAGTGAGCCTGTTCAATTGCTGCACGCCAATATTTTTGTGCTATTTTATCTTTACGTTCATAGCTGGAATCATACAGTGCACCCTTGCTATTAACCATAATCTGATAGTATTGTCCTGAGATATTGCCAGGATTATTGTCAATCCATAATTCAATTGAATCGTCATAGATCACATCGCCAACATCTGTGTTGCCATGCGGAATATTATTGGCAATGATGCCTGCTTGTGGATGCACAGCAGAACGCACTGCAATATATAATCGTTTACCATCACATCCAATCCAAAACTCTCCATATCTTGGTTGCAACAGATCTCTTTGTTGTGATGTAAACTTCGAAATATGCAAAGTATTCCATTCATCAGCATTAATAATTCCATCAATTGCTGGTGCCACAGTCATAAAAGGTACAATGGACTGTGGAATAACTTGCGGAATATTCGTGTTTAATAATGTATCAGCAGCTAAAACTAATGATACATTACAAACTAATAAACATGTCAGGAAAATTGATTTTGCCATAATAAAGTATTTCATCATTACACCTCTACATTACATACCGTTACATCTTTATGCCAATAGCATTTAACGTTAACTTTGACATATTACCTGTTTAAATGGTATAATGTCAACCATGAAAGTAAGGGATAAAGAAAAAAAAATAAAAAAGACTGTTTTACCATCTGGAAAAGGGATAATTATTGATGATTCCCAGGAAAAGGATATATCTTACCAAACGCATACCCGTCAGGCTGGTGCAGTAACATTACAGGATATTGCTGATATTTGCGGTGTAAGTTGCATGACCGTATCGCGCGCACTGCGTGGTGATCGACGTTATGTCAGTGAGACAATGACTATTCGTATTCAGGAAACGGCTGCCAAAATCGGTTATGACCCCGCGAGGTTTGAAAGTGCTCGTCGTCTCGTATTAGGCAGCCATGATTTAGACGTGCTTAATCATGCTGTTGCACTTTTTTTTCCTGGCAGTATGATGAAAGACAGTTATTTCATACAAATATTCGACGGAATCATTACAGCATTCAACGAACATGAGATTGCTTTAGTATCCAACCTGGTTACAAAACCGGACTTAACTGGAGATATATCGCTTCCTCGTATAATACGACGTGGTGATGTAGATGGTGCAATTGTATATTGTGCTGCTGCACCGTTTGCTACTATTCTATCCGCGTTGCGAGACGAACCTCATTTTAACCAACGTCCTATAATATCTATTCTTAATCCAATGCCTGGTTGTTCTGTAATAATGACAGATGACTGGACTGGTTCTTATGAAGCATTAACTCATCTACTTAGCTTAGGACATCAGCATATATTGCATTTTTATGGTGAATGGTCTGCAAGTTATCCTCATCAACAACGATTGGGTGGCATGCGTCAGGCATGTGATATTGCCGGCATGAAATCAAATGAAGTGCTAAAAGCAATAAATTGGAATTATGATAATCCCGACGAAGCAACAGAACGGATTATTGTGCATATCGAATCTAACCCGACAATTACTGCAATTATGGCTCCCAATGACAAGGCTGCTATTTCAATCTGGCATGCTTTAACATCGCAAGGAATTCGAATTCCGGAAGATATCAGCCTGATTGGTCACGATGACTCTGAGCCTTTACTTGCTAAAAATGGTGATAATATTCTTACTACCATTACACTTCCATTGGAAGAAATTGGCCGCATCGCTGCTAACCAGTTAGTAGAAATCATACAAAGCCATTCAACTGATACCAGAAAATTAGTTTTGCCGGTAACTTTTACAATTCGTTCTACAACAGCTTCGCCGAAAATATAAATTTTAAATAGAATAATAGTGTAGTAGACCTTAGTGTTATCTTATTAAAAATATATTTTAAAAATCTTCTTAAAATATATTGACATATTAAAAACTACATGGTACAATATCAGCAGTTAACGTTAAATGTATTTTTTAAAAGAAGGTCGGTATGAATAAATACAAAAAACGCAATCTGGGTTTCACCCTCATCGAATTACTGGTCGTGATAGCCATTATTGCCATCCTCGCCGCGATTCTATTTCCTGTTTTTGCACGGGCACGCGAAAAAGCGTATCAGACCACGTGCCTTTCGAATAACCGCCAACTTGCGGCGGATATTCACATTTTTTTACAAGACCATGAGGAAACTTTTTTTGCTGACCCAGTCACGAAGTCCTGGTCGACCGGATTGAATACGACTATCGACGGTGCCATCTTTGATTGTCCATCCACCAGCATCAAAGGCAATGCTGCCTTGTCAGAGTATGGCTTTAACGCTACTCTGTTCGGGACATCCCTTGGGGACACTTTAGATCCCACTAATACCCCACTCGTTATGGATTTGAAGCGATCTCAGTTTCCTCCTAATCTCAACTTCACGTTGCAATCCCCGGATGATCTGGATTTCCGACATACCAACAGTTATGTCATGACCGGGGTGGATGGTCATGCATCAATTTCTAATAATCGTTATACAATAATCGGTTATCAGATGAAGGATATTACATCCTGGACCTACCTGGGGGCGTCAACAGTTAAGACTTATCAATTTGGCTCACTGCCAACCCGCACCAGTAAATTGGTCACCCTTAGTCAGCCGGGCGGTAGCGGTACCGAGGTAGTGGCGGCGTGCGCCGATACCACCACCAGTTGTCTGTTTACCGATGCTATCGTTTTCCTCGCAACGACGGATATCACCATCTGGAATGGTGCCACTACCTATCGACCCATTATCATGTTTTCCGGGGCCAGTGGCACGGGTGGCGTCTCGCTCAGTACCGGCGTGGTAATCAAGAAAAACCAGTGCATCACCATAATGGCTAATTATCCAACTTTATCATCGTTAGGTGTGGTGAATAAGCCAGCGACTTACCCCACCGATGCCTTTGATTTCTGGCATTACACCTGGGTAAAATCCTGGACTTCTTTAAATGACAACTCGGATTATCCTTTCTGATTACAGGAGCGAAAGTATGCATACTCATAAACCACGGGGCTTTACTTTAATTGAATTACTGGTTGTGATAGCCATTATTGCTATCCTCGCCTCTATTCTCTTTCCGGTTTTTGCACGTGCGCGGGAAAAAGCCCGACAGACCACCTGCACTAATAATATCCGGCAGTTGGCCGTTGCCATGACCATGGCTGCTATGGACGCCAATTCCACGTTTCCAGCAGATTCTCAAACGGTACCCTGGTCAAAAACCATTACGAACTATGCGACTGAGAGCGCATTATTCCGCTGTCCCACACGGAATTCTGGAACAGCAGGAGCACCGGATTACGGCTTCAATGCTGAGTTATTCAGCACTGCCTTGGGAGAAGTGCTGCGTCCTGCAGAGACCCCCATGATTGCCGATATCCAATCTCCGAGCACTACCAGCAGTAATTATGCGCTCTCCGTTCCAGCGGATCTTGATAGACGGCACAGCAGTGGCTATATCAGTGCTGCAGTAGATGGTCATGTTACTATCACATCGCAATTGCCGTCACCTATTCGATATATTACCATTAATGCCGACACACTCGTCGACACACATAACCCAAAATGGTATAACTTTTCGAATGGTTGGGCGAATTTTACCAGGACAACAGCGCCAAATGTCTGGATCAGTTGGAAATTTGGTTTGCTGGCCACCCGCAATAGCAAGCTGGTGACCCTGAGTCAGCCGGACGGTCCGGGTACAACCATCACCGTCACACGTGTGGATACCAATCCGAATACGCTGAGCCAGGGTGACACTATTGTGCTGAAAACATTAACACCGATTATATTCCCCCCACTAAGCACCTATCACCTGGTCGATTGCGGCGGATTCTCGGGTGGATATGCGCCACTGATTTGCTTACTATCGGATGCGAATAACCGCCAGGTGGTCATTCCACCCTTGAAATGTCTCGTGCTGGTACCCGCTGGAGGCACCGGAAAAACCTACATTGTCTCGAAAGATGGCAACCAGGCAAGCGGTGGGGCAACACTCACATTCACCATGTAAACCTTTTCATTACACAATAGACTTGTCCGGTAATAATGATTGTTATTACCGGACAAGTCTAATAATAGCTGCATTTAAGGAAAAATATAACTATGACTCGTAAATTGCTTACTAACATCGTAGTATTTATGCTTATTATAACAATAGGTTATACACAAGAAACACAGATACCGGTTAAACCAAACCAAAAAGCTATAACAAATGGATTGAATGTTCTGGTTATTGGTGATTCCAATACCGAAATAGGTTTTATAACCGGCGAACTGGCGCGAATATTTGAAACCAAATACGGTTATTTTGGCAGTGGTTACCATTCACTTAACGCATCTATTGGTATGGGCAGCGGCTATTTACCTTATTTAAAAATTGACAATATTGGCTGGTGGCAAAAACCTGCAATGGTACAACCGGGAGCATCAAAACCATACATGGCTCCGGATGGTTCTTACGTATGGAGCAATGTTGCGGGATCGCATACTGATGTTAAATTTTGGGGTAATACGATTGATATTTACTGGCTGGCAGACCCGCAGGGAGGTGATATGACTGCTACAGTGGATGCAGGTATGCCACAAATAATAACAACAAAAACAGAAAAACGTGGAATACAGCGGACAACATTAAAAGGTTTTGAAGATGGGTGGCATACCCTGGTAATTACTGTAAAAAGCCAGACTATAACATTGATTGGTGTAGATGCGAAGATTGATACTCCAGGCAGCACAGTACGCGCAGTAGTAAATAAATGGGGGAAAGGATGGGCGACAACTGCCGATTTTCTCGATGTTGACCCGATTATTTTTGCAGATTCAATTAAGTTGCTGCAACCTGATGTGACAGTTATCCTGCTGGGAACGAATGACCATAACCTGAAAGGTTTTAACCGCGATGAATATGCTGCGAATTTGGCAAAAATTATTGAACGTGTAAAAAAAGCCGTTCCGGCAACTCGTATATTAGTTGTTTCAACTGCGCAGGTAAACTCTGGCTGGTCTAATCTTGGATTAGCACATTATCTGAAAATATTGCCGGAACTATGTAAATTAAATGGCGCGGCATATTGGGATATGTCAACATGGTTCGGTCCATGGACAAAGAATAACACTGACGGGTTGATGCAGGATGCCGTGCATGTCAATCAAAAGGGTGGCGAAAAGATTGCCGGTCAGCTATATGAAGAAATTTTAAAAGTTGCCAAAGATAAACCTGCTGATGCTATACCTGCTATTGCTGGTCATGAAAAGGGAATATCTCCGGCAAAAAGTAAAGTTGATGGGTTGCTGGCATGGTGGAGCGCGGATGGCCGGGTAGTTGTAGATGATGATGGTAAGGTAATAAAATTAATAGATTCCAGCGATAATAAAGCAGATGCGGTGGCTCAATGGGATTGGAGTCGACCAAAATATATTGAAAATGCTGTAAATGGCAAGCCGGTTATTAATTTCGATGGAAAAACATCTTATCTGACTTTCCCCATGTTAACTATTGCACGTTCAATTATGATTGTTTTCCGCAGTAATAAGCTTATTTTAGGGCACTCATATTTCAATACACGACCTTTTCATATCGGAGTAGTGCGACCACAAAAAGCCTTTAGTATGAATTATGCTTCGAAAGCAGTTACAGGTGGTAAGGGATACTTAAATGGTCAGGAAATTTATATTCCTGATGATAAAGATAACGCATTAGAGTTCAATCCGAAAAAAATGCAAATTTTTTCATTAACAATGACAGATAATGTACCTTTCAATGTTTTAGGTTGGGGAGGTTCATGGAACTTTGACAATTATTTGACTGGTGATGTTGCGGAGATGATGGTATTTAACAAGCCATTAACTGATGAAGAACGTAAAGATATTGAAAAAGAAATGGCTGAACGCTGGGGAATAATACTTACTACTCCCGCACAATAATCAGGAAGTTGTCTAATATGAATCTGCTGCCTATAAATGAAAATGAAGCAATTCTGGAAGCATACTGGAATGGTGATAAAAATGGTGACGACAGTCGACTTGATATATTAGCACCATATCACATAAAATGGCCGCATGGTGCCAGTGGTATAATTCGTCAATCAGCATATTTCACCATATCTACACCTGCAAAAAATGGTCCATCACTGATAATGGAACGTAATTGCGATGTAAATCTGAATGGATATGATCAATTTATATTATCTGCTTCAATGCCTGCTGGTGTAAATGTTCGACTATTAGCATGTCTTGACGAGGTTTGGCAAACAATTATTCATGACCAGTCAGGAATAGATTCCTATGAAGAATATATAGGAAATTTCACCGGGAATCATCTTACCGGATTGCGTTTTGAGTTTACAGTTGTTGGCACTACTCCGGCAGTAATCACATTAAGCTGGCTGATGGTTGTTAATCATTGCGGTGTGAAAAATATGTTGTCCAGGCAAACAGTATATGATGAATCCTGGCCAGGTTTATTAGCACCCGATTCAAAAATATCAAACCCCCAATTGGAATTATTTTTTAATTCTGCTGAGTTGAACAAACTTCGTGAAAAGGTGCAACTCCCACATTTAAAACATCATTATGATGCATTATTGAATCGCGCTCAGGAATTGTTAAATATTAAACCAGAAGATTATATTGGATCATACGCTCCTGGCGGAAATATTGCCCGGGGATGTCGAAAGCGTGACCTGAATAAACCATGGCTGGGTGCCGGTGTATCCGACTTGCTTGCATTCGCAGGTATTATGGAAAATGATTCACAATTCAGTCGTCATGCAGCACGGATGGCTTTAGCACTGGCACATTGCGATCATTGGATTCACAGTTTCATAGGATCTCTTTCTGGCACAACCAGTCATCCGCGCAGTTTTTCGGAGAGTTACATGCTGCGTCCACTGCCACTGGTGCTTGATTGGGCTGGTAATTTATTAAACCCTGCAGGACGTGAATTAATACGTGATGCCATGATAACAAAAGGTCTTGCCCGGATAGAGTCTGACTTCAGACGTTGGGAGTATATTCGCGGTATGAACCAGGGGCTTTTATTCACCCCGGGTCGCATTAATGCTTATCTTGCCTTGGAAAAAACCTATCCCCGATATAGGATCAATCTATTGGAAGCAGAAAGAGATATGCGTTCCATACTTAATCATTATCTGCAATCTGATGGTGGCACACTTGAAGGCATGGGTTACTGGCATAGCATAGGAGAAGTTTTTCCAACCATGTTTGCTCTTGCCCGCCGGCATAACAAGACATTACATGATGTAATAGGTGACAGAATACGGCATACCGCAAACTATGCATTGGAAATGTTATCAAGTGCGGGCAGTGGTACAGAATTTCTGACTATTAATGCTGCTGGGCAGGGACATTTACAACCGAGTTTAATGATGACCGCGGTGCTTGCTGAAGTAGCTGATAATGACAGATTGCGACAATTATATGCAAAATTAGCTATGGATGCTTCGCCGGAAGTTGACTGGTTTCATCTGTTGATTGCTCCGACAGAAATAAAATCGGTTACATCAATGTCGACGTCTGAGGCATCATCTTTTTATTATTTTCCATCTACCGGTCACACTGGCATAAGACGCCATTCAGATAATATAGGAATAATACGTTTTCACCTTTTCAGCGGTCCATCACGCGGGGGACATTCCCATCAGGATAAAGGAAGTTTTATCATCGAAGCTGCTGGTGAAACTCTTGCACTGGATCGTGGAACTACTAACTATGATAATCCGGCACATTTATTGATGGGGAAAGCGGGATGGCACAATTTAACTGTTCCTGAAACGTCTGATGGACGACCGATGGAACAGCAACCTTTGACAACTCCCGGTGGTCGTATTCAATATGCAGAATTTGAAAATGATATTCTAAATATCAACTGTGATAATCGGCAAGCCTGGGTTCCCGGATTATTTAGCCGTAATCAACGCCGGGTATGGTCACCATCTGCTGAATTATTTATATTGGTTGATAATCTGATTTTACATGAACCACATGCTGTAAGTTTTCGCCTGAATAGTTTATTTCCCATTATTCTGGATAACGACAATTCATGGCGAGTAAAAGGTTTACATAATCAATTGCGAATAGTGCCGGTGAATTGGCAACCAGAGATGAATGATGTTAATATAGAAGGCATTGATTCTCATGGCTTGCCGGTATCATTATTGAAAATGGCAACTAAGCCAGCTAAGCATCACCAATTAGTAACGTTAATTGAAGTTATGCCAATTTCAAGTTCACCTCAATGGAGTTACCATTGGATAAAAGAGTCAAATAGTTTGGAGTTGAAAAATATCAGCTCACGAAACCCAAACAACTCTATCGGTCCAATTGATCTGTTTAAAACAAAACTAAGGAGAAAAAAATGAAAAAATGTTTCTATTTATCGCTTGCAATGTGTATCTTTTTCACTCATTGCTTTACTGCTGAGGTAAATACCCCGACAACTGCAACCACACCGGAAAAATCAATTGAAAAGCCAGCGGTTACCCCGGAACCTGACAAACTTGAAGTTATTCTTAATAATAATGGTTTGCAAAAGTTGTCTTATGGTAATTATTCATTCTTTCGTCATCCATCAGATGGTGATTTAACTCCTTTTGCCCGCACCCCAATATTCCAGAAAGATAAAGAAACACGCATTGATAGTTCCGCTACCATTTCCCGTGTATTAAATTCGCAGACTTCTACTATATTGCAAACTTATTCCTGGGGATTGATTTCAGCAATTTATGATATTCACGACACACGACTTGATATCACTGTCACTGTAACTAATAAATCTCCTGAACTATTAAGTAACATAAATCTTCAATTTGCCCGTATGACTTTTCCCCAGGTACCTAAAGTCAGTTTTGTCGGGCAGGATCCTTTTGAGTTTAATGGTGGATCCGGTGCTGTAAATGCTATGCAGCGTCCGCCAGTGGTATTAGTTGATTATGGAAAGGCTGCATATGTAGTGGCAGGCAACCGTTATACTGAAAACTTTACTGCTGGTGTTTTTTTTGCGGAAGATAAAGGGAATATTAACCGGACTGGTATAGGGTTAACCGACATTTCTCCCGGTACTTCGAAAACTGCAGTATTGTCCCTGTGTTTTGGCAAAAAGGGAGATACATTAAGATCGCTGGGGGGGGAATTTATTGATGCTTACGCACATGTAAATCCGATGACGCTTCGCTGGCCTGATCGTCGGCCTATAGGAAAAATATTTCTTGCCAGTAGCGGCAATGGGCCAGACCAGATGGAAAATAATCCCAATCGCTGGTTCATGAATGCCAAGGATGTTAATATCAGTAACGACGAAGGGAAAGAAGTTTTTCGTGAAAAACTCTTGAAATATGCTGATACCGCTATTGATGCGCTGAAAAAATTAGAGGCGCAAGGTGGTATAACATGGGACCCTGAAGGACAACGGACCGGACACACTTATTATGGCGACCCGCGTATTATCCCGGATATCGCGCCAGAGATGGAGTATCGCGGTAAACACGACACCACAACTATCGATGCGTATTTTAATAAGTTCAAAGAAGCCAAATTATATCATGGTATTTGCATTCGTCCTCAGCATGTTACTTTGAAAGACAAATACTGGGTGCAGGAAGAATTGAAAACCAGTATTGAGCGACTTGCTGAACTTGACGCAAAAATATCTTATGCTGTGAAGCGCTGGGATACTAAACTTTTTTATATTGACAGCGATTACGCAGTAACTGCGTGGGAATATCGCGAATTGCACGCACGATATCCTGATGTGCTGCTTATCCCCGAGTGGGAGACACCACTGCATTATGCCTATACTGCTCCTCTTCAATCGTTCTCACACTTCGGCATAAGCAATGCGCAGACACCCCCATCAATTCGTGATCTCTACCCTAAATCATTTATTGTTACTTTTGCTG
This sequence comes from uncultured bacterium, assembly GCA_964638715.1. GTDB lineage: Bacteria > Armatimonadota > Hebobacteria > CAIYQO01 > CAIYQO01 > JBAXQQ01. The sequence goes on along the minus strand of CAZWZF010000030.1, from coordinate 20,969 downwards.
ATGGTGCGAAAGCCGCAAAACCGGATGCTAAAGAAGCGTTATTAGCTGGTATTCGCGGTGGTGATATCATGATGGTTAACGCGTGGTATGTAACTGGCGATTTCGATACTATAAAAGAATTTTATGCAGCAACTCATCCAATAGAGAAAAAAGCGGATAAATGAATAAAAATATTGCCCAAAAAATAGATCGTTATAAAAGTTTTTATAGTAAACGAATAAAATAGTTGCGCAAAACTGCTGTACCAAAACGGCCAAAGGGACATCAGCGACCTGTGCTTCGTGAAATAACCTGATTTACAGATTGACCTGGATGGAAAGCTTTTGGTCAAGACCTTGCACTTTGTGTGGTGCGGGATACCTATGCTGACAGCAAGATTGATATATGGTGTCTGATGAGCACAGACCCGACCACCAGCGCATTAACTATTTATGATTCATTTTGGCGCAGATGGCAATTAGAGGAACTCTCCATGGCTCTTTCGCGCTACCATGGATTGAATGCCATTCCTGCCAGTAGAATTGGAGTTGGATGCGCACGGTTTCAGTGCCCCAAAATCAAACAAAAAACAGTAGATTTGAGAATGAAATTTTTGAAAATATGTGTTTTGTTAATATTTTCTCTCTTCACTCTTCTCTCTTCACTCTTCCCGTCGTTTCCCGTACTATTAATTCTGTTGGCAGCTTAACGTGTTCTTCTTCTGTTTGTTCATTATTCAACTGTTCCATAATCATTCTTGCCGCTTCGTTGCCGACGCCTATTAAAGGAAGTTGAACTGATGTCAGGATATTTTGTTTTTCGCTGTTAAGTATCGGGTCGGTGTCATCATACCCTATAACGCTGATATCTTCAGGAATCTTCACGCCGGCTTGTTTTAACTGATACCAGGCATGATATGCACTATTATCATTCCATGCCATTATAGCGGTTATTTCCGGATGTTCACGCAGATAGTTAACCAGGGTATCTGCATGTGGATTTTGGTCAAATGGATTAAATGTTATTGCTATCCCTTCTTTCAAAGGAGTATCGATTCCTATCCATTCATGGTCGACTAATGCATGATGAAGGTATTTCCCCGGGTCCATACATGCTGTTAAGTATGCATTTTTCGCACCTTGTATCCGCTGCTCGCATGTGGGTGCCCAGGTACAGACAAATTGCAGGATATGTTTATGTCCCAGTGATATCAAATGTGTCATCGCCGATTCAACGCCTTTCTGGTCGTCAATCGTCACACTGGAGCAGGTTGCCATCGGGTTAATTAGTGAAATTATAGGGCGGTCGCGGAAAGATACGTGTTTGCGTAATTCGATAATATCTTTTTCTTGCAGATCGCCTGGTGAGAAGGTTATAATGCCGTCGATATCGCCACGGCGAATGCTGGGTGAACTAAGTACGGGATTTACATCACTATCCATAGGGTGAAGAATTACAACGTCATAACCGGCAGGCAGCAGCACATCCATAACACCGCGAAACATTTGTCCAAAATAGTTCCCTTGATAGAAATTTTTACCCAGTACCATTGCTATCATCTTGTTCAGCATTCGTTTATGAATACGATAACCTACTAATCGACGGGCGGCGTCCTGTGCCTGCGGGTCATATCCGAGTTCTGCCGCCGCCGCCAGAATGCGTGCCTTGGTTGATGGTTTAACGCAATCATCACCGCGCAACGCGTAGGATACTATTGATTTACCCAGTCCGCAATAGGCCGCAATATCTTTCAGCGTTACTGGTTTTGTTCTTTTATTTTGATTTGGACTCATTTACTTCACCTGTCTTTTAACTGATATATTATTATCCAAGTAGATGTGATTTGTCAAAAAAACAAAAAAAACAAAAATTTAATCTAAATCTATTGACAAAATTGATGTGATATAGTAAATTAATAATTGGAACGTTCCCATAGTGTTCCAAATTTATATGGGAGGAATCTTATGATGTATGTTAATCCGAAGTCAAAAGGGTTTACCCTGATTGAGTTATTGGTAGTAATTGCCATTATTGCTATTTTAGCTGCAATTTTGTTCCCGGTGTTTGCCAAGGCAAGAGAAAAGGCCTATCAGACAACCTGTACCAGCAACCTGCGGCAAATAGCAGCTTCATCGCAAATGTATGCCCAGGACCATGAAGAGTCATTACCGGATGGCGGCAACTGGACAGCGCAGATTGGCATAAGCACAAAAGGCGACGGTTTGCTATGTCCATCAACCAGTCATGCTATTGCCTATGGCAACGCAGACTATCTTTATTTTGGCAATAAAGATTCCAACGGCGGTTTTTTAAGTGGAAGATCTCTCGGAAAAATAGATGATCCATCAAAAACACCGATGTTTGGAGACCTGGTACGTCCGATAACGAATCCATGCTATGTAGTTGATGATGGCAGCCAGGACTGTTCTAATATCATTTCAGCAGTTGACACTCGTCATTCTAACTCATCTGCAAATATTGCCTTTGTTGACGGGCATGTAGAAACAAAAAATCAGGATTTATTGAATAATGATTTTTTTGCTAACTGTATTAACACTGACATTCCGGTTTATTTATCCTGGTTGCGCTGGATAGTACAAGGGAATTTTAATACTGATAGTCTACAGCCATCTTGTACTGCGGAAAAACTTACGAAATTATTGTATTCAACTTCTGGTACTCCCAATGCCGGTTCACTTCAGGTTACCGGTGGTAAACCTGCGTGGTGGACAGCATTGCCTACTGGTACAGTAACAGGTGACAATAAAGTTTATAGCGGACCATGTACTTGGGACGGTACAAGCCGTACCGGTATTTTTGGCAGCCATGATAACCCGAGTTGGCCTGCGGGTAGTTATCCTGGTCCAAAATTTACATTAACTATAACACCTAAGGCTGCCGGTACCGCAAGAACAAAGAATGCAGCGATTATATTCAGCAATAATGGTGGCGGTAAGACTTTAACTTTTACTGTTACACAGGGATCATTATCAATTACTAAAACTCTCAGTCCGCCTAATACATTTGCTACTGTTGGTTTATTCTCTATACCAATAACATCACCTACTCCGGTAGTATTTACTCTTGACGGCTCTGCTTGGTTAACATATCCCGCTAATCATTCAGCATTTTTGGCATTTGAACAATGATGCAGTTATTTAAAGGAGGCAATATTATGAAAAAAAGAGGCTTTACTCTGATTGAATTGCTGGTCGTGATTGCCATTATTGCAATTTTGGCCGCTATATTATTCCCGGTATTTGCCCGGGCGCGGGAAAAAGCACGTCAGACGGTGTGTCTCAGCAATTTGCGCCAGATAGCCACCTCAATGGTTATGTACGCGCAAGACCACAACCAGTCATTCCCATTGGCTGAAAACTGGGATTCTGACGTTGCGATTTCAAAAGATGTGCTGGCTTGTCCTACAAAAGGAAAAAGCAGTTCAACACCGGCTTACTTTTTTGTAGCTGGTCCGTCTAATGCAACCGGTACACCTTCTTTCTTATCCGGCGTATCACAGGCTGATGTTAATCAACCAAGTAATACATTACTAATAGGTGAGACAAAAAGCGGCGATGATTATGTGAAAGACAGCGGATTGAATGATACATCTGTTGCCCTGGCAATGACAGATACTCAGCGTCATTCAAATGGTGCAATGTTTGCATACGTTGACGGACATGCAACATGGCTGAAAAGCGACCAAATTTCTCAGGTTAATTTCATTTATTCAGTCGCTCGCAATGCAGAATTTAGTGGTACTTCTCCATTGTTATTCGTCCAGGATTACTTGAAAGAATACTCAAAGACAGATAATTCTGTTCAAGGTGCATTAGCGAAAATAGGAATTGTCAATGCTATAATGGGTGGTGGGTCAGTTTTTTCTCCTAACAAAGCTGCGCCATGGTGGAATGGTTATCCGTCATTTACAAAGACCGGCAATGACACCTGGCATGATGGTGCTCCTAATTCTCCTTTAGTATGGGGTTCAGGTAGTCAACCGGGATTATTTTCTTGTTATGATGGAAGGCAATATACTGGAAAGTTGAGTATTTATATTAAAGGTAATCCTGGAATTAAACGAATGGCATTAATTGCAGAACAATTTTATACAGGAACTGCGAAATGTGGTATAACCAGTATTACACTTGATAGTACAACAACTATTCCGGTAAATAAAGAAATTAATGTATCAACTGCTTCAAAATGTAGTGTTGGAATTTTATACTTTCCAACTGCAGCAAAACAAGTAGACATAAATCTATATGTTGGTGCCGCTGGTGGATCTGCCATGTATGTAGCATTTGATTAAAATTAATTAATAAATAGCTTAAAAAATGAATACTTTTCTCACCCCCTCTGTCTAAGTTAGAGGGGGTGATTTTTAAGAAGAGAGAAGAGTGAAGAGACAAGAGTGAAAAATTGACAATTGACAAAATATCGACTTCTTACGACTTCACCCGATTTCAAAAACTGAAAACTGAAAACTGAAAACTTAACACCAACAAAAGGATATTTATATGCCAGATCCGATAAAAGTTACTATTGCCAATCACCTTGGTCGTCCGATGGTGTATATTAACGGCGTGCCGGATTCATTGCCGGCGTATAGTCCGGTGGCGGGTCGCCGTTTCGAATTATTCAAAGAGCAATCTTCCCGTTTTTTTTCTCATCATTTAAACGCATATTTCATTACCTTGCCATCCGCCACTGACCAGAACGACTGGATAGCCTCGCCATATTGGGTGGGAGACGAAATAAGCAGTAAGCCGATAACGCAAATGAGCGCGACGTTGGACGAAATGGTTCAGCATATTCTGGTCGGCGACCCGGATGCGAATATTATTATCCGCTTTGGGCCGGGAGAGCCGAAAAGCTGGCGTGATTTGCATGAAGACCAGTTGTTTGTTACCGAATGCGGCGATATGCTGCCAACACCATCACTGGCGTCGGATTTGTATAATATCGATTCCGCGCGTTTCAGCAAGGCAGTGGTGGAACATTGCGAGTCTCACCCGTGGGCGGACAGGATAATCGGTTACTGGAATGGCTGCCGGGTGGAAGGAACCCATGAACCGTTGATTGATGGCTGGTTGTTTGACCATAGTCAGATAATGACATCGCGCTGGCGCGAGTACCTGCGGGGAAAATATCAGACCGACGCTGCTTTGCAGGAAGCATTTAATGATTCCACTATTACTCTCAATAATGTTGCGGTGCCAATTGATAAATTGCGCGGCAATGCAGATTTGTCGGGACAGTTGTATTGGCAGGCAGCGAAAGATAATCAGCCATTGCGCGATTACCTGCTGCTGACCCGCGACCTGTTTTTCGCGCAATTCCGTTCGCTGGCATTGGCTATGCATGAAGCAACGGCGAATTGTGAACGCAAACCTGTATTGATGTATGACGCGTTGAAACAGTCGATGCTGGGTTGGAGCAATTATGGGTTTTTTGATGCAAAGTTATCCTGGCAGCTATATTTTCCCGAAATGATGTCTGGTTCCGGGCACATGGATGTCACCGAATTATTTGACGCTCCCGGATTTGACGCAATCGTCACCCCGCATGATTACCAGGCGCGCGGACTTGGCGGCATTTATGAGCCGGAAGGAATGGCGGATTCATGCGTTTTGCGCGGCAAGCCTTTCTTCTGCGAGATGGATACCCGTACCTATATGGGTACCGACCCCAATTCTCCGGCGTTGAATGACAAAGAATTTGCCGCGATAACCTGGCGCAATATCGCCACCGGCATGTCACGCGGATTTTACAGCTACTGGATGGATGTTTACCAAGATTGGTTCGCAAGCAAGGGGATTCACGATGTTATTTCTCAGCAGGCAAAAGTTATTCGCGAATCGGTGAACTGGCCGCATCAAACTATGCCCGGCATCGCCATGATTCTGGATGACGAAGCGGTGCTGGAGACTAACGGCAACGGCAACGTGATGAATGAACAGGTGATGTGGGAAGAAAAGATGGGGTTGGCACGGTGCGGTGTCCCATATCGCATTTACCAGTTTAACGATTTAAAACTCGATAATTTTCCGCAGCACCGGGTCTATTATTTCCCCAACTTGTATCGTGTTGATGATGAAAGGCTGCAATTGCTGAAAGAAAAAATATTCCGCGATGGCAATGTCGTGGTATGGGGACCGGGAAGCGGAATATCTGACGGGAAAGTGATTGGGCCGGAATCCGCCGCCAGGCTCACCGGTTTTGAGTTTGAATATTTGCCGGTTAATTACCCGCGCCGTGTATTGGTAAGCAACTTTGACCATCCGATAACCAGGAATCTGCGCGAAGATACTTTCATCGGCGGCCCATTGGCGTATGGTCCGGTATTGCACCCAAAAGATGGCGTTCCATTGGGTGTGGCATGGACAAAACAGGGGAAATCTCTTTACGGTCTGGCGGTGAAAGAGTTCGAAAACTGGTCATCGGTATTTACCTGTGCGACTCCAATCCCCGCCGACCTGTGGCGCGGTTTGGCTAAATTCGCCGGCGCGCACGTTTATACGGAAAGCAATGATGTTTTAATAGCAGACTCAACCATAGTCGCGCTCCACTCGCTGCGGTCAGGCGAAAAGAAAATTTCATTGCCAAGGCCATCAGATGTATACGATGTCATAGAAGGTGTGATGATAGCCGAAAATGTGATGTCATTCACCTTTTACATGGATGCCCCGCAAACGCGAGTGTTTAGAATAGTGAAGAGAGAAGAGTGAAATTTAGAAGAGAGAAGAGAGAAGAGTGAAGAGTGAAAAATTGACAATTGACAATTGACAAGATATCGATTTCAATCGACTGCTAACGATTTCTTACGACTTCACTCGATTTTAAAAATATTTATTTGACAGATAATATAATTACCGAGGAACCCGATGAGAATTTATCAATTATTATTAATATTGCTGCTTATTTGCATGCCCGCTTTTTCAGTTGAAATTGAGGTGCCATTTTGTAAAGATGCTGCCGCGTCGGGGGAGTTTGCCAAACATGCGCAAACTGCCGGGCGATGTTATGTTGCAGACCTTAGCATGGCGCAAGTCGGCACTATTGTGAAGGGGAGAACCGAGGCTAATCTTGCTCCCGGTTGTTATCGCGCGCGAATGTCGCTGGCGTTAACTCCGCTGGGCGACCCGGTTACAAGTGGTATGACGGTAAAAGTGGCGGTTGGCAATAATATACAGACGTTAACCCCGTTAGTGTTTGCCGAACCAGGTAAATTCATCGACACGACAATTAACTTCAACATTTCTGATGCGTCATCGCCACCGGTTTCAGTATCATGGGAAGGGGTGAAAAAGTTAAAGGCTCCTGCTGTCGCGACTGATGACCCGGACCCTGATGCCAAAGATAATGTAGATGATGGCGAGTTATTCCCGGCGGTTGGCGAAGATAAAATGGTTAATTTTGCGGAATTGAAAGGGTGCAAATATTATCTGGCGGTGCAGGGATTATATATTGAAAAGCTATCGCCAGTTGAGGTAACGAAAGCAACTGTTGATAAAGTGATATACAAAACCAGCCAGACAGCAAAAGGTGAAGTGACATTAACGAATTACGGGACTGACCCGGCAAATGTAAAATTAACGGTTTCCTTGCTTTATGGACTTGATGGCCAGCGTGTGGTGGATACTAAAAATTATACCCTGGCGCCGAAAGAAACGGTTAATTGGACAGGCGATTTTCCGGTGAAGGATTTGCATTACGGCGTTGAAATGAAGGCGGCAGCCACCGTTGATGGCTGGTCATCGGCAAGCAAAAGCGATATATTTGCGGTTAATGACAATATTTACGAAAGCGCGATGATTGGTGCAATGGGCAGCGGGACATTAGCACCTGTTGATAAAGAATATGCCCGCAATAAAGCGTTGGAATTCCGCAACAAAGGCTTCACCGGTTTTGAAACATTTTTCTGGGCACCGTGCGACATGTTGGAATTTACTCCTGACCAGGAAGATTTCTTTGGTGGTCAAGGCGGATATCCTGCTACAGTAACCGGTACAAAAAATGTGGTAGCCGCTTTTCATGACCAGGGAATGGTGGGGACATTTTACTCGAACCTGTGGGGCGGCAGCGGACCGCCGGCTTTTGATAATATGCGCAAACACCCGGAATGGTTTGCTCATGGCAATTTTAATTCCGCAATAATTTCTGACTGGGATTTATTGGGCAACTCTGGCGGTGATATGAAAAATCACCATATACGGGCGCCGGGGATAGATTGGGCATTCACTCAAATAAACCTGCAGCCGCCGGACAGTTTGTTCCGCTGGCACGCGAAAGAAATTATCGACTCGCAAAAGATGTTTGGTTGGGACGGCATTCGTTACGACTCGTCATACAGCCGGTATTGGGAAATCCGCGCTATGCGGGTAGTACGCGGAATAGTGGATAATGCGCTGCCAAATTTCGGCTGGGGATACAACGCGTTTGCGACATCCGACTATAAAAATAACGCGCTTGACACGTTGATTCATAACGGCGGTATGGTGATGGCGGAAGGTATTCGGCTGAATTATCTTGGCGGAAGCCTGGCATCGTATTTGAATGAATTAAACGTCTGGCGAAATATAGTCTGGCCTTACGGCGGACACCTGGGACCGTTATATGCTCCGCCGGAAATACCGGATAAAAAAGAAACCCCGGAATCCGCAAAAGCAAAAATGATTGACGCAGTTTATGTATCATCAGTTATATTGGCAACCGGCTCGCATCCTTATTATCACCCGTTGGAAAGCGATACCGGAAAATTTGGGCGTTTTGCGCTGCGTTATGGCGAATATATTTGGGATAATCGGATGCGACCATTGGTTGACCCTGCCAGTGTGGTATCTTTTGGAAACAACATTGACCCATTTCAATGGAAACCGCTGGTGCGCACCCTCAATTTGGGAGGAAACAAACGCCGATTAGTCATTCATTTATTGAATATTGACCCGAAATACCAGGCTTATGTAAACTTTGATATGAAGGTCATGCCGCCGATTCGCAACCTGCCGGTGACATTAAACTTGCCTGCCGGCGCGGCAGTGACCGGGGCATGGTCGATGACGCCAGTTCCGACTCCTGCCCAGATGGCGGTGAAATACCAGATGGATGGCGGGAAAGTGAATCTGACAGTGCCGGAAGTGCGGTTTTACAATGTATTGATGGTGGAATATACCGCCGATCAGCCATTGGCGGAACCGTTGAATCCCAAGTCCGCCACTGATTCCAATATGCAGGACTGGTATCTCATCGGGCCATTCCCCAGCAATCTTGATTTTTCTGGATATGATGCGGCATACCCGCCGGAGAAAGGAATTGATTTAACAGCGAGTTATCCGGGAGTTGATGACAAGCCGGTTAAGTGGAACAAATATCGCAAGACAGGCGACCCGGTGCAGTCATCTACATTTATCGACCTGGGCGAGTCTGTCAGCAATGCTTTTGGGGTATGCGGTTATGCTTATACCAAAGTAATATCCGACCGCGACCGTGACGCAATGATTTTTGCCAGCCATGACGATACCATGACAGTATGGTTGAATGGCGAAAAGGTGATGGAAACCGGCAAAAAAGAATGTGAAATCCAGCTTGACCAGTCAAAAGCAGCGATAAAATTGAAGAAAGGCGAAAATACCATTTTAATTAAATGCTGCCAGAAATGGATGTCCTGGGGTTTCCTGTTCAGGATTGCCGACAAGGATGGACGACCGCTAACAGATGGCATGACGTATGTGTTTACGAAGGATTAAGATGATGAAGATAAATATAAACGGTTCTGAAATTTGGGACAGACACGGGAAGCCGTTCCGGCACATCCGTGTCAGTCCCATCACTACTACCGGGTACAGGCACGAATCCGGTGACTCATTGTCATTGCGGGTTGGTCTGAAATCGCCGGATTCAAGCCAGTCCCCTTACCCCATTAATCCTGTAAATCATGTTAATCCTGTAAATCATGTTAATCCTGTCAAAAAAACAATATTCCTACTTCTTGCCTTCTTTATTTTATCGGTAATGGTCTTTGCAGGGACGGATGATACCGCGGCAGGCAAAGCGGCATTGGCGCCGCAATTTGGCTGGACTTACAATGCTTCCGGTGCGCGGAATATTCATATTTTGCGCGGGTTGTGGACTGACCAGTATCACATAGAAGAGGCTATCGGACGCTCTGGCGGCGGGGTTATTACTGAAGGATGGCATTGGGTATCCGGCGGTTCCGGCTGGCCTACACCATGGCCGGAACATTTTGGCAGCGGTATTTTTGACTTTCCCTTCAACCCGTCAGAGATGGCAAATAATGACTTGATAATTATCAGCAACATCAACGCCGACGCGATAAATGCTGTCACCCGGGTGCGGCTGCGCGAATATGTTAAAAATGGCGGTTCGTTGTTGGTGCTGGGTGGGCGTTTTGCCTTTGGCGAACAATATCGCAACACCGCTTTGGAAGAGATGATGCCGGTTACTTTTCCGGCGGGATTCGGATTCCTTCAGCCTGAAGGGGGGTCAGTTTTAACGCCGACAAATGATGAATTGGCGAAAAAAATGGATAAATTAAGCTGGAATTTATCTCCAAGGACATATTGGATGCATACCGCAACCCCCAAAGAGGGGGCAAGGGTAGTGGTGAAGGCGGGTGACGCGCCATTGCTGGTAATTGGCACTTTTGGCAAAGGTAGAGTCGGTTATTTCGCCGGTACTGTATTGTGCGAACCAGCCGCCGGACAAACCGCGTTTTGGGATTGGGATGGCTGGCCTGTTGTGTTGGGAACTACTATTCAGTGGCTAACCGATGCTCCCCGGGCAGCAAACCATGTCCTGAATGATGATTTTGATAAAAAGATAGAGACTGCTGTTGCCGGCACTGCAAAAGATGCCTGGGAAAAGAGCGATGCGCTGCTTTGCGAATCCGCCAATGCCTGCCGCGATGCCGCGTCAGTAGTGAAACTGCTCACCGCGGCGACGGGACAGGAACGCGATTTCTCCCAGCGTTTTACCGAGATTGCCATCGACCGGCTTTCGCCTGTTGCCGACAAATCTGTCGCGGATGTTGCCACGCAACTGATTGACGCCAACATGCCGGGCAAACGCGCCGTCGGCCTTGCCATGCTGGGTGTATCCAACGCGCCGGGGGCATTGGCAACGTTAAAGTCATACCTCGATAATCCGCAGTTAGATGATGAAGCACCCGGCGAGGATGGCGCCGATGCGGTAAAGCCAACCATGGATATGGCAGAAGTCGGGCGTCCACTGGTGCGTCTGGCTGCCTTGCGTGGCATGGGCAACCTGCGCGACCCAAAGGCGATACCGTACCTGAAAGCGTCATTGAAAAATTTTAACGTTCCAAAATTTGCCGCCGGTCACCCAACCCCGGAGAATTTCTTGGATACCATGCCGATGGAGATTAAGGTGTATGAACAGGCTGTCTTGTCATCTGCTTTGTGCGGCGATGACACCAGTGCTGGCACGATGATAGATTGCCTGCTGGAAAATCGCTACATCATCGCTCGTGCCCGCATGGAAAAAAATAAGCCGAAAGACCGTCTGGAACAGGTGCAGAAAAATTATTCGGCAATCAACGATTGGCAGAAAAACCTGCTCCGCCAACTGGAAAATATCCCGGCTACCGTACATCCCGCCATCGCCAAACGCCTGGCAAAAGAAACCGACCCCCGCGTCATCCAAATAGACGACGCAATATTCGCCGGCAAAAAGATAACCCCGGAAGTGAGTGCCGTGTTGAAGACGAGTGTGGTGAAGGGGATGAGTGTGGGGATGGGAAATTAAAAATGGAAATGGTAGAAACTTGTTTATTATCAGCTTACTTAATTTTGAAGGTTTGTTTTCATTTTAGTATCCGATCTGATAAAAAAGAATGGCAGCAATAGGGGACTGACTCGAATCCCAGCATAGATAAAAACTAACAATCACAGATGATAGGGATTCGTGTCTGTACCCGGCAAGCTATACCACTCGAAATGAACCGGAAAAATGATGTGGCAAAGTGAAATATGGACTGATTTGATAGCAATATGATAATATATAATAGTGAGATGTACCGATTAGAATAAAATTTTTTAAGTAAACAGGTGACGATAATGGCAAATAAAAAAACGGCGATAAATGCTGATGGAATTGGGCGGTGGCAAAGATGAATAAAGTTTCCGTTCGTTTTTTTGATGATAGTGAAGTCCGTGCTGTTTGGGATGATGAAAATGCCAAATGGTGGTTTTCTGTAGTTGATATTATCGGTATTTTAACTGAAAGCACAGACCCTCGTAAATATTGGACTGTCTTGAAAACACGTTTAAAACAAAAAAATATTCAGTTGGCTACAAATTGTAGTCAACTGAAATTGATTGCTAAAGATGGTAAAAAATATGCAACTGACTGTTTGATTCAAGATGACATAGTTTCGCTTGTTGAAAATGTGCCAAGTAAAAAAACAAAAGAATTTATCAAATGGTTCACATACAGTGACGAAACCATTGATGGAAAAAGCAAATCGAAGGCATACACCCTTTTTGATAGTTCTCTTTTAGATACTATTGAAGTTGGCACATTAAAAGGTTTGCAACAGATTCACGGCTATTTATTTGGTGGGCTGTATGACTTTGCAGGTCAAATCCGAACACTAAACATTGCAAAGGGTGGCTTTCAATTTGCAATGTCTCGGTTTTTGCCTGAAACACTTAGAAAAATTGAAAAAATGCCTGAAAGCACTTTTGATGAAATTGTAAATAAATATGTAGAAATGAATGTTGCACATCCTTTTATGGAGGGCAACGGCAGAAGCACACGCATTTGGCTTGATTTAATATTTAAAAAGAACCTTAAACTGTGTGTGGATTGGAGCCTTATTGGTAAAAAAGAATACCTTGCCGCGATGGAGCAAAGTGTAATGAATAATAAGACAATTAAAGCCTTGCTCGCGACTGCATTGACGGATAAAATCAATGACCGCGAACTATTTATGAAAGGCATAGATTATTCATACTACTATGAGCAAGAAGATGATATAACGGATGGATACACTGATGGCAAATAAAAAACAGTAAAGAAATTACTATTCGTATAGTAAACGAATATATTCAAAAAATATATGATAATAATGAATTGGTATCAAATCCAACTATCCGGAATTTCCGAATAGTTCAAACCGAAGGTTCACGACAGGTGACCCGCGATATTAAACATTACAACCTGACTTTATAAGGAACTAAAAACCCATGACCAACTGGCAAGACTATTATAATTTTAATGATCCTTCCCGCGAGATTGATTTTTGGCGGTCGGATATGCCTACGCCCTGGATTAATTATTTGTCTAATGGCAATTTTCATGTAATGATCAGCCAGGCGGGGGGCGGATTGGCATGGTTCCGGTCGCCGCAGATTTGGCGGATTACCCGGTACCGGTTTTACAACTTGCCGATGGATAGACCCGGGCCATACTTGTACCTGCGCGACGCGGAGAGCGGGGAATACTGGTCGGTCAGCGGTGAACCATGTACCCATAAGCCGGAGCAGTGGTCATCTTCTCATGGCATGGGGTATTCGCGGTTTAGTTGCGAGGAAAAGGGGATTGCGGCTTCGGCAACATATTTTGTGCCGCCAGACGAGGATGTGCTGATAAAACGGATGACGGTGAGCAATAATAGCGGACGGTCGCGCCGGATAGACCTGGTCGCCTATGTCGAGTTTAGCCTGATGGAATACCTGCGCGAGGTGCAATGGCAGTGCTATATGAAACATCAAATTTCCGTCACCTACCAGCAGGATTATGATGGTTTGTTGTATCATTATGGGATGATTCAGCAGATGAAGCCGATGGAAACACCGGAGATTTATTTTGCCGCCGACCAACCGCTGACTTCCTGGGATGGCAACCGCGACGTGTTTATCGGCTCGTACCGGTCAGAGGCAGACCCGATTGGACTGGAAAAAGGCTGCCAGAAATCGGACCTGGTTGGCGGCGATGGCTGCGGCGCGTTGCAATGTTCGTTGGAACTGAAGCCGGGGGAAACCCGGGAAGTATCATTCTTCCTTGGCGCGGTGCAAACCCCGGTTGGTGTTTCAATCGCGGCGCACAAGGCGATTGAAATTGGCACTGAAGCGGCGAAAAGCAAGCTGGAATCGTTGCGCGCGCCGGGAGCGGTAGAGGCACACTGGCAGGCATTGAAAAGCTATTGGGACGCGCGGTTGAACGTTTTTCAGGCGCAGTTGCCGGATACTGATGCCCAGCGCCAGGTGAATGTGTGGAACCCGTATCAGGCGGAACGCAATTTTCTGTTTTCCCGCAGCATATCGTATTATGCACTCGGTTTTCGCGGGGTAGGTTTCCGCGATACCGCGCAGGATATATTGGCGACCATCAGCCTTGACCTGTCGACGTCGCGGGCGAAGATTCACGAATTAATGGGACAGCAATACCAGGACGGGCATTGCAACCACATGTGTTTCCCGGTGGAAGGGATGGAACCGCTGAACAAAGAACATTCCGACGATCATTTGTGGCCAATATTGACAGTGTGGAGTTGGATAGCGGAAAGCGGCGACACTGCTATTTTGGATGACGCGGCGCCATATTATGATGGCGGCGAGGGAACCGTGTATGACCATTTGTGCCGCAGTTTCGCCTTTACCCGTGGGAGAATGGGGGAGAATGGTTTGCCGCTGATGCTGGCATCGGACTGGAATGATTCCATGTGGAAGGTTTGCCAGAAAGGGAAGGGCGAGAGTTTTTGGACAGCGATGCAGCTTGGCGTGGTGTTGCCGAAACTGGCGGAAATGGCGCGGATAAAGCACGATGAAGAAACCGCTAAACTGGCAGAAGATTTCACGGCAGAATTGACCGCCGCAGTGAATAAAATCGGTTGGGATGGCGCGTGGTTTAAACGGGCGATAATGGATGACGGCACAGTGTTGGGAACCCATACCGCTCCACAGGCGCAGATATTTTTGAACAGCCAAAGCTGGTCGGTTATGTCCAATATGGGAACGCCAGAGCAGCAGCGACAGGCGATGGACAGCGTCGCGGAATTGCTGGATACCCCGCTGGGAATCAAGAAGGTGCATCCGGCGGTGACTGACTACCCAAGCGCGGACGACCCGCTATTTTCGTACCATCCTGGCATGGGAGAAAACGCCGCCATATTCTGCCACGCCAACACCTGGGCAGTCATTGCGGAATGTATGCTGAACCGGCCGGAAAAGGCGTGGAAATATTACCACCAGATGATACCCCACATCGCGTCGCAAACAGCGGGAATGGAAAAATATATGGGCGAACCTTACGCCTATGCCAGCAACCTGTTCGGCCCCGACGCCGACCGTTTCGGGCTGGCAAATGTCACCTGGCTCACCGGCACCGCAGCATGGATGTATATCGCGGCGACGCAATATATCCTGGGGATCAAGCCGGAAATAGCAGGTTTGCGAATAACCCCCTGTATCCCAAAATCATGGCCAGGTTTCAAAGTAGAACGCGTATTTCGTGGGTGCAAATACGACATCACCGTAGAACAAACCGGCAGAGATAAAGCAGAAATAGAGGTGGATGGCGTAGTTATTGAAGGAAATTTGATAACACATTGCGATGAAAGAGTGAGTTGTAAGGTTGTAGTTAAGTTGTAATCATTTGTTACACAGAGATTCACAGAGAAGACATATAAAATTAAAAATTAAAAATTGAAAGTTAAAAATTATCTGTAAGTTTTATTATCATTTACAAACTCATTTAATTATGATAAAAAAAATTCTATTGAATACTTACAATTTTTAATTTTTAATTATCAATTTTTAATTCATTTCTCTGTGTAATACCCAAAAAATCTACTTTACTAATGCGCTAACTGCTTTAACTTTTTCTGATTCTTTCAGGAATGTTTGCAGGTATGGAACTATGCCGATGGCGTATTTCATCGCGCCAAAGTCGCTGAGGTGCAGCACATCTGCCCTTAAATAATATGGATCGTCGATGATATCCAGGCCATTGATAAGAAATAGTTGTTTGTCGCCAGCCATTTGCATTTTTTGGCAGGTATTGGTCATTGTTTTGCGTACCTTTTTAGTTCCTGCTGCGTTTATTCCCATTTCAAAATGGCTATATATTGGGGTGCATACAATTATTGGTTTATTCTGATGGGATTTGCGGATAATACTGAGAAAGTTTTGGAATCGTTCTGGAAAATCGTCAATATCATCTGCTGTAGCGCAATTTATACCCATATGCAGTGATAAAACGTCAAAATCCTGACGTGATGCGATATATTCCGCCATTTCAAGTTCTGCCCGTCCATAACTGCCGATGCCCAGGTTAATTGGTATCATATTCAGCATGCGGGCGGTTAAATCTACCCATGTACATGACGGTGAAGAGACATTCGACCCCTGGGTGATGGAATCGCCGTGAACAAGCCATTTTTTTCCTGGTTGTTCGGTATTTTCGCTATAGTCGTAAGATTTAAAATTGGTATACATTTCTGCATTATCATCAACCGAAACGCTGATTATTTCCAAAGTGCAATGTGTCGGGAAAATAAAACGGATGGGATATTGGCTGCAAAAATTATTTTCAATATCAAATGTCATCGTTTGGATGTCTGTCGAATACGGGTCAAGATTCCAGGTGGGCAGGAGTTTGTGCGGCCCGCTGAATAACTCAGCGGTAACGCCATAAAGGTCGGAATCGAGCAGACGCAATTTTATTTCCAATTGTGATATCTGCCCTTGTACTTGCATTTCGATGCCGGCGGTCATGCGGGCTATTCTCGCCATATTGCCAAAACTATTTATTGCTGAGGTAGGAAAACGCTGTGGTATAACCCCGGAATTTCCTAAAGAAAGTTCCTCGACATGTTCCCAATTTATATGCGGCCCATTTAATTTTAATTGTTTCATTTTTTAACTCAATTCCAAGTTGATATCCAATTTATGGAACGATACAATTATACCATTTGCCTTATTTTTGTCAAGAGAATATTTGTGATGAATTGAAAAAAAATGCTTAGCGATTTTATCAGGTACAGGTAATTATTCGGTGTGCCAGGTAATACAATGAAAAAAGCTTTCTTAATCTTAGCCATCTCCAAACTCTAATATTCGAAAACAGTATTTATCAAGCCTTTCGAGGCGCTGTTGAACTACGCACCATTAGTTCAATAGGCAGAATAATTTCGTCTTCGGCTGAATCAGTTTCGGTAATCTGACTGATGATTTGCCGGGCAGCAATTTCGCCGATTTCTTCCAGCGGTACATGAAGTGAGGTAAGAAGATTGCGTCCTTCAGAATCAAATATTCCATCTGTATCGTCAAAGCCAATTATACTGATATCGTCCGGAATACGCCATCCTATACCTGAAAGGGCATACCAGGTTTGCAAAGCATTTGCATCATTCAGACCTATAATTGCTGTAATCTCTGGATGGGTGTGCATAAATGCCAGAAATTGTTCACGATATGGATCAGGTTTTATTTCCGCATCCGGGACATTCATACGCTGTCCCGGTAAATTTCCAGGGTTCATCCAGCTATTAAAGAGAACGATCTCCATTGTCTTCAAATAATCAGCAGCATTAAGACCTGCATGTGCATATGCATCGCGCAACCCCGCCAGTCGAAGTTCCTGTGCTGTATTCTCTGTAGGGAAAATAAAGTGCAAAATATGTTTATGACCAAGTTCCAGCAGGTGTTGTCCGGCAATATAACCTGCTTGCCGTTGATCAGTATCTATCAGTGTTGTTCCAGCCATCGGCGCCATTAGACTTACTACCGGACGATTGCCGAAACCATGCATGGTACGCAAGCGCGGAATTATATCACGGGTAGAATACATTGGGAAATGGATGATGCCGTCTATATTACCACCGCTAAACATGTGCTGAAGCGGGATGGGTGCATGGTCGTCGGTCAAACTGTTTGGCATAGTTTGTACCAATAATCCAAATTCTTCAGCAGTGACAACAGTAGAAATCCCGCGAAATAACCTACCGAAAAAACCATCTCCTGATAAATTCTCACGCGGGTAAAGTAACGCAATAACCTTGTTAATATATTGTTTACCACGCCTTCGCATTATCATACGTCGTGCCGCATCATGCTGGTTAAGGTCATAACCCATCTCCATAGCAATTTCCGCAATCCGCACCCGCGTCTCTTCATTCACCAATGAACTGCCATTTAACGCGCGCGAAACTGTAGCCTGACGCATACCACAGGCACGCGCTATATCTGCCTGAGTCACTTGATTAATTTCGATGTCGGATATACATTGTTTTTGTAATGCCATACTTTCTCAATCCTATTCAACGATGTTCAGATACCTATTAAATCATGTTTATTTACATGAAAAGTATAAACAGAAATTCTTTCCCAGTCAATAAAATATTTTTTAAATTGGTAATTTTAGGCTTGACAAATGGAATTATACACTGTAATGTATACGTATGCAATACGTGGTAAGCCATGTTATATATTATCAAAGGAGAAAATTATGAATCGACGCGGTTTTACCCTTATTGAACTTTTAGTCGTAATAGCTATTATTGCCATCCTCGCCGCAATTATTTTTCCCATCTTTGCCCGCGCACGTGAGAAGGCACGGCAAACAACCTGCACCAGCAATCAACGACAGATAGCAGCATCTGTGCAGATGTATACCCAAGACCACGAAGAAATACTGCCATCCTCAACTACAATCTGGCAAGATATAAACGTTGATAACAATATCCTACAGTGCCCTACCGCTGGTAAAAATATCATGAATGCTTATACCTACAACGCCGCCAGTTGCAGTGTTTTTGCATTAGGCATTATCCCTGACCCGAGTGTGACCTGGCTCACCGCAGATGGCGATAGCAGTGGTATTGTCTACCGCCACTCCAATAAAACCATAAAAAGTTTTGTAGATGGTCATGTAACAATATCGTCATTACAGGTACAAGCGGTAAAAATGGTTGCTGGTCCATCATATAAATCGACAACTGACTTCAAAACCGGCACATCAACCGGAGAAATTTCACCGACAATACCATGGTCATATATGTATACATCATCTACAACCGCCCTTAACAGTCAGGCAATACTCATGACATGGACTACAAATTGGCTTGGATTGGGAAGGTTAGCCTGGACTTCACCGAACTCGGGGCAGGTAATTCAAAGTACAGGCTCTCTCGGTCCAGGTAACAGCAATAGCACGATATTCCGTTGGACAAACCCCGCAGGGGCTGGTCAGATACATGTCAAATTGGACTACACTGATGGCGATGGAAGTACAAACGGTGATGGTGTAACTGTAAAGTTAGCATCTAATGATACCACTTTGAAGTCGTGGTCATGCCCGGCAGGAAACAACCCGGCATTTTCTTATGAAACAGATATCACTATTGCCACGGGCGATAAAATCTATGCACGAGTCGATCCCAACGCCAATAACGGTTGGGATGGCACGACTGTGGTAATGACGATTACCACACAATATATACAGTAAACGAAGCAACTAAATATTATCTATTACCGCTTTCTCTTAATCAGGGATAGCAGTTTAACTATTACTATTATATCCCACAAAACAAATTAAGGAGAAATCTTTATTATGGGAATTCCTCAACATCCGCTTATGGGTGGCATGAACACCATCATGAAGCGTTACGCCGGCAATCCTATTCTAACTCCTCAGGATTTCTCCGGTGCGGAAGCCGTCTTTAATTGCGGCCAGGTCACGTATAATGGAAAAACGATTTTACTGGTTGCCATCATAATGGGAAATGACCCAATGCCTCGCATTCATGTTGCCGAAAGCGATGATGGATTGAGATTTCGCATCCGTCCTGAACCATTTATAAGTTCATCCAAAGACCCTCGCCTGGATGGACTTGATCTATGGACTATTGATCCACGAGTCACCTACTTTCCCGAAGAAGAGACATATTATATTATGCGTCCAGGACAATGCTATAGTGGTGTTGTGGCACTTTTAGGGAAAACAAAGGATTTTCAAACCTATGAAGACATCGAAGTAATTTCTCTACCAAGCAACCGCGTTCCGTGCCTCTTCCCGCGCAAGATCAATGGTCAATATGTGCGACTTGACCGGCCTTATGCGCTTACATACGATGTTGAGCCTTGCAACCCGATGGGACATATATGGCTATCCTCATCGCCGGATCTAATCCATTGGGGACGCCACCGATTAGTGCAGCGTCCGTGGATTCACTGGAATGGTTTTAAAATTGGTCCGACCCCACCTATAGAGACCCCTGACGGATGGTTGGAAATCATTCATGGCGTTAGCGGTTCCGGCAATGCCCGCCGTTATAGTATTGGCGCTATGTTGCTGGACTTAGACGACCCAACTAAGGTTATCGGTTGCGCAAACAGTCCAATTTTTATCCCGGATACCACGTATGAATGCCAGGGACGTGTACCCAACGTAGTTTTCCCATGTGGCGCCATCGCCGATATCGCCGAAGACAATCTTCGTATTTATTATGGTGCTGCCGACACCTGCATTGGTCTTGCAACCGGTAAGATCAGCGAAATAATTAATTTGTGTAAAACGAGTGGATAACAAGTTTGAATACTAATCAGTTTAAATGTGAACCGACATTCAAAATTAGTTCGCATTATAAAGTGCTTTCTCTTATAAAGTCTACCTATGGCTTTATAGAAGATTTCATATATCCCACTTTAATAATAAATTGCCATTTGATAGTTCTGGGTTTCGTCAAGCTTGTGATCCACTGTAATTATAAACAGGATTGAAATTTTCGAATAAAAGATACTGTCTCGGGAACTGATGACAGTTCCCACATAGTATTCTAATTCCTTTACCTTTTAATTCTATAGCCCACGGCAACGCCGCTGGGACTTGGTATCATCACAAAGATTAAGCTCTTACAGAGCGTCAATAATTATGATTAAATTTTCCCAGCGGCGTTGCCCTCACCCTTATACACATTTATGATTATCATTTCACTTGACTGTTAA
>CAZWZF010000029.1:0-55013 GCA_964638715.1 uncultured bacterium | reverse complement strand
ACATTATAAATCATCAATTTAACCATTCAATCAAAAAAATGTGTATAAGGGTGAGAGCGATGCTGTGGACTATGGAATTATTTTACAAACAAGATTGGATAGAGATATGTAGAATACTATGCAATATCCCCCTACCACTCTTCACCTACATCTCTTCTGGAGCTATGATACCCAATAAATCGAGGCCGGATGCCAGGGTTTTACGGGTTACCTGGCAAAGGAACAATCTTGATTTTTTGATTGCTTCCTCATCCGCGTTTAATACCGAACATGCATCGTAGAATGATGAAAAGGCAGAGGCGAGTTCGTACAGATAGGTGCACAGGTGGTGCGGGCGCAATTCTACTGCTACCACTTGGACAACGCTGGAGAACTCTATTATTTTCAATATCAAGGCGCGTTCGGCGGCGTGGGTTATCAGCAGGCTGGTTCCCTGCAAAGCCGCCGCGTCAATATCACCTTTTCTGAATATCGAAGATATTCGGGCATGGGCGTATTGCAAATACGGGGCGGTGTTGCCAACCATCGCCAGCATGCCATCCCAACTGAATACGTAGTCGTTATTGCGGTCGCGCACCATATCTGCGTATTTCACCGCGCCGATACCTACTATCTTCGCTACCGCGTCTTTCGCTTCCGCTGACAGGTTCGGGTTCTTTTCTTCCACCATCATTCGTGCGCGGTCAACGGCCTCATTCAGCAGGCTGACTAATTTCACATTCTCACCGCTTCGGGTTTTCAACGGCTTTTTATCTTCACCCATTATCGCGCCAAATGCCACATGTTCCAGCGAAACATTGTCGCCGGTCCAACCGCATTTCTTCGCGACTTCAAATACCTGGTCAAAATGCAGTGCCTGACGGGCATCAGTGACATAGATTATCCTGTCTGCCTGCAAATCAACAATCCGGTATCGCAAGGCAGCCAAATCAAATGTTTCATAATTAAAGCCGCCATCTGACTTTTGCACTATTACCGGCAACGGTTCGCCATTCTTACCTTTAAACTTGGGTAGGAATACACATTTTGCGCCTTGTGATTCCTCGCAAACGCCGGAATTTTCGATAGACTGTACCGTATCGGCCAACATATCGCGGTAGCTGCTTTCGCCTTTCTCGTGCTCGCTATGCAGGGTGATATTCATCATTTTATAAACATCATAAACTTCATTCATTGATATATTGGTTACAATATGCCATAGTTCCATCAATTCATCGTCGCCATTTTGCAGCTTGACTAAAATATCATGGACTTCTTTAGCGTATTCTTCATTCTCTGCACTTTCTTTGGTGGCAGCTTTATACAGCGCTTCCAAATCGCTTAACTGAATAACACCTTCCGGGTTTTTCCCTGCGTTGATAGCGTCTTCAATTTTCGCTTTTGCTTTTGACAGCACCATGGCAATCGGCAATCCCCAGTCGCCCAGGTGATTCTGCCGAATAACCGTGTCGCCGCGCGCCTCAAGTACCCGTGCGATGACATCGCCGATAATTGTCGACCGCAAATGCCCAACATGCATTTGCTTCGCGATATTCACCCCGGAATAATCCACCACTACTCTTTTTGGAGAATGAGTTTTTTCCAGGCTATGATTAAGGCAGGATATTTCCGATATAATTCCCGCGAGAAACTCATCTGACAATGTAACATTTATATATCCTGGCGCAACAGCTTCAACCCGTGAGAAAACGGCTAAACCAGTCAATTTATCTTTAACCTGTTCAGCGATGGCGAGTGGTGCCATGCGCGCGAAACGTGCCCATTTCATCGCAATATTCAACGCAAAATCGCCATGCTCCGGCGAAGGAGTTGCCAGCAGTTCAATAGAGTCAGGATTCAGTTCAATCCCCCACCCCGTTGCCAATTCGCTGACAGCACTAATAATCTGATTCGCTAATTTCTCTTTCATGTTAAATCCTCAACTTCTTCAAGTCAGCCACTACTGATGATATGGGCAGACCAACCACGTTATAATAATCACCAGTTATAGATTTTACGAATACCGCGCCTTTTGCCTGAATTCCATAAGCACCAGCTTTGTCCATCGGTTCACCGGTATTCACATAATTCAATATATCTTCATCGCTCAATTCGTAAAAGAATACTTTGGTCGTTATCGCCTTCACTACCGTTTTATTTTCAGTAATTATAGAATACGCGGTAACAACATCATGTTCTTTGCCGGATAAACGCCTGAGCATATTCACAGCTTCCGCTTCATTTTCCGGTTTACCGAGTAATGAAACTTTCCTGCTGTTCATGTAATATTCGCCATTATCATCAGGCAATATTACAACCGTATCCGCACCTAAAACAATTCCGCCAGTTTTAGCAAATACCATCCTGGCTTTATTGCCAGCAGTATCTTTTGCCCATATTAAAATATCATCCCCGGCAACAGGCATCTTCTCGTGATAATCAGAAACCACCACTGTGAAATTAATGCCAACCTGCGTCAGTAATTCCGCGCGTCGCGGTGAGCCAGATGCCAGGATTATATTATTCATAATGATATATTCCCCGGTAATACAACGCCCCGGATTTTAAATATCCGAGGCGTTAAAGTTAATACCAGATATCTACAAATTATTGACCCGGCATACCAGACGGCATTCCAGAGCCATTACCTCTGGGTTGATTTTTATGGGTATCAAGCCATTTTTTAACTTGATCGGTATAATCTTTATCTTTCAAAGTGATAAATTGTGTTTTCAGGTTCATAACCAGGGTCTGTTCTTCCTGACCGCTGCCGTTGATACTTTCAAAAGCATAGATAAATTGATTTCTTGCTTCTTTCTGTTTCTTGTCATCCATAAATGCCATTCCCAGGTCATAGTGCAATGCGGCGGCGTTATCGACACCGACAGCAGCATCAGACAGATATTTGATTCTGTCTTTCACATCTGTTGCTTTTTTGCCGACATCATAATTAACGGCAGCCTTAGTTAATTCATCCATATCTTCAACAGACTTGGCATTTGCCAACAACTGTTTTCTATCTTCCAGGGTCTTTTTCAAATCTCCGCCGATTTCGTCCAGGAAAGACTGCACCAATAAATCTTCTGTTGTAATAACTGCATATTGTTTATTTAATGCAATCAATTGCTTGCCCATATCCTGCTGGATGCGCATTTTATGTTTAAACATTTCCGGGGTCTTCATCTTGTCCCAATCTACATCTTTTGCTTCAGGATTTGGAACCATATTGCTATCTACACGCAGAATAATATAAGCAGGCTGAGATTCATTGGTATAAATATTTTTATATTCTGCCAGGAAAGGTGCGCTGATTTGTCCTTTCTTCATGGTGAATGCGTTATATTCGGCTACCGGCGGGATTTTGCCACCGGTTACGCCGCCATATATTGAACCGCCGCCATATTGGCTCATCATATCAGAAGAATTCGCAACTTCAGCCTTGAATGCTGCCGGTGATTTTTTAATGGCTTCAAAACCTTTATTTGCTTTTGCCATTGCTTTGTCTAAAGCGTCTTTACCATTTCCTTCCGGAGCGTATACAATCCATGACGCATCTACTTTCATAGTGCGGGCATTTTTTGCAAACTTTTCATCCATCAAGTTAACGGCACCCATTTGCGATGCCTGCTGTTCAAGATATTTCTTACCAATTGTAGTGGCTATGACACCTTTTTTCTGATCAGCAAAACTTGCGGGGTCTTTCTTTAAATATACATTTTTATACCAATCAATGAACTTATCATCATTGGGAGAAGCATATTTGTCTTTATCAGCCTGGGTTGTGCTTTGACCATTGATTATTTCAGTCATCCATTCTTTATATAATACATCAGCGGATTTAAGTTTTTTCTTATCGGCAGGTGTTTTCGCCTTGGCGGCTTCATCTTTTGCCTGTTTTTCAACTTCAAGCCTTCTCGGAAGCAATACTGTCATGCGCAACTGTTCACCCATTTCAGTCATGGCTTCCTTGTCGCTGACATTTGCATCCATCTGCTTTACCGACTGATTAAAAATAGTATCGTCGATAATTTTATTTATCGCTTCTTTTCTAATCTGCAGTGCATTATTAATATTTAGAGGCTGTTCACCTTTAATTTTAACCAGAATATCCTGATACTCACTGCCTTTAATTTTTTGATTATTAATCTTCAGCAATGTTCCGGATGTAACTCGCAACCCACTCTGTTGTGATGGCTTATTGTTTCCTGTGCCAACATACAAGAAGATAGATGCGACAAATACAACGATGATAATCCACATTACTATGGACACAAAGTTAGTCGATGCCATTTTGCGGCGAAAAGTCATTAAAGACATTTTATTTTATTCCTCTCCCAAATTAAAAGAATGATAACTGCGGTTATTATACCTAATTGCAGGACAAATGTGAATAAACTGCATCAGCATTAATACAATTCTGACGCAGTTTTGATGTAAATTTAACAAAAATTTTATCCAAAATTCTTGCGAAGCTCTTCCCGTGACGATTTTGCTGTTGCCTGCAACTGGGTAATCTGCGATGCTGTGTTGTCTAATGTGCGCATGGTGCGCTCGATTAAATTATCAGCATAGACCAATGCCCCGTTGCGAATCTCTTCTGCATTACGCAGAGCCTGCTCGTTAATCTTCTTGGCTTCGATATCAGCAGTGCGGGTAATTTCATGATTGCTGACCAATACCTTGGCATCTTCCTGTGCCTGGCGTATCATCATTTCAGCCTGAGTCGCAGCCTCATCTTTTTTCTTATCAGCAATTTCCTGCGCCTCTTTCAGCATATTGTCCTGCTCTTCAATAACTTGAAGGGCGTGCTGCATATCTTTTGGCAGACTGGCGCGAATTTGTTGAATCAATGATACAACATCTTCTACTTCTAAAAAGAAGATACGGCGAAGCAATCGAACTTTACTGGTCCAATTGTCATCTTTACCATGTTCGATTAACGTTTCTAACTCATCTAACAGACGATATATATCCATCTTCCCCTCCGATACTTACTCTAAGGAGTATTCAATTTATTTGCCACAGCCGCCGGTACGAATGACGATATGTCGCCGCCCAGCTTAAATATTTCTCTTACCATGGATGATGAAATATGTGCGTATTCAGGCGACCCCGGCAAAAAAATCGTTTCTATACCGCTCAGTTGGCTATTAATACGCGCCATGTTCATCTCAACGGTTAAATCACCGTCATTACGAATGCCGCGAATTATCGTATCAGCATTGTGTAATTTAGCACATTCAACCGTTAGCCCGGTAAATAATACCACATTTACATTCTTTAAGTCGCTGCAAATAGAATTTATCAGCATGCATCTGTCATCAATTGGTAAAAATGGCACTTTGCTGGGGTTTACCATTATTGCCACGATAACATCATCAAACATCCGCGATGCGCGACTAATTATATCAAAATGTCCATTAGTGACCGGGTCAAAAGAACCGGTATATATAACCCGCATGGAATTACTCCCCGCAGTATCGGTTTATCTTACCTGTTATTAATAATAAATGTAAAGTACCATGCTTAATTTCATCTGACCGAACCAGCGGGAATCGTTGAAAATGGCCCGGCAACATGTGCCGTTCGCAAGGCATTTTCTGTACGGTCAAATAATATCGCCTCATTTACACCATCCAGCGGAAAAACCGAATAACCTGCAAAAGCCTTTACTGCTATCCCGTTTTCGAATGTCTTCTTGATTTGATTGCATATTCTATCGCTTAATACTTTAGCTTCCAGTCCGGTATGGGGCAACAATAAACAAAACTTGCCAGACCCCAAATGACCGACGATATCAACACCGCGGACAGAATTTTTAAGCAAATTGACAACAGTATTTAAAATTTCTGAAATATTGTTAATATTGTCAATAAAATCAATTTCTATCATCAGCAGCGCAAAGTTCATCAGATATCGCTGGCTGCGCAATACTTCTTCAGCTATTCTTGCGCGCATATATCCATTTGAATACAACCTGGTCATCGGGTCATAAATCATGCCGACATTTTCAACATGAATTTCTTCTTTCTTTTCTTCCATCAACGCAGCCGCTTCGCGCAGTCTTTCTTCATCCAGATAATTGCGTATTTTACTGACCGACCTGCGCAAAATATATGACACGTAGTTTATAGTAACATTTATTTTACCGGCAATTTCTGCCTGGGTATAACCACCGAAATAATATAAGCGGACGATATTCTGCTCTACATCTTTCAGTTGTCCCATTGCCTCTTCAAGCAGCATTCGGTCTTCCATAGGCAATGCGTCCGGTTCGGCCCACAATTCCGCAATGATATTTTTTTCAAGGGTATTTTGCGGGTTGTCATCACCTTCTGCTGATACGTTCAATGACATTATATGATTTAAATCCTGAGCGGCAATGACGGAATGAACCGTTTCTACCGGCTGAGCAATTTCCCGGGCGATTTCTTCTTCAGTAACTTCACGTTCCGCTTGTTGAGACAGTTTATCGGCAGCTTTATTAATTTTGGAATTTAATTCCTGTATCCAGGCGGGTTGGCGAATAAGCCTGCCGCGATCGCGAAGGTAATGTTGAATTTGGCTGGTAATTAAATGAATGGCGTAGGTGGAAAACTTTACTTCGCGATCTGGATTAAATAGATTTACTGCATTTAATAACCCGATAGCACCTTCCTGTGCCAAATCTTCCTGAGATTCGCCAATTCCAGTGAAGCGTCGGGTAACCGAATTTACAAGATGCATGTGAGCATTTACTAATTTATCGCGCAGATTCTGCTGGCGAGTGTCATGAAAAATACGAAACAATGGCAAGTATTCATCACCGCTGCCGCTTTTTACCAAATTCCCTGCATCAACTGCTTCATCTTCAGTTATTTCTTCGTTTTCCAGTATCTCATCCATTTTTATTTCACGCTATCTATAAGTGTATAAATCGGTGAAATAACTGATACGGCAATAAAGCCTACCAATACACCAAGGAATGCAATCATCATCGGTTCAATTAATGACGCAATACCTTTTAAAGTAGATTCAACCTCGGCATCATAAAAATCGGAAACTTTTATCAGCATCTGGTCTAATCGTCCGGTTTCTTCGCCAATAGCAATCATCTGGGTTACCATAAGCGGGAACAGCTTACTGCCATGCAGCGGGTCGCTGATTTTTTCGCCTTCTTTAACGCTCAATCTTGCGCGTTCTATAATTTGCGAAATGGCCAGGTTGCCAGCTGTATCAGTAGTTATTTCCAATGCGCGCAGAATGGGAACACCGGAAGCAATTAACGTGCCGAAAGTACGGGAAAAACGGGAAATTGCCAATTTTAATATAATATCGCCAAATACCGGTATCTTTAGTTTCAAGGTGTCCAAATACATCGCGCCTGCCTGGGTGCGTCCATATAAGTATACACCGGAAATAATTCCAATGATGGTCAGCAGCACAACATACCAGTAATCGCGTGTTGCAACTGCGAAATCCAGCATAAACTTTGTACTTGGCGGCATGTGGGTAATGCCCATGTTGTTGAAAATTTCTTTAAATTGCGGCAAAACGTACCACATCAATACCATTAAAATAACAATCGCGAAAGACCCGACAACGATAGGATACATCATGGCGGATTTTACTTTCTGTTTGATATCCATGTCGTTCTCAAGGAATGTTGATAGTCGATCGAGTACATTATCCAGAATACCGCCCGCTTCTGCGGAACGGATCATATTGACATATAATTTATTAAATACGCGGGGATGTTTGCCCAATGCGTCGGTAAGGCTGGCACCTCCGTTTACATCACGTCTGATAATTGCCAATGCTTCTGCCAACGCCGGGTCTTTTGTTTGCCGCTGTAAAATATCAAGGCATTTCAATACGCTCAAACCTGCATCAATCATAGTTGCAAACTGACGGCTAAAAACCACCAGTTCTTTAGGTTTTACCCGGGTGAACATCTTGAAAAAGTCGGTAGCCCCCGACTTTGAAACATTAACTTCAGTTATGTCAGATACATAATAGTGCTGCTCAGACAGTTTATCACGAACAGCGGTAACGTTTTCAGACTCAATAGTCCCGTTTACCGCACGACCGCTCTGATCTATAGCACTATATTTAAAAGTGGGCATATATACCCAACCTCCGGCGCGATTGATGTATGAATGATATTCACACTGCCAGGAACTTTTCCCTGCAATGAAAGTATCGGTAAAATTATTATCTGTAAAACTATACCATATAAACTACATTTTAGCTATATCTGGATAAGTTATACTAAATTTTACAGCCTTGCGCCATAACTTATTAATTTTTCACGAACTTTAACGCCATCCAACTGGGATGGCTGGCAATTTTCCTGAACGCTCATGGCAGCACCAATGCCTGCCGCCTGACCGATTGATACTGCCGGGGGCATAACGCGGAAAGAACTATGCAATGCGTGGTCGCCGCTGATAGGACGCCCGCCAACCAGCAAATTGCTGCAATCTTTCGCCACGATACAGCCATACGGAATCTCGTACCACTCATTTTCCGGCATGTGAACAAGTTCTGTTCCCTTGCCATCTGGATTATGAATATCAATCGGGTAACGCACCCGCGCAATAGCATCAGGGAATTTCTCGCGGTTAATAAATGCGTCACGGGTGATATAAGCCTGTCCAATAATGCGTCGGGTTTCCCGGATGCCAATATGATGGGCAATACTGAAAATTTCCGCATTTTCAAATCCGGCTACCCGAGAACGCAAGAACTTCAGATATTCTCTTACCTGACGGCGGGCAATAATTTCAGCATCTGAAAGCGATTCGCCACTGGTGCCATCATGACGGATAACCCTGGTGGTGTTAAAATGGATAGTGTCTTTATCGAACCAGCGGAAAAGCAAAACGTTTTCGCGCGGGCAATCTATAATACCTTCCGCTTTCGCTTCATCATACAGCCGGTTAATTTCCTGATGCGGCGGCATTCTGTCCGGATCGACATGGGTTAATTTAAAGCACAAAGTCATTGGCTGGCAATATCCGCTGGGACCGCCCATTTCAAAGCTGCATCCCGCGCGCGCTGCCAAATCTGCGTCGCCGGTGCAATCAACGAAAACTTTTGCTGTTGCCGCGGTAAGGCCTGATTTTGAATGAAGAATAACAGCAGTTATTTTATCACCATCCATAATGGTATCAACCAAATTATGATGATATAACAGCCTTACACCTGCTTCCAGGCATAAATCCTCTGCCGCAAGCATTGCCAGATCTTTCGACACCCACATTTTATGCTGGCTTCCCTCGGCACGGTAAGACATCATTTTATCTTGCCATTCTGTATATACCGGTTTATCCAGCGGTTCACCATCAACATGATTTCCCATAAATGGGTGAATCTCGCCAGCGGCAGCCATGCCGCCGAGAAATCCGAATCTCTCGATAAGCAATACATCAGCACCGGTTCGGGCAGCCATGACTGCCGCACCCAATCCGCCCGGTCCACCACCGATTACTATAACTTCCGCATTTTGTGTTACAGGTATCGAACAAGTATAATCAAAACTTTGCATTTTTTCCGCCTAAAACTTTACATCTTTCATTAAATCATCACCTTTCAGGTATGACTCGCGAGTATTTTTTGACAAATATTTCTGATATTTGCCATCAATAAATCCGTAATATGTCATGGTGAACGGACGTGGTTTTATGACATTATCATTTAAATCAGCTTTTTGCCCATAAGTGCAAATTTCAAATCCTGGATATTGTTTTGATAAATCATCAACCATCCAGCCGCCACGGTCAGCGCGCTGCAATACAATAGCGCCAATTTGATTAACAGCCAGTTTATCATTAGTCGAAAGAATATATAAAACTTCATCGTGAATCAGCGATTTCGAATCACCCGAACGCAACATTACGTATATTTCCAATTTACCATCTGCATTCAAATCGCGGATGCCGAAATATTCGGTTGGGATAATTCCGCCTTCATTTTTATCTCCCATTAAACTGCGCCATCTGCAGGTGCCATCCAACAGTTTTTCATCGAACTTATATTCCACTAATTGAGTCGCTTTCATTTTAGGCATAACACCTTCCAATTTAAATATCTTCATAATTGGAAATGCTTTGTCATTCTCAACCTTTGGCACAGCGATAACAACAGTTTCTGACGCGCCATTATCCATGAGATCAGCGGTCCATGCCTCTGCTACCCGGTAATCCGCCGGAATATCGCCAGCAAACATCTTAATTGATTGGTGAGCCTGCGATACATCCACAGATTGCCTGCTTGCCGGGGTGGCGGGAATTACTACACGAAATCCTACGTCAGCCATCTTTTCCACTGGTGATTTGCGCCATCTGCAAAATACTTCATAGGTGTTGCCCGATGGCATCCAGGATCCGCCGCGAATTGCCCGGCGTTCACCCGCCAAACCTACCGGATTGCTCCATTTAACATAATCATTGCGATCCAGCCAGTCAAGGCACCATTCGGCTACATTGCCAGCCATATCCATCGCGCCGTACGGGCTGGTTCCACCCGGATAACTGCCTACTGGCAATGTGCGGCTTCTGTCCGGGGTGTCATTTGATACATTCAATCTGTTCGGTTCGTATCTGTCACCCCATGGATATGCGCGCCCATCTAAACCGCGGGCAGCTTTTTCCCATTCGGTCTCGGTCGGCAGCCGTCCATGAATCCAATCTGCATAAGCCATGGCGTCAAACCAGCTTACCATTGAAACAGGATGGTCATTTCTCCAGCCACGTTTTGATGTTATTACTGATTTTGTCTTGCCTTTGGAATCTTTAGTTACTGCGGTTGTATATCCGATAATCGGAGCAGCCGGCATAGTTCGTTTCATGGCATTGCAGAATTTCTGATATTGCCCGGCAGTAATTTCATATTTGCTTATCCAAAATCCATCGGTATATACATTATGTGCAGGTAAACTTGAATATGGGGTTATATCATTTGTGACTGACGGGTCATTCACCATCGCCACCGGTTTATTCCGATGCAAATAGCCAACAGCGCCGGAAGTTTCACCTATTACAAATGAGCCTGCCGGAACCCATACCAATTCACTGCCATCAACCGGGTTGAGCCAGATAACATCAAACACTAATGGCTCAGCCGCTCCGTCTCTTGTAACGGTTAACTTCTGCTGGTCATCGTCTTTTACCATAGTTAACCCCAACGCTTGTGCTACATCACGGATGGGCAGATATACCTGCTGTCCCTGGTAACTAAACGCTGGTTGCGCGAAATTATATGGCACGCTATTTAAGGAAGCCTTTTCTTTGCCAACGATAAAAGTCAAGTTCATTTTACCGTTACTGATGGTAACTTCTTTTGTTGCGGCATCATACTTTTTATCAGTTCCCAACCATTCTAATAATACCCGCATAGGGACAAATGAAGTTTCATTTATCCACAATGCTTCGTTGCGAACAGCAAAAGCAGATATTGTGCATAAAATAGTAAATAGTACGACTAACTTCTTCATATTAACTATCCTTTAAAAGATTTTTAGGTTGCTTATATTAGATACTACACCCATGCATAAGTTCCTGCAAGTATTGATTGTAAATTACAAATTACAAATTACAAATTACAAATTACAAATTACAAATTACAAATTACTCTGATAATGATTAACTACCCATTGTCAATTGTCAATTGTCAATTTTTATTCATCATTCGTAATTCGTAATTCGTAATTGATTCGTGTTTTACCGATGAAATAAATTATGTTAGAATGGCACGGTAATCAGTGGTATGACGATAAAAAAACGCAGAAATGCACGCTGGATTGTATATTTAGCTGTTTTAGGACCGGGGTTGTTGGCTGCATCTGCAGGCAATGACGCCGGTGGAATTGCTACGTATGCTCAGGCAGGAGCAGCATATAAATACAGCATGTTGTGGCTGCTATTTGTCATCACCTTCCCATTAGTCGCGGTATTTGAAATGTGCGCCCGTATGGGTGCTGTTACCGGCAAGGGATTAAGCGACCTGATTCGCGAGAATTATGGCGTTAAATGGACAATATTTGCCATGATTACTATGGGTTTTGCGAATTTCGTAAGTGCCACTGCCAATTTTGCCGGTGTAGCCGCCGCCGGAAATATGTTTGGCATTCCAACGTACATTTCCGTGCCGATATTTGCCATCTTGTTATGGCTATTGCTGGTACGCGGCAATTATAATATTGCAGAACGGGTATTGCTTCTTTTCGCCGGTTTATTCCTCGCCTATCCCATCGCCGCATTTACCGTTAATCCAAACTGGGGAGAGATTTTCCACATGATGCTGGTGCCAAACCCGGAATGGATATCGCATAACGGAAAAATTGATATTACATATCTGCAAGTTGCAATCGGCCTTATTGGTACTACCATCGCTCCCTGGATGACCTTTTACCTGCAGGCATCCGTTGTAGACAAAGGCGAGCGCAAGCAAGACCTGCCATTACGGCGTTTTGATGTGATAAGCGGCGCATTATCCGCCAATATAATCGCATTTTTCATCATAGTTACCACTGCGGTATTGCACCAAAGTTATGGTGTTCCCATGTTTTCTGACGCTGGTGAAGCCGCAAATGCATTGCGGAATCTGGTACATGGCGCAGCACCAATATTATTTGGCTTGGGTTTATTAGGAGCCAGTGTATTGGGTGCGGCGGCGGTACCGTTAACCACAGCATATTCAATCACTGAGGCATTCGGATGGGAACGCGGACTTGACCATAAATTCAAAGAAGCCCCTATCTTCTTCGGATTGTTAACAGCAATGATAGTTGTTGGCTCGCTATTAGTCCTGTTTACGCCAAAAGAAATGTTATTCCAACTCATTTTATTCAGCCAGGTGATAAACGGCATATTAGTACCAATCATCATGGTGTTCATCGTATTGTTGGCAAATAACAAACGTCTATTAGGTGATTACAGCAACAGCAAGCCATTCAACATTATCGCCTGGGGTTCCGTCGGATTGATAGCGATCATGAGTGCAGTCTGGCTGGGATTGCAGGTTATGGGGATGCTGAAATAAAATTACCCCTTCCCGATAGGAAAGGGGTAATTTTATTAACATCCTGACTTTATAATAACTGTCAACTGTAAACTTTCAACTATCAACTATCAACTATTTACGGTGTTTTATACACCTCAATTTCTGTTGTCCACAAATTTTTATAAAGGTCTCCCATTACCGTGTATCTTAATTTATCGGTAGTAATCGGCGGGAAATTATGTATATGTGTTGATGAATCTACCCACAAATCATGACAAACTGTCGTCCAATTTCCGTCCACCCATGCTTCTATCTTAATTTCCTGCGGAATAGCTTCTGGATGAGCGGTATCTTCATATATGGCAACAGCATTTACAGATGATGCCTGCGCAAGTTTTATATCAAATGCAGGTGCCGCAGGTGCTCCTGCCAGCCAATATGCGCCATCGCGGCAGGTTTTATCGGTAAATGAACCGTAACCGCTGGTGAACCACGACAATTTTAAACCTTCCTTTTTACCATCTATTAATGCTGATTCACGCTGAGTTATCTGTACCGGACCGCGCCAACCGCTGGTTGACAGGTAGGTTATGCCCTGTATAGCCAATTTTCGTGCAGCATCAAGTTCAGATGCGGGTTTAATCATCGGAGCCGGAACCCGCAATGTCGGTGTAGCATCAGGAGTGGTTAATACCTTCTCAGCGTCATCACGATAAACGCGTTGAGTCAGATCAACTGTCCAAAGCTGCTGTCCGGCAGCATTAAAACGGTATACCATTCCCCGCCAATCGCCAACCACTGTTTCACCTGCAGCGCCAAGGAATGAAATTTGTGAGCGGCTGACTACATTTATCTGCCACAACACCTTTCCATTTATATCAAGCACACCCACCTGTCCGCCACTGGTGGAAAATGCAACTTTGGATGCATCCGGCAGCATGTCAAGACTATCAACTCCTCCCACCGGTGCGACATATCCGCCGATTTGCCCGCTGCCATTTAATATTCTGATAGTGCCATTTGGTTCGCCAATCGCAAAATGCAAACCATCATCGGCAAATGCAACGGCATTAACGTCAGTCGGCGCTTTCCAATGCCATAATGGCTTGCCATCGCGATAAGCAAAAAACTCCTGGTCGCCTACCACCAGTCTGCTGCCATTGAATACTCGGGTACGTCCCAGGGAAGCCCCTTGCGGCAGACTTTGCTCGCCTTTTGATACTCCGGTTTTACCATCACGCAGTAAAACTTTACCGCCATGCTGCAAGACCATCATGCTGCCATCCGGTGATAATTTAACCTGAGGGAACATGCTTGCATCCGGTGTTACATTACCTTTTTGACTTAAAGGCACAGTATGATGAACAGTGTCATCCCGCCAAATTACTTTTTGCTGAATTAAATCCCAAACAGCAATTCCCCTGCTGCCGCCAACCGCGGCGAAGTGTCCATCGCGTGTTGTGCTAAAGCTTGCCTGTGGACGAAAACGCTCGCGCTCAACAATCGGGTGGTTTGCCGACCAGTCGCGTGCGCCGCCAAATCGCTGTCCATCTGCAGCCAGGCGAAGCGTCGGCTTGCCATCACGGTCATAATGTTTCCAATATGCGCAAGTCGCGTCATTCTCGTAACTGGTTAACCAAAAACCATCCGGCAC
Organism: uncultured bacterium; assembly: GCA_964638715.1. Taxonomy (GTDB): domain Bacteria; phylum Armatimonadota; class Hebobacteria; order CAIYQO01; family CAIYQO01; genus JBAXQQ01. The sequence goes on along the minus strand of CAZWZF010000029.1, from coordinate 40,396 downwards.
AGCAACTACATCCAACGGGAAATATTTGCCAGACAAATCACCATTAATCACCTTGCCATCAGCACTGAGAACAAATAAATTATTCCCCCAGCCTTTCATTGCTACTGCTATCCGCTGTCCATCTGGTGTAGCGGATACCTGACCAATTGGAATACCGACAAACTGGTGAATTCCCGGTACTGATGCTATTGATGATTGGCCTGGCAATGGTTTTACTGCAACCGGTTTTACTGCTTCTGCTGTTGAAATCACTGGTGGCAGCCGAAGAGAGTCTGCCGCCAGCACTAATCCATCAACATCGCCAGCCTGAATTGCCAACCCATCTTCGTTATCAAATACTGGCATGGCAACAAACTGAACTAATGCACGGCCCGGTCCCGGATCAATTGCGGAAGGCTTTATAGCGCATAAATCAGCTGGAACAACTTTACTTAGAAGTGCGGCAGTTGCAAAAGTAACTATAAGGTCGTATTGTTTTGGGTGAAGTTTAATGGCTGGTGCATAATCACCCACTTTAAACTTATCCCACCCGTCAGTAACGCGTTCATTAAGATAATCTTCTGCGGATACCTGAATTATTTTACGGTCTGGCAGACTTAGAGATTGTATAGCGGCATCAATGACAGGCTTGAATGTATCCTGCTGATTTTTAGCGACCAGCAAAGCGATAGTTTTTGCTGTCTTTAATGCAGTCACTGCCTCAGTAATGCGGGTCCATTCCACTTTCGGAGCCGTATCTGATGCCATAACTGGTAAAGTTGGCAGAATTATGTTGATTTTTCCGACAGACTGATGTCCGCCAAACAATTCCTGTACAGTAATAGTCCACAATCCCGCGAAATCATTGGCTGACAGCGGCAATTCCTGATCGCACTGTCCACCACGCGCTATCCTGTATAAATCATAACGGATATCTCCGTTTGCATTTGCAAGTTTTATATGAAGCGGTATTGCACCGTCAATGAGATTACCCTTACTGTCTACTATTTTAGCAACCATCCTAATCGCAGACCGGTCAATTGCTAATCCAGTATTTAATTGAACATTTTCAATTGTCCTGGGCAGAATTGCGAGAATCGCACCAGGGAAAATAGACATATCAGCTTCAGTCGACCATCCATTATTTTCTTTGTACAAGGATGCTAATTTACCATTAAAGACATCATATACCACCGGTTGCGGCACCGCAGGAAGATTCAGGTGAATCTTTGTCTTCACCGGGAAAGTTGTATTTTCGTATCCAACATAGCGATGCAAATCTTCCCAAGGCTGCGGCAATAAATGCAGATTTACGGCGTTGATATATCGGCATTGACCGGAACGAAGCACACTAAGCCAGGTTCCGGAATCATCACTATCTACCAGAGGCTGTATCTTATCACCCATTATTTCACGCAATTTGGATGCCAATTTGCCGCCTTCCTCATCCTGCATATCACGCCAGCGGACAAGGTCATCATTGCCATTCGGGTCAGAATGACTGCGGCCGAAAAAATTGCCCAAATCGACTGCGCCAGCCGGTAATTGATATGAATCTGTCGGTCAGCAGGCGCTCCACCGCCCGCGGCGCGATGCCGAGTTGCCGCGCAATCATCGGGAGTGATGTGCCGTGCTGCTGGGCCTGTCGCGCCTCACGCCAGCGGCGGGCGACCGGCGACTCTATCGCTGGAATATAGATGTGCTGCCCTGCCGACAGCTGCTGCAAGGCGGTGACGAGGGCTGGCGGCAACACTGTCGCCGCATTCACTGGACCATGTTTCAGGCGTTGCACCATGCTCCTTCCTTTCTTGGGATGATGACATCCCACATACACCGACCACCCATGCCGACAGCATGGCGAAAGAGCATCCCTGAAGGCGCGCATTTCGCTGTCATAGGCGGACATTTTTTCTCAGCAGATGTCTACGTCGAACGGGAAATTGTGACGGATCGGCGGTACTTTTCGCTGTACCCAAATAACAAGCCTAAAATCAGCATTTATTTTCCTTTAATAAAAATTCTACTACGCCACGTATATATTCAAAAATTGTAATTCCTCTCTCGAATTAGGCTGTTTTAGACATTTTAAATGGAGAAAAATAATATTCGTGGGAGATGACACAAAACCTTTCCCTCTCGAATTAGGCTGTTTTAAGCTTTTTGTACGGAGAAAAAAATGTGCGGGGGGGAGGACAGAAAAAAAATAAATTCACCATCGTTCTTTATTTATTATAGATTGTATTTTTTTTATCTCATCAGCTTGTTTGATATTATTAATAGAAGCGCACTCATCTTCAGCAATTAAAATTACACCATCTTTATCATAATCCATTCTACAAAAATTTAATAATTTCTCCAATTTCTTTTGAGTATTCAAATATGTTATCCAACCTATAAGCGGTGTATCATCATTTGCAGAAACATAATCACGCAATTGTTTTGATGTCATTACAATTTGTTCTGGATGCCACACTTCAATTAATAAATTAAACATCCTTAAAATAAAATCTATTTTATAAATGTCATCATAAATTTCTTTATTACTTGGTAGATTTATTACAACATTATTTGAAACACAATTTGCTGAAGTATTACAATGAATTGATATCCCTGTAACTTCACCTTCTTGCAAACCATTCCATGTTGAAAAACTATATCCTAAATTTTCAATAATAATATTGCCAATATCTGTTTTAATTCGACTTTTTAAAAGAGATTTATTAATCTTATCATATTCAAATATATATTGGTGCTCAAGTGCTTTTTTTCGAGAATATCCCTTCTCAAACCACTTTTCAAAGGATGAGTTCATCTCAGAAAGAATAGAAAAAAAATCAATCACTTTCTTTGTGCAAATGTCTAAAGATTCTTCTCGTGATCCCCAATATACAGCGATATAATATGACTCTATATAATTCATTTTAATTCCTCATTTCATAGGTTTGAAAATTATTTCAATACCTTTAATACCTTCATTATTCAGCAATAAACGCATAGCATTAGCCGCTTTTTCTTCAGCTACGTACCATCGAATTTTTGCACCATTTGCAACAATTGACTGACGTCTGGCCTGATCAATTAATGATTTCGCTCCTTTAAACCATTCATAAAATTCTCCTAGAATAAATAGGGACAGTCACCCATTTATATACTTTTATCAATTATTTATGGTAGTTGATTATACTTTCATTTTGTTATTTTTATCAAGCATTATCCACACCAAAACAAAAAAACCGCCGGCAGATGACGGCGGTTTAAAGAATTAGTGGCTCCCGAGGTAGGACTTGAACCTACGACAAGCGGATTAACAGTCCGCTGCTCTGCCAACTGAGCTACTCGGGAATATACTTCTTCTTATGACACTCGCCTTAATTAGTAGATTTTGCAAAAGCCTGTTCGGATTTATAAAACAGCAGTTTTCAGTATGCTGCCTGTATACCTTATTATATTATATCAATTGTTTGCCGATAAGTATTCACAAATTGTTGTATTAATTCAGTTATTTCATCCCATTTTTTATCTGCGACCAATGCGGGTGGAAACATCGGACTGCTGATGCCGAAACCGGTGGCACCAGCCTTTATGAATGCCGGCAGCGAATCAAGAGTAACGCCACCGGTAGGCAGTAGTGGTATTTGCGGCAGCGGAGCGCGAACATTGCGAATAAATGCCGGGCCAAGCTGATCGGCGGGAAATACTTTCACCATATCCGCACCGAGAGACCAGGCATGATAAATTTCTGTCGGTGTATATGCCCCGGCGAATACCGGAATATCAGCGGAACGGCATGATCTTATAACTACTTCAGCTACAATAGGTGTGACAATAAATGCTGCTCCTGCTTCCAGCGCTTTATCTAAATCTTCCAGGGTACAGACCGTACCGGCACCAATATTCATCTTGCCATCCGTCACTTCACGAATAGCTTTCAGCGATGCCGCAAAGTCCGGCGAATCCACCGTTACTTCAATAGTAGTCAAACCGCCGCGCATTGCGGCAGACGCCAATGGACTAATTATCTCTACCGGCAAGCGGCGGATAATGCCCACCAGCGGCATAGCCCGAAATATTTCCCAGGAAAACTGTGTCATATCATTAACCTTTATTTGTTTTTAATTATGATAATTATGTCTGGACTTACGTTTACCATCTTATAAGCCCCTCCCCAACCCCTCCCCAGCGGGAGAGGGGCTATAATTTTAATCATAAAACCATCACATATATGCCCCTTCTCCTTTGGGGAAGGGGTTAGGGGATGTGGCTTAACGAAAGTCATGTCATGTCTAAAATTCTCATTTTATATCAGCCTTTCACAAATTTTTCTGCCACCACTCGGTGACAATTCACTACTGCTGTGCGCATTACTTCGCTCGCGACAGTTGTAACTTTGTCTGCCAACCCCAAATATTCCAGCGCCAGGGAATATGACAACCGGTGGCGGTCGCCTGCACATAACAAAATAAGATAATCATCTGACAACTGTTTTAATCCACCCAGTTCTGTGCCCAACAACACGCCGACTAAAAATGACCAGTTCCCGTCCGGTGCGGTATCATACAATACCTGGCGTGCGCGGATAGAAAACAAGGTGCTGGTAAGTCCACCGCTTTGTGACGCTTCGACACCTGCGCGCAGGGCATCGGGTATTATATCACCCGGTGTCTCTGGCAATGAATGGCGCAATACACTGTGACGGCTCAGCACCGCCAGCATTTCACCGGTCATGTGCGATTGAAAATCCACTATCTCGTCATTTATAACCGTAACATGCTTGGAATGGGTGCCGGGGAGAATTAAGATTGCCTGTTTATGAAAATCAGTATAATCCGCTTCCTGCATCACCCCGATAACTTCGCTTTCCTCGCCGCGCAAAATATCATTTATCGTCGCCAGCCCGGATATCAACAGTACCGGGTTGGGGATTGAACTATCTGCCAACAGCACCGGTTCCAATTCCTCGACACGCAACCCGCCGCCGTCAAGCCCAATCGGCAAGTCCGCATAGGGAACCGTACGCCAGCCAATGGTAGAACCAACCATTCCAGACAGGACTACAGGTATCCCTGCCAGCGATTTATTCGCGCTTTTCTGCAAATTTCTTATCATCTCGGTAAGTTCGGCATTGAATAAACCCGCCCGTTCCTCGCCGCTGTTTGCCCGGGCAGCAATAACCTGTGCCCCCTGGTCGGACTCAATACCGTCAATAATCTTCCCGCTGTCAGTCTTAACCAGCCGCAACCGACAGCGCGAAGTGCCCCAGTCGCCGCTGATGAATAAATTAGCTATCACCCCATCCAAAATAATATCCCCCTGATTTGCTGATTGAATAGTATTGCTAAGACACTGGTATGTCAATTATTTTATCTTATTTTTTGACATGATTAACATGATTGACATGATTTTGGCTTCGCCATCTTTGTCTATTTCAATTACTTTATCATCTGGTATTGAAACCTAATTTTATATGTTTAACTGTCATTGAGAGAGATATATAATCATGTTAATCATGTTAATCATGTCTAAAAAATCGACTTCAACAGATTTTTGCAGGAAAATAAATGATATAAACTGAATAACATAATAAATTAATCAGCATTGGAGAAATTATTAATATGTCTACCGCGCCAAAACGTATAGAAGTTCCTGCTTTTCCCGGTGGAAAACGGATTTGTGTTACTACCAGTTGGGATGACGGACGGGTTTATGACCGCTGGGTGGTTGCAGCTTTCAACAAATTGGGAATCAAAGGCACTTTCAACCTTAACTCCTCTATTCTGGGACGCACCGGCGAGTTGCCGACTGACGAGTCTGGCGGTTACATGGACGCGTCAGAAATCGCGGAACTGTTTGCCGGTCACGAAGTTGCTGTTCACAGCGCAACCCATCCATTTCTGGAAAGGTTAGATTCTTCACAGATAATCACCGAAATCATGGATGACCGCAAAGCACTGGAAGAACTGGTGGGCTACCCGGTACGCGGCATGGCATATCCTTTTGGTACCTATAACCAGCAGGTAATTACCCTGTTGCGCGATATGGGCATTGTATATAGCCGCACTACCGGCGCCGGTGTAACCAGTTTCCCGCCAGCAGAACCGCTGGCGTGGTCATCCACCCTGCACGCCATTCGCCAAACCCCGAATCTGCAGGAAACCTGGGACAACTTTTACGGCAACCCGCATGCCGGCGGCGTGTTTTATGTCTGGGCGCACAGTTACGAATATGCCAAGGACCGCAGCGAAATAGAACGCTCATTCGCCCCGTTGGCCGGCAAACCGGATGTCTGGTACGCGACAAACATTGAATTATACGACTACGAAGATGCCCGTAACCGCCTGGTAATAGCCGCTAACCGCAAGTCAGTATACAACCCCAGCGCGTTGACAGTAACAATATCGCTTGACGGTATATTATGCGATGTTGTGCCGGGATTGACACGGTTATAACTCTGCAAAATTTAATATGTCGCTGCTCTGCAGCTATATATCATTTTTACATTTTTATGCTATTAACATGTCGCCGCGCTGCGGCTGGAAATAATATCACATAACAATGATGTTTTATCAAACAAACCAGCCGCAGAGCGGCGATATCTTAATAGTATTGCGGTATATACAAGAAATTAAAGCTGCAGAGCAGCGATACAGTAAAGTTATATCTAACCAAAATTATGACTTTTTTGTTCAGATTTGATTGCTAACTGGCTAAAGGTTCCTTAACTTTTCACTCCCCCAATTCCAGTTTCATCAGTCGCTGGTTGCCGCTGTCGAATACTACGGCGCGGCGGTCGCGGGCTATTATTGTTTTCGGGGTGTCGAGGTGAGTCAGATCGTCGCCTTTTTTATCCATCTCGCCGAAGGATGCTATTAATTTGTCGGGGGAGAAACACAGGACGCGGTTTCTTCCCGAATCGGCTATCCATAATCGATTGGCATCCGCGCTGAGCATGATTCTGTTGCCGAACTTTTCTTTTTCACCTTCTCCCCAGGAGTTCCAGCGTCTTTGTTCTTTCCATATCTGCCCGTCGCGGTTAAACTCCACCACGTACCCGTCGCCGGCGCCAAGGAGTTTATCCTTGTCTAACGATACCAGCGATGTCCATTCTTTCACCGGGGTAACGGTGGTTAATTGTGTCGGGCCAGCTTCGCCGACAAACTCTCCATTAGAATTTATATATATAGCGGTGAGTTTTCCCGATTTTTCCAATATCAGCAAGGCGCGTTTGTTATTGTATTCGCTGATGGCAATTGCGACAGCGTCATCCGGGAAAAACGGCTTTTTATCCATGCGCCAGATGCGGGTTTCCTTGTCCATTTTGTCAAACATCATCGCCGGGGAGCCATACATCACGCCGTATCCCAGCACCGTGTCGCTGCTTTGCATGGTAATGGCGCATATTTTTTCCGGTTCCGGTATGCCAAAATGCAGCGGTGTATCCGGTCCGTCGTTCCAATTCCAATTGCCGGACTTGTACCACACCCGACCGGTGCGGTCGAGTGCCAATGCGGAGCAGGCAGACACAGAACCTATGCGGCGGATAGGGTCAAATCGTTTTTCCAGCGCTTTCCATTCCAGCAGGTGGATAGTGCCGCCCATCCCGGATATCGCGTATAAATCACCCCGTATATTAGCAAGACCGCGGCCATTTACAACTTCGGACTGTTCGGCGACATGGCCGATAAACGAGCCGGAATTGCCACCCAGCACCACACCTGGCGCCGGCAGTAAATCTTTGTCAAAACGACGCAGGGTGCTGTGCCAGGAATTGCCGTACCAGTAACCGTTAAGGTATTGCGGCCGTTCACCTGGGGCATCGCCAATTTTTACTAAACCGTCTTTTTCATCCGGGGCAATCTGGTAAACTTTCCATTCGCGCATGATGCATATCTTGCCATCGGGACCGTAATCCAATCCCATATCCGGCGCTTTCGCCAGGGATGCAACCGGCTTTTTCTCGCCAGCAGCATTAACCTGAAATATTTCGCCGCCTTTTGACGCGATCACCCAGCCATCTTTTGATGACAATGACATCATATCCGCGGCAATCTTCATATCTTTCGCGTCACTACCGGTGGGTGCGTCGATTGATAAACTGTATAATCCGCTGCCCAGGCGCAGCATGATAGTATCGCCAGCAAGGGCAATAGCATCTATCACGCGGTTGCCGGCGCCGCCGGGGATTTTATATGTCGCCAGCAATCGTCCGTCTACAGCATAACGGTTCAGAAAACCAGCTCCGGCGCGATCCCAAATGGAACCGTAACGGTCTACCACTACGCCAATGCCGCTGGCACCGGTGGTGTTGAAACTGCCGGCGGCGGCAATTCCGCCATAACGAACCAACGATGCGCCTTGTTCGCCGGAGTTGCCAAGTATCCCCGCGCAGCGGATGGTGTCAGCAGATATCTGAGAAACTGCCATTGATAACGACAGCATAACTAATAATATATTCTTCATTGTGCAGCCTCCAGTGTTATATCGCCCCACATGTTCGGCGTCAGCATTATTTCTCCCGGCACATCATTAATTAACGCGGTTGCCTGGTTTGACCAGTAATTGCGATAGATATTGGTGGTGCCATCGGCATCGCCATAAATAATGCCTAAATCACCGCGCAATTGTTTGCCAAAACTTGCCGCGTCCAAACCGAGTTCGCTTAACGGCACTGCGGCTTCAACATTATACGAATCGCCGGCGCGGGCAATCACAATCTGCGCGGAATCCAGTTTCTTCACCGAATCAACCTTTTCATTTCTCCACGGGCATTGGAATACCACGCTGTCAGTTGCGCCTTTCAAGCGATGGCGGTACAGCACCGCGATATTGCCACCCTGGAACGGCGCGATTAACAACCGCAAATCTCCGGCAACCGGTCCGGTACGTTTCGGGTTCGCCTTCGGGTCGGTTCCCAACTGCAGGTCAATGCTGTCTCCGGTTTTAAAGAGCATCTGCCAGTCCTTGCCATTGTTTACCCACGGCGACCCATCTTTTACGGTATACAGCATATACAGGTTTTTATCATCGTGGCTTGCGCGAACAGTGACCGGGAACTGGTTGCCGCGGTTCCATTGCGCGGTCGGGTCACCCGTCCAGTCATTGCTTTTACCGTCAATAACAACAGGGATTTTCATGTAAGGTATAGTAGTGACGCATGGCTGAGCCTTTTCAGCTATCACACGCGATTGATTTCTTTCGGCTGCGATTGCCTGTTCTGACGTCACGGTAAATGTGCCGTTGCTGCGGGTGATATCGCGCATGCCGTCAACCCGGTAAATGCGATATTCAATGCCGCCACCCTGGAAGTAATAATTGCCATCCGTCAGCGACTTGCCAAAAGTACCGCCGAAACATTCACCGCCGAGGATGCCAATTCCACCAGCCTGCGGATTGGTCATCAATCGGCAATCCGGGAACATTTCATCGATATACAAGCCATCGCTGGTGATGAAGAATTCGCGGCCATGGTTGCCGTTCATGGCGATTATGTCGGTTTTATCATCTAACGGAGCAACGCCAGTGTAGAACAATACCCCCTGCAACTCGCCGGCAGTAGGCAGCGGAGCAGCGTGGGAGCCGTGAACATTTGACCATTTATTGGGATATGACCACAAAGTTGTTCCATCCGAACGATAAGAACGCATAACCGGGTCGCTGTTGACTATCATATTGCCAAAGCGGTCTACCGTGGTTTCGACGCCGCCGCCAGAGCCATCAATTGCTATTCCTGCTTTCACCGCGTCATTTATTGCAGGATATTTTGGCGCACCGCCCGGCCACCAGCCTTCCGGTTTCATGGCAACCAGAATGCTCTTACCTTTATAGGTTGCCGGCACCCGCAGTGTAAGGTCATAAAAGTCATGTCCCCAACCGGAACCGCCGAAATAATCGGCAGCGGTAGAGAACTCAATCTCTTCCGCGGACATCTTTCCGTCGCCATCTTTATCTACCCAAATCATGCCAAAGCCGTGATTGGGTGTGCCGCGAATGCCGCTGACATATTTTTGAGCCGGGTAATCGCGATTGAACGCGGTGATGAATGCCGCCGGCGGGTTCCAGTTATTAGCATAACAAAATTGGTGACCTGAACTCAGCATCGCCAACGGTTTCAATGAATTATTCGGCAGCAGTTCCTGAATATATGTCGCCTTGCCAACCGAAATTACAAATGTACGGCCTTCCTGACGCCAGAATCGGTAACTTCTGCCGGTCTCACCGCCTAATATAGCGATTGGCTTGGCGGTTTTGGTCTTGAAATCAAGTTTAAATAAAGTACCCTGGCCTATCCAATGGGTGGAATCTGCCGGGTCAAACGCGCAACCATCTGCACCATAAGCGGTCGGGCCAAAGAATTCTTTCCATATCGCGCCGGTCTTGGCATCGTAGGATGCCAGCCGTTTCGGTGTCCAGCGGCCATTTTCTGTCACCCATAAATGCCCGTCTGGCGAGATAGTCAGACCGGCGGGATTTTGCATTCGCAGCGGGTCATACGGCCCGGCGGTGATAACATCTTCTACAAATGTCTCGCCATATCCGCCGGTTTTCAGCCGCTGATCAAATGAGCCATAGGTAAGTCCACCGAGTTTTCCTATCATTCCGGCTGCTTTTCCATCAGCACCGATAATACGAACCACATGGGCATAGCCGTCGCTGACGTAAAACTTGCCATCAGCATCCATCGCCAATCCGGCAGGTTTTCCTTCGGGTGTGGCAATTTCTTTGCTTATCGCGCCTTTTTCCGGGTCAATCTGCACTAATTTACTATCAGATATTCCGTAAAGCGCGTCTTTTGAGGACGCCAATGCGACAGGTTTATCCAACGGGAATGAGCGGGTGACTGTTCCTGTTGCCGGGTCGATATCCATAACTTCATTTTTAATTCTATTCGCCATGTATAAATGACCATTAAAATATGTCAAACCGGCAAGCGCGTTAGTATCCGGGGTTTTATCGGGTGATCCCGGTCCGACCGGGTAAACCAATATATCTGACATGGTGGAACGTCCGAAATTCACCGAGTTGCCGGTTTCCAAATCAAAACGTACCAGGGAAATCTTGTAATTCGCTTTCCAATCCGGCTTGCTGCGGTCAATCTGTTCACCCCAACCGCTGCCATCATAAGCGGCATACAGGTATTTTTCATCAGCAGAAACCGCTACTTTGCTTAATCCGTGACCATTTGGCGAATTAAAACCATGCACCATTTTTCCGGTGGGGTCTAACTGCACCAGTTCGTAACCGCCTTCAGAGACCGGGGTGCCAAAGAAGATGAACTTGCTGTTAGACGCCGCCGCGTGGAATGTGCCGTGGTTGGAACCGGGACCATTGCAAAATGAGAATTGGTAATTAGGTTTTAAACCCGGCAAAGATATCGCGCGCCAGTTATACTTGCCCGGGGGCATAGTGACGCCGCTTTCATTTTTGCCGTCCCACACTATCCGCTGTTTTCCTTTCGCCATTATCTGACCGGAAATAAGGTTGCGGACGCGGTTCCCTTTTTCATCGTCGATAACGATGGTGGCGATGCCTTCCATCGGTTGGGTAAAGTCAAAAGCTATTTGCAGGCGGCGGTCAGCGAGTGCTTTTTCAAACTCGGCGAGATTTACCAACTGCCAGTTTTCCGGCGCAGCCAAACCGCCATGTGAAGATTTCGCCTTTCCTTGCAGAAATGTTTCGCGCTGTCGCGGCTGGCCAAAAGCCCCGCCATTCCAGGTAACGGCAATCGCCATGCGCAACTTATCCCACGCCTCGGGGGTGTTAGCCAGGTTTTTCTCCGGCACTTTAAACTCATATACCATGCCGTCAGCGTTTTTCCTTACGCTGGCGTCCTTATCGGTCAATGTCAAGGTATTATCAGCCGACAATCCAACCTGCAGACTGATGGCGGGGTCTTTTGCCGCCGCGTCAAATGGCGACACCGCAACTGCAACCATCAGGTTATCTTTTTGATGACTGATGCCATAGGCAACACGCGGCGACGCCGCACTCGACACCACCACCATATCGTCATCGAGGATTAGCACCGCGCCATCCGCATATCCAACAGCACATATTAATGCTGTTAAAAATAATACCAGCCATTTACGCGTGAAATTCATGGCATGACTCCTTTGAAATTTATAGAATCTCTATCTGTTATGACAGGGGAGAGTGCAGATAGTTGCAATTGTGATGGTAATTTTACCACTCAATAATAATTATGGTCAATCGGTTGATTAAGGAAATTCCTGTATGATATTCGCTTAAAAAATAGAATGTGTCATTCAACTAACACTACAGAAAAAAACTTTTCATTCTCCGTGAGGTGGCCAGAGCGTCTCGCTCGGAAAAAGGATGAGCCGGAAATAAATTATAGTGTTTTAGTATTCTCTTGCGCAGTAAGCGTCACCGAAACGGTGACGCCACGACCTCCCCCTACCCATCCAAAGGAGGGAAGTTTACTCAATATTCAAAAACTATATATACTTCACGATAATTTGCCATTTGCCATTTGCCATTTTCTCTCCTCACTCCTCACTCTTCAAAATTTCACCTCTCCCCACAATCCCGGAGTCAGCATTATTTCACTGGGGACATCGCTGACTATGCCGGTTGCCTGATTTGCCCAGTAGGTGCGCACCTGGGTGGCGGCACCACTGCTGTCGGCGGACAATATGCCGAAATCGGCTTTATAGCTGCTTCCGGCTTGCGGGGCAAGCCCGAGTTGTGCTAACGGCACTATCACTTCGACGGCATAGCCTTTTGCGTTGCGGGCAATGCCGATATTTACCGTATCGAGTTGAATGATTTTATCGACGTATTCTATTCGCGACGGCGATGCAAAGCCGGTTTTATCGGCTGCGGCAGTGCCGGGAACGCGATGTTTGTACAGCACGCCAATGGGTTTTCCCTTATACATGGTAATCAGCAATCGCTGGTCGCCAGGTATCGGGGATGTTCGCGTCGGGTTCGCCTTGGGGTCGATGCCAATTTGCATGTCTACCGAATCGCCGGTTTTAAAGAGCATATTCGGGTCGTCGCCGGCGTTGCGCAGCGCACTGTTGCTATCCACCTGAAACGCCAGGTAGATATTTGCCATATCTTTAGCTATAGCGAACGAACCGCGGTTGCCGATGGCGGTGAATTGTTCCGGTTTCCATTCAGTCAGGATGCCATCCGGCTTTATTGGTATCGGCATATCTGCCAGAGTAATGATTTTCGGCACTTCTTTCTGCGCGGCGGCGATTGCCTGGCGGGTATAATACGCCTCTGCTTCCAGAATATCTTTGTCGGTTACTTTTATTGTCGTTTGCTGGCGTTTCATGGTTTCCAACCCGGTTAATTCCGCGATACTGTTGTGGTTGTGACCAGCCACCAGGTAATATTTTCCATCACTGGTATGGAAATATCCACCGCCAAAATGTTCCTCACCCAGGGTGACATTATCAAGCGACATGCCGCGTTCCGCAACCGGGAAGTTCCAACTGATGGTGCCGGGTTCGCGGTAATCATGCCACACCGTGGCAGCGAGAATACCATCATCAGAGAATAAGTACCATGCCCCTTTATTGCTGCTGATCATGAATGTCTCGCCTATTCCCTGGATATCTTCCATGCCGACAAAGCCAAACCCGCCAATCATCTGCCCGGGTTTTGGAGAAGGCGCAACATGAGAGTCGTGAACGCCAACCCATTTTTGCGGATAAGTCCACGCCGTTTTTCCATCTGCATTCAACGCGGTCACCGGGCGGCCATTTACTATAATGCGGCCTTTGCTGTCAACGGCAGTTGCATATATATTTTCTACCGGGAAATCGATTGGTTTTACGTCAAATGGCTTATAAACCGGCGCGCCGCAAGCGGTATATGACACTGGCGTTAACAGGCGGCCGCTCATCTGAACTTGCAGTTTCTTATTCACGTAACTCGGCCAATATGTGCTGTTCAGACGTATGCCCGGTTCGCTGATGGTAACTTCTACCGGTTGAGGCAAGCCGTCGCCGTTCTGGTCGCTCCAGGTGAAACTGTATGTATTCAGCGGTTTTCCTTCCATCATTTTCGCAATGGCGGCATCATTCTTGAATGGTCCCCAAGCATCGCAATTGCCAACTACTGTCAGCGGATGAGCGTGACTGACATGGTTATCTGCCACCATAAACAAAGGACTTCCCATCGCTTCGGGGTCGTTAACCAAATATTGTTTATTATTCAAATATACGGGGTGATTTACATACCCGCCGCTGAGTGCAGGCTGAGTACGGGAAAGAATATTTTTCACACCCCATTTGCCGGTTTTCCAATCCAGCGCAAACTCCATCCCCTCATAATAAAATCGCGATTTATCTGTATCATCGATGAATCCACCACCGCCATAGCGTGCCGGTCCGATGAACTCGTTGAGGAACTTGCCATCTGTTGTCCATAAAGATGTGCGTTTTGGCTGGTAATCTGCTTCTGCCACCCATAAATGCCCGCGGCTATCGATAGATATCCCCTTGCGGTTGCGGTCATAGGTGCCAATGATTCTGCCACCCGGGGTACATAAAGGTTTCTGCGGAATGTAGTCAGCGGAGAAAACCTTTATAACATTGGTTTTGCCATCGGCAACGTAAAGATTCCCTGCCGCGTCAAATGTGATACCGCGCGGATCATCCAATCCTTTTTCAACCAGTGGGGAAAGTTTGCCGTCAGTCAGATTTACACGCACCACCTGCTTTCCAGATACCACTGCCAAATTTCCATTGTTATCAAAATGCGGGAACCTGGGTGCCGGTACCGCGATGTTGCGTTCCCATTTTCCGGTGGCAATATCTACCACGCTGATGCGTTGGGTAGGAACTTCGACATCTGCCAGGTCGCCATCAAGATGCTGCAATACAAATAAGTCACCAAGGCTGACCCGGTTCGTTTTACCGCCGGTTGTTGACGCAATGTCAGCGTTTTCATTGACTAACGGTTCAACTACACGAAGGCGTATAGCGCGGGTAGTCATATCTTTTCCTGTATCAAAATAATCATCACTATAGCTGGGACGCCAGCGAACTTCTGGAGTAACTTCGCCAATTTTTTGCCATGCGGTATCAGGTGCTTTTGTCGGGTCATCAGTTGCATTGCCGGTAAATATGTCAATTTCCGCACGTTTCGCGAAGAAGTTCAAGAATGCCATTCCGCGGAATGTCTTTGCTTCCTGCCAAACGGCAGTTAAAGTCGTGGGGTTTGCCGCGGTGATTGGCTGATTATCCAGTGCGGCGTTCCATGCGCCAATAGGTGACACCTGACCCGATGATACGGTTAGTACAGCACCAGGTAAAATATTTGCAAACCGCCGACTGGTTATCATTGCACCCATCAGTGAACCGCCAAATGGTCTGGTGATATTCTCATCTTTTCTGCCAATATAGGTAAATCGCAAGGCACGGGTAGTCATATTTGCCGGTGCTGTGTAAACATACATGCCAACCTGTGGAATAGCGAAGTAATACGGTTTTTCCTTCGGCATTATGGCATTGCTGATTGGTATCCAATCATTTTCATTTGCGGTATCGCCGGGATATACCGCGTCTGGTTTCAGCGCGCTGATGGTTAAATTTTGCGGAGTAATGATAGTGCCAACTGGTTGCGGCGTATTAAATGCCAACCGCAGGTATTTTGTATTAATATCTGACTGTTCAGTATTCCAACTGCCACCGGATGGCACAGCGCCTTTTGTGCGCAACATCGCAAACAGCGTCTCAATTGTGGTCTTATATAATGTAGTGTTTTTCACATCCACATTTGCAGTAGCTATTGCAGAACGCAGCCAGGAATTTGGCTCTTTGTTGAATGCTACATAAAGTTTTCCATCGCGGGCAGCTATGCCGGACAGGCCACCGGTGGGGGTGCTGCCAGTATCGAATACCAGTTGAGTAACCCGCCGCCATTTATATGTAGTCGGATCGATTTCGTGAATCATCAACCGTTCGCCAATCCAGCCGCCTTCACCGGATGAATATACTTTTTTGCCATCATTAGTCAGGAACCCGGCACCGGCGGTTTCCAGCCATTTGGTTCCCCATAGTTTGTTGCCATCCAGGTCACAGGCTAAAATAGTATGCCCGGATTCGGCTATTACCGCTCCGACAAATGTTTTATCACCAATACTGGTGACGTCATTGGGTGGAGCATGGTCGGAAAGCCAACTGCCGGAACCTAACTGATCACCCCAACTGCCGGATTTCCACCACGGCGGATTGCCGGAATCGTTCACAGTAGCTTGATAAATTATATGCAAAGGTTTATGAGTGATAGATTTAACAGTATAAGTTCCAGCAGTCAACAATTTACCGGCATCATCGCGTCCATCCCAATTCGCGGTTAATTCACCTGCAGTTCTGTCTTCATCAGCCAGCAGATTTCGCACTCTATTTCCAGCGGCATCATCAATTGCAATGGCGACTTTCCCGTTATAGGGCATGTTAAATGGTATCTTTATAGGCGGCAATTCCGCAGCTTCTTTTGGCCTTGGCGGTACCGGCAAAGCAGCCAAATCGGTGAATGTCATCACCCCGGCAAGGCTTGCTTTGTGTTTGGAACCGGCAGTGCTGCCGGCGATATCGGGGTTCTCGGTTGTTAAAGGTTGAGTAATCCGCACCCGAATGGCACGGGTTGAAACCGGTGCAGCAAAAACTGCGAACGCGTCAGTATATGCCGGTCGCCACCAAATAGGTCAGTTTACGGTACTTGCCTTTGTCCATGAAGCATCAGGCGCAACGGCAGGATTGCCTTTTTCATTATCATTTAAAGTGTCAATCTCCAACACTTTGGCAAACGCGTTGATAAAGCCAATACCGATAAATTTCTTCGCTTCCGGCCAGGTCAGTACTACCCATTCTGGATTTTCCGGGGATATATCCGCTTTCGGAGCAGCACTCCATGACCCGCCGGTAATCAGATTTTGCACCCGGGTTGCTTCTATAACATTTGCCGTACCGGTTGGCTGTGAAGACGCAAACGCAGTAGCCTCGGGAGTAAGATTATGCAGTCGCGCTTTGATTACCAATGCGCCGCCAAACCCGGAATGGCTCTTGCCACCACCCAACAGCGAGTCGGTAAAACTAAAACGTATCGCTCGAGTGGTTATATCCGGCGGAAAAGGTATGACCTGTTCGCCTGCCTGACCTTCTGGTATCGATACTGCCACCCATTGGTCTTCTTTTGTCACATCACCGGGATATGCGGCATCAGCTTTCAGGTAACTGACAGCACCACCCGCACCAATGATAGTGCCGATTGGCAGTACTTCTTTAAATGCCAGTCGCAGATATCGCTGTTTCTGGTCTGTCTCGTCAGTTATCCAACTGGCATGAGGCGCCAATGGACCGCGAATATGCAGCGCGCCGGCAAGTCCATCATTTCGCGATGCCGCCACCCAAAAGCCGCCTTTTTCACCCGGATGCGCCGGAAACTCGGTGGTATTGGTATAGTCAATATTGGCATCAGTAATCACCGACTGAAATAACGACTGGGAAAATCCTGCCGATGCAATTAACAGCAGAGTGAAAAACGCAAGCCAAAATGAAGAAAGACGACTATTCATTATATATCTCCTGGATGCTAAACGGATTAAATAGATTTTACGCAGGAGAGTGTAAGATGTCAATATAATTGAGGATTATAATTGGAGAGGAATGGGAATTATGGGAAGAATGTGAAGTGAAAGGTCATTCCTCCCATTTTTCCCATACTTCCCATTCTTCCCAAAACTTTAGTATAAACTGTTAGTTAACTATACTTCTCTCTCGCATCCTTAACAAATGTTTCCAGTGCCATTCCGCCATCGCCGAGGAATCCGTTGGTTTCCTGAATCAGATAGACTATAATGATTCCTTCTTTGGTATGGGCAGCCATGTTAGTTGCACATGCTCCGCCGTGGCCAAAGTAGTTTTCTCCGGATGCCCAGCCAAATCCATATTCATCTGCCAGTTCACCAGTTTGTTTACTGGTCATTTGTTTGATTGATTCGGTTGACAGATAGCGTTTCCCCTCGTAAATACCGTCGTTCAGTACCATCTGCATGAAATGGCCGCAGTCTGTCGCGGTGGAAAATAGACCACCGGCGGGCATTGGCTTGCGGGATTTGTCATTAAACGGGTATTTCAACTGCGAGATTGTTACTTCTTCCAGTCCGGTTCTGTCCGCATTCGGCTGGTAGCATTTCGTCATTCTGGTCATCTGTTCGTCATTGGGAACAAAGGTGGTATCTATCATTCTTAATGGCTTGAACATGCGGGTTTGCAAAAACTCTTCATACGGCATGCCGCTAACGACTTCAATAATGCGGCCAACGGTGTTAATGCCGGTGTTGGCATATTCGTATTTTGTGCCTGGTTCGAATGATAGCGGGGTCATTGCATAGCTTAACGAACATTCGCGCAAAGGCTGCAAGTCAAGAGTGGGAACTTCCAGCGCCGACATAAATCCCATGCCGCTGGTATGACTGAGAATATCGCGAACAGTGATGAGACGTGATGGCCTTTTCAGCAGGATATGCTCATCATCTCTCTCAACTGACAGCCACATGCTTTTAAATTCCGGCAGGTATTTCTCCACCGGGTCATCAACACAAACCTTGCCATCATCAACCAGCATCATCAATGCGGTACAGGTAATAGGTTTGGACTGCGAGGCTATCCAGAACATGGTATTTGGCTGCATCGGAATTTTTGCCGCAATATCGGCATATCCAATACATTTTAAGCTAAGAATTTTCTCAGCATTTGCCACTAGGGTAACCGCGCCAGCTAATTCGCCGCGGTCAATATAGGGTTGTAAAATGTTAGTCATAATTGCCACCTTTGTTTAATGCAGTAAGTATATAAATTGAATATTAAATGTCAATAGGAAAGGCGGACGTTTCAGTCCGCCTTTCTGATATTTATCAAATATGGTTTTTCTTTTCTACTTCACAAATCCCCAACGCAAATCGTTTGAGTATTTATCCCAGTTCCAGGTTGCTTTCAGGGTTAAACCATTAAATCGAGTGCGGCTGCGGCCAGCACCTTCCTGAATGTTTGAGCCTGGCAGGCAGTATGCTATATGGATTATCTTGCCATTTGCCGGGGTTAATTCAGGCATGTCGGTTAACGGGATGGCTACCTGATAAATGGTGTCGTTGCCGTCGCGTTTAGTAGAACTCTGTGTCCCTTTGGGAACGCCGTTATAACCTTCAGGCGAACAGCGGGGAAGGAAATTAAACGGCAGCATGGTCGGGTTATTGCTGCGCCATATTTCGGTACCGCCGTCCGGGGTTCCCCAGAAAGCATATTCATAATCGGTATCGTCGATGGCAATCATTTTTGCCGGTACCTTGTCGTATAGCGCCAGCGGATGTTTGTGCAGGTCAAGCCCAATGCCAACTTGAACACAATTGCCGGAATATGGCGCGGTGTCGCCATTCCCACGAATATAAGTGTGCGCCATGTCGTCTTTTCCGTAGTAGCTGTTGTCATCGCGAGTAGACAGGCGCGGTTTGGCTGCCCAGTCTTTATTGCGTTCGCGAACAGCTATATACAGGAATTTGTCATCATACATGAACCGGGTTTCCGCCATGCCTTTGGTGATATCAACGTCTTTTTCCCACGGTTTCCAGGCTGCTTCAACAAAGCTGCGTTTTGCGTCCACTCCGTAGTTGATTACCGGAATCGCGTTTTGCCAGGTAGCCAGGGTGCCATCCAACGTCGGGGTACCATAGGTGATGGTATTTACATGCAGCACATCAGCAATTTCAGCAGTACCATCAGCACCGGCGTATGACAATTTAACATCATAGGCATTAGCCGGGTTCACCTCGGTAGACTTAATGTTGAATTGTACTATTTTACTCTCACCAGCCTTTAACACCACAGGAATCGCCGCCTGCGTCAGAGTGATATTAGCAGTGACAGTTGCTGTCAATGTACCGGAAATAGGACGGTTAAGAACGTTATGGACTTCTGCATCGATGGTCTTTGCCTGCGGAAGCGGGGTGATAAAATCATCTATAAACAGTTCGACAGGTTTTACTTTTTCAATTTTCCCCTGTGCGACAGCCTTAATAACCAAGCTCGGGTCTTCAGCTTCTAAATAGACATTGCGGAATCCGCAAGGCAGCGTGTAAATACCTTTTGTTGTTGGGTACAGGTTGCCGTACAGGTCGTAAGCTTTTACCTTGCCACCCATGCTGTCAACCGTAATTATGCCGTCGGCATTAATCTGGCTGTAAAGAATTGGCCGGTCATTATTTAACCGGTTATGGTTGCCGCTGAGAATAAATCCAGCATTTTTGCCTTCTCCCCACTGGTACAGCCAGGGCAGATTGTCCATAAATACTGTTTTAGTAAACTCGCGTCCACCGGTGAAATACAGGAAGTAGTTAATAGCAGCAGAAAGGTTGCCGAACATCGGTCCGCCTTTGCCATTTTCCCAGGGTAGGTGCGACTGGTAATGGGTGGGGTTAACTTTTTTCTGACCGCTGGCGATAAAATGCGCCGCCAATGCCATCTGCTGTTCATCCAATTTTCCGCACCATGTTTCGGTATCCATGGATATGCCGCCTAATGATTCCGCAATGCGCGGACCATGCATCATGTGCGGCTGTACATAATGGTCTGTGAATACATCAATTTTATACTGCTTCTGCCAGTCTTTTATAGACAGTAATTTATCGCAGGTATTCATAATGCTTGATGTGCCGCCGACTTTTATGAATGGACTGGCTTTTTTCGCATGGTCATAAATTGTTTTATAAATGGTTCGATAACGGATAGCGTCGCTCTTCCACCCGGAAATACCGCCGCCTTCCCAGGGTTCATTGTAATAATCGATTATCTGCAATGGTCCTTTGCCGTCTTTTCCGCAATAGCGCCGTACCGCTTCTTCAACGAAAAGACCCCAGGCGGTGTCATATTTCGCCAGATGCACCATGTTATATGTTTTTCTATTTTCAAGAGTAGTCGCGCCTTCAGGTGAACCATACATATTACTGAGAATCCACAGGTTGTTTTCACGGAATTTATCAATGGTATCATCCATCCTAGTCCAGTCAAACGGACCATCAGGCCCGCCTTCAACAGTACGAGTCCACACACCGTTCCAATTGGGGGTGCCGTCGGTGCGAACCCATTTATAACCAATACGCGCTATATAAGGGAGTTCTTTGGTAGTATAACCCCAGGCAACAATTAAAGGAGAATTCTTGCCATCACCATGTTTTGGATTTGGCGAATGAATACGTACAAATGTCGCTATCCCCTGCCTGCCTTTTCCGGGCAAGTCTAAAATTACTGCGTAAGTGCCATAATCGGTAAACTCTTTGGCTTTTGATTCCCACGGTATAACAACGTTTTTGCCCGGTTCAATAGTCATCTCTGCCAATGGAACTCGTACCGGCTTGCCGACAAATTCATTAACAAAATCCGGTTTCCACCAGTCTTTCAACTCAATCAACCGAGTGGCAAAACGACAGATTTCGATAGTTGGTGTAGTCTTCAACGCTTCTTTGCCGGTATTTGACAGCATTAATTCAAACTTAACATTGTCACCCGGGTAAACAAGCCCACCGAGTGGTGCAATATTGTTCACCTTGCCAGCCCAGCCATTGTTGCCTATCTTATCAAGTGGCAACCCCGTCATAACTTCAGGCGGGCTGAAATAACCCTCGCCTTGCGACCAGCCGATGCCGGCTAAGGTAAAGAGAACTGTGAGAATAGTGATTAGACGTGTCATGTTTGACCATCCTTTAGTTTAATCGGGGAGATTAAGACAATTGTATTAATACAAGGCGAGAAAGTCAATAGCTATATTGAAATAAATAGTTCACCTGGAAAGTCCCTCCCCTTAATCTCCTCCCCGATTGGAAAGGGGAAGAACGAATTTTAGTGACTGACACCGAGTGGAGAAGCCAGGAAGGTGTCTGTCACACCGGGTTTTGCAAAACCTTATTGGATTTGTTAAATAAAAATACAGATTTGTAATATGTAGGAAATCATAGAATTATTCACGATTAATTCAACAAATATTTAGTAATACAATCAGTTCAGGCAGGAATCAGTGGCACATTAGAGAATAGTATAACGGCACATTAAAAAGAAAGATTTTAAGAGGTATAGCATGTCTAAGATTCCTGTAGGTTTACAGATGTATACACTGCGCAATGAAACCGCGGTGGATTTCATCGGTACGTTCAAAAAAGTTGCTGAAATAGGATATAAAGGCGTTGAGCTGGCTGGTTACGGCGGATTATCCGCAGCAGAATTAAAAGCACTGCTGAGCGAACTGGGTATGACCGCTATTGGCGCCCACGTTGGCATTGACGGCATCGAAGGCGCAGAAGGCGAATACCTGGCAGAAGTTGGCGTAAAATACGCCGTCATCCCCTACATCTCGCCTGATGTATTCAATGACCCGGCACAGCGCGCAAACCTGGTTTCAAGAATTATCGCTGTTCGCAATAAAATGGCTAAATTTGGCATTACAGTATTGTATCACAATCACGATTTTGAATTCACTAAAACCGCTGAAGGTGTATATTCATTGGATGCCCTTTATTCGGCTACAACACCAGATGAGTTGAAAGCAGAATTAGACCTGTACTGGGTAAAGAAAGGCGGCGAACAACCCGCTGAATATATCCGCAAATATGCAGGCCGCGTTCCGCTGGTACATTGCAAAGATATGGACAAAACCGACGAATCATTCGCTGAAGTTGGTGAAGGCAGTCAGGACTGGGACGCCATCTTCGCCGCATCAGAAGCGAGTGGAGTTGAATGGTACATAGTTGAACAGGATAGCTGCAAACGCCCACCCATTGAAAGCGTAACCATCTCATTTAATAATTTGAAGAAGATGGGCAAAATTTAAGTTACTTAATATTAACATGGATGGGCAGGATAGGCAGGATAATTATTTTTATCCTGTAAATCCTGTAAATCGATGTGAAAAAGAGGCGGTTTGTCGACAAATCGCCTCTTTTTAGAAGGCGGCAAAATGGACGAAATTACTATTCGGAAAATGTTGGCGGATTTTAAAAGCGGCGAGTTGACTGATGATTCAGTTATCGACCGGCTGAAAACCTTGCCGTTTGAAGATATCGGTTTCGCCTCTTTGGACCATCATCGCGGCCTGCGCACCGGGTTCCCCGAAGTGATATTTGCCCAGGGAAAGACGCCGGCGCAAACCGCGGAAATTTTCATGCGCCTTAAACATAAAAACCCGGTGGTCATGGCGACCCGGGCAAGCCAGGAACACGCCGATGCGGTGATAAAAGCCGTACCGGAAGCGGAATATTTTGAATTGCCGCGAATAATATTATGGCATAAAGAAAAAGAATGGCGGCACGAAGGCGACCCGCTGATAGCAATTGTCAGCGCCGGTACCGCCGACCTGCCGGTAGCCGAGGAAGCCGCTATGACGGCAGAAGCAATAGGCTGGCCGGTTGACCGCATGTATGACGTGGGAGTAGCCGGGTTGCACCGCTTGCTGGCGAAAGGCGACCGCCTGCAGCGCGCCAAAGTAATCGTAGTTGTGGCAGGCATGGAAGGCGCGTTAGCGTCAGTGGTAGGCGGGTTGGTAAAAGTTCCGGTAGTAGCAGTGCCGACATCAGTAGGATACGGAGCAGCCTTCGGCGGTGTCGCCGCCCTGCTGAGCATGCTGAACAGTTGCGCCACCGGCGTAACCGTGGTAAATATAGACAACGGCTTCGGTGCCGGCTACTTCGCCGCCCTGATAGCAGAATACGCTTATAACTCTGTTTGAAATTTTGACATGATTAACATGATTATCATGATTTTTGGCTTCGCCATTATTTATAAGTAAAATTAATTTCAATCGTGTCAATCATGTTCATCATGTCAAAAATAAATCTCTGTGTATCTCAGTGTCTCCTCTGTGAAACTCTGTGTCAGAAAAAGGTAATAATATTATGGCTAAACGCAATGACTGGGAAAATCCGGTTTTATTTGAACGTAACCGCGAACTGATGCACTCGCCATTAGGCGCGTATCCTGATGCGAAGTCAGCATTAACTTGCGACCGCATGTCATCGGCCAATGTAAAATCATTGAACGGAACATGGGAATTCTGCCTGGTTGATTCACCACTGGCAGTGCCGGCGGATTTCATGAAACCCGGTTATACTGACCCAACATGGGGTGAAATAACAGTACCGGGAAATTGGCAGTTGATGGGTTATAACGACCCGCCGATTTACACCAATGTCGTTTATCCATTCGACCCCACCCCACCGACAGTTCCCGCGCATAATCCCACCGGATGCTATCGTTTGTCATTTAATATTGATGAAGATTGGCTGCAGGATGAGATCTTCATCGTATTTGAATCGGTAGATTCCGCGTTGCAGTTATATGCCAATGGCGTAGACGTAGGGTACAGCCAAGACAGCCGATTATCGGCGGAGTTCAATCTGACCGATTACCTGCACGCAGGAGAAAATGTCATCGCCGCCTGGGTGCCGCGTTATTGCGACGGGACGTATATTGAGGACCAGGATTACTGGCAAATGAGCGGCATCCAGCGCGATGTATACCTGTACCGCAAGCCGAAAACCCATATCCGCGACTTTCAGATTACTACCAGTTTTGATAAATTGTACAAAGATGCTACCTTGTCAGTAACCGCCAGAATCAATCAGGTGGATAACCCGCAGCAATACTCAATTGAAGCAGCACTGTTTAACGCCGATGGCAAACCGGTAATCGAACCTTGTACCGGCATTGTATCAAATGACACCCCGATGTATGGCGACTGCTCACCGGAAAAATATGCCGCGAAGATGAATATCCCGGTGTCAGCACCAAACCACTGGAACGCGGAAAATCCGTATCTTTACACATTGCTGCTGACACTGAAAGATTTTGCCGGCAAAGTGCTGGATTATGAAAGCTGCAAAGTCGGATTCCGCCAGATTGAGATAGTTGACGGCGTGGTATTGCTGAACGGCGTTCGCATGGTAGTGCGCGGCGTCGACCGTCACGAACATCACCCCTGGCGTGGACGCGCATTGACCGAAGATGATATGCGTGCCGAAGTAATCGCAATCAAGCAGTTGAACTTCAATTCCGTCCGCACCAGCCATTATCCCAACCATCCGCGCTGGTACGAATTATGCGACGAATATGGCATTTACCTGGTCGACGAAACCAATCTGGAGACTCATGGCGTCGGCGGATTGCTGACCCAGGACCCGGAATGGGCCGGAGCGTATTTATCCCGTGCTATCCGCATGGTGATGCGCGACAAAAATCATCCTTCCGTCATTTTCTGGTCGCTGGGCAACGAATCATATTTCGGCCCGCACCATGCAGCCATGACCAACTGGGTAAAGGTATATGACCCAACCCGACCGGTGCAATACGAAAGCGGTTTTCCCGGTCCAAATATCAGCGACGTGATGGCGCCAATGTATCCAAAACTCGACTGGGTTCGCGACATCTTGACCGATAAAACCGAGGACCGGCCATTCATTATGTGCGAATATGCCTACGCGAAAGGCAACGCCACTGGCAACTTTAAAAAATATTGGGATTTAATAGATACCATGCCGCGATTCCAGGGTGGTTTCATCTGGGACTGGGCGGACAAAGCATTACTGAAAGACTCGCCGGATAGTAAAAATTGGCTTTACGGTGGCGATTTTGGCGATGAATATGATTACAAACGAGTCGGCGAATGTCCCAGCATGTGCCTTAATGGCATCGTTGGACCCGACCTGACCCCGCACCCTGGCGCGTATGAAGTAAAAAATGTTCAGGCACCCATAGCAGTGCTGGAAAAAGATACCCCCAATGGCATCTACACCATCTGGAACAAATACCAGTTCAGCGACCTGTCGCACATAACCGTAAAATGGCAGTTTACCGAGAACGGCAACACACTGGCGGAAGGCGAAATGCCGGCACCGGCAGTTTCACCATGGAGCAAGGCAGATATTACCATCCCGCGTCCAGAATTACTGGTACTTACCCCCGGCGCGGATTACTACATGAACATCTTCTGCGTGCTGAATCGCGATCTGCCGTGGGCTAAAGCCGGTCACGAAATTTGTCGCGGGCAATTCCTTATGACTGACATGATATCTCAACCGGCGACTATCAAACCCGGTGAAATGCCGGCTATCTCATTGAATTCCATCGGTGATTCAATATCTGTTGCCGGTAAAAAGTTTGCCATCACCTTTGACAAAACCACCGGCAAAATTTCATCCTGGTTATCTGGCGGCGCAGATATTATCAAAGCAGGCCCGGAAGACAATTTCCGCCGTGCTCCCACCGGCAATGACTTTGAAGTGGAACATGACAACAGTCTGCGGGAACGCTGGCGCCGCGCGGGTTTATTCAACCTGAAACGCGATATTGTTTCAATTGATGTCGCGCAAATATCAGCAGTATCAGCAGTCGTTCGCATATCGGCAAAATACACCGGCGCGACTGACGCGCATATCATCAACAGTCAGACCACCTACACGATATTCGGCAATGGCGAGGTTGCGGTAGACACTGCGGTGAATATCGCCGATGTCTTCCCATATATCCCACGCGTCGGTCTGGAAATAGTGCTGCCGGGTGAGTTCGACAATCTGACATGGTATGGCAAAGGCCCGTGGGAAACATACTGCGACCGCAAAACCGCCGCCATAACCGGCAAATACAGCTCAAAAGTAGCAGAACAATTCGAAGAATATATCGTGCCGGGCGATTGCGGCGGCCACGAAGACACCCAATGGGTATCACTGACCAATGGCAGCGGCAACGGCTTGCTGGTATGTGGAAAACCACTGGTCCATTTCGACGCTCTTCACTACAGCATCGACGACTTGTTCACCGCCAACCACGACTTTGAACTGGTACCGCGCGACGAAGTATACCTGCACATAGACCACCTGCACATGGGAGTAGGCGGCGACACCGGATGGACCATGAACGTCCATCCCGAATACCTTATCACCCCCGGCAGATATCAATACAGCATCCGCCTGCGCGCAATAACAGCAGACGACGACGCGATGTGTTTAGCGAAGACGGAGATTGTTGGAGTGGTGTAGGAAAATATCCCCGGGAGCGCCAATCTCCTGATTGGCAAGTTTATATCTAATCGGCCAATCAGGAGATTGGCGTTCCCGGGTAGAGACGCAAAATGTTGCGTCTCTACATTTTTATAAATTACCCCATAAATTCCCCAACCACTCCCTCAATCTCCTTCGCCCAAATCTCATATCCTTTTTCAGTTGGGTGGCAGCGGTCGTCCATTATCTCCAGGGAGATTTCTGCTTTGCCTTCCAGCAATTTTTCGTTGATGTTCAGGTGCAGAATATTGGGTTTGTTTTGAAGGTGTTGCACCAGCAATTTGTTCGCCGCAATAACGTCGGTGAATATCTGTTCGTTGGTCATTCCGCGGGGGAATATTGCCATTACCAGGATAGTGGTTGCTGGTGATTGCTGGTGGATGTAGCGGTAGATGGTGTCGATGCCTTCCACTACTTCTGCCGGGGTATTCTGGCGGCAGGCGGTGTTGCCAGTAAGGTTGTTGGTGCCGATATTCAATACCACCAGTTTTGGCTGCTGGCCGGCGAACTCGCCGTTTTGCAGTCGCCACAGCAGGTTTTGGGTGGTATCCCAACCATAACCGAGATCCAGCACTTTGCGATTGCCGTAATATTTCTGCCACACCGGCAGGCCGCGTTCCGGCATTTCAAACATGTGGGTGATAGAGTCACCCATGAATATCAAATCGTATCTGTCAGCCTTCGCCAAATCGACTTTCTGCTGGCGACGTTCCGCCCAGTCATAAAAATCTTTCATGATATTTGGCACTGGAATTATTGCGCTATTTGTTGACATGTTTTGCTCCGATTTTTGGTTTTTTGACATGATTAACATGATTGACATGATTTTTTGGCTTCGCCATTTTAATCAATCCTGTTAATCATGTTAATCCTGTCTAAAAAATTACTTCGATACCTTGTAACATAATATTCCACTGCCTGCATCCTCCATATTCAGGATTATGCTGGTGTTGTCTGTGAATAGTTTTACGGATTCGCGTTTGCCGCAGCGGTATACTTTCACCGCGGTTTTCCATGCTGACGGGTTATCTACCGGGATGCTAACCGCGCGGTTGCAATTGGCGGTGGCGAATATTTTGTCATCGGTGAAGGTGACTAAGACTGACTTTTGCAAGGCAATGGCGCGAAGTTTTCCATCCGGGCTGCGGCGTTCAAATGTGCCGGTGTCATTATCCATCGTCACCTGCATATTGTATTCGCAGTGCGCCTGGGAATATACGTGCCAGACCGACGCCATGCGATTGTAATCTACATCAGTCATCTTCACCGACAGGATATCTACCCCGTCGATATAATAGGTCACTGGCGCGCCGAAGACAGGAGAGACGAACTGGTATTCGCGCATTTTATCAACGCTGGATGGCCAACCATCAACGTCGACAGGCACATTCGGCATCAGGCGAGTTACTAATTCGGCGCGGTTGTACCAAGCTTCGGCATGATAAAAATCAAACAAGTCGTTAAGGCGAACTGAACTGGTGTATGGCTGCAGGTAGCTTTCAATGCCGCTGATAGTGACAAAAGCATCCGGCTTTATCGCGGTCGCGTTTTTATGAATGAACTTTGCCACGTTAAGCCACATCAAACTGCCGTAACCCCAGGTGCCGTCATATAAAGTGATGTCAGTCATTAACGGATGCGAGAAGTTCATGTCTATCTTAAAGCCGTCAGCGTCAAGGGTATCCAACATGAAAGTAATGAGTTTTTGAATATAATCGCGCACTTCAGGGTTGGAATAATCGAGAATTCCCCGATTGTGCATATCGCGATAAATATCGCCATTTGTCGCGCGAACCAGGTATTCCGGGTGTTCTTTTTCCACATCAGAATCAACCTTTGTCCAGAATGGTGTGAACCATAGAATGACGCGAAATCCCTTTGCTTTCAGTTTAGCGATAGTATTTTTAAAATCTTCTGCGGTTCCAAACTCGGAAGTTTTCTGTTGAAAATCGCCAAGGTTGTTAAACCAGCCATCATCGATGATGTAATTAACTTCGCCAGGGTATATTTTTCGTATACCATCCGCAAAATGCAGCAGCGCTTCTTCGTTGAAATGCGCGGTTTTATCTACTTTGCTCAGATAGCACTGGTCACCCCAGGTGCAGTAAATCGGGTTGTACCACCATGAGTATGTTTTCTTTTTTTTATCAACCAGATTCAAGGTTTCCGCGTGTTTAATGTGCATGTCGATAATCGACTTGCTATCTGCCAATCCAGCATCGATATATACCCGCGGCATGCGTCCACCATCATGGGATGGGCTGTATGAGGAAAATGTCAGGTCAAAGACCGATTTTTTACATTGAATATGGGTGTAAACAACCGGCATTGGTTCCGGGATAGACAACCCGAACCAGCCATTGCCATCGCCAAATGACATAATATGCGGCGGCGGCGCAACCATCCATAACGCATGTTTCTTAACTATAGTTTCCAGGTACATCCCAGAATTGGTCAAATAAATATCTTCATTGCCGGATGACGTAAATAGTTTGCAATCATCGTCACCAACAAACGTTCTACCATACTGTGCATCAATTGGCGAATCACAAAAATATACCGGAGACGCTACACCATCAAAACTTCCGCATAATTCTACGCAGATGCTGTTATCAACCGGAGTAATTTTCACAGTTACACCCGGCGCATTTGTAGTGCCAATAAAGCAATTATCAGACTGCGATATTTCTTTCACCTGGTATTCGTCATCATTAACACGAAATTTCAAATTCAAGCGGGCAAGTGAAACAGAATTTTCACCTAAAATTAAAATAGCTTCCGGAGTAATAGTGATATTAGGGGTACAGAGAAAACTTGTCATAATTGTTCCTTGATTTTTTCTATTTTTTACATCGATTAACAGGATAAACAAGATGATAAAAAATCATGAATAATCCTGTTTATCGATGTGAAAATTATTTTCAGTTTGACCGACTCACAAGCAGATTGGTATGATTGTTTTGTTAAAACTTATAGATTAAGTTTACAAATATTTAACCGGTTTGGCAATAAAAAAGGGATACCTGAATATGATTAAAACTACTCTCATCCTTCTCTCACTGCTTTTGTGCCTGTCTGCATTTTCCGATGTGCGCATGCCGGGGCAATTCAGCGACAATATGGTGCTGCAGCGCAACGTCCCAATATCTGTATGGGGTTGGGCAAATGCCGGTGAACGGATTATAGTGCGCATTGCCGGTAAAAACGAAAGAACTGTTGCGGATAAAGACGGTTTATGGCAGGTATCAATTCCCAAACTGCGCGCTGGTGGTCCATATAAATTATATATTAAAGGCAAAAACTCCATTACATTCAAAGATGTATTAATCGGCGAGGTTTGGGTATGCTCGGGACAATCAAACATGGCGACGCCATTGTCATACGCGGCAACGGCAGAACAGGCGATTCGCGAGTCGAATAATCCGCAATTGCGATTATATAGCACCTGGTATGCCTCGCGGCAGACACCTTGGGTTACTTGCGGTGGACAATGGAATAAATGCACCCCGGAGACAGCAAAAAACTTTTCCGCCGTTGCTTATTTCTTTGGATTAAAACTGCAGCGTGAATTAAAGGTTCCGGTAGGAATTGTACAAGCCGCCGTAGGTGCTACCGCAATTGAATCGTGGGTTGATAGAACCGGGATAACTGCCGACCCGGAATTGAAGTCACAGGTTGAAACCGTAGATAAAGAATCCGCAAAATATCCTGCTGATATTGATGATACCGGTTGGCAGGCGCCAGAAATGGCAGATGCCAACTGGCGCGAAATGTCTCTTCCGCTGCCGCAGGGATGGGAAGGCGCAAAAGCCGGGATGGATAATCTTAACGGCGTTGTCTGGTTCCGACGAACAGTAGATATCCCCGTTAACTGGACCGGCAAGCAACTAACCATGAAGTTTGGGCCGATTGATGATGGCGACACCACCTATTTCAACGGTGTTAAAGTTGGAGCCATGAATATGGATACCCCCAATGTATGGAAAACACCAAGAGAATATACTGTACCAGCATCATTAGTTAAAGCAGGAAAATTAAGTATTGCGGTACGGGTAAGCGACCAGTTTGGCGGCGGCGGGATACTGGGCACTCCGGAACAGATGTCATTGATAATTGCTGATTCACCCAAAGACTCATTATCGCTGGCAGACAAATGGAAGTTCCGCATTGCAGCCAGTTGGCCGCAAAATGAATTACCCACCGGTCTGTATAACGGTATGATATCGCCATGGACTAAATGCGCCATCGGTGGTTTTTTGTGGTACCAGGGTGAAAGCAATGCTGGCAACGCCGGACGATACCGCCATTTGTTGCCGGCACTGATTACCGGATGGCGCAAAGCATGCGGACAGGGAGATTTGCCTTTTCTCATCGTGCAATTGCCAAATTACATGGCGGCAAAACCGGAGCCTTCTGAAAGCGGTTGGGCAGAAATGCGCGAAGCACAGGCCATTTCCGCCGCTACACTGCCGCAAGTTGGACTGGCGGTTACCATTGACGTTGGCGACCCCAATAATATCCACCCTACCCGCAAACAGGAAGTCGGCGACCGGCTGGCATTACAGGCACTTGGTATGGTTTACAAAAAGGTAATGGCATATTCCGGTCCAATTTTTGAAAGCATGGTGAAGGAAGGCGACAATGCCATCCGCATAAAATTCACTCATACCGACGGCGGTTTGCGTACCACTGACGGCAAAGAATTGCAGGGATTCGCCATCGCCGGCAAGAACAAAGTTTTCGTATGGGCAACAGCAAAGATTGATGGCGATACCGTGATTGTCAGCAGTCCGACAGTGCCAAATCCAACCGCGGTACGTTACGGATGGGCAGACAACCCGACGGTAAACCTGACAAATGAGACAGGCTTGCCAGCCGGACCATTTCGTACTGATGTGGTGAAGTGACAAAAAATTGCACCCATTTATGTTTTATTTTTAATTATAAATGGGTATAATTTCGTTAACCTCCCCCACCACATGACACTGGAATATATGCGTGTGCGTATGGGAGAAAGATACATAAAAAAAGGGAGAGATAAATGTTAATCTCGAGACAATTAAAAATTTCAACATTTATTGTGATGTTGGCGATGCTGATCACATCAGCATTTGCCGAGGTAAGCGAGAAGGATGCATTGTCTGTAATGGAAGCAACCCAGACTGGACTGCGGAATATTCATAACAAGGTATCACCCGCGGTAGTATCTATTACCACACAAATTAAAACCAAAGGTTCAACACAAAGCGATCCGTTTGAAAACTTCTTTAACCCATTCGGCGCACCCCAGCAAGATCAGCAGCCAAGAATTCAGGTTGCGAGCGGCAGCGGTGTAATTATTCAGCCGGAAGGTATAGTTTTAACAAACAGACACGTGGTGGATGGTGCTACGAAAGTAACAGTACAGCTAAATGGCAGCGATAAACAGTTGGCGGCAGAGGTTATACAAACTGATACCCGAACTGACCTTGCTATTGTGAAAATCACCGAAAAAGGTGTCTATCCAACAGCTAAATTAGGTGATGCCAGCACTGTTCAACCCGGCGACTGGTCTATCGCTTTCGGCTCGCCATTCCGGTTGTTTTCAACCATGACAGTAGGGCATATCAGTGCTATCGGGCGCAAATTATCCGCCCCGTCTGACGACTTCAACTTCCGCGATTTGCTGCAGACTGATGCCGCCATTAACCCGGGCAACAGCGGCGGGCCATTGGTGAATATCAACAGCGAAGTAATCGGCATCAACTTCATGATTTATAGCCCGTCCGGCGATGTCGGCGGAAATGTAGGAATCGGGTTCGCGATTCCAATTAACGCATCAACTAAAAATGTCATTAACAGTCTTGTTACCGGCAAGCAATTTGAACGCGGTCGCTTGGGTATCATGATAAAAGACCTTGATGACCCTTCGAAAGAAGCCTACGGAGTAACCAGCGGCGTATTCGTTGACAGTGTATTGCCGGGACAAGCGGCAGAAAAAGCCGGTTTGAAAGCAGAAGATATCATTACCGCATTTGGCGACACCAAGATTACCGATGCTGACCAATTTGTTGGCTTGGTTGAACAAACGACACCAGGTTCAAAAATACCGGTGACATACATCCGCAACCACAAAGAAGATAAAGTAACCGTCATCGTCGGTTCATTGAACACCACCGAAGCGAAGGCGAAAATTAACAGCGAAAATCTGGGGATTACTGTAAAAACTATCACCGCTGACCTTGCCAAACGATTTCAATTAACCGAAGGCAATGGCGTAATAGTGGCAACAGTTGAACCCGGCACCCCTGTTGATGACGCCGGAATTCGCGCGGGCGATATCCTGCTGCGCGTCGGTGTTGGCGATAAAGCCAGGCAAATAACCAGCGAAGAGAACTTCTGGACAGCGATTAACGAAGCAATGGCATCTGCCCGGAAAGGCGTTATCGTTCAGATTCGCCGCGGCCAGTACATTATGACCCGCAGCATACCGGTAGTTACCGCAGACAAATAACCTGACCCGTTTTGATTGACTCCAGCGCCGCCAGGCTCACCAGCAAGGCGGCGCGACCATTTTCACCGCTTACTTCCAAAGCGCTGCCGGTTTGTATTGACTCGGCGATGTCGTTTATTCGGGCAGATACTCCGCGCGGGTCGTCAGTTGTAAAATCAAATTCTTCAATACCGCTGCAGCGAGAAATGGTGAACTTCTTGTTGCTGTACCGCGCCGCCATATTCGGGCCAATGAACAACTCATCCTGTATTGGCTGAAAACCTACCGGCATTCCCCAATTCAGATGCATGTTCAGCGTACTTCCTCCGTTCATATTCACAATAATTTCGGCAGCATCCACCGCCAGATCGGTAATACCTGCCAATGTCTCTTTATCCGCGCCAAAAATAGTACCGACGGCATATACCGACACAGCTTCCTCGCCGGTTATGTACCGCATAACATCTATGAAATGTCCTGCCATATCTATCACCGGACCGCCATTCTGGCTGATTCTGTGCATTGCTACCCGGGGACGAACTTCGCGGATATCGGTGTATTTAGCGAATATTGGGGATCCAAACTCGTGTTTGTCATATAATTTGCGCAATTCGCGGTTGTGGCTGGCATTACGGTATTGCAGTGCAATTGCCAACTGTACGTTATTCTCGCGCGCAATGCCAATCATCTCGTCGGCATCTTCAATGGTAAGCGCGATAGCCTTTTCACATAAAATATGCACGCCATGCCGCGCCGCCATGACAGTGAAATAATGGTGGGTATCTATCGGGGTACAAATGGAAACCACGTCCAATCCGCTGGCAAAAAACTGGTGCAAATCATGGTATTGTTTCGCGCCGGTCAATACCGCCAGCTTTTCACCACGACCGGTAACCGGGTGGTAAATTGCTGTCACCGACGCGTCTTCGCGCGCCATCCATCCTTCCGCGTGAACGTTTGCAATGAATCCGCAGCCGATTATCCCCACCTGTAAATGTTTCATTCCACCAGGCTCCATAATATATTCAGGTTGCGCTCGTAATCAACCACATCACCAGGAGTTTCCAGCACCTTTGGCACATCTATCAACCGCGGGTCATTGATTATCCACTTGAATGGGTCAGTGCCCAATTCACCCTTGCCAATATCAGCATGGCGGTCGCTGTGGCTTGCCAGGAGTTTTTCGGTATCATTCATGTGAATCAGCTTCAGCTTGCTCAAACCAGCTGTCTTATCAAAATTAGCCATCACCGCTTCATACCCGTCTTTGGTGCGGATATCATAACCGGCGACGAAGATGTGGCAAGTATCGATGCAAACACCCAGTTTTTCTTGTTCCGGTATCATATCAAACAATGTGACAAACTGCTCGAACTCGCCGCCCAGGTAAGTTCCCTGCCCGGCAGTACATTCCAGCAGAATGGTGACCCCATTGTCGAATGCCAGCGGAATAATTTCATTCAAACTCTCTGCAAATGTCCGCTGTCCGTCTTCCAGTGTTCCGCCTTTGTGTGCCCCCTGGTGCATAACCAGGTATGGAATCGACAATGCACCACAGCGAATCACCTCTTCATTAATCGCCTGCCGCGATTTCCCCAGTATCTCAGCATCCTGTGACGCCAGATTTATCAAATACGCGTCATGACTGACAATAAACTTGATATCATTCTCGCGCATGGCACTTTGCAGTTTCTCGCCATCTTCCGTTTTATATTTCTTCCCCCGCCACATCTGCGGACTGCTGGTGAATATCTGGATACTGTTAGCCTTAATACGCGCCGCTGTAGCGCACATACCTGCGAAATCCGGTGAAACAGAAAGGTGTGCTCCTATTAACATAACAATGCTCCAATTCAAGAATTAATGAAATAATTTTATCAGAAAAAGCGTGTAGTGACACAGATTATAGAGAAATAATTATACATATCTGCCAAAATAAAACTTATCAGACTGATCCGACCGATCCGACATATCCGTCAGATTAGTTCAACCAACACCAAAAACAAAAAGCCGTTCAATTAAGAACAGCTTTTGAATATTATTATTGTAATAAAAATTCGTATATTTTTACATTACACAATCGTTTCCAATTCCAATATCAATGGTGGAAGGTCATCCTGTACGGTTCGCCAGAGTATATCCAGATTTATTTCAAAGTAGGCATGAACAAGTCGATGGCGCATACCAATCATATCATCCCAAGGAATATTTTGCAGTTTATCCCGAGTAACATCAGAAACCTGATGTGCTGCTTCACCAATTATTTCAATATCTTTTATCAAAGACAACACTAACATTCGATTCTCATTCAATTCTACCCGGGAACGGTCTTTTGCGAAATCTACAGCTTCATGTGCAGCATCCAACATGTGTCATAATCTTATACCATCATCCTTTTGCATATTGAACCTCTGCCTCTTCCATTACCTGTTGGCGAAAATATTTGCTTAAATCTTCTGGTGTCCTCAGGTCTATCTTGCGTCCTCCAAAAAGTATAGATAATTCACGTTCCATGCGCGAAATTCCAAAAAGGCCAGGTACTTGTCCTGGTTCAAATTCTACCAGCAGATCAATGTCACTATCAGGTCGAAAATCCGGCCGCAATGCTGAACCAAAAACTGCCAATCGCCTGATATGCATTTCTCTGCAAAAAGATGCTACCTGTTCTTTGGAAAAATCTATTTGCACCATTATTAAACCTCTATTACCAATGATAAAGAAATAGTTTAATTTACTAAATTAATATAGTACTATGTTATCGTTTAGGTTTTAATTTGTCAATTTATCTATTTCATTTCTTTAAAAATCTACCAAAAACAAAAAGCCGTTCAATAAAGAACAGCTTTTGAATTTGCAGATGGTGCCGAAGAAAGGAGTTGAACCTTCACGGGGTTGCCCCCACATGGACCTGAACCATGCGCGTCTGCCATTTCGCCACTTCGGCAAGTGCGACTATTTTTTATCATTTTTACCCATGTTATGTCAAGGGTTTAAGGGGTATTGTAGTGTTTTTTATTTTTTTAACCACGATATAACTATTAACCAGGTAATTTTAGACAGGATTAACATGATTAACAGGATTTATCAGCTTCGCTATTTATCAAAATAATTTGTTGAAAATAAAAAAACAAGTTATTTTAAACTCACCACGAAGGAACGCAAAGAAAACAAAAGAAGATTTTATTCATTTACTCTTTGCGTTCCTTGAGTTCTTTTGCGGTGAATAACGTTAGGTTACTGGTGAAACCTGCATATTAATATTATAATTTTATCTAATGGCGAAGCCAATAAATCATGTTAATCATGTCAAAAAACAAAAAATTCTATTACTGTTTACCTTTCATTACATTATACACACATCGGAAACCGTTTATGCTGTAGCCTTTGTCCGGGTAAAACCAGCATCTGTTTGCAACGCGAAACTGTGCCATATCAGAGTTATTCCAACTGCCGCCGCGAATTATACCTTTGCCATTTGGCACCGGCGGGTTATATGGATTGGTATTTGCACCCCGGGTATAAAAATTCTCATCATAACCATCCGCCACCCATTCCCAGGCGTTACCGGCCATATCCATTACGCCGTATGGACTGCTGCTTTCCGGATAAGAACCAACCGGCCAGGTTTTGCCATTACTATTGCTTTTATTCACCATCTTCGCCGCATCCCATTTTTGTCCCCAGGGGAATACTCGTCCTTCTGTGCCGCGAGCTGCTTTTTCCCACTGTGCTTCTGTCGGCAGCGATACCCTTGCCCATTTGCAATAGGCTTCCGCGTCATATCGGCTGACATTAACTATCGGGTGGGTATCTATCCATCCCCATGACGGTTCCGGCGGCATTTTATAATCGGTTTCTTTACAAAAAATTTTATATTGCTTAACAGTTACTTCATATTTGTATATGAAAAATTTATCCAAGTAAACCTTGCGCTGCGGCTGTTCATCGGCATCACCGCGGTTATATGGACTACCCATGAAAAAATCACCGGCTGAGACAGGAACCATCTCGGCATAATCTTTTGGGCTGATTAACGATTCCTGACCGGCACGCAAAACAACAGGCATAAAATATACTGATATTGCCAGCAAAATTACCGAAAAATATATGATAAATTTCAATGTTTTCATTTTTATCGCCGTTACCTACTTCCGAAACTTCCGTGAATATGGTATAACTATTTTACACAATTAGGAGGCAAAATTCCATAATGTTTAAAACAAAACTTTTATTGTCAGCTTTAGTGGTTATATTCATGATCACCATGTCAGGTTGCAAGTTGTTCGAAAGTGAATCCACACTGCCGCCCCCCAGCACACCCATGATGCCGGCGGGACAAAAACCAGCAGGTGAGATAGACAAATCAGCAGATAAAACTGTACCACCGCCAACCCAGACGACACCAGCAACGCCAACTCCGCCACCGGCAGCACCTGTAAAGACAGACACCAAACCGCTGGTAGTAACAAACCATGCCCGCATCATCACTGACAAGGGAACCATGATTGTCGAGTTATACGGCAAAGACGCACCGAAGACAGTAGCCAACTTCGTTAAATTAGCGCGCAGCAATTTCTACAAAGGCCTGAATTTTCACCGCGTAGAAACCGACCCCGCATTCAGATTGATTCAAGGCGGCGACCCCAACGGAAATGGCAGCGGCGGATCAAAAGAAACCATACCGCTTGAAATTTCACCCAAACTGCGCCATTGGAAAGGTGCCCTGGCAATGGCAAGATCACAAGATCGCGACAGCGCCAGCAGCCAGTTCTATATCTGCATCAATGCTGTTAACCAATTAGATGACAATTACGCTGTTTTCGGCAAAGTAACCAAGAATCTTGATGCGGCCGACAAAATTGTTGTAGGCGACAAGATTAAGAATATTGAGATTTATAAGTAAGAAGAAACAAGTTTAGTTTGTTTATAAATCAAAACCACCAACTCCCCTCCTTGCCAGGGAAGGGAGTTTTTTTCTTATTTTAACTTGATTTCATCAGGCTTGCCGGGGTACTATCTTTTCGTTAATTCCTTTACCTTTTAATTCCATAGCCCACGGCAACGCCCTCACCCTTATACACATTTCTGGAATGGAAATTTAGATTTTAAGAAATATCCATTATTTAACTACAATCTAACTTTAGGGGTGGCATGTTAATAGAATTTCATTGTCATAAAGTAATCAGAACCCCATCCGTTTAGGCGAAGATAAATTGATAAAATGTGTATAAGGGTGAGGGCAACGCTGTGGGCTATGGAATTATTTTCTGTATACAACAAAAACAGATAATTATTACCAGATGAAAACATCCAATAATCAATTTTTGCGAAACTCAGCAATAAAAAAACCGCAGGCTTCTAACCTGCGGTTTATTATTGATGTTTATTTTACAATCCCAAACTTCAAACCATCCACATACATGTTTCCACCGTGTCCACCAGTATTGCTTATTACAAATTTGGCAGGATTATTCCATGCAGTTGTCATGTTTGGCATTGTCCATACCCGCGTGCCATATTCAAGTATAGTTCCGCTGGCACTGACAGTAAACTTGAATGGCTGCCATCTTGTGCAAAAACCATCAACAACCATATCAGTTGCTGATGTCCCGTAGGGGTATACATCAACATTATTCAATTTAAGACGATGTGTACCAGGAGTGGTTACCATTTCACGACTTAATAAGACGATATTGGTACTTGAAGCATTTTGAATAGAAATATTCTGAGTACGGTTGCCACCAGGATTAGTATAAAGATATCCTGAGCAGCTCCATTGTGTAAGATTGCTGTAAGTGTCTAATTGTCGTGTTAGTGTTAAGCCTGCTGAAGTACTGTTTAATGATATGCATGGTTTAGGTTGACCATTAGTAGGACAATTCCCGATAGTATTAGTGCCAGTCCATGTTAAGTAATCCCATGATGAATCTGTTAAAGGCGAACGTGTCCATACTAAATCTGAACTGGGAAATGCAGTACCAGATGGCGGCATGATAGAAGAATCCATAAGGTCAATAGCTGTAGTAGACAATGATTTTGTTAATTTATCAACACTGACATGACCATCACCATAAGAACAAACCACCATGCCGGAATGGCGTTTGTCGATATCTGCATCAATAATCAATAAATTTTTCGTAGTATTAGTGGTATCGGCAGTCAGATATGTCGCCGCCGGATCAGAAATATCACCTAATGAGATGCCGTCATTGCTGGCGAGATAACCATACCCATTAGGGTAACTTTTACCCTTGGTTGGACAAACCAATACACCAGGATCAATATCAAGGTCTTTCCATATCGTGGCTGATGCTGGTAAATTTTCTTCATGGTCCTGGGTATACATCAAAATACTGGCGGATATTTGCCGCTGATTAGAAATACAGGTGCTCTGACGTGCTTTTTCGCGGGCACGGGCAAATACCGGAAATAGTATGGCGGCCAAAATTGCAATAATGGCAATCACGACCAGCAGTTCAATTAATGTGAAACCACGTTTTTTATTCATAAGTGCGTTCATTTTTACCCTCCTTATTTAGAAACACCGAATTTCATGTTATCAACTTTAATACCACCGCCATGACCCTGGTTTTCACTATTTATGATAATGTAACCGGGGTTGTTCCAGTTAGTGGTTAATGTTGGCGCAGTCCATATACCGGTCCCGAATTCAAGAGTCGTGGTATCACCGCTAACGGTAATTTTATAACTCATCCATCCATTGATAGCATCAACTACGGCATCTGTTGCTGATGTGCCGTAAGGATACATATCAACATTATTCAGCAATAAACGATGCGAACCTACTACGGTTGAATGCACACGTTTAATGACTGCGATATCTTCACCACCACTATTACGGACTATAAGGTATA
>CAZWZF010000028.1:0-58078 GCA_964638715.1 uncultured bacterium | reverse complement strand
TAAAAAGAAAATCACCTGAAAACTATGTGTTCTCAGGTGATATGGGATGACTGTGGTATTAAGTTATTAATTGCGATTACGGTATTGAATACTTTAATTTAAGGTAATTCATTGCTGATGCGCGGTCGTTGTCGCTGAGAACTTTTGAATACCATAATATTTCAGCAATTTCACCGTTGTAATATCCCCATGCCGAATGACCACCGATTAAGAAATATGTCTGCCAGTTGAAGTCTGAACCGGTTTTACTACCTGATATTACCGCTGTAGTAGTGTTGTCAAGGTATATTTTTTGTCCAGGAGCAGCGACAACCAGGCAGGCAACATGCGGTTTGCTGTCATTGCTGGTGCTTGCAGATGTTATTGTTTCATCATTCCAGACGCGACTGGCTATTTTACCGCCGGAAAAACCGAATTGCCGGTCATGATTACTTGCACCATAATTGTTGCTGTCAGTTGCAGCTATCATAGCGCCTGATGATGAAGAGGAAGTCTTGAATGCTATAATTTCAGTATAGTTAGTTTCAGGAATATCTGCCTGAACACCCATACAATTTGATGTTCCGTTAAAGAGCAGGGTAGGGTAGCCATTTATACCAGTAGCATTCACAGTAGGTCCTGTCGACCCGGATGATACAGTTGCTTTACAGATGGTTAATGTGCCTTGATTTGCCCATTCAGATACCACGCCAGCAGCGGATGTTATACCCTTTCCTGCATCATAGAAAGCAATAAGCTGGTCTTTTACAGTTAATTCTGGCGTGCCAAGGCCAGAAGGCGGGGTATCTTTAGAAATGCTGGCATGACCATCAACATAACTTAAAACTACCATGTTTGAATGACGGTATAAAAAGTCTGCAGATGAATAAGCGCAGTTGTTTTCTGTTGCTGCTATGGGAAGTGCTTCTGGAGTAGCTGCATGAAATCCGTCACCAGTAAGAGTCTTTTTGGTGGGGTCATCAATTTTTCCAATAGCTTTTTCACTCAGATCAGCGTTATACACATAAGCATTGGTGATGCTGGTGCCTGCAGTCGGGCATTTCAAAACACCCTGGTCAACCTTGATATCAGTCCAAACAGTTTTTACAGATGGAAAAGATTCATCGTGGTCCTGAGTAAAAATTGAAAATGATGCAGCGATTTGACGCTGGTTTGATAGGCATGTCGTTTGACGGGCTTTTTCCCGGGCACGTGCGAATACCGGGAACAGAATGGCAGCGAGGATAGCAATAATGGCAATTACTACCAGGAGTTCAATTAATGTGAACCCCTTTGAATGAAGTTTTAATTGCATGACATAAACCTCCTTTAATTAATATTTATACCCAATGCAAATTAAAATATTGCATTACTGGTAACATTCTTTTATAAATATTATTCCTTGAAGGTAATGATTGTCAATTAGTGTTACGGCATTGATACGCAAAATATATCTAAATCTTGCGTATCAATATGAAATTTAAGTTAATCTACCTTAATATACCAGCTATTCCCATCATTTTCCGGCAATAACCATTCACCTTTCTTCACAGATGGTAATATAGTATATTCACCATTTGTTGACGTTGCTATTGAGATATTATTAACATTTTCTAATTTAATTGTACATTGATGACCAGCTTTTGATTTTATTACGGCATTTTTCAGGCGTCCTGCTGTCCATCTTATGTTAACTTCAAATCCGCCGCGTGCGCGCAATCCTTTAACGGTACCTTCTTTCCATGCTGTGGGTAATGCCGGCAGCAGGTGGATTACGCCGTTGTTGC
This sequence comes from uncultured bacterium, assembly GCA_964638715.1. GTDB lineage: Bacteria > Armatimonadota > Hebobacteria > CAIYQO01 > CAIYQO01 > JBAXQQ01. The sequence continues at coordinate 56,312 of CAZWZF010000028.1, read as the reverse complement.
TTTGCAGCAGCATTTCCGCGATTCCGGCTGTGCCGCCGAAATTGCCGTCTATCTGGAAAGGCGGGTGATTGTCAAAAAGGTTAGGCAAAGTTGATTTTGACAATAATGCGATGATATTTTCCAATGCTTTGTTGCCATCGCACAAACGCGCCCAAAAGTTTATTATCCATGCCCGACTCCAACCGGTATGTCCGCCACCGGCGGCAAGCCGCCGTTCCAGGCTGATTCGCGCTGCAGCGGCTAATGCTGGCGTTTGCGAAGGGGAAATTTGGTCGCCGGGATGCAGCGCGTAAAGGTGCGATACATGACGGTGACCGGGTTCTGCCTCTTCATAGTCTTCTGGCCATTCCTGCAGTTGCCCGAATTTTCCAATTTTAAATGGCGGCAGTTGCTGGCGCATATTTTCTAATTGATATCGCAAATCTTCATCAACATTCAACTTTTTTGCCGCTTCAATAGTGGCGCGGAAAAGCTGGTCAATAATTGCGGTATCCATGGTAGAACCAGCGCAGAGTTGACCTTTGTTGCCATTTGGCAATATGTAGGTGTTCTCCGGCGAACTGGTAGGGCAGGTTATCAACCGGCCATGATTATCTTCAATCAGGAAATCTTTGAAAAATAGGCTGGAGTTTTTTAACGCTGAATATATACGGTCAAGGAATGCCGGGTCGGGCATGAACTGGTAGCCTTCCCACAGATGCAATGTCAGCCATGCTGCCCCCATGGGCCAGTAGGTTGATGCCACATTGCGGTCAACCGGAGCGGAATCCAGCCAAAGGTCAGTATTGTGATGGCACACTACACCATCGCAATCATACATATCCCGCGCCATTCTACGTCCCGGCTCCTGCAGGCGTTCTACCATGTCAAATAGCGGCTCATGACATTCTGCCAGATTGCAGGTTTCCGCTGGCCAATAATTCATTTCGGTGTTGATATTTATAGTATATTTGCTGCCCCATGGCGGGGTAAATTCCTGGTTCCATATTCCCTGCAGATTTGCCGGCAAAGATCCCGGACGACTGGATGATATCAGCAGGTATCGGCCATATTGGAAATACAGTGAAATTAGACCAGGGTCGGAACCGCCATGTGAAACAAATTCAAGACGTTCGTCCGTGTCTGAATTGTCAGAAGTTGGATTGCCCCCGATATTTAAAGTCACCAGGTTGAATAATGATTGATAATCAGCAATATGGTGATTTTTCAATTCATCCCAGGTTAAATATTTGCAGGCGTCAATAGTTTTTGCGCAGATTATTGAGGGAGCATTCTCGCGGTATGAAGTCGCTGCCCCAAACAGCAATGTTACCGCGTCGGCATTTTCGACGATGAGCGTTTCACCGACGATGCGATGTGTGCCGCCTTCGCATTTCACATTTGCAATCGCCGCAAATGATATAGCTCCGCCACCGGTTGACCCGGTCATTAATATTGAATCATCATCGTTTTTGCGAATGCTTTCGGCATAGCGGGCGGCATAATTATCAAATGGTCCCCGCTGTATGCGCAATCGGAAAGATATCGCGCCGGAACGGGAAGCTGTCAGTCGTATCGCCATCACCTGGTCTGGGAAACTGCAGATATGTTCGCGGGTATATTCTGTAATGCCGCGGGTATAACTGACCCGGCAAATAGAATCATCCAGGTCGAGTTCGCGGTGATAATTATCTACCGGTTTATCGGAGTTCTCGCCGTGATAAAAAGTGAAGAGCAAATCGCATAATGGTTCATAATGCCGCATGATATCCGGCACCCCGCATAATGCATCCTGTGCCAGTTGCTCTGCCGCTACCGGGTCGCCGGCTAACAACAGACGGCGAATCTCCGCAAGATTGGCAAGCGCGTCAGGATTCGTCCGGTTGCGCGGTCCGCCGCTCCAAACGCTGTCTTCGTTAGTCTGTATGCGTTCGGTATCGACATTGCCAAATACCATACCGCCCAGTCGCCCGCACCCAATCGGCAGCGCGCAATTCCAATCATCCCCAGCAGGGGAGTTATACCATAATTTTAGTTTTTGCATGAGAATGAACCTTACTTATCATATTTTATACACAAATCATCAGACCATTTCCAGTTATTTGTAAACCATCCACGGGCTGATACCATATATGTAGGTTTGTCCTGGTTGGGATTTGTTTTCCCTATTACGTAGTCGCCGCCCGGGTTGCGGTTCTCCCAAATCTGGTAACCGTAGTCGTCTATTGAGGTGATAATAACGGCGTAATGGTCTGGCGACAGCGGGTTGGGTACGGTAAGGCAGGCGCTGGAACCGGGATCGTTAGCGACGATGCCGCCGAGGGTGATGCCGGTTTCTGTCCAGCGAATTGGCAGTCCATCGGCAATTTTGGCGATAACCTGGTTATTTGCCGGTGTGCCGATAAGGATAAGATTAGCATTTTTGATATCATCATCGGTGACTTCGGTATCAGCCTTTACCGGGAATATCGCACCCAGACCCCAGTCTGCCATTTTTTTGCCGCGTTTTTCCAAGGCTGTCTTTTGCACGTCATCCCCACCGGTGCCGTAAACAAAGATAAAGCGGTCGCGCTGGAAATCATCAATCGGTCCGGAAATGCCATGACGTTTTTGACCGGCAGGAATGGTTCCGACTGACCATTTGCCATCAGTGCGAATCAGCTTTAATGTAGATGGCGTTTCGTCGATAGTTGCTGTAATCGCCGGTTGGGCATCAACAGATATTGATAATGTAGTTCCTACCGGTGCCAGGCGTTTGTCCAGCAGCAGTGAAACAGCATTGGCATTTGTAGTAGTGACGATGACATTCTGGATGCTAATTTTGCCATCAATACTGGCGATTTCTGCCGGGGAAGAAAGCTGGTCTATGCTGACCCACCAGGCATTGTTATCGCGCAAATTTGTTGCGGTAAATTTCAGTTGTTTCGGGTATGATTGGCGTTTATTGGCAAGCAGCCATTGGTAAAATGCCGGGTCGCGGATTTCATCTGTCGGACTGCCATGCATTGCGCCGGGAACATAATGGGTATTCAAGATAATACCCAAATCTGCCAACCGCTGCTGCATTGCCAGTCTTTCTGCCGCAGCATTAAAATCATCTTCGCCAAATGCACTGCGCAAAGGTATATTCACGATATTGCCTATCCGTGATACCAGGCTTGCCTGTTCAAACAGCTTCTTTTCCAGCGGATTAACAATCGGTTCCGGCTGTGCGGGGAGTTTATTGTTAGGTATTCGCGAGTTTATCGCGGTATCAAAATGTTCAGGATACAGGCGCATTGCCGGATAATTCGGCCCGGTATCAATGCCGGAAAATATCGGTGCTGCTGCTGCCCACAGGTCGGGACACGCTATGGCTAATTGCCAGGTGCCGCGGCCGCCGATATGATATCCAACCAGGTAAACCCGGTCTTCATCAATATGGTACAGCCGTTTTACTTCATTCAATCCGGCCCAGGTTTCTGCCGCACTGATGCCACCCCAGTCAAACTGGCGATAGGCGGCGCCCTGGTATACAATTGCGCCGGTATCTTTAAAGGTATCCGCTATCATCGATAACATGCGTTCATCAGCAAAGATTGAATGCAGCAGCACGATAAGGGGCATTCCTTTTTCCGCTTTTGGTTTATACGAAGATGGTACATATAATGCGTATTGCCATGGTTGTGCGGTAAGCGGCGAACGATAAGCGCGAACAAAGGAACCGGTGCGGCCTTCGTAAGGGTCTTTGCCGTTTTCCAGTGTGGTTAATGCTTTATCGATATCTTCATATTCAACCAGCATTTGGTTAAGCAAAGAGGCATTAACAGCTTCTGGCCGTGCTTCGTTAAATACGAATGAGGTAACGCGGGTATACCAGGCGGCAACTCCTGCCCGCATGATAGGGTCAAGGTCATTGCGTTTTTTTATGATATCAATGCGCGTTTTCAAATCATTATTAATGGTGCGCATTCGTTGAAATTTTGCGTCGACTAACTCAGCCTGAAATGAGTTGGTCGTTAATGTCTGACCTTTTTCATTCATTACACAAACAGAAAAGTTGTATAAACCTTCACAATCTTTCATCGAGATAGTGGTTTGCCCGATGCTTGTACGGTCACCAGATTTGGTTAAATCTATTGTTGCCGGTGCAGGTATATGTGCCGGGTCAGGGTATGGCGCAATAGCGGTAATAATAGCCGTTTTCACACCTTCAACATCAGCAATCGCGCTGACCATCATATTATTGGCATCGGTTACACACCAGTTATTTGGTCCGGCAAGCACCTGCGGCAATGATGTCTGTCCGTGGTCGCGAAGTGATAGTATATTGGTGTGGGTAGGCTGGGCAAAGCTAATCGCGCTTGGATACCATAACAACTGTGTTTTTCTGCCGGTATTGTCGCGGTCATCGATAAATACCTGAAATCCCAGCGAAGTGCCAAATGTCGGGGTAAATCCAGCAAAGTTTTTCCATGGGATACGACATTCCATGGTATAACCGGTTGCGCGCAATTGAGTAGCCCCTTCGACGCCTTCAAATAATTTTGGCGGTCCAGTGGTAGTGAATTTCGTGTCTGGTTTAATGTTAGGTACTATCGCCTGCTGATAAAAACCATCAAGCCGCTGTTGGCGGGGAAATGTGTTGAAAAATAGCTCAAGGGTGTCGCCTTGCCATACTTCCGCACCACCATTTGCCTGTAAAACTTTATCGTCATTTACATCAGCAGCAAGGTACATATAGGTTTCATCCCAGGCAAGCCGTATAGAACCGCTGACATCGCGGGTTCCACCCCAGGGGAATCGTCGACCGGTCTGAGTATTTGATCCTAATAATATTGATGTGGCATCGGCTGGCCAGTCGGTCAGTGTGCCGTCAAGTGTTGGTGGTTTCATCATGCGGCCAATAGCGACCGTTACCGGGGCAGCTTCACCATCGCGGAAAATATCCGGGTCGGCTGCAAATACAGCAATAACTTGAATACAAAAAAAGATAATGATAAAAAATCTATTCATAAAATCTCTCTGCCGGATATTTTTTAAGGATAATACTACTTCCCTAATTCCATAGGAGCGTAATTCCAGATGTTATGTCCCCAACTAAGCACTGGGAAGGGAGCGATAGGGGTAAAAACTTCGCCGTTTAAATCCATACGCGCAATAATAAAGTTGAGAATATCGCCGGTTGTGGGTTCGACACCGGCATTATATGACGGCAGTTCTTTGAATGGTACGGCGACTTCAACTATATATTTTTTATCTTTGTCACCAGCTTTGCCAATTGTTCCGTCAACGCTGGTTCCTACTTTCAAGTCCTTGAAGTTTTCTCCGGCGCGGGATACAGAACCCCAGTGATCTAATTTTTTAACATTCAAACCATCATAAATAGAGCCGGTTGCACCGATGACAAGTTCCCAATATTCAGCTTTCTTAAAATCAGGCAGCAGGAACATCTCAACGCAGTCGTATTTGAATGGCATACCATCACGGGGAAGTGTTGGGGCAATAATATCTTCATCTTCACAATCAAATGCAAAGTAAAGATTGTTCTTATCCCAGGTTATTTTCCATGTTGTCAATGGTTTTTTAAGAAGTTCATTTTTATTGTATGCGTATGATTTTGTTAATGTCAGCGCTTTTGCCCATATAGCATCGTCCAGTTTGCCATCAATAATCGGGGCTTCTGCGGCAAATGGAACCACAACTTTTTCTGGCTTTGGCCAGGTTGGACCCAGCTTTATTACATCATACATGCTCGTTGCCATTTGTCGGGCATCATCCAGGCTTTTTTGTGATACCTTGGTATCGCTGCTAAGGATTTTAAGGCAATAATTCGGCCAATCATTCATCAGGAAGTTTGCCTGTTCTTGTGCAGGGGTTCCCTGTGCAGCCTTTGCAGCAGCGATAGCTTTTGTTGCCAACTCTTTATCAGCAGCGGTTGGGGCAACTAATTCAACAGGTGTTTCTGTTTGCGCCAGGGCAAACAACATAGTGAAAGCAAGTATCCCACAGATACTAATCAGTTTTTTTAACATGGTAGACCCCTTTTATAGATTATACGGCAGCTACACCGCCGGATTGTTCGGCTTTAATCATGGCATTGATTATTTTCAAACCTGCCACTATTTGTTCAGGACTTATTTCATTGGCAAATTTTTCGCCATTAACAGCTTTATAGAAGTTATGCCACTGGTAAATCCCACTTGTCTCGTTTAGTTCAACATTATCAACAACTTTACGCTTGTTGTTGTCTGATTGTATTAGTGTTAACTCACAGGAAACGTTTTCGTTGCGGCCTGGACCGACGTTGCGATAGATAGTGCCGTTTTCAAAGTTCAACGTCAGGCTGTTGCGGTAATAATCACCATCCAATACACAGAATGAAGCGTAAATATTTGCCAATGCGCCGGTTTTAAATTGGATACCAAGTTGTGCATTGTCTGGTGTCGGCCTGCCGGTGAATATTCGCGAACTTAACAGATTTACGCGTTCTGCCTCGCCAAATATTGGCACCAAGTCATTAATCAGGTAAATGCCCAAACGGAAAATAGGCGCAACCGGGCAACGGGTCGGGTCGTCATACCAGCTTCCATCTGCTTTTTCTCGATAAGACACCCATACATCGGTGCGGCATCCAACAGCGAGACCAAGGTTGTATTTCTCTTTCCATTCCAGAATCTTCGCAATATCCGGACTGGGTAGCGGGGCAGGGGAGTTTAAATGAAGCACCCTGCCAAGTTTTTTCGCTTCAAATAATACTGCCAATGCCGCGTCGGTATCTAATTCAAATGGCTTGGTGGTCATCACATCTTTGCCGGCATTAATAATTTTACTTAATAACTTCGCGCGTCCATTTGGACCGGTGAAAAGGCCGACAACCGGAATCTCCGGGTCGGCAAGAAGTTTGTCGATATCGTCATATACCTTTGCGCCGGAATCGCCTACCAGCGCGGTTGCTTTTTCAACATCAATATCGCACAATGCGGCAACGGTGAAATATTCACTGCCGAGACCTGTGCGTAGTTGGTCAACAATGTGACGGCCAAAATTAAGACCGATAATGCCAATAGGTATTTTTTTCATAAATTTTTCCTTTATACACCAAGAGTTTTCAGTATCTCTTTTATAGACAATTTCGCGCCGCAAATGACTTCATCTGCCGCGCCATAGTATACGGTAATGGTATCACTATCTATGATGTGGCCATTAGTGAATACAACATGGCCAAAGAATCCGGTTTTCTCGTAATCTGCGGATGGTTCCATAATAGGCTCTTCGCTGCGTGCCAATACTTTACTGGGATCGTTTAAATCAAGCAGTAATGCACCCAGGCAATAGCGTTTGCCGTCGCTGCCGTGGTAAATTTCCAGCCAGCCTTTTTCTGTTCGGATAGGTGCTGCACCGGCACCAATTCTTTCGCAGTCCCACATACCTTTACGAATTCTGGCGATGCACTGATGGCTGCCCCAGTTGCGCATATCGGGAGAACTCGCCAGCCAGATAAAGTTTCCGCCAATTCCCAACCCGCTGGGACGATGCAGACAGTAATACAAATCATTAATCTGTTCGGTGAAGATAGCGCAGTCTTTGTTATGCGGCGGAATAATCATCCCGATACGATTAAAGTTTTTCCAATCGGTAGTTTCAATACAGCCAACACCTACACCATTTCCTGATACGGCAGAGTAGGTGAGAATATATTTCTCGCCAATCTGCGCTACCCGGCAGTCTTCAATGCCGAATGATTCAAGGTTGCCTTCGCCAATGAGAGTTGGTACAGTTTCAGCAGTGAAATTTACACCGTCGTCGCTCCAAGCTAATCGCAAGTGAGATAATGTTGTAAGATAATCCTCGCCTTTCCAGGTAAACAGGCGCGGGTCAGTTATTTCTAACTCCGGGTCTTTACGGGATACGGTGACTATACTCATACCCGCGGGAGAAGACGGGTCAATTACCGGGGTGCTTACGGAAGTATCGCTTTGTGGTGGTCTTTCCGCAACACGCAATAATAATCCAGTACGTCCTTTATATTGAAACGCACCGGGATTAAGCAGGCATTCAATTTTCAGTCCGTCAACAGACGGTACAACATCAACAGGTCGAAGAATGGGGTTATTAGCGAAACGCTTGGCTATGTCAGACATATAATTTTACTCCAAATTGTTATGAGAATATCAAATTTTTACAGCTTTAAAACCGGTTTAACAAGTTTTGCTTCTGCTAAACTAATTATGCCGAAAAGTTTTGGTAATGTCTACTGATTTGATATTAAAATGGCGATGTCATCATATTATTTTGACATCGCCATTAAATATTATTTCTTTGTGATTATTAATAGTCACCGAACTTCAGAGTATCTATACGGTATCCCGATGAGCTGTATAGAGTGATTTTAGATGGAGTTTTCCAATCACTGCCTGCTTGGGGTGTGACTTTCACTGACCCATTGCCGGACTGGCAATATACGCCGCTTGCGGTTGCTGTAATTGAGAATGATACCCAATTATTCTGGTATCGCGGCCAGGAGTTGCCGCCGTAGATACCGTCCATAACCTCTGAATCGCATAAGCTGTTAGTATTGACTTTTACACAATCTGTAGCATGGGTGCTGTCTGGAGTGCTGCAGATTCGGAAAAAGCCTATTGATACGATAGGTTTCGGGGTTGCGTTGCTATCGGTTATGGTGATATAGGAATCAGGAGTGGTGGAACTGTTGGTCCAAAGACCACCTGACAACTTCACTGAGCCAGACAATACCCAACTTGTTATGGCAGCAGAACCATTTACTGGAATTATGGTACGTGAAAGGGAACAATTTTTTGTTTCTAAACATGGCGGCGGATATCCGTCACCGGTAGTAATGTCTGCAAAGTAAGCGGGATATGTAGCAAAATCATCTGCAGTTGCAGTTGTGAATGGTGAAAACCCACTTACTTGAATATTTAATCTCGACCATCCGAATTGCCCGTCATTGATCATGCTGGAACGTCCTATTCCGGCGAAAAGATCCATGGTTGGAACCAAGAAATTTATGGTTCCGGTATTTGCTTGTACGTGACCATCAATGTACGATGCAATCAATTGTCCCGAATGCCGGGTTGCTAAATCAGATGTTGATTTTAAAATATTATCACTCGCGCTTGAATCTGCTGTTAACACAGCTTTGTCAGGTGAATCAATAGATGATTGTGCAATTCCGGACATGCTTATATTGTATCCATAAGCATTAACTATCGAGGAACCTGCAGTTGGACAGCGCAATACCGCAGGATCAATAGCAATTACTTTCCAAGCTTCACTTGCTGCAGGCAAACGACTTTCGTGGTCCTGTGCATACATTTGAACAGATACAGAAATTTGTCGCTGGTTGCTGGAGCAGGTTGTTTGCCGTGCTTTTTCACGTGCCCGGGCAAATACCGGGAAGAGTATGGCGGCGAGGATTGCAATAATGGCAATTACAACCAGCAGCTCTATTAATGTGAAACCCGATTTTAGGTGGGTAATCTTTTTATTCATTTCTTATACCTCCAATTTTATTTAGAGAGAATTATTTCTCAAATGCCAGCATCATTCCATTCCCATTACCACCGCCGCCGCTTGTTTCGCAAACCACGGTAATTGGTGTTTTGGGACGTACAGGCATAAGCCCTACTGCTGCATTGGCATAGTAATTAGATGGTACCGATCCTGTTGTCATTGAACCATAAGCACCAGGCGTGGAATTAGTTAATCCGCCGTCATAGGATATAGTAAGGATACGAGCCGAACATGTATTGCCATTGTTTGAGTTGTAAGTGATAACAGCAAATCGCTTTAGACATGTTGTAGTAACAATAGAACTTGGTACAATCGTTAAGGTCATTGCATTTACGCTACCAGGTGATCCATTAGCATTCAATCCTTGCAGTTGATAATCTGTTTGCGTACCCCAGTTTCCTCCTGGAAAATTGGAATGAACTGCAGTTATTACTATCATTTGCGATCCCCCGGATCCAACCTTTATCCACGGTGGCTCATGACCTCCGCTAGTACCATTAACTATTAATTCTCCCGGGGGTGTGCCAGCTTGATTACGGTTGAATGTAGTGGTTGTATTGGTGCCATCACAAAATGCTGCATTATTTGATGTACCGGCAAAACCACTGCCACTACCAGCAAATGCAGTGGTAATATTGTATTTGCCTTTTAACAAACCATGGATACTTGCATCAGTTAAAGGAACTGCGGTAAGGTATAACTTTCCCAAGTCAACAACTTTGGTAATAGCTGACAAGTCGGTAATGCTTCCCATAAAAAGATATGGGTCAACAGGTTTAACTAATTGTACATGCCCATCTGCGAAGGCGATATTTGCACCACCGGAATGACGTTGGTCAATTGTTTGCATGATTGAATTAAACGCGTCTGAATAACTTGGGTCATGAATGATATAAAAACTGCTTATCTGCTGCATGATTGGATCGGTATATGTCAAGCGATCTACAAACATGGGTGCAGCAGATGGATCCCTGATAGCACCAATAGCAGCAGCGGAGAGAAAGGTTTCCCCATTACCGCATCCGCCAATATAGCAATAGTCAGGTGATCCGCTGACACCTTTATAGCTGCTGGTTGGGCAGTCCATAACCCCTGCATCCGCATTAATGTCTGTTGGCCAGGTGGTTGCACGAGGAAGAATTTCTTCGTGGTCCTGTGCGAACATTTGTGTCAGTGCGGCTAATTGCCGTAAATTGCTGGTGCATGTCGTCTGATGAGCTTTCTCGCGTGCCCGGGCAAATACCGGGAACAAGATAGCAGCGAGGATAGCGATTATGGCTATCACGACCAGTAACTCGATGAGGGTAAACCCTCGATGATGTTTTGTTTGCGTTTTCATATTAACCTCCTTTGAATAATTGCGGGTAAATATTGTTTTATTATACCTATATTTTATAATAAAATCAACTATTGTTATAACCCATTGTTGATGCGCGCGGAATTAACCGTGAGCTTAAACATACCCTTTCGGGAACAGTTTTATTTTTCAAGGCATCAATCATCAAACGCGCCGCGGTTTGTCCCATTGCGCCTAACGGCGGACGCAGGCTGGTTATACCCATTTCGCGTGATGGTGAGAAATCATCAAATGCAATTAAACCAAAATCACGACCGGCTATAAGGTTCATATCTTTTGTCAACCGCACTATTTGTGCTGCAAGATTATCATTAGCCGCTACAATGCCCCAGTTTTCTTTTATCGAACTTAATAACTCAACTGTTTTCTTGTATGTAGTTTCAGTTTTGTCGTAAATGCTTTCTCCGGGTATCTGTTCCGAAGGGAAAATATTTAAAGTAACATTTTGTGATTTTATTCTTTTTATAGCTTCTTCAACGCCGTTTTGTCTTTCGGTAACCCAGTCGTAAGCATACGGCGCGAAATATGTAATATTTCGGTAACCACGCTGCAGCAAGTGTCTGGTAGCCAGGTATCCTGCGCCGGCACTATCATAATAAACCTGGCATATTGAATATGGTTTTGGTGTTGAATTAACGAAAATGGTTGGAACCCTTTCTACATCAACATTTGCCATAATTTTTTCAAAACAACCGTCTTGATTTATTATTATTATTCCATCTAACGATTCGTCATTTAGAAAATCAATCAGAGAATCAGAAACACTATTATCACTTAATGATTTATCTGCAGCACAATTAAAAAATTTATGGGTTATTTCCATTTCATCGGCAAGTGTTGATTCACAACCATGAAGAATCTGTTTTGGCCATTGGTTTTCACCATTTTCAATAGTACTGAATTGATAAATTGAAGCTACAATACCAACAATCGCTCGCTCTACATGACGTTTTCCAAGTGATGGTGTTGAGGGGATAGCATACAATGAAGTATTATCAGCAACATCAGTAGTTGATGTTACATACGTTCCCCGTCTGCCATCTGCAAATAGCTTCCCTTCGGCAATAAGCATCGCCACAGCACGTTCAACAGTTGTTAATGCTACTTGATACTCAATGGATAACGCACGGCGACTGGGCACCATAGTATTTGGCCCCCATTCACCGGACGTAATTTTTGTACGCATATCATCAGCAACATCCTGGTAATGCCGAAAAGAGACAAGCGTATCCATCTCTGACATTAAAACCTGCCTATTTGGTAATACACGATAGGTCATGTATTACAGTTGTATGTTACAATACATATTATCACTCGGAAAATCGTATGTCAATAGGTAGTTTGAGATAATTAAGATTAAAAAGCAGTATTTATTTTTTGAAATAATTAAAGTGAAAATTTAATAAACAATTAAATGCTGACCACTGCCAACATCTTCAATTACACCTTCTAAGCTTACTTTAATTGCTTTGCCATTCAGCATAACTGGATTATCAGGAGAAAACCGTGGTAATATTACTTTTGCTGTTGTGTTGGCTGGTATATCAATATTTAAAGTTTGTGTTTCAGTTGTTGTATTAAGTAACAGAGTTATGGTTCCACGAATAGTCGGCACTTTTCCGCTGATTTGCTGTAAACTTCCCGGTTGTGGGGCAATTAATATATGTTTGAAACCAGGTTCCAATGGACGGATTCCAAGTATAAATCGTGGGATAATATTTGCTGGTGCGGCACCCCAGGCGTGATTCCAGTCAAGATTATTTTTGTATCGGATATTCCATGCTTCCAGGGTCATAGTTGATCCTGCATTAATCATATCAATCCAACCACGGTCATGTTCGGCTGTCATTAATGATAAAGCATAATCTGTTGCGTCACTATTGTACAACGATTCCAACAGGTATTGGGCACCGTATACGCTGCAAGCCATCCCGCTGGAAATGATGAAATCTACCACTGATTTAATATGTTTCTGTGGTACAAGTCCCAGTGCTAATGGGAAAATATTGGCGTGCAGTGATGAGTGTTTGGTGTCTTCACCGTCTCGATAAATTCCTGTTGTCTTATCGAAAAATATCTCATTAAAAGCGGTATAAACTTTTTTGGCTTGTTTTTCAAAATCTAATTTATCATTCAAATGACCTGTAACTTCTGCGATTTTACTCATGAGGAGTAATGCCCGGTAATGAAAAGCATTGACGACATTATTTATTGCCGTCATTTCAAAATCATCACGTTCGCCGATGCCACCATTGGTAAAGCTGCCGGGAGGCCAATCGACGATATCTTTCAGGTAATACCCGTGAATATATCGTGGTCCATTCATGTGCAGGTTTGTGGTAAGTTCATCTGTGATTAATCCTGTTTCTGTGCTTATTAACCCATCTTCACGTGCTAACGCTATAAGGCTTTTTACTTTTAAGTCATCATAAAATTCAATCAGCGATTTCGCGTCGCCGGTATACATATAATCATCCCATGCCATCAACACCGAGTGCAGCAGCCATTCCGTAGGCCAGGTGGGGTATTGAATGAGATATTCGTGGCTGTATCGCGCCATGGTAAATTCGCGGTCAGTTGCATAATGACATAGCTGGTTAATATAAGCATCGGCTTCATAGGGAATGCGTTCGCGATCGCCATCGACATAAACACCACAAAAAGAGGTGGCTTTTATCGTATATTTACACAATTCCCATACTTTGTTTAAATTGTCATTGTCTGATTTAAAATCGGCAGCATTTTCATTGAATGGGTAATGCACCGCGAGTTGGCGGACAGAATTGATATCAATAGTAACTCCAGACGGCAAATATATTTCAGCATATCGAAATGGCAGCACTTCAAATAATCCATCAGGCATGAGAATAGCTCCGGTACCGGTATTGCGGGTATCCTGACTAATTTTAACCTGATATGTATGGTAACCCGCTATTAAATTTACTTTCTCGCACCTATAGCGGATTGTACCACCGGGTAAACGGTCAATTACGTTGCTGCTACTGGTTTTTTCTCCCAGGTGAACTTCAATAGTTATATTTTCAGATGCATTTGCAGTGAATTGAATTGTGCCAAAAGCCGCTCTGCCAAAATCTAAAAAGATACTTCTGTCATCACGATTAGTAAAATTCAATGGAGAAACTTCTGTTATTTGCAACGGATAGCGTGAGGTGGTGAAACGGCCGGGGTATGTCGGCATTGTATCATTATTTCCGATATGAATTATCTGCTTATCCGACCAGTCTGAAATATCAGCATTTTTATTCCAGGTGCGCACTCGCCATTTATAACAGCCAGGATAAGTTAATGCTATACCATTGTATTTAATATGCAAACTGGCATCTGATGCAATTCTACCGGAATCCCAGAAGAGTTCATTAGAATCATCAGTAACCTGAATCTGATATGCTGTTTGAAAGTCACCATCGCAGGTAAACGGCACTATCCACCCGAATTGAGGAAAGGTATTTTCAATAATTGTAATTTCCGGCATTGCCAGCAAATCGCACAGCAGTCCGTATGGCTTGTATAACATTCTATCCCCAGATTTTATCCAGCCATCTCCATGCACTACGGTCGAATTCTGCTGACCAGTCATGGGCGAATCCAGATATTGGAATCATGGATTTATTTGCAGTACCCAGGCGGTTATAAATAGCGAAAACTCCACTGGTATATGAAACAGGGTCAATCATTCCCGCATTCATCAGGGTTGGACATTTTACATCTGGCGCGAAATTCATAACATCATAATACGCGCAGCAAATATTTTCTGGGTTAGCATCCGGCATTGGCGTACCGATAAAATCCATTCCATCCCCTTGTAAAGCATTGCATTTTTCTGCCCATTTAAGATGGGGAAGATTGCCGTAATGGGCAATAGCGGGAACAATCGCTTTTACTTTTGGATGCAGAGCAGCGACTATCACTGATAATCGTCCCCCCTGGCTGCCGCCAACCACAGCAATTCTATTGGCATCAACATCAGGTCGTGACAGCAGGTAATTTACCGCTTGGACAGCATTTAGATACATCCTGCGAAAATAGTTGTCTTTTATTGGTTCGTAAATAGGGTCGTAATTGTAACCACAGATTTCTTCATATTTTTTCTGGTCGACATCCTGACCGTGAACTTGCAAATCTATTGCCAAATATCCGTGCCGTGCGTGTTCCAGCGGTATTGGCCGCGAGTCGCAACCTGCACCCGGCAGCACTAACATCGCGGGGAAAGGACTGTTGCCGACTGGTTTTGCAAGCCAACCAAATATTCTTTTGCCTTTAACGCTGGAGAATTCAATCTTAAATGCTTCAACTTCTTCGCATTTATGACCGCTTGGGTCGTAATCTGCCGGCATTGCCGCGGATGCTAAATTATAATCGTTGATTTCTTCAGCATTGAAATGTTTAACAGTTCCTGTTTTTGCGTTTAAGGGTACTGCCGCAAGTTCAGCCAATGCTACTTTCCAGAAATCGTTAAAATCTGCTGGTCGGGTATCTGCAATTGGCATTTGTTCGCTTTTATATCCGAATCCGCAGACGCCGTTTATTGTTGTGCCATTGCCAGCATCGAGAGTCACCCGCAAATCGTAAAAGCCGGGATAGAGCTTGTCCGTGTCTATCTCTATCGTATAATTGTTATCAACTTCCGGCACAGCAATTCCGATGGCAAATGGAGTTTTGAACATATTTCTGCACAGGTTCCACGTCATACCTACAGAATGTATTCCGGCATGGCAGGTTATTTCTGCAATACCATCTGTAAACAGCATATCTTTTGATTGTCGCGAAAAGAATGTTAATTCGTCAACTGCGGGTGGCGATGGCTGCAACCCGTATGGTCGGTTTAAATTAATTTCCACTTTTATTTTTCCTTATTAGAATTGTCCAGTAATAAGGATTAAGATATTTTGAGGCTATTTTTGTATCAGACAAGGCGTTTATTTTTCGCATAATCAAGTTGATAAACGTAAAATAAACTACGCTGAATGGTGCAAAAAGAGTACAAAAGATAATGATTATTATTCCCGGACAAGTCTATTACTGTATTTGTGCTGATGTAATGTGCGCATTGAAAATCTGATCACCGGCAATCTTGTTTTTCAAGTCCAGTATCATCAAGTTATTAGCAAATAAATTTACCGGTGTATCATTTTTTTGATTTGGTGTAATGCTTAAATTATTGTTGGGATGGTCTGCAACTGCAATCAGCAAACCAACAAAATCGCGGTCATTCATTTTTACAGGTGTCCACAGGTTGAAGTTTTCGTTTATCAGCATTTGTACCTTATAACCGGTTTCTGTTCTTATACCTGCTGCAGTAGCGGCAGAATCCATGCCATGACCGGTCCATGCCCGCAAGCCTACTGAAAAGAAAGGTTTTTCGCGGACATTCAGGAATGTTTGTGTTACTTCATTGTCAACGCCAATATCTGCAAATCGCGGTGTCGGTCGGAAATCAAGCATCAAGTTCATACCATCACGGCCAAATGGCCAGATGCCGTCTGGAATTATCTCTTTATCAAATACTTCAAAGTTCAACAGCATACTGTTGTCTAATTTTTGAACTTCCCAGGTAGCCAATTTCTTTCCTTCTGGTCGCTCTTTATCTGTATATATTTCACCGCTTACCTTATTATCTGTCAGATGCAGAACCTGGGTACGGCAAAGGTCGATAATGTAGAGTGTGTCAGTGTTGCCAATCCGAAAATCAACCATTAAATCAGCACTTTGCCCTGGTGTCGTCGGAAGATTTTCATTAGGAATATTTATGGTCCAATTATTAATTCCGGCAATGAGATTGATATTTTCCTTGCCGCGTATAATAGCATCTTCATATACCGAGTTTTGCGGAACTCGTTTCACCAGACTCCATGACGCGTTAACAACTGCTGGTGCATCTGATGTAAGTGTTAATGAAACACCTGTTGCATCAGTTTTCACAAATCTTGATATTAAGTTAACTCCAAGCGGTGCATTTGGAGTTACTGGTGATGCTGCACGGTTATCTTTGCTAAGCTGTTTGTCAAAACCGGCATATTGCCACAAGCTGTGCGCGATGCTGTATTGTCCCAATGATGACGGATGCACTCCATCTGGACTTAATACGATACCACGAGGTGATTTATCCTGTAATTCAATGAAATTTTCCTGGACAGGCACATAATGCGCGCCTTCAGCTTTCGCGACTTCCCGCATTATATCGGCACATTCTTTTATAAATGGAACTGTTTTATCCAATGCAAAATATGAATGTGATGTCGGGTCGGTTGGAGTAGGTGACATTAACAAAACTGTAATACCTTGCGCCTGCAGAGTTCTTGTCATGTAGGTAAGTGCTTTTCGGTAATTATCCTGGATTGGTTTTTTATCCTTACCGGGCTGCCAGCTATTAATTGCTTCATTCATCCCATACATAATGCTGACTATTGTTGGCTTGTATTTTAATACTCTGTCTGTCAGTTTAACGGGATTGTCACTGGCGGTATCTCCCCCCTGACCACTATTAATCACAGTCAATGTGGCTTCCGGGTGATAATGCCTGAATACTCGTGCCAGCATCGGCGGGTAACAATTAGATGCAGTTATGCTGTCACCAAGGCATACCCAACGGTCGCCATCATGGAGCAAGCTGACTGGCAATGTATCTTTTTCAGCAGCCATTGAAATGATGCATAACGTAAATAACGTTAACAGAGTGCCAATAATATTTTTCATAACATCTCCCATAATAAATGGACATATCAGATATTTTACCGATCTTACTTATCATTCTCAATTGCCAATTAACCACATTCCCCATAAATCCGGCAATAATTCGGCTTCAGAAGGTACATCGGCTACGATTGCTGTTGCCTTATTGCTCCAGTAGACTCTGGCAGTAGTTTGCCCATCTGAACCGCGCAATATGCCGATATCGCCTTTAACTTTCATTCCAGCCTTCGGGGTGAATCCAAGTGTATCTAATTTTACTGATATTTCATAGTTGCCGGTTTTATCGAATGCCAGTTTTACCTTGCTGCTGACATCTTCAACTTTATCGAAAGTTATTGTTCTCCACGGGGAACTGAAAGGTATTTTTTCGGCATCTGGTGTACCAGGAACAACTGGTCGATATAATACAGCTTTTATTTTGTTTGCTACCATTGTTATCAGTAATCGCAAATCTCCTGCTGTCGGTGACTTGCGATCGGGTTTGGCGGTCGGGTCAGTGGCAAGCATTATATCAAGACAGCCTCCAGTTTTAAATGGTGAATTAGCCTGTTCACCGGTATTTTGCAGCAATTTTGCATCCCCGGTATTCCAGGCGGCGAAGAGAGTTCCGTCTGCGATAGCTACCGCACCGCGAACATCATAAGGCATTGAGGTTGAGTTGAAATTTGCTTTGACGCCGGCTTTTTCGATATCTACCCATTCGGCGTTATTCCAATCATCTAACTTACCGTCAACTACAGGTGCTGTTGTCGGCATTGCTACTTTTAGTATGCCGTTCCCCTGTTCCTGTTGGCGTTGTTTTTCAATATTAAGCAGGTATTTATTCGCTTTTTGCAAGTCTTCAGCGGTTACTTTTAATGGAGTAATCGAAATACGGCGAATGCTTTCAATTCCATCCAGACGCACCAGAGAAGCATTGTTGCCATCCATTATGTATATAGTGCCATCCGGGGTCTGGTTTAAAGTTGGCCAGAAATTTTCGTCATGCAGAGTAATTCCCTTCAGGCTCATACCACGTTTCGCTGCTGGCATTTTCCACAGAACTCCGTTCCTGACATCTTCAAAAATAGTAGCGACAAATAGTCCGTCGCTGGTGAATATATACATATTTCCCATGTTGCCATTTACTGCCCATAACGGACCGGCATCTGAATCTTTAGGTGTTACAAATCCACCTAATAAGCGTGTGGTGCCGATTAATTCACCCGGGAAACTTGGCCGTCCGGCGGAGTGTGAGGCATGCAAGCCGGGCCAGACACTTGGGTAGCTCCAGACTGCTTTTCCGTTTTTAACACCGCAAAGCGAATATTGATGGAAAGGTTCTACCCCAAGTGTAAGAACTACATTATTATCTTTATCGACAAGTATCTGGTTGCCGCCGCTTGAGGCAGGGCCTTTTACTCCGGTTGCCAGCACTTTTCCTTTTGTTATGTCATAAGTTGGCACACCATCTTTATTAATTGATGCAGGGGAATATTGTATTGAATTTCCATTTATTGATGAAACACAGAATGAAAGGTCTGGCATTACTGAAAGGGTGCCAACCTTCCCTTGCTTCATAGTGATTTCTTCTTTCTGTATTTGCCTGTCTCCATTAGTATCATTCCAGATAAAGAATGCCTGGTTTTTGCCATTATTTTTATTCATATCACCTTTTAAGTCGGTATCTGTTGGCCAGATTGTTTTAAAACTGTCATCTTTCAGTATATCCCAACTATTTGCTCTCCCCATTGCGGCTACCGGGGTGGCAACCCCATTGATGTCGATAAATAAAAACGCAATCGCTGCGCCAGTTGTAGGATTATCGTTGTAGCAATTAGTAAAATACCGATGTCCATTTAAGTATAAAGCCGTGTCAGGTGCTGAACCAGGTAATTTTAATTGTCCCGGTGTGGAAAGATAAGTTACATTAGTTAATTTCCAGGTTCCGGTTGGCCAGTCAATTTTAAATTCCATTCCGCCGGTTTTTCCTTCGGCATAGTAATATTTATTCTTATCTGCCGGGTCAAGTTTTCCGCCACCGCCGTATTGGGTTGGTCCGTAAAATGCTTTGATGAATTTACCATCCAACGTCCAGACACTTACTCGTTTAGGTACAAAATGACGTTCTGTTACCCACAATTGATTTCTTGAATCGATAGCGATACCCATTAGAGAATTCATGTGCATTTGGTCGTATGGGCCAGTTTTAGGCGCACCTGGATTTCCTATAGCACGAATTAGTTTTCCATCGGCGGTGAATACCTTAACTTGGTGGCTGTTGCCGCGGTCGCTGATGTAAATGTTGCCGTCTTTATCAAGGGTAATTCCTACTGGATCTTCCAAATTATCAATTACTGTTACTGCTTCTGGCAGTTTTGCTGTTTCATCAATTTTGGCAAATTTAAGCAGTTTCTTACCGGAAAGAATCAATAATTGACCTTTCGCGTCAAAAGTCATTCCTGTCGGTCCGTCTAATGGTGAAGAACCAAGTATTTTGCCGGTTTTAATATTTACAAACATTATTTTATTCAACAGGTTGAAACTGAATACCATAATACTATTATATACTGCAAAGCCGGACATATCATTAATTTTCCAAGTTGCATCTTTTGCCGTTCCAATTTCGAGTTTTAATACAAGTTTATCCAATAGCTTTTGTGCCAGTGGTGATTTGTCAGGATTTACCGATAATGCAGTCACGCGCAATTCTGCTAAATTTGATAATTTGCCGGTTTCCCAAACTGAAGCGGCGTATGCTGAAACCTCTGCAACTGCTTCAGTGCCGTTATCCGCAGTCAAAAATGGTGCTGCAGTCCATGCTCCACCCAGCCATTTCATGCCTCCGCGTTTATTGCCGTCAAGGTCTGTCCATATCAAGCCATCAGGGCCTTCAGTTACATAGGCTCCTAATAATACTATCGGCTCACCTGTCGGTGATTTTTCAGCCGGTACGAATAAGGCAGCCTGCGGCGGGGTATGGTTTGCCAGCCAGGCACCGGTATGGTCAGGGGTTCCCCAAGGCGGGTTGCCTTCGTTATAAACCGATAATTCATATTTGGGATCTATAGCTTTGTGCCATAATCCTCGTACCTTGTAATCTCCAGGTTGTACAGGGTGTGCCGGGATGCGGTATAAACCATGTTTTGCGGCATCAACATCGCGGCCAAGGTCGTCTGTTCCGTCCCAACCAATGATATTGTCTCCTTTAGGGAAATATTTTTCAGACACAAGATTTCTCACCCGAATTCCATTAGAATCTTCAATTACCAGGGTGACGTAACCATCTTCTGGAATAGAAAATTTCACTGGAATAGGGGGCTGGGGAATAGTTTTTACGGCTGTTGTTTCAGGTATCGCGGTTTCAATCGGGGCATTGCCGATAGCTTTTAATGCCATCAAGTCATTTATCCAGACCCGGGTACCTGTCATGGTTGACCCCTGGGTATGTGCCGGGCGTTCGTCAATAACGGCAGTTATACGAACGCGGATAGCACGGCTTGTGACTGGTTTGTCAAAATCAACGCCATAAACTTCGAAAACCCCACCGAGTTGATTTTTTAACCCGGAGATTGTTTTAATTGTTGTCCAGTCTTCATTTCCGGCATCTCGCGGATGAGTCGTATCTGGTCCGGTGTAGCTTTGAATGTCTGCTGCTGAAAAACCGGGAATTACCAGCATCAGTCCATTTAAAGTAACTGGCTGCTGCCACATTACAAACAGCCATTCCGGGTCATCTGCTATTTTTTTAGCACGCTGTTCTTTGTCTTTAGCAGATATGTTTTCCCATTGAGTTTGTACTTTTTCATCATTTATTTTTCTGGCATACTGGTTGTTTGAGTGTGTTATGGAGATTCCCTGTGGGGCAATATTCACATATCTGTCTGCCAATATGTAGATTCCCTTTATAACACCGCTGTAGACATTGTCATTTTGTTCTGGTATATGGGTAAATCTGATAGTCCTGGTTTGAGTTCCAGCCGGTAAAATCCATAAAGCGGTATCTTCAGCGTTTGTTATTTCATCTGCGGATATTTTGCCATCTTTTACTCGCTGAGCAGCAATCCATTGGGTATCATCAGCCAGGTTGCCAGGGTAAGGGATGTCTTGTTTTAATACACTGACAGCTACATTTCCTTCAGTCATAACAGTGCCAACAGGAATTGACTTAGTGAAACCTATGCGAAGATATCGACTGCCAACTTTTTTTGAAAATCCAAAGTTTCGCTGCCGGTATCCCGGACGGGTAGTCTGTGTCCACAAAATTTGCGGCGTTCCATCCATAACAGGATCTTTAGCCAACGGATCTTTTTCAATAACAGTCTCTTTGCCATCAACATATTCCGCAAAAACAGTCGCGTCAATGTTTGATAATTCTACAGGTGTTTTTAAATTACCGGTATTGGTGAACGAAACTACCTGTTTTTGGGCAAATAAAATATTTGAACTGAATATAAGCACAAAAAGAGATATGAAAAGCCAGAATAAATGTCGAGTCATATTAATTAACCTCTGCTTTGTTAGATAAACAACAGTTTGTAAAGTTGCTAAACCCATTGACTAATTATATGTTTTTGTGGGGTTTAGTGTCTATGTGGCAAAATATACTTATTGAAAAATAATGTAACAAAGTAATTTTTGAAATGTAGCAATTTGTTTGCAGATCTATGCTAAAATTATATTGTCAATTGGATAAATTTATTGTGATATGCCCCAGAGTGGGCATTTTAATAAGTAACCCCAGGCGCAAGCCTGGGGGAGGAGATAAGTATTTAATTGCGCCTTGTAAAGGTGCGTTTATAAAGTCGCCTTTATAAGACTCATGTTATACATCAGATACTTCCCCAGGCTAACATCTGGGGTTACTTATTATGTCGCCGCTCCGCGGCTATTAAACTAACGACAACTTCATTTCAGAGCAGAAACTTTAACAGTATGTTAATACATGATTTTATGTTCGGATTTTGTTGATAGCTGCCCATTATTTCACTTCAATTTCCGATGTTAATCGGGTGATTTTATCCATTCCCGCGATTTCCCAGATGCTGGCGTAACCGCCTGCGCCGGCGACGAAGTACCATTTCTTATCTTCTGCATTTTGATATACAATTGAGTTGAAATGTTCTACCCGCAGCGTGTTTTCACTGGGCAATGCTGTTGCGCTGTCATCAAGCAGATTTCCTGCAAATAATCCGTCGAATGAATATACTTTATCCTGGCCATTTTCATCTACAAAGTCGAAATATTTACCGTCAATAGGTCCACCCAGGCCGCAAGCCCGACCGTAGAACTCGCCATTTTTGGCTATTCCGCTGGCTTTTTTACCGGCGCGCCATAACAGTTTTCCATCTTTATCTAATCGGTATACATAAACATCGGATAAATGCGAACTGTGTCCTATTCCGCGCGGGTCGGAACCATTAGCATCTGCATTGCCGAATATGCCTCCATCTGGTGAATGACAGATGTTGCTGAAACCAGCATTCTTGCCTGGCTTTTGGGCAGCTGCTAATGGGAAGTAGCTGACATTTGTATTAAAGCTGTATATTGGCAATCCAGATTTAGAAAATGTTGGCTTTAATTTAATTACTGATTGATTATTATTCAGATAAACAGTAAGGTCTTTTTCGTCTATACTGCCAGCCCAATATGAGCCTTTATATGTTGATAACGGGTCGGTAGTTGCCGGGAAATCGACTTTTTCACCTTCATCAAATTTGCCATTTTCGTTTAAGTCATTAAATATCCACATTGGCTTGGTCTTGTTTTGCCAATCTCCAGCGATTGAAGAAACCAGAGTCATTTTATAGCCATCGATTCTGAATAAACTGCATGGTGTGCCACCGCAGAATAGATATTTTTTACCGTCGTGGTTAACAATCCGCGGGAACCAGCGTCCATATTTTTCCATGGCAAATGTAGACCATGCTGCGTCTGGTCGACTGGTTTTGTTTTTGTAATCCAGTATATGGCGAATTATCGCTTCGCCACCCCATATATACAAATCTTCCGGTTTTTTTGGATCAACACAAACTTCACCACTGATATACCATGGTCCGCACCATAGTTTTTCGTATTTCAGGTTAGCACTTAAACGAACGAAATTTTTAGGTGCCGCGTCTTCAGAGTAGAATATTTTACCGGATGCGGCGACGGTGATTCCTGCCGGTTTGCGTAATTGATTCACATAGAACTTGCCATTATTATCACGTCCGCCTAATTTTCCGAAAGAATTTTTCAGTTTGCCATTTCTGTAAAAAAATTTGATTTGTTGTGCGTTGCCGCGGTCAGTTACTACAATCATGCCTTTTTTATCTACAGCAACATCAAACGGTGATGATAATTTACTGGTAACTATCGGTTTAACTTCGCCGGTTTTAATATTCAAACTGACGATTTTATTTTCACTAACCACTAACAGTCCATTTATTCCATCAAGGCATATTCCAAATGGCTTAGCAACGGCAAGTGTACCGGTAGGTTTTAATGTTTCTGCATCAAAACATGCTATTTTATTTTCTGATGGTACAGAAACATATACAGTATTTCCATCTGCGGCTAATGACGCGGCAGCAGTGAATCCTGTTAACTGGAATCCCAATGGGTCGCTGCCATCATGAGCAATAGGCGCATATTTTCCGTCTTTGCAATAAACTCGCCATAAGCCTGTTTTATCTCCCATAATGTAGACATATTTGCCATTACTGGCGACACTTATTTGCTTGCCGGGTTGAGCCAGTGGGCAATGCTGGCGCCATATTACGTTGCCATCTTCATCGGCATGAATTAACAAACCATCGCCTTCTTCAACACCCCATAATGGATAGATACCGGTTGCGTCTGAGGCGATATCTTGAATATTATCCCATACGCCACCCCAGCCACCGAGTGGGTTTTCGCTATCATAAGGTGGTTTGCCCGGACTGGTGGCACTGGTGACATACTTTGCATGCAGTCCGGCATTCAGCAATCCCCGTACTTCGTATTTACCTGCCGGGGCAGCCTTACCGTCATCATCATTGCCATCCCAACCGAGTTCTACCTTGCCGCCATCTGTTGATTGACCTGCTGTTAATGTGCGCAACAATGTGCCGTCTGGTCGATAAACACCGGCTGACAACAGTCCTTTTTCTGGTACATTTACAGTAGTTTTCGCTTTTACAACAACTGCGGCATTTGCTGCAGATGACTGCTGTAAACTAACATATACGGTTTTGGGTGCTTCTGCCAGAAAATGTGCCTGACCCCAGTCACCCATACCGCGGAATGAACTGATTGAACCCATTCCGTAAGCACGAAGTCCGTTTTTCCAAATACCTGCCATGGTGATTGAGATAGAATCACCAGCTTTGGGGTAATTACCACTTTGAATAATTGTCCATGGTATTCGCGCTTCAAAGGTACGCCCGCCGGGGGTAACCTTTGACTGAATAATGGCTGAACTGCTGTCGCCGGTCATGAATGAAAATGATCGCTGCATTGCTATATAATCTTTTTTCTCTCCGGCATTGTGCCACAAAGCGAAAGTAAGAATATCCATATTTTTCTTTATATCGCCACCCTGATTTTTGGGGTCGGCAGCCATTCTAACTTCTATGGAATCGCCATACCACCATACATTGTTTACCCCGCCATCATTAGTAAATGGCTGGGCAGCGTTAAATACAGCGGCAATATAAAGGGCATCTTTATCATACATTAATGTCCAGGTAACGTTATACTTATCTTTAAGTGATGGGTCAACATACATTGGGCCGTAAGCGCAGGAAAGATTCCAATCCGCAAGGTCGCCATCAATTGTTACTTTACCGGGTGCAGGGACGACGAAAAGGTCGGAACTGTCAATTACTATGGGGTTTTCACCTGTTGCGCAAAATATACCGGTTCCCCATAAATTTCGTTCAAACCGCAATTCACTGGGGATGTCGAGAATCTGGCTGGCACCACGACTCCACCATACTTTTGCCAGATTTTTACTGCCGGCATTGTCACTGAAGTTAACCGCAACATCAGTGCCTATTTTTTGTCCGGTATTTGGTTTGAATCCATCAAAGAATGCAAGTGGGAGTTTTACTTCGGCTGTGTATGAACCACCGGAAGTAACGATTGCCATTTCAGCTCCTGGTACTGGTCCCATCCAGGCAATATCGATACTGGTTGCCGGTGAACTTATTTTTGTTAGTTTATCTACTCCAGCCTTTTGCTGGCGAAAGGCAAAAATAACTGGCTTGCCTTTTTGTATGGTCATCAGTATATGATAATCATTCAAGCCGCCAGTTGCTGATTTTCCTTTCGGGTCATTATCAGTGCTCATATAGAAATGAAGCGAGTCGCCGCTCTTAAATGCTGCAGAAGGATCATCGCCAGAGTTTTTCATCGGCGATGAATCGCGCACAACGTATGCAAGGTAAATATTCTGGTCATCCCACATCGCATAAGTTTTGACCTTCTGGTCAAACGCATTGGGGTCAACCTCGTATGATACCGGGGCATTTAATACCCAGTCATTCAATTTCCCATCAATTACAACCGGTTGAGCAGCTCGTAAAAAATTAAGCGGCAGTGGACCGGCAATGGCAGATGTTGCCAGTGTTGATGTGATTATCAAAGTCATGAACAACCAGATAATACGGAGCGACGCAGTTTTCATTTAAAATTCTCCTTGGAATAAAACCAGTGATTTATTATATCAATATAATCTCATTTGTTGTATTATTTATTGGTAAAAGGTTATAATTATCATGTAAGAAAGTATATCAGAGGAGTTTTTATTATGAAAAACTTTAATTTTTTAATGTTATTGATTCTTGTTATTTTTGTTGCTATAGCATATTCTGCAGAGCGAACAGAATCAATATTAAAGCCAAATGACCGAATTGTTTTTGCTGGTGATAGTATTACCGGACAAGGCTGGAATAATGGCGATGGTTTCATCCATCTGATTGACAATGCGTTGCGACAGGCAAACCCTGACAGCACCGGGGTGAGAATACCATTAGGTGGTAGTGGTCAATCTGTGGGTAGCTGGCAGGGAGTAGAGAAGGGGAGTAGAGATAAATCTGCATTTCTTGATGTTAAAGGTTTTGATGTAAAAACAGAATTAGACAAACCGGCAGATGTCTTAATTATAATGCTTGGTATGAATGATATATTGGCGCCATATGTATCGGAAAGCCAGGAGAGTCAGGAAAATTGGGTAAAACAGTATAAGCAATTGTTATCCCAATTGCGCGAACGAGTGAAGCCGCGTGTTATTGCATTGGGAACTATCACTCCATATACAGAAAATCTTACTTCTCCAGCAAATTTAGTGAGAGATTCCCTGAATCGCAGAATTTCGTTATTGGCACAAGAAGAGAAATGTTTGTTATTGCCTTCGGGCCAGCGTTCATCTGAAATATTGCAATATGGCCGTTCATTGTCACCTGATTTTCGTGTTACAGGAGACTATGTACATCCTTCCAGAGCAGGTCATCTGGCGATTGCGTTAGGAATGCTTGATGGACTTGGAGAACACGCTTTAGCACAACAAATGGGAGATAAATTATTAATGCCGATTTATCAGCAAGCATTAACTAAAAAACCATCGTTATCATATAGAATTGAACCAATTGAAAGTAAGGTTGATGCGGCGACAAGCACATTTAGAGTTCGGTATTGGTATAATAGCGACATAGCATCAAAACAGTTACAAATACGATTGATTACTCCGGCTAATTGGGTTTCTAACCAAAATTTGTTATCTACCTCTACTGGTGAGTTTAATGTAACAGGAGCAGATTATAAATTTAGGACACCTTTAACTTTGGAAGCGCGCGATGGTGATGTAGTAACAACAACGACGGTGAATATTCCAGCACCATGGTTGGTAGCACTTGGTGCTCCTTGCAATACTGCATTTCCCGGCAATCAATTTAACGCTGCATCTGCTGTTTTGCCTGCTGATGAGAAGTTAATGGCTGGTGAAGGATTTGGACAGCCTGTAGTTATATCGCCTACACAATCTCTTACCTGGCATCGGTATTTCGCAACTTCAGATTATCCTGGTGGTGACGACCCGGACAGTGTGAGTTATTTATCATTGGGTTTCTTCCAACATTTTTACGTTGCTTATGCAGCACGATGGATTTACAGTGAAAAAGATCGTAATGTAAAAATTACTCCCGGTTCCCGTGCATTTGCAGGTAATAATTATGCCGCTGTATGGATGAATGCCGAACAGATTTATAATGGTCCATTAACAAGAAATTCTGTCGATTCTAAGCTAAAAGCTGGATGGAACCTGCTAATTTTCCGCAGTAATCACTTAACGTGGCAATGGCAAGTAACCATGACAATGAAAGCAGGTGATGATGCAGATGACTTGTCTGATATAAGATATTCTGTACAGTTGTCTCGACCAATAGAAAAACCATAAATATTTACTATATTTCAAAAAGACCTTTACATTATTATTTGGTATTGTTAAGGTCTTTTTTTGTAATATTCTCATTTCATGTGAAATTCTAAAATATATTTTAATTACTCTTGATTACTCAGACGATGTTAGATATAATAAAAGTATGGCAAATGAAAAACAAATTAATACTCGATTACCTGTTGTTGCAGGTTCTTTTTACCCGCGAAAACAAAATGAATTGTTGATGGCACTACAAGATTGTTTTACTGAAAGGTTAGGACCGGGTAAGGTTCCTTCTTTAAATGAAGGTGGTACCAGGAACGTGTTTGGGTTGTTATGCGCTCATGCAGGTTACTATTATTCTGGCTCTGCTGTTGCCCATTCAATGCTTGCTCTTGATGGTGAGGATAATTTTGATGCGGTGGTGATATTGGGGTTAAATCATAGGTTGGCTGGGTATCCTATTGCTGCATCAAGTGATGATTATTGGCAGACACCATTGGGTGATATTCGGGTCGCTTATGAAATAAATGCAAAACTAATGGAGATGACTGATAAAATAAAATGTGATAACCGTGCCCATATGAATGAGCATTCCATTGAAGTTCAAATACCTTTTTTACAATACCTTATGCCAAATGTACCGATTGTGCCGATATCAATTGGTGATGCAAAAATTGCTGACTTGTTGGAATTAGGTTTAGCACTGGCAGCATTAGCATCAAAACAAAGGATATTGTTTATAGCCAGCACAGACCTGACACATTATGAAAATCAGAAAGAAGCACGAAGAAAAGATGTAATGGCAATGGATAAAATTTCTGTTATTGATGTTGATGGCTTATTAAATACTATACGGAAAAATGGTATCAGCATGTGCGGAGTTTTACCAACCTGCGTTTTAATGATTGCTGCAAAAGAATCTGGAATAAAAGCAGGTAAAATATTACACTATCATACATCTGGTGATGTATCAGGTGATTTAAATCGAGTTGTAGGTTATGGTTCAATGGTATTCACAAAATAAAGGTATCTATTATGGGAATAATGGTATTATTAACAATAGCAATTTTTATAATTGTACTAATTTTCGCTTTTACTCGAGGAGCCGGTACAACCATTTGGTTCCTGATTTTAGCAATAATTCTTGGCATTATTTCATCTGGCTTATCATCAGTATTAGCACCTATGATTGATATCGGCAAACATAAAGATGTTGAAAACAGCCGCGGACTATGGGAATTAATATTTTTCAGTGTGTCTATAATATCTGCATTGCCATTTTCAATATTTTTAGATAAATATACTCAATGGGTTTTTGATCCTGCAGATTGGTTTTTTGCTTTTATTTTTGGTGTAATAACATGTTGTATTGTGGTACATTATTTCTTGGAGTCATTTTATTTTGCAAGTCATGGCAATGAAATTAGGGTAACGTTTGAGAATAGCCAGCTATTTCGACAAATGGTTCAATTTGAAGGATGGCATAATTTTGTTACCTGGTTTAATACTGTTGTTTCTGGAGAAAAACGGCCTACTATTGATTTACCGCCTGACAAATAAGTTTTATTTTTTGAAAAAGTTTTACAACACATGAATATTCTGATATAATCATACTTCGGGAAAAGGTGATAGATTTTTTACTGTTAAAAGATGAATTATGTTAATATTACACGCTGGAGTAATTGAAGATAGTTTCTATGTATGGGGTGAAAAAAGTACCCCTGAAATTAAAGCGGGTCTGCCATTAGATAATGATGGAAATTCCGTCGATATTAAACATCCATATGCTGCAACACCAGAGGTTTTAGGACCGGCTTTGGCTAATGGCGGTGTGCCAATGGCAAATGATGTTAGAAGGTATACCGAAAAAAATATTTGGCTGCCGACTGTAAATCATTATCCATGTGCTTCAAGTCCACTTATTGCTGATATTCCACATAACTCTGATAAAGCTGTTGCTAAGCAATGGGTTGTTCCTGCTTTACTGCTGACCACTTATGAAGCAATTGATTTATTGTGTCGTTGTGTTTCTGCCCATACGCTCGCTCCTGGCGTTGTGGTTGGTGATGACCTGGCATATTGGGCTGCCGTAATGCGCTTTGGCGGTTCGCTGGTTGTGCGACAACAATATTTGCCAGGCATTATGCTTCTCAGCAATAAATGCCGTGCTGCATGGGAACCTGTTATTGCCGGTCAGGATGCAGAGTTATTCAACGCTCTTGCAACATCGATGCCAACTGTATCACGTGCAATGGAAGTACCAGCACCTCAAACTGCAATCTCTGCTAATACAATAATTACCACATTTTTAGGAATAGTTGTTGATTACCTGGTTCGCACCGCTGCAGTAGAGATGGCTCCTGCATTTAATCGTAAAAGAAGCTCTCGCATTACTGAGCGCAGTACCCACGCTTTATGGCTGCGTGCTTTACGGTCATCAGATGGAACATTGGATATTACTGATACCGAACGTGATACTTTTGTAGAGCAAATTCGTGAATGGCACCGTGCGGTAACCCAGGCGTCTGTGGCTCCTTATCGTTTATGTTTCCGATTAGAAGAACCAACTGGACCTATAGATCGAAAGAAGTTGATAGTTGAAGATGACGCACCATGGCGAGTGAGATATATTCTGCAGGCTACCGATGATCCTTCATTAATGCTGACTGCTAATGAAGTATGGCGTGGTAAAGGAAAAAAACTGGATTTGTTTACTCGCGGCAACACTCCACCTCGCGAATATTTGTTAACTGCCATGGGCCAGGCGTCAGCATTAAGCATTAAGATTGAAGAAAGTCTTAAAACTGAACACCCGGATGGTTATGCCGTTGATATCCAGGGAGCTTATGAGTTTATCACTGATATTGCTCCGGCTTTAGAAGAAGTAGGATTTGGTGTCTTCTTGCCTGGTTGGTGGTCAAAGAAAGGTTCAAAATCACGCTTGCGAGCCAAGGCAAAAGTGAAAAGTCCCCAACTCATGCAGAACGGTGCTGGATTTTCGCTTGATGCAGTGTTAGAGTTTAATTGGGAAGTAGCACTGGGTGAATCACAGTTATCGCTGGAAGATTTACGTGCACTTGCCGCATTAAAATCTCCGTTGGTTCGGGTACGTGGTCAATGGGTGGAATTGCGCTCAGATGAGATTCAGGCTGCAATTGCATTCCTTGAGAATCCCGGTGGTACCGCATCAGCCCGTGAAATTATTCGTATGGCACTTGGTGAAGGTACAGCTCCGGGTGGATTGCCGATTGATGGTGTCAGTGCGACTGGTTGGATGGGTGAGTTGCTGGACGAAATGTCTCGCGGTGATGAGATGCGTGAATTGGAACCACCGAAAGGATTTGTTGGTCAGTTGCGTCCGTATCAATCACGTGGTTATGCTTGGTTGGCTTTCTTGCGCAAATACGGCTTAGGTGCTTGTTTGGCAGATGACATGGGTCTTGGAAAGACAGTACAAACTCTTGCTATGCTGCAGCGCGACCGCGAGGAAGGGGAATCCCGGCCAGTACTGTTGGTTTGTCCGACATCTGTAGTTGGAAACTGGCTAAAAGAGGCTGCACGTTTCACCCCATCATTAAAAGTATTGGTTCACCACGGAGTAACCCGCGAGCGTGGGGAATCTTTCCAGCAGCAGGCAGAAGAATACAGTTTAATTATCACCAGTTACGCATTGTTGCATCGTGACTATGACGTATTTAAGAAAATTAAATGGGCTGGTGTTATTTTAGACGAAGCTCAGAATATCAAAAATCCCAGTACAAAACAGGCACGTTCTGCACGTGGTTTAAAAGCAGATTATCGTCTTGCACTTACCGGTACTCCAGTAGAAAATCATGTCGGTGAATTATGGTCAATTATGGAGTTCTTAAATCCGGGATTTTTAGGAACAGCCAGCGAATTTCATGAAAAGTTCTTTGTTCCATTGCAGGCTGAACGCGATCAGGAAGCTGCTAATCGTTTGAAACGGTTGACAGGTCCATTTGTTTTGCGTCGTTTAAAAACTGACAAGTCGATTATTCAAGATCTGCCGGAAAAACTGGAAATGAAGATATATTGCTCGTTAACTAAAGAGCAAGCGTCCTTGTATAAATCAGTAGTCGACCAGGCAACTGCTGAATTGGAAGAGGCAGATGGTATCAAACGCAGCGGTGTAATCCTTTCAACACTGATGAAATTAAAACAGATTTGCAATCACCCGGTACATTTCCTGGGAGACAATACCAGCCTTCCAGACCGCAGCGGTAAATTAGACCGCTTGACTGAAATGATAGAAGAAATATATGGCGTTGATGATTGCGCCCTTATATTTACTCAATTCACGGAAATGGGCAATCACTTGAAGCGTCATCTACAGGAAACCTTCGGATACGAAGTTATTTTCCTTCATGGTGGCGTAAATAAGAATAATCGTGATAAAATGGTAGAAAGATTCCAGGAAGAAGGCGGACCGCGAATATTCATCTTGTCATTAAAAGCAGGCGGCACCGGTCTTAACCTGACACGTGCAAACCATGTATTCCATTACGATAGATGGTGGAATCCGGCAGTAGAAAATCAGGCAACTGACCGCGCTTTCCGAATAGGACAAACCAGAGCCGTACAGGTACACAAGTTCCTGTGTGCTGGAACATTAGAAGATAAGATTGATGAATTAATCGATAAGAAACGTGATATTGCTGATTCTGTGGTCGGTGTAGGCGAGTCCTGGCTGACCAAACTCAGCACTGATGAATTGCGAGACCTATTCGCACTGCGTGAAGACGCTGTGTCCGAGTAGTTTATTTGTGGAAAGAGATAGTATGGACGATTTGATGGCATGGCCAAAGGGTATATAAGATAATATTATGTCGTGGCGAAATTACAGTAGATATTTTCCCACCTCGACACCCCGCCGGGTAGAAGGTGGTATAAAAGCGCAATCACAACGCGGGTCATTCGGTCAGCGGTGGTGGGCTAAACGTTGGGTCAATATTCTGGAACAAACAGAAATGGCGCAGCGTCTTAACCGCGGTCGTGCTTACGCTCGTGGCGGACAGGTTATTTCAATTGAGATACACCATGGGCAAATTATAGCAGTTGTACAGGGGACGGCAAAAGAACCATATACCGTGACAATTACAGTGAAGACTCTGGAAACAGCAGAATGGGACAAGGTAATTGACACCCTTAAGCAGCAGGCATTATTCGCCGCCAAGTTAATGGCGGGTGAAATGCCGCATGAAATAGAAGATGTTTTTCAAAGTATTGGATTAAATCTATTCCCGCAACTTCGTTATGAATTAACCAATAAATGTTCATGTCCAGACTGGTCAAATCCATGTAAGCATATCGCCGCAGTATTTTACCTCATTGGCGAGGAGTTTGACCGCGACCCGTTCCTGATATTTAAACTGCGTGGTATGGATCGCGAGACACTGGTTACACGTCTTGGACAGGGTAATTCACAATTGGCATTGGATGATGTTGTGAAGCTGTCAGAAATACCTGAAACAGAGCCATTATCAATGAAGATGGTTGATTTTTGGTCTGGCGCACCTTTGCCGGAAGATTTTTATGGTGAAGTTAAAATTCCAGGTTCATCTGCAACATTGCTCCGCCGTTTGGGATCATTTCCATTCTGGCGCGGAGATGAATTGCCTTTAGAATCATTGCCGCCGATTTATCCTCACGCTTCAAAAGTAGGTATGCGGGTATTCCTTGGCGAGGATGATGATAATGGGGGAAGAAAATGACGCGGAGGTATGCCGTTAAATGATGCGTACCACAACGCGAAAAGCGGAAAGGCGGCAATTAGCTGCCCTTTTGCTTATTACTATACTTGTAGCACTCATTTTGGGCTGGTGGTCTGGAAAAGTTCAAAAATCAGGTGCCCGCACACCGATAGATAATATGCTTCTGAAAGTATTGTCATTATCGGTAAATAGTTCCGGGTCAATAGCAAACCGTCCAAATACTGAAACAACTGATGGGATTACTGATACCGGTTTGTCCCGGCTGCGTGATTTGGAAGAAGAAAACCAGAAATTGCGTTTGTTGTTAAATCTTTCAAAGAATTTACCTGGCAAACCTTTTGGCGCTCAAATAGTAGGAAGAAGTACAGTTCCATGGGAAGGATACCTGTTAGTACCTGTTGGAACAGACGATGGTATTTCTCCGCGAATGGCAGCTGTATCTGCTGATGGTGTGGTAGGACAGGTTGTTTCTGCAACAAAAGATAGCGCTAATATTTTACCGTTGACTGATCCTGCCAGTGGCATTGGCGCCAAGGTTGTACGTCTTGTAAATGTGCCTTCTTCGGATCCATTAGCAATGCCGATTACCCAGCAAAAAACTATCGCAGTTGGAGTTCTAAAAGGTTATAATGCTGAATTATGTACTTTAGGTCAGTGTTCTTTGGAATATATAGTTGACACCGCTGATGTGCAGCCGGGAGATAAAGTAGTAACTTCAGGTTTAGGTTCAGTATTCGGTAAATTAGCTGTTTCCGGCATACCATTGGGAGTGGTTGATAGCGTAAAAGTAAATAAAACGCTTTCTATTCTTGATATTGCAGTAACTCCGGCAGCAAATCCTTCCAATGTATCATGGGTGGCGTTAGTAAAGTAGAGACGCTGGATTTTGCGTCCCTACTCACATATTATATAAGGCTATTTCCATGCCAGCATTTTCTTGATTACTGCATCTGCGGTTTCTTTACTATCCACACCAGTGCTAAGCCATAAGCCATTTGGTTTTAACTCTGACATGAAGTAATCAATTTCATCAATTCCAAGTCCAATTTGCAAGCCTTTTCCTGCCGCCTGGCACTTCTTATATACCGGCATCCAGTCGCTGGCTCTGCCATTGCCGGCGCCATAAACCCATTGAATGGCATTTAATTCTTTTATTTCCAGCAGGCTGTCGAGGTGTTGCAGTGCATTCGGGCCGTCAAGGTGATAGATGCTTGCTTCATTATGCTTGCATTCGGTAATAATTCCAGGGAGGAATACATCGTCAAACATCTTTTTGGAAACCATGCAGGAAAAGTCATTTGACGGGGCATAATGACGTTTTGATGAAGTTATTCCATACCATGATGATATCGCCTGATTATTTTTCTGTAGTTTATCACAGTAGTGTGTCATTACCCGGCAATAGATTTCATTGACGTAATTAAGAATTTGTTTTACTTCATCCGTGTAATCAATCATATCGATGTTAAATTCCAGCGGGTCGCGAAATGCTGCAATGGCATCACCACCTGGGTGGATGTCAGTAATGCCGGTGTAAAATTTACCTTTGCCAACTTCTAATAATTTATCTGTAAATTCTTCTATTTTTTTCCAGTAGAAGTTATCTTCGGTGAATTTAATTTTATCAACATCTGCCCAATCAAGCAGGTTGGGTATTGACCATGTAGTTCCTTCGCTGAAATCCATATCGCAGCCAAAGAATGCACTGAATACTTCCGGTCCAAGATTAGGCACTGCATTAGGAAGTGAGTCACCCAGGTATTCAGTATTCATGACACCGGCAACTGCTTGTTCTGCGCGAGTATCAAAATCCAGCCATTTCTCTTTCATATTGGTATATTCTTTGTTGGGCCAAGGGTAATTGGGATCAGGCTTGCTGATTGCCATATTCATCACTGGTCGGTCAATAATCTCACAATTCCAGAAAGCATCCTGGCGCTGTAGGCGCATCTGCCAATCAGTAATATTATCAATTGGCATGATATTGTCATATTTAGACATGTAATACCTCGTTGAATGATTATTTTATCTGTTAACTTGTTTACTCGCTAAAATGTAAATATCCTTTAAAAATAAAATAAAATCCCCCGGTATCTTCTATTGGGGGGATAAGTTGATTATCTATAATGAATATTTCAATCTCAAATAATTCAGCACACTGGTCATTTCGTCTGTTGTAAGGACTCTTTTATAATAAAGATATTCACTGAAATACCCGTTAGCCATCCTGTTGTTTCCAGTATCGTCTGCGCCGATACTGAATTTGCTGTTAGCGCCGGTACCATAAAATTGTGTCGTGGTGACATTATCAAGAGGATCTCTGTCTATTTCCAATAGAGCACTGGCAGCACCGTTGTCTGAACCGGAATTTCGTCTTACTTCTTTAGTCGATTGCATTACGAGATGTGGTTTACCGGCGGTTATAGTCTTTGAATTTAGGCTGTTTCGTGCGGGATTAAATCCAATGCTTGATCCGGCAAGGTCGGTATTAATCCACGAACCGTCTCCGTTGTTATATCTGCCGACCAGGAATGACCACCCGCCAGATGTGACATTGGAAAAAACTGCAAATTCAGTCATCTGGTCATCAGTCAATCCGCCATTGCATGTCAGGTAACCGCTGCCATTGAATTGGATGCCGGGTAGATGATTTAATGAAGTAATTGATGGTACATAAGTAAGATTATTCACTACAGTAAAATCTGCGGCATTATTGCTTCCGTCTTTCCATGAAGTTACCTGGTTTGTATCTTTATCATATTGTATCGACGCGGGGGTAAGCCAGCGTGCTAAATCTTTTTTGACATTCAGAAATATAGTGGGCATATCATTGCTGCCGATGGCATGGCCATCGAGATAACTGACCACGCATTTTCCATTGTGCCGCAATGAAACATCTTTTTCTGAATAGATAAGATTTGAATATGTAATAGGATAAACAACACCGTCAATTGTTTCCCCGGTTTTAACGCCAGTATGAGTGCCGTCAACTGTTATCGGCACAGTATTAGGTGATATGAAATCGCCGACTGCCCTGCCAGCAAACTGAAATACAAACCCGTAATTATTTGAACTGGTGTTGATGCCCGCGGACGGACAAACGAGTATCTGTGGTTCAAGCGCAAGTTGTGTCCATACTGTAGCGGAACCTGGCAAAGACTCCTGATTATCCTGAATAGACATTATTACCGCAGCAGCGATTTGTTTCTGGTTAGCCAGGCAGGTAGTCTGTCGTGCTTTTTCCCTTGCTTTAGAAAAAACCGGGAACAGAAGGGCAGCAAGGATTAAAATAATCACAATCACTACCAGCAGTTCTATAAGCGTAAACCCTTTTTTCATAATGTTTTTCCTTTATCTGTAATTCAGCATTATTTGGATTGATATTATTTTACTCAACTATTGGTTGGATTACAATGTTATGTTTTAGATGTATTTTTTTGTGTCACCGCGCAGCGGTTTTTTTGATATTGTTATATATTGCCGTGTTATTAATATTTCGCCGCGCTGTGGCTGGATTTATTGTTATTTACAAAATTGTATTAATATTCGCAAATTATCTTAATATTTTTCCAGCCGCAGCGCGGCGACATATTAATAGCAATCAAAATATAAAAAGGATTTAAGCTGCAGAGCAGCGACACAAATGTATTGTAATTTTAAATAAATTTACCCACCCATGTCCAATAGCCATCTTTTTTAAATTTATCACCGATAGATTCGGCTATTTCTGCACTGTCGCAGATGGCGAAGGTTGCTGAACCGCTGCCGCAGAGCAATATTCCCAGCGCACCCATTTCTTCCATTTTATTGTGTATTTCTTTCAGTTCCGGCATTAATGAAAAGGCCGGTTCCTGCAAGTCGTTGCAGAGAGAGGCGCCAACGGCGATAGAATGCCCTATTTTCAACGCGTGCATCATCATGGTGGTTTCCTGCTGCAGATGATTTTTATCACTGAATGGTGGGACATTTAATGTTTTGTATACAGTGCCGGTATCCAATCCGCCAGCGGGTTTTACTATCACCACGTCAAAATCACATGAATCTGTTATCGATGTCAGCTTTTCGCCGCGTCCCTGTGCCAATGCCGCTTCACCCATTAGGAAAAATGGGATGTCAGAACCTATTTTTGCGGCTAAAGTAATTAATTCGTATTGTGTTAAGCCGGTATTCCACAATTCATTCAGTCCGATAAGCGTTGTTGCCGCGTTGCTGCTGCCTCCGCCAAGGCCTGCCTGCATGGGGATATATTTTGTCAACGTGATATTTGCGCCGGATATATACCCGGTATGTTCTTTTAGCAATACTGCTGCTTTGTAAACCAGATTTTTCTCATTCTGCAGTTCAGGTATATTACAGGTAAGATTTAAAGAATCAGCGTGGGAAAATTCCAATATATCGAATAATTCAACCCGGTGCATTATCGACTCAATATCATGGTATCCATCATCGCGTTTTCCTGTTACCAGCAGCGTTAAATTGACCTTCGCAGGCGAAGTAAGTTTAATCATGGCAAAATTATAGCATAATTGAACTGTCATCACCATTTTTCTACACAATATTTTTATGAAAATTATAGACATTTGTTGGTGCAACAGATAAGATTAACCAAGGTTGAAGCATAATTTAAATAACGTGTATTAAAAAGGTGCCATAATGTCTGATATAAAAAATGATATGGGTATGACAGTTGAATTTTTACCGGATGGTGTGAAGATTGACGCAATAGAAGGCGAGACAATAATGCAGGCGGCCCGTCGCGCCGGAGTGATGATAGATGCGCCGTGTGGTGAGCATGGCAGATGCGGCAAGTGCCGGGTAACAGTTGTCGAAGGCGAAACGGATGAACCATCAGTAACTGAAATGGAAAAGCTGACACCTGCTGATTTTGCCGCCGGAACACGATTATCATGCCTGGCCAAAGTGCAAGGTTCATTAATCGTAGAAGTACCAAATACCAGCCGTCATGATACACGAAGAAAAGCAACCACCGCGCTGCCGTATCATATTAACCCGGATTCTTACACTAAAAAGACTCTTGTTTATTTATCAGTTCCATCAATAAGCGGCGACTTGCGCAGCGATTTATCTCGTTTGCGCGATTCTGTGCCGTTTGTAAAAGAAATAGATTTATCCGCGATGCAGTGCCTGTATAATGTGATCGCATCAGGAAACCGTACTATTACCGCTGTTACAGCCGGGAACAGGCTGATTGGCGTTGAAAGTGGTGATACCGTAGCGGTTCATTATGGTGTGGCCATTGATGTCGGTACGACTACTGTTGCCGGATATATGGTTAACCTGGCAACTGGTCGCGAAGTTGCTGCCGCCAGCACTCCGAATCCGCAATCCGCCTTTGGCGCCGATGTGATCAGCCGTATTGAATATGCCGGAACCCAATGCGATAAAGTCGAAGAGTTGCGTGAAGTAGTGACCAGCTCAATTAATGAGATGTTATACACAATGGCAGAAACAGCAGATATTTCAATTTGCGATATTTACGAAATTACCATGGTCGGCAACACCTGCATGACCCATCTCTTTTTAGGTGTCGACCCTCATTCGTTGGGACAATCTCCTTATGTTCCGGTATTTACCGAATCAATGACTGTACCGGCTGAAGAATTAGAGATATGTATCCAGTCGCGCGGAGTTGTGCGGACATTGCCGAATATATCAGGTTTTGTAGGCGCGGATGCTGTCGGAGTATTAGCCGCAAGCAACATTAAGGCGCGTCCCGGCTTGCAGGTTGCTGTTGATATTGGCACCAATGCCGAGGTTGTCGCGTCATATAACGGACGAGCAGTAGCATGTTCGGCAGCGGCGGGACCAGCATTTGAAGGCGCGCGAATATCCTGTGGAATGCGCGCTCAACCGGGAGCTATTGACCGGGTTAAAATAGATGATGAAGATTTGAAAGTATCAACCATTGCTGATGAAAAACCGTTGGGATTATGCGGCAGTGGTGTTATTGAGGCAGTAGGGGAATTGCGACGGGTAGGAATTATTGAGAGCACCGGGGCATTTGCAGACATGGACGATTTAACCGGGATTTCAGATAAATTGCGCAATAGAATCACAGATGATGGAGTAATACTGGCTTATGCGGCAGATTGCGGCATTGACAATGATATCATATTGACTACCCGCGATGTTCGCGAGGTACAATTAGTAAAAGCTGCAATTTACGCTGGTATCAGCATGCTCATTGAAACAATGGGCTTTACACCTTCACATATTACGAACCTGCATATAGCCGGCGCGTTTGGTACATATATTAATCCAGAACACGCGTTAAACATCGGTTTGATTCCTAATATTCCGTTGGAAAAAGTTCATTTCCTCGGGAATGCTGCAGGTGCCGGTGCAAAAATGGCGATCATGAATAATAAGGAATTTGATAAAATCATTGCTTCTGCTGCTGATGTAGAATATATCGAATTAGCCGGCGACACCGCATTCAGCGACCATTTCATGATGGCAATGCTGCTTTCTCCCGGGTGTGAAGACGAGTAGTTTATTACCACATCCGAATTGGTTTTTGCTCTACTGCCGGAATTAATGGCTGTAGTTTTTGTGCTAATTTTTGCAGGAAGATTAAGAATATAATGACTGATAACAAATATATAAAAATGGTTAATGGCGACCGGGTATAAAATGTAATTGATGCCTCGGGAATATTTGCCATAAATTGATTAATAGATATTAAACCATCCAGCAGCCATGCACAAATATAGCATATTGGGATGGCGATAGTTGTATTGATTGCTGATAACATGAATGCAATCAATCCCAATGGCAGCAATAAACTGGCAATTGGAATAATCAATAGGTTTGATATCGGCGCGACAAGAGGAATATTGCCGAAATACCATGCTAATACCGGCAAAATTGCGATTATTGCCCCAAGGGTAGCGGATAATCCAAATGATATAACTCGTGGCAAGAAATGAGTGACACGAATAAATATCGGCGCCATTAATATCATCCCGGCAACTGCAAGGTATGACAATAAAAACCCTGGGTCATAAATTAAAAATGGATTTATGAGAAGTTGAATTAATGCTGCCGCAGCTAACAATGTTATATGATCAGGACGGTACGAACGTTTTAATGCTAATGGCGAAAATGACAGCACCATTGATAGAGTACCAAGCAGCACCATTAAAACCGCACGGTCAATTGATGGTCCCCGATCAGATATTATCAAATAAAACGCTAATACCATTAATGAACAGATAGTTAACAGGATACGCAGTCTTGGATAAGTGAATGTTAATCCGCCAGACGGCAAAGCCAGCAAAGGCAGCAGAAATATACCGGCAAGCAATGCTACCTGGCTGCCGGATACTATCAGGATATGAATAGTGCCGGAACGAGTGAAACTATCTGTCAATATTGCGGGTGGTGGCGTACCATGAGCACCGAGGACGATACCGCTTAATAATGATGTATGCAAAGCACTGTAATTACCTGTCATCGCCTGTTGCAGTCTGGTTTGCAGGTATACACGGATATTAGATCGGGTAGCATTTCCTGCAGGTTTTCCAGTGTATTCCAACGCAATTACTTTCATCCTGCCAGATATGCCGCGTGACATCTGCCAGGTTTTATCGTCGAAATTGTATATATTCCCTGATTCAGGCATCTCCATATTTTTCATTGTTAAATTCATTTCATACCCAGGTTCAGGCGGGGTATCAGTACCGGATATTATCACATGGTATGTCACCGGCAACCATTCATTGCCGTTTCTTTTCGCAGTTAATACAGCTTCTGTTCGCCAACGCATTTTATCGAAATCCCGATAGATATCTGCGGAATTTTCTGTGTATCCGGTATACAACCCTCCGGTGATCTGCACATTATCATAAATCTCGCGTTTAAAACTGCAGTATGCAGAAGAAATGAATAGAATGAATAGCAATAAAAAAACAGAAGATGCTTGCTTGAATAACCAGATTAATAATGAAATTATTGCCAAAACAAGGAAAGCAATGGGGTGGAAATGTTCAGATAAAATTATTCCTGCAATCCAGGCAATGGTAATGACAAATAATGGCCGACGCAATAACCAATTGATTGCTGTACCGGCCATTAAAAACATGCGAAACTCCTTAAATCTTTGTATATGTATATCTTACCAGGTATGCCTTTTT
Organism: uncultured bacterium; assembly: GCA_964638715.1. Classification (GTDB taxonomy): domain Bacteria; phylum Armatimonadota; class Hebobacteria; order CAIYQO01; family CAIYQO01; genus JBAXQQ01. The sequence continues at coordinate 14,480 of CAZWZF010000028.1, read as the reverse complement.
ACCATTTACATAAGGAATATATACGGAATATAACAAGTAATCTTCAATTCGAACTACCGCTTTTATTGATGGGTCATACCATGCATACCGAACGCCGGTAAACTTCTGCACCCGCAACTTATCTGGCAGATGGCCGGGGTCGCCTGGCGTAATAACTATCGGGTCTGCTACAGTTCCATCACGCAAAATTATTGCAGTTGGAGCTTCATCAGATGGTTTTGTTGCCAGCACCAGTTTTGTTCCACTAATTGATATATCAGAACGGATTCTGATAGTTGGGTTATTTCCTGAATATTCAACTCCATCAAATGTATGGCTGGCATTGAATGAAATAGCTGTTCGGGAAAGGATGTCGCTGGTGAACCATAACGGTGCACTCCAGGAATCTTTCAGGCTAATTCCGCCAACTTTAAATGGCACGGATATCTGGCTGTAAGATAACGAGGTGAAATCATCGTCTTGCTGTGAATATTTCAAATCACCATTTTTCTCTATACGGTAAGTACCAATTAATGATCCCATTGCTTCAGGAAGTGTAGAACGTTTTCCGCCATAAACTAATGCCATGTTATTGTTAGAGTTTTTGGTGCTGACTGTTGTTTCAAACTCAGCATATCCTGGAGGATTGCCTTTAACTTCTCTTCTTACCATCACATCAAGCGATGCGTTCATATTCAACGCGTCACCTTCGGAAACACCAAAGAAGGTGGCATCGGCATGAACATTGTAATTATCTACGTAATTTTGCCGGAAAGTGTAATAACAATCATAGGTTTTACCCTGATCTGGGATATTATTCATTATATTAACAGTAAGTTTAGCAACGCCGGATTCCTTACCTTGTTCATCGATACCTTTGACTATAATAGTATATTTTCCATCCGGGAATTGGGTAAATTCTTTATAGTTATTAGGGAATTTACTGTTATAGTCCCGCGGATCCATAGTTTTTAATGCCTGAGTGTTCCAATCGTAACTTACTTTGCCGGGTTTATTTTCAACCTTAACGACTTCATTACTGGTTAGGAAAAATTCTACAGGTTTTTCGTCAGCAGGATTCAGCTTTTTTTCAGTTGTTTGCAAAGCAATAATAACTGTTTTCACTGAAGGGTCGCAGATGATATCAATTTTAGCTGTTCCGTGTATTTGGTCATTTGCAGAAGGTGATTTTATAGTCACCGGACCAAATTTTTCCGGGTCGGTTGTTGGCTGTGGGTCTACAATCGGTGTTGGGTTATTGTCCACCGGCAATGCTGGAGGAACCGGAACTGTATTGCCAGGCTCTACACCTGATGCCGGACGATTTGACTGAACTGAAAATGATGCAATTTGGCTGATATCATAAGGCATGCTGATAGTTTTAATATCTAAACCTTTAGGTGACATCATCCAAAATCCAATAACTTTATTTAAATTGTTAATACGGGCTGCACGAAGAATGATTTTGTCAGGCCGCGGCCATGTTATGCCGCCGGCATCATATATTTTTTTAGCTATGGTAGTACCGGTGGAACCTATAGGCTGACCTACCCATAAATCACGGGAAAGACCATCTAACCCTATTACAAGAGCGGCAATGGAATTGCCATCTGGTGATAAAGCAAAGTTGGTGATACCTGTTTTAGGACTTGAAACTGGTGTGCCGCCAGTTACAGAAACTTTATAAATAGTGCGATTATTTCTGGAAGCCAACAGGTAGTAGATAGATTGGCTATCCGGTGAAAATATAGGAGAGGCAACTGCTGTCCCCAGGTCATCTACTAATATTTTTCGTTCTGTGCCATCCTTGCGAATTATGCGCAAGGATGTTTTATCGCCATTATCAGTTTTTTCTACTGCGAAATATGATAAAAATTCACCATCTGCTGACCATGCCGGAAACTTTTCAGTGATATCATCATCCTGGCTTAATCGTATTGGCAGGTTTACAACACGATTCTGGTCATCTATTTGTACTATATATAGCTGATATTCTTTGCCGATTTTGGTTGAAAATGCCAGCCATTTTCCATCTGGCGATAATGCAGGGGTTATGCGTGAGCCTGGCAATTCACGGTCTAATTTAAGGTCGGTAATACCGGAATCATCGTTTTGCAGATACATAAGGACAATATTTGAATTATCTTCGCCTAATGAATTACGCTGAAAAGCAATACGGTCACGCGGTGTATCAGCAAATGCCAATATAGCTAAGAGGAGCATGAATATAAACAGAATATGTCGTAACATTCAATTTTTCCTTTATTTGATATATATTATACGAAAATGCACACTGATTAGATGCATGGATAATAACACGCATATTATACGCCGGCGTGTTGACTGTAGCAATAGTTTTTTACCTTTATACTGGTTAATATCTTCTCTTCTGCAATTCTTTTATTTCAATTTGCAGGGATATGTTATGGTTTGTTGAAAAATATTAGTTAATATCTTTGGAGGTAACTTTTTAGTGTCACGAAAAACTCTTAATTTAACTGGTACATACGCAGTAGGTGTTGATGTTGGCGGTACAAATGTGCGGGCTGGCGTTATTGCAAAAGATGGTGCGAAATTGGGTGAAGGCCGTCGTCCAGCCATGGCTCAGGATGGATTGGAAGCAACCCAACAAATGATTATTGAAGCCATTGAAGAAGCCGTCAGTAATGCTGGCGTCGATATAAAAGATATGATAGGTATCGGCATGGGTGTGCCGGGACGTCATGATAGCGTGAATGGCATTGTTCATTATTCCCCAAACTTCAAAGGATGGGTTGAAATAGATCTGTTAAGCAAATTTGAAGAACATTTTGGAGTTGCTGCATTCATGAAAAATGATGTGAAAACGGCAAGTATGGGTGAATACAGATTCGGTGCCGGCAAAGGTTATAACTGGGTAGTGATGATTACCCTTGGAACAGGTATTGGCGGCAGTCTCATTGCTAATGGTCAATTGATGTTAGGCAGTGGTGAAGGTTTTGCTGAAGTCGGTCACATGACGGTTTCTCCCAATGGTCGCAAATGCGCATGCGGCAATCATGGCTGCTGGGAAGCAATGGCAAGCCGCGATGCTATTATTGAGCGTGCTGCGGAAAAGTTGCAGACCGGACGTCCAAGTTCTATCGGAAAAATGACAAATTTTGAAATATCTGCAATTACTCCTGCAGTCATCGCTGAAGCAGCAAATGATGGCGATGAATTGGCTAAAGAAGTACTGGAAGAAACAGGTATGTGGGTTGGACTTGGTGTCGCTAACCTTGTACAGTTATATAACCCTGAAATATTTATTATTGGTGGTGGTATCAGCCAGGCTGGTGATTTGTTGTTTGGGGCTATTCGCCGCACTGTAAGCTGGCGTGGCAATATGGTGCCAATAGATACCGATAAAATTGTTCCTGCTGGTTTAGGCGATGATGCCGGTATATACGGCGGAGCAAGCTTAGTATATTCTGCTGCTGAAGTAAAATAATAATACCGAGAAAGCCCTCTGACTATCAGGGGGCTTTTTTATTTTAATTGTCCTGAAATAAGGAATGATGAGATTTTGAGACTTTTTTTCGTCAGACAAAGAATTTATTTTTCGAGATGGGAATTTCCTGGGCAAAACCAGGCAAGAAAATTGATGTGACTGATTATGTTAATGGCAGTGCGGATTTTCCGCGGGGAGAAATATTATGAGTAAAATAGGTTTAGCACTTTGGGGCAGCAATGGCCACCAGATACAAAATTCATTTTTCACTAATCCTGATGTTGAATTAATCGGGTTTGGTGAAATCCCGACTGAGAATATGCCGGAATCGTATCGTGAATGCAAAAAATATAATTCTTTTGAAGAGTTATTGAATGATGATAAAGTTAACATGGTATCTTTGTGTTCTGCTTTTCGTTCGCAACAGGCAGCCCAGGCTATCCTGGCAATGCGGGCAGGAAAACATGTATATGCTGAAAAACCATGTGCTATGAATGAAGAAGATCTTGATGCGCTGATTGAAACATCAAAGCAGACCGGGTGTATCTTTCGTGAAATGGCTGGATCAGGATATGAACAGCCATATTATGCAATGCACGGTATTGTACAGGGTGGGGGAATCGGTGATATTGTTCAGGTATTCGCTCAAAAGTCCTATCCATGGCACGACAACAGGCCGCAGGATGAAAATATTGACGGTGGATTAACCTGCCAGGTTGCTATTCACGCTGTCCGCATGGTTACCCAGGTAACAAACCTGAAAGTTAAAGATGTGTTGCATTGCGTAGAAACAAAAAATGGCAATCCTGTTAAAGATGGTGAATGCCGCATCGCCTCATCAATTACAGTACTGCTGGAAAATGGGGCAATTGCTACTATTATTGCAAATTATCTGAATCAAACTGGTTTTGGGAGTTGGGGAAATGAAGCCTTGCGCATATTTGGCACCAAAGGAATGATTGAAGCAACTGACGGCGGAACAAAATCACGACTTGTGTTAGGTGATAAAGATATGGGTTCGTTAGATACATCCTCGCCACAATACAACTGGTATAATTTATTTGTTGATTGCATAAACGACAAAGATAACTTCCCGATGAAATTAGAAGATGAATTGCATCCGACGAGAGTAGTAATTCGTGCTAAAGCAATGGCGAAATAAATAGTATGAACCAGTTATCTTATGTTTTATTTTACATCGATTAGCAGGATAAAAATGATTATTTCGTTTATAGTTACTAATACAAGTTCTGCGACCGGTTACTGTCGAAATGACCATTAAGTATAGGAAAACTAAATTTCTGAAATTAGATTTATCCTATACTTTTGATCCTATTAATCGATGTAAAAAATGAAAAGTTACAATTGTTAGCTATTTATTGCTGCATGAAATATTTCATTTAGTTTACTGTACCATTTATCAGCAGAAAATTTTTCATGTGCTATTGCAATAGAGTTTTCGCTCATGGCTTCTCTTTTGGTGTTATTTGATAGTTTCATGATTGCGTTGGCTATTTCTTCTGGCGAGTTGGGAGTAGTCAGGTATCCATTTACCCCGTCCGTAACGGCTTCTGGTATTCCACTCATATTTGAACCTATTATCGGCAATCCGCATGCCATTGCTTCAATAACAACATTTGGCAATCCGTCGCGGTCGTTATCTGGCGTTATTACTGATGGACATAAAAAAATGTCGGCGTAGTAATATTCTTCAATCAGTTCATTTTCATCCATCCATGGACTGATAATAACATCTGGAATCCCTTTGAAATCAGATTGCAATTTTGCCAGCATAGGACCGTTGCCGATAATTTTCAAAGAAATGGTACAATCTTTTTCTGCTAATATCTTCATAACAGTTGGCAATAATTGAAACCCTTTTTTCTCTACAAACCTGCCGACTGCAAGCAACTTCAATATGCCGGCACTTTCTCTTGAAGGTTGGTTTTGTGTAAACCATTTATTGGGCAGTCCGTGATATATCAGGGATATTTTTTCTTTATAAACAGGAAGTAATTGGTCGAGATATACTTTATTTTCCTGGGTGCAGGTTACGATATGTTTTGCCTTTTCAGCTTTAAGTTCCAACTGATCAGCTTCAACGTAGATATCGCGTGCATGCAGGCTGATAATAAGGGGAATGTTCCCGGCGGCGCGCATTGCAATTGTAGATGTGAAATTTCCAAAATGCGCGACAATAAGGTCGAAAGATTTTTGCTTGAATTGTTCTGACCATCTGCGGGCAATCATCCCGGATGCTAACGCCAGTGGCAATTGACCTTTTTCTTCAACAATTGAAAAAACTTCAATTTCATGGCTGTGTTTGCGCATACCTACAATTTCGCGTTCAATGAAGGTTTCTGATGGTGACGGATATTTACCTGTAATATATGCGATTCTCATAAAAAAAGTGTGCCACCCATCGTTTTATTTGTAAAATCAGGATGGCACACTCATTATATTACTTTTCGTACTTTTTTGCCAGCCATTCTGCAACGCCTTCAGCAGTTGCTTTCATGCCGCCATCGCCTTCATGCCAATTGGCAGGACAGACTTCGCCATATTTTTCTACAAAAATTAAAGCGTCAAGCACGCGCAGCGCTTCGTCAACTGATCTGCCTAATGGAAGGTCGTTAATAACAGCAGAACGAACAACACCTTCTTTGTCTATCAGGAATAATCCGCGCAGAGCGATACCGGCATCCAAAAGAATGCCATAATCTTTTGATATGCTTTTGCTGAGATCGGCAACTAATGGGAAACCAATTGGCCCAATTCCACCTTTAGCCACCGGTGTCTCGCGCCATGCGAAGTGGGTGAATTGAGAATCAACTGACACGCCAATAACTTCTGCGCCTTTGGCTTTGAAATCAGCTAATTTATCGTTGAATGCCAATATTTCTGACGGGCATACAAAAGTAAAATCAAGCGGATAAAAGAATAAAACCGTATATTTTCCGCGTAAGGATGATAGGGTGAACTCTTCGATAGTTCCATCGCCGAGTACTGCTTGCGCTGTAAAGTCAGGCGCAGGCTTGGTGACCAGGGTACACATAGTTTGCTCCTTAAAAGTGGGTTATTTTTTGACAAGCAAACTGGAAATTTTGATAGCTGCCAATTCGTTATGCAGCTTTTCCTGAACTTCCTTCAGCTTGTCATGAACAATACAAGTACCATCGCGTTGACAGTACTCACCCGGTTTAAGGCAAAGGTTTAATGTAACAGAGTCGGGGTCAAGTGCCAAAACTATATGAAGTAATGACAATTCGTTTAATGGATACGCCATTGAAATCCCGCCATTTGGACCACGGGAACTGTAAACTAATCTTGACTTGCTCAGTTTCAGCATAATTCCGCGAAGGAAACGATATGGTATTCCAGAAGCTTCTGCCAACTCATTAGCTGATACCATTCTATCTTTAAAATCAGCCAAACTCAGCAATGCTCTTACAGCATAATCCGTTTCACGTGTAATCATTAATCCCACCTTTTGCCGGGTTTTAACAAATGATACCGTTATAGTATCAAATGTTTATAATTTATACCCGGCACATTTTAATTTTAAACCATTTGTAAAAAACTATTTTCGGACAAGTTTAATAAGTTGATTTATATCATACCACAGTTAGAAATATATTAATATACGTTTTTATACGTAAAAAATAAAAAAAAATCCGGAATATATTTATCCCGGATTTTATATAAAACTACATATCTTCTTTGATGCAATCAAAGAAGACTGGTATGTTTTTATTTCGCGGCGGTTTTAATCATTTCGGCGAATGACGGCTTTAAAGCTGCACCGCCAACTAATGCGCCATCAATATCTGATTGCGACATGATTTCTGCAATGTTGTCCGGGGTTGCGCTTCCGCCGTATTGAATGCGGATATTTTCAGCAGCAGCACCAAACATATCGCGAACGGTTCCGCGGATGCCTTTAATTACCCGGTTGCCTTCCTGCGGGTCGCAGGTTAAGCCGGTTCCGATTGCCCATACTGGTTCATAAGCGATTACCATGCTGGATATCTGTTCCGGGGTTAATCCGGCCAAACCAGCGCGAATCTGTTTTTCCACTACCTGGTCGGTAATTCCCTGTTCACGTTCATCTTTTGTTTCGCCGCAGCACATGATAGGAACTAAATTGTATTTGAAAGCAGCTTTGACCTTTACATTTACCACGGTGTCATTGTCGCCGAATGCTTTTAACAGTTCTGCGTCCCAGTTTGCCGGGATGCTGCCAAAACGGCCGCGGCGTTCTGAATGGCCGATAATTACATACTTTGCTTTTACGTCATTCAGCATCGGGCCGGATATCTGGCCGGTGAATGCGCCTTTTTCTTCCCAGAAAAGGTCCTGCCCGCCCAAAGCGATATTGCTGCAGCAAACAACGTCAGATATTGGTTTCAGCAATACTGCTGGTACGCATACCGCGCATTCTGCGCCGTCGATGCCTTGCAATGCTTCTTTCAAAGAGTTTACAAGCGCGGTACCATCAGCGATGGTCATATTCATTTTCCAGTTACCGGCAATTAGCGGTTTTCTCATTTTATTACCTCATCAGACAAAATTATACCCCGCAATAAAATATTGCGGGGCGTACTTAATTGTTAAAGATCACTCAGCTACGAAAGGCAGTAATGCCACGTGGCGTGCGCGCTTAACAGCCATAGCCACTTTGCGCTGGTGTGCGGCACAGGTACCGGTCAGACGGCGTGATTTAATCTTGCCGTGTTCGGTAACGGTCTGGCGCAGACGGCCAATATCTTTATAGTCGATTACGCTGATTTTATCGACGCAAAAACTGCAGGCTTTCGGGCGAGTGCGCTTGAAACCTTTTGGCGGACGATCGCCGCGTTTGCCTGAACCTTCGGACATAGTCATTTTAAATTTCCTCCACGAGCCTTTGGCGCCTTTTATAGGCGCGAAGGATGTATTTTATTGATCATCAAATGGATCAGAGATATCCGGCATATTATATTCCGGTACATCTTCTGGCATTGAATAATTATCGCGAGGGGTCTGGGCATTATTCATGCCATTTCCACCTGTTGATTGCTGCGGACGCGGGGTGTAATGCCCGGCCGTTGAAGTGCCAACTGCGGCACCTTCTTCTCTTTCGCGCGGTCGGTCAAGGGCGCGCAGATTTTCTGCTACTACCTCGGCCTGCCGTCTTTTTTGCCCATCCGGGGTTTGCCACTGGCGGACTTGCAACACACCTTCCACAAACATTAATTGACCTTTTTTTATGTAAGTGTTCACAAAATCAGCTGTATGGCGCCATGCTACGACATCAATGAAGTCGGTCTCTTTTTCACCTTGTGCATTTTTGAAAGGGCGATCTACCGCAATGCGGAAATTCGCAACTGCCACACCACTCGGAGTATATTTTAATTCCGGGTCGGTACACATTCTTCCAACTAAAATCACTTTGTTCAACATGACATTCCTCCATCACAGCATTCTGCTCTAATGATAAAACTAATTAGTCATCCTTACGCAGAATCATGTGGCGTATAATAGTTTCAGTAATTCTTATCTGGCGATCAATCTCTGTCACCAGTGTGGGCGTGCCCTGGAAATTGACAACAACGTAATAACCCTCACGAAAATTCTTGATTTCGTACTGCATGTTGCGTTTTTCCCATCGATCGCAAGATTCGACGGTGCCTTCGCTTGAGGTTATTAGAGTGTTGAAGCGGTCTACCAGTGCAGTTTGCTCCTCAGCCGTTAATGTTGGCTGCAGGATGTACATTAGTTCGTACGGTCGCATTTTGCTTCCTTCCTCCGGTCTTTAAGATGGCCCAATTCAGGGCAGGAAGGGTGCGCGGAAATTCCGCGTCCCAATTAAAGTCACACACATTTCGCACATGACCTGTAAACAATACCAATTATAAAGATTTCTGACAATACCCCCGGATGCCTTTATAATTATTTGTTTATATATTTATAGATGAATGACATTTTAACCAGAAAAAATAACAGTTGTAGGGAATGCCGTCCCCGGCATTCCGCAAATTTGTTGGACATCGCATAATTTTGCTAAAATTAATTCATAAAAAAAATAGATGATATTGGTAAATTTTAAAATATATTGATTATTTGGTATGATTAAATGAATATGTGAATATTATGGCAAAGTGACGTCGTTTGATAACCCTATAAAATTACACCTTTCTCAAACACGCTGATATGGCTTCAGCAAGGCGCGAAGGTTTGATAACCCTATAAAATTACACCTTTCTCAAACGCAACTCATTATCAATAATTGAGGATAACGGTTTGATAACCCTATAAAATTACACCTTTCTCAAACTGCGGCGGTGGCTGAAAGAGCAAAAAAACGGTTTGATAACCCTATAAAATTACACCTTTCTCAAACTGTTCAAAACTCTGAGCAAACTGTTATATGTTTGATAACCCTATAAAATTACACCTTTCTCAAACCCGGGTAATGTACGTCGGCGCAACACGGAGGTTTGATAACCCTATAAAATTACACCTTTCTCAAACGGTGGGGTGTTATTTCGTTCAAAGTAAAACGTTTGATAACCCTATAAAATTACACCTTTCTCAAACAGTTGAGAATATCATAGGTCATCGCGATATGTTTGATAACCCTATAAAATTACACCTTTCTCAAACACGGGTGTACTCACAAAGAATGCGAGTGCGGTTTGATAACCCTATAAAATTACACCTTTCTCAAACCATTGGCATAGAACAGGAACACAAAGATAAGTTTGATAACCCTATAAAATTACACCTTTCTCAAACTTAGCGGGTGAAATAATTTTTATTTCTATAGTTTGATAACCCTATAAAATTACACCTTTCTCAAACTTAGCGGCGGCACTGCTGCGGATTTAATGTGTTTGATAACCCTATAAAATTACACCTTTCTCAAACTAACGAAATCGACGATATGATTATAAATGGGTTTGATAACCCTATAAAATTACACCTTTCTCAAACGTGATAAGTATTCACAGCATTAATAGTTGGGTTTGATAACCCTATAAAATTACACCTTTCTCAAACGTATGATTGGCTGTTTATCGCAGTTGAGAAGTTTGATAACCCTATAAAATTACACCTTTCTCAAACTAAGTTTTTGCGTTCGCTTTGAACTTCTTTGTTTGATAACCCTATAAAATTACACCTTTCTCAAACCCTCACCGGTTAAGATGAAGGGTAGAATTTGTTTGATAACCCTATAAAATTACACCTTTCTCAAACAGTGTTGCTGGACAATATAAGGCAATATCTGTTTGATAACCCTATAAAATTACACCTTTCTCAAACTTTCCAACCGCTCCAATAGCACCAATTATAGTTTGATAACCCTATAAAATTACACCTTTCTCAAACCCCGATGGGGAATTATACCGGATTGACTGAGTTTGATAACCCTATAAAATTACACCTTTCTCAAACGATACCGATGGACGACACAGTTGGCGTTAAGTTTGATAACCCTATAAAATTACACCTTTCTCAAACTACCTACGTTGTAATATAAGCCACGATAATGTTTGATAACCCTATAAAATTACACCTTTCTCAAACGCCGGAGATGCAGGCATTGTAAAAATTAAAGTTTGATAACCCTATAAAATTACACCTTTCTCAAACGGTGGCGGGTATCATTGTTACTGGGTTTTCGTTTGATAACCCTATAAAATTACACCTTTCTCAAACAATTTAGCATAGTGCATTTGGGGTGCTACAGTTTGATAACCCTATAAAATTACACCTTTCTCAAACATATATCCATCTATATTTATTTTAAGGCTCGTTTGATAACCCTATAAAATTACACCTTTCTCAAACACAGGAATGTTTCAAACCTTCACGAGTAGAGTTTGATAACCCTATAAAATTACACCTTTCTCAAACCACCATTGATCAATTATTCACATTGACAAAGTTTGATAACCCTATAAAATTACACCTTTCTCAAACATATATGATTTATAAATATTTTAAGGCTCTGTTTGATAACCCTATAAAATTACACCTTTCTCAAACGCATATTTTGACACCATGACAAACGGATTAGTTTGATAACCCTATAAAATTACACCTTTCTCAAACTTTATCAAAATGCCGATAGCAAAAATATAAGTTTGATAACCCTATAAAATTACACCTTTCTCAAACACCAACAACTTTCTTACCGGCAGATATGCCGTTTGATAACCCTATAAAATTACACCTTTCTCAAACAGGGGTGTAGTGTCACCCCTCGCGAAACACGTTTGATAACCCTATAAAATTACACCTTTCTCAAACTTACAAGGCTTTTCACAATGAAATATTCTTGTTTGATAACCCTATAAAATTACACCTTTCTCAAACATACGACAAACTAATCTATCATTTCCATATGTTTGATAACCCTATAAAATTACACCTTTCTCAAACCACCCGACGCAGAAGCCCACGGAATTATGCGTTTGATAACCCTATAAAATTACACCTTTCTCAAACGTACAAGTAATCGAAATCTCATACAATGATGTTTGATAACCCTATAAAATTACACCTTTCTCAAACCCTCCTAACATCTCAAAAGCGAGGGTACAAGTTTGATAACCCTATAAAATTACACCTTTCTCAAACATGATTTGGCCCGACACGCGGCGAATTTAGTTTGATAACCCTATAAAATTACACCTTTCTCAAACCTCAAATATTAAAATTCGAGAATAACTGCCACCTAAAACAGCGGTGATTTTATAAGGTATTTGTATATAGATATAATTCTGATTCATCTTATCATTATATTAATAAACTATCAATATATTTCACACATATCATGGTCGATTATTCTTATTATTTCATGTTCATATTTGGTATCTCGTGTTATGTTTTCAATTAATAGGACACAGATTTTTTTATATGCAAAATGTTTATATAGATTCGCCATATCTTCGTCATTAATAAATGATTTAAGATTAACAAATATAAAACAGGCAGTTTTAAATAAATCAGTCATAACGGTTATATAGTCAATTATCTTTTCTGCTAATCTTTCACTGCTAACAGCTATTTTAACATCAGTAATCTTAAATATCATTGCGGCATCTATGGTCTGATTGTATTCCAATTCATAGTCCGTAGTGGTCACAATATCTTCAATATATTGTTGCATTTCACTGGACAATCGCATGGTTTTCTGATAATTGTCTTCATTCATCGCTAAAGTATTTAACATTTGATGCAGTCTGGTTATCACCTTACGTTGATTTATATCCATCATGAAAGGGTCTATTACCAGTTCTGCCTCTTTGGCTATATTTATTATCGCGTCATTTCTCGACAATACAAACTCGCCTTCGTTGCCGTTTAACTGCGATATCAATTCAAACAACACCTTTGCATATAGCATCTGGTTTTCTATCACCAGTACAGCTGTTTTATTATCTGGGATCTCAATAGGTTTTGATAGTATCGGGTATGCCAATTTCATCATAATATTATCAGCCTGTCATCATTATCCACCACATGTTGCACATATTCTCCCACCACCAGTTCAATACGTGAGAACTGCTTTTCTGTCATCACCAGCATCTGTACTAATCCGGCAGACGGACTGCTTTTTCGCACGCTGTTCATCACCACTTCAGCGGCAGTCATATTAAGTGCCAATTTGCTGTATACTGACTCCTGCATCATGATAAAACCACTTTTTATTAAAAACTTGCGAAAAATTGTATATTCCCGCCGGTCGCTTAATGTTATAGTAGGCAAATCAAATATCACCAGTACTCTCATATATCTATAACTCATAAGTGTAAAAACTAATCAAAGACGCGTCATTTTCATTGAGAGCATCAAATATACTTTTACAGTAAATCTTTATCGCATTGTCCAAATATTGACTGCAGCCATCAATTGTCACCATATATTTTACGATATCAAGAAGACGTATCTTTTCTTCATGTTCAAACTTATCCAGTTGCAAATTGTAAACATGCCAGTCTATTAACGGACGCAACGGTTCCATTATATCAGACCCGAAATTGAACTGGTTAAAAACATTATCATGAAAAATACCTAATTGGGTAAGGTAACCGCTTGCTGTTATTTCACGGTTAACTGTCGCCAATATAATAGCATAGCCATAGTTTAATGCGGCATTGATAGGAATTTCCTGACCACGACTATAATCCATGCCAAACATGGCATTAAAATATACTTTAGCAGCGTGACCTTCGCGATTAGTCTCATCATTTGGTACTAATTCGTCTATATACTTTTCCAACAGCGAAGCGGCTGGATGACAAATACGGGTTAAGTTATTACTTTGTTTCCGTATTTTATCAGCAACTATGCATGTCCATACTGCCTGTTTTATGTCATTATTCCAGGCTATCTGTTTGCGTATTTTTTCACTGGTATCATGACATCCATAATACCCTATCAATTCTGAACAAGGATTATGCTTTTCGTCGCAAAATATGATCTTTACCTTACGCTTTGTCAACTCGCAAAGAAGGCAGGCGGTAATTGACACCGCCGTGTTCTCAATGATTACCGTCGATAATTCGGATATATTTATTTTCACCACTTCCTCCGTGCGTACTACCATCTGGTTTAGTTTTAAATCCATCTTGCACGGGTTTGATATCACCACCATTCTCCAGCTCATAACTTTTTCAAATCAACCTCTTTTTCAAAAATACCTGTTGGGGACTGATGTATGATTTTAAGATTTTCTAATTTTGTTATATTTTTAGATATAGTTATCCGTCCAGATTGTGTAGATTCATTAATAAGTTCAAAATTAGCCAATACTTTATTACATTGGAATAAATGAAGTATTTCTGCAATAACCTTGCATTGATTTTCTACTGTTAATTCGGTAAACTTTTCTTTTCCTTTTTCTAATGTTTCTATTTGTGATGATAATTTTGTTAAATATAAAGTTTCTTTGATTTTATTTTGTAAACACATATACAATTTAATATTATCTTCTTTTGTAATCTTTTCAAAAGAAGAAATCATTAATGAACCTTTTCTATTC
>CAZWZF010000027.1:0-58386 GCA_964638715.1 uncultured bacterium | reverse complement strand
ATTGTCCATTGTCCATTGTCCATTGTCCATTGTCCATTGTCCATTGTCCATTGTCAATTATCAACTTCCATACTCTCAACATAAAACTCCCAGGCGCCGTCGGCTATTCTGCCCATTTCGCCGCATTGCGGGCAGTTGAAGTTGCTTTTTACCTTGGGGAATTCGTTGGCGCAGTTGGGGCAGACCAGGTTTACCGGCAGGCGTTTGAATACCAGTTCGGCGCCGGCGGCGAGGGTACCTTCGCTGATTACGTTGAAATATTGCTGTACCGAGTCGTTGATAATTGAGGATAGTTCGCCTATTACCAGGGTTATTCGGGTTATTCGGGTGGCGTTGGCTTCGGCGGCGGCGGTTGTGGTCATTTTTATTATATTCTCGGTGATGGGTAGCTCATGCATTGTTTTCACCTAATAGCCGCAGTATTTCACCAGCGAGTTCCAGGCTTATTCCTGGCGCGGCGGCGAGTTCTTCCGGGGTCAGCGCTTTGATCTTTTCCACGCTGCCGAATTTTTTCAGCAATGCTGTTTTTCTTTTTGCGCCTATTCCCGGTATGTAATCAAGCGCGCTTTCTTTCATCCTGCGGTTGCGCAGGGTGGTGTGGTAGGTGATGCCAAAACGGTGGGCTTCGTCGCGGATATTTTGCAGCAGGTGCAGTGCCCGCGAATTGGCTGGCAGTATCATCCCGTCGCTGTGGCCAGGCAGGAAAACCTCTTCGTAGCGTTTTGCCAGGCCGATTACCGGCACGGCAATCTGCAGTTCCTGCATTGCCCGTACCGCGATGCCCAGTTGCCCTTTGCCGCCGTCAATTACCATTAAATCTGCCAGTTCCGAGAACTTTGGCGACTTCATCACCGCGCCGCCAAGCCGCCGTTCCAACATCTCTTTCATCATGGCGAAATCGTCGGGCTGTCCGGTGTGGTAATTTATTTTGAACCGCCGGTAATGGCTTTTTTCCGGCATGCCGTTGATGAATGTCACCATTGACCCTACCGAGTCGTCGCCGCCAAAGGTGGAAATGTCGTAACATTCGATGCGGCGCGGCCCATCCGGCAGGTTAAGAACTTTACCAAGTTCTGCCACCGCTTCCATCGCTTTGCGTGCTTCCTCGCCTTTGCGGTTTTGCTCACGCTCCAGGTACAATTTTGCATTTTCCGCCGTCATCGCCAGCAGGTCAAACTTCGGTCCGCGATGCGGCACTATCAGCCGTACCCGCGCCCAGCGTCGGGCGGACAGCCAAGATTCCATGGCGTCTTTGTCGTCAATCATCTGGGGTATTATCAGCATTCGCGGCGGCGACCCCACGCCGTTGTAGCGCTGGGTGATGAATGACGAGATGAGTTCGCTGTTGCTGACGCCGGTCACGCCGTCCATGAAGTGGTGCTGTTGTTCTATCAGCCGGCCATCGCGGACGATTGAGACGGTGATGCAGGCTTCGTCAGACTGCGAGAATGACGCGACCAAGTCCATATCTTCGTGCTTGGTGCTCACTACCCGGGCGTCCTGGTGGATATTTCGCAGGCTCAACATTTTATCGCGAAGCCGCGCCGCTAATTCAAACTTCATCTCTGACGACGCCTTCTCCATATCTTTTGTCAGGTCGTCAGCCAGCCTCAGCATGCGTCCGTCGAGAAACAGCAATGCCTCGCGCACCTGGGCCTGATAACCTTCTTCGTTAATCAGGTTGGCGCATGGCCCGCTGCATTGGCCGATGTCGTAGTCTATACATGGACGTTTGCGCAGTGCGCCTTCTTCGTGCCAGGGACAGCCCGACCGTCGGTTGGGACTGTTGCGGGTTTCCAATCGCAGCTTAAATAAACGGCGCACAAGTTTTACCACATCCCACATGGCGCGGACATTGGGGTAGGGGCCGAAAAACCGCGCGTTATCCAGCAATTGGGCAGTTCCCCGCACCACGGAAATCTTTGGGAATTTATCTTTAACTGTTACTTTTATAAATGGGTAAGATTTATCGTCGCGAAGGCGCACGTTATAGCGTGGTTTGTAGCGTTTGATAAGGTTGGCTTCCAGTGCCAGCGCTTCTTCTTCAGTGGCTACCGCAATGATGTCCAGATCGACAATCTGCGCTGCCATCATCTGAGTGCGCGGATGCAAGTCGGATATATCGGTGGCGAAGTAGCTGCGCACACGATTGCGCAAAATCTTTGCCTTGCCCACGTAGATGACCGCACCACCGGCATCTTTCATCAGGTAACAGCCGGGAACAACGGGCAATTGCGACAGTTTATGTTGAATATTATCGTTCATTTACGAAGAGATTTTACCATATTATCAGGCAGTTACACAGAGAGTGGCTGCACGCTTTTATTTCAGTTCATCGCGGGATATGCGAAGAGTTCTTTATTTGGCAGTTAATACCTTAAACCTTAACATCGTTGAAATAAAACAAGTTATTTGTAAATCAATGTATTTGTCAGGTATTCACCGCAAAGGAACACAAAGAACACAAAGAGTATTCTAAAATTCTTCTTTTGTGTTTTTTGTGTTCTTTTGTGGTGAATAATATTGGGTTGTGGGTGGATACCCACATTAGTTCACCGCACCTAAATCAGCAGACACAGTTGCTGCAGTCTGCAACCGCCAAAGCAGGATACTGCCGACGATTGCTCCCAGTGCGCCGTATCCGAAGGCGGCCCAGGGACCGACGCTGTACCATAGCAGACCAGCGACGCTGCTGGCTATCAGTGTCGCGATGCCGGTGGTGGTTCCCAATACGCCGATGGCGCTGGCGCGAATATTTGACGGGACAAGGTCAACGGCGAAGGCTTTTCCCACGCCGTCAGTTGCCGCGGTATACAGGCCATAAATGCCAAATAACAGCCACAGCCACCCGGAATGGGGAACAATTGCAAACCCCACGTAAACCAGCGCAAAGACGAGTAACCCGCCAACCAATACCCGGCGCCGTCCGATAATATCAGACAGATGCCCGAGATATGGACTGGCTATCGCGTAAATCAGGTTGTATAAGGCATAGAGAACTATTACCAGCATGGTGCTGAAACCAAGGCTTTTGGCACGCAGGATGAGGAACACATCACTGGAATTGGCAATGGCAAAGACACCCCACGCAAACAGGTAGCCGCGAAATGCTGGCGGCAGAGTTTGAATTTTAAGCGGCGGTGCTATCGCTGGCGCTTGCTGGCGTTTTTCACGAACGAATAAAACAAGGCCAGCACCGATAATTGCAGGGATAAATGCCAGTAAAAAGACCAGGCGCAGCTTTTCATGGGTCAGGGCAATCAGCCAGATAGCCAGCAGCGGCCCTATAACTGCACCTGCGGTATCCATGGCGCGATGCCAGCCGAAGGCGCGCCCGCGGTATTGTTCGCTAATGGAGTCTGCCAGCAAGGCGTCGCGCGGACTGGTGCGAATCCCCTTGCCGAAACGGTCGGTGACGCGCGCCACCAGCACCAGCGGCCAACCAGTCGCCAGCGCCAGTAGTGGTTTAGCAATGGCCGAGAGAGTGTATCCGGCAATGACAAAAGGACGCCGCCGTCCAGAAATATCAGATAAACGTCCTGACACGGTGCGCAGTAAACTTGCCGTAGCTTCCGCGGCACCTTCAATTATCCCGACAATTGCCACCGGTGCACCTAATACTGCCGTAAGGAAAATCGGGATGAGCGGGTACAGCATTTCACTGGAAACATCAGCGAAAAAAGATACCAGACCCAGCCGGATGACGTTTGATGTCAAACCACGAAATGGCCCCTGGCGGTAAGGTGCAGTGCCATCAGGTGCCATTTTCGTATCAGGTTTTTCAGGAGTTATATCGTCAGAATTTTGCATCAATACTACTTCCTATATTAAGTGATTATATTTTTATTATACTCCCAAATCCAATATTTCATCTGGTATGATGCTGAAATTTATTTATTTCAATATTTAGAGGCTTTTGCGACACATATTTTATTATATTTTTATGTTGAAGGCTTGTGGTAGGCGAAAACCACCACGACCTTCGGCCACCCCTCCTTAGCAAGGAGGGGAGTTTAAAATGAAGGTTTTGATTATTAAAGCATCCATTATTTTATCACGTAATTATCATAACTCCCCTCCTTGCCAAGGAGGGGGTAGGGGGTGGTTTGGTTGATTATACAGTTAGTATAGTTTTACATGAGCCTGTTCAATTATTAATTCAAAAAGATACCAGACTGCAAAGAGAGTAAAAGTTTCTTTGCAGTCTGGTGTTTTCTTACTTTGACTAATAAATCAATATTCTTTTAAATCCAAAATTTCATCCGGGATGACGGTGAGCATTTTGGATAGTTCGTTGAACTTGAAGTCGATGTCCATGACGGCGCATAATTCACCAGCCGGGTTGTGGATGGGCATCGCTACGGTTATGGTCAGCTCCTGGGTGTATCTTGAAAAATACAAGTCGGAGTAATATGGGCCGTCTGTTTCTATTACTTTGGTAAACCACTCTTTTTCCTTGAAATTTTTCGTTAACAGGTTGCGGAATAGCGGTTTCTCACCGCGCTGAGTATGCACCTGTGATATGCGGTCGCCATTAGTGTCGGTGATGGCGATAAGCTGGATGCTGCCTTCACGGCTGGTGAGGGAATGCAGGAACTTTTCAACCTGTTCTGATTCCAGGCTGTCCATTTCTTCTGATTCTGATATCTTTTCTGCCAGATGCACCGCTTTCTGGATAGCTTCCTGTTGTACTTTTTCAAAGTCGGATACGAACAGCGACGGCAGGTAATGGCGGGTCTGCGCTTCCAATTCATCCGGCGATATACTGGTGGTACGTCCCTGGTCGTATTGTTCTAAAATCCAACTGTTGATATGTTTGATGCCCGGGTGGCGTTTACTTACTGGTTCGCTTAACGCAACCCCGGTTATCTGCGGTATATTTTCATTTATCCAGCCAGCGATGCCGGCAACGCCGGATTTGTCAGTGATGGTGATTTTCAACGGTCGATTAAGAATAACTTCGGTATCGAAAATATTGTAAATTTCCGGGTTTTTCAACAGACCGTCAGCGTGGATTCCGGCGCGAGTGGTGTTGAATTCGCTGCCGACGAATGGATAATTTGACGGAATAAACGCTTTGATTTCACCCCGGAAATAGTCAGCAATTTCGGTAATGACGGTGGTGTCAATGCCATTGGTATTTCCAAGCAGGCTGATATATTCGATGATGGCACCTTCCAGGGGCGGGTTGCCAGTGCGTTCGCCATAACCCAGCAGCGAGGCGTTCAGCGCGCTGATGCCGTACAGCCAGGTGGTTACCGCGTTGGTGTGTACCTTGTGGAAATCGTTGTGGCCGTGCCATTCCAGCAATTCGCCGGGGTAGCCCAATTCGTGGACAAAAGCGTGAATCATGCGGGGTATGCTGCGCGGCAGTGAAACCTGCGGGAAGGTCAGGCCATAACCCATGGTATCGCACAAGCGCACTTTCACCGGCATTTTGTATTCCTGCGACAGTTTCAGCAATTCTTCTGCAAATGGCAGGCAGAAACCATGAATATCGGCGCGGGTAATATCTTCAAAATGACAGCGGGGAATAATTCCTTCGTCCAGAGTCGCCTTCACGATTCCCAGATAATCATCCATCGCTTTGGCGCGGGTTTTCTTTAATTTCAGGAAAATATGGTAATCGGAAATCGAGGTTAAAATGCCGGTTTCTTTGATACCGAATGACTTCACCAATTCCAGATCGCTGGCATCGGCGCGAATCCAACTGGTAACTTCGGGGAATTGATACCCGCGTTCCAGGCAGCTTTCCACCGCTTTGCGGTCGCGCTGGCTGTAGATAAAGAATTCGCTCTGGCGAATCACACCGTTGGGACCGCTTAATTTATGCAGCAGGTCGAATATCTTTACTATTTGTTCCGGTGTATATGGCGGACGCGACTGCTGACCATCGCGAAATGTAGTATCGGTAATCCAAATATCTTTTGCCGGCGACATGGGAACGTCAACCCCGTCAAATATGATGCGTGGAATCTCTGAATAAGGGAACTGTTCACGATACAATTCAGCCTTCTCAATATCCTGCAATGGGAAAGATGATTTGCTGTATAATGGTGAAAAAGACATATTTTGCTCCTTGTGAATAGATATTAACATAAAAGTATTGGTGTATGCAATAGTGCGCGCATAAAATTAACAAAATAAAGGGGAAATATGTTTGTTTTTTGCATAAAGGTATTGGATATCTTAAAATGTGTTTATTTTGTATGATGTGTGGGTTTTAAGTAAACGGCAGTTTTATTTACAGCTATTGAGTAGATTAAATATGAGTTGTATAATAAGAATTATGACAGCATCTGAATCACAATTTTTAGAATATAAAACATCGCTTGGCGAAATAAAAAGTATTGTCGAAAGCGTGGCAGCTTTTGCTACTTCTCAAGGCGGCACAATATGCGTTGGGATAGCACCGGATGGTAAAAGAGTTGGTGTACAGCTTGGTCGTACCACATTGGAAGATTTAGCCCGTGATATTAAAATTAATACCGAACCACAACAATACCCTTCAATTACTTTTGAAGGAATTGATAATAATGTTGTAATAAATGTTCAGGTTGATGCCAGTCCGATTAAACCAGTGTTTGCTTATGGCAAGTCTTTTATTCGTGTAGGCAGAAGTAATCAGCAATTATCTCGTGATGAAATAATGCGGTTAATGGAACAGACTACCGGACATACCTGGGATGCTATGCCGCTTGCAGATTTATCTATTAATGATTTGTCTACAAATGCTATTCATGATTTTCTCAAACGTGCTGGATTGTATGTAGATAATGATATTAACACGATGCTGCGTAATTTAGCTATGCTCACATCACAGGGACAATTGGTTAACGCTGTCGCATTGCTTTTTACTGATAACCCTCATTATTTTTTCCCGCAGGCTCAATTACAATGTGCCAGGTTCGCCGGTACAACTTCATTACAATTTATTGATGAAGCAACTTATTCCGGTTCTATATTTACTCAATTAGATAGCGCATTGCAATTTATAACCCGAAATACCAAACAAGCAATCAAAATTACTGGAAAACTCGAACATGAAGTTATACCTGAATATCCTGTTGATGCTATGCGTGAAGCGATAATTAATGCCATTTGTCATAGAAATTATACAGAACCCGGTATGGTGCAGGTGCGCATTTACGATAATCGACTTGAAGTATGGAATCCCGGCTCACTGCCGCCAGAATTGAGTATTGAACAGCTTTACCATGAACATTCTTCACACCCGCGCAATCCGCGACTCGCCGGAGTATTCCATCGTGCCAAATTAGTAGAAAAATGGGGAACCGGTACGACCAGAATTATTAACGCATGCAGAACACACGGACTAACTACCCCTGATTTTGTAATTGAAAGTGGTATGTTTATTGTTCGGTTTACAGTATCTACACAGTTGATAAATGCATTTGAAGAGCCGTTAAACAATCGTTTACAAAAAGCCATAACATTTATTTTCGAGAAAGGAAGTATAAATGTTGATGAATATCAGACGGAATTTAATGTGAGTCGTCGTCAGGCACAGCGTGATTTAAAGCAGCTTGTTCAAAATGGCAGTATTATAGTTGATGGCAAAGGTCCTACCACCAGATATATTGCGAAATAGTATATTATTGTATTTCGATGGCGCGATTATGGCGCGATATGGCGCGATTATGGCGCGATTATACCCCATATTTTGGCCGATTTGACCGGTTTTTGTCCGGTTTTTGTCCGGTTTGTCCGGTTTTTTGGCGCGATATGGCGCGATTATGGCGCGATACCTTTCACCTCGAATATTAAATTATTGTTATCACTGATGAATATCAGTTGATTAACATTTATAAATTTTTCAATTTGGGAGAACCCAACCATGTCGTTAACACCACGTGAAATAATTATTCAGAATATTGAATGTCGATGCGAAGAACGGATTGGGTTGAACTTTGACCGCAATCGGCGCAATGATTTTACAGGTGCCGGGATAAATTTCAATTTTCAACCACAAGTTTGGGTGGATGGCGAGATTGAATATTCTACTGATATGTGGGGAAACGTCTGGCACCGTACCGTCGGGATGTCATTGGGCGGCGAGATTTTTAAACCGGCACTGGAGTCATGGGGCCAATTGGATAATCTGCAAATGCCTGATTTGGATAATCCTGATTATTACCAAGGAGCGCATGACTTGGCGGCATCCGGTACTGATTTATTCAAATTAGGCTGGCTACCGGGTTGGCCATTTAATACTTGTCGTTACCTGCGAAAAATGGAGATATATTTTCTCGATTTGTTCGAAAACCGCGATTATATTGATGTGTTGCATGACCGGGTAACAACATTATTTGAGGGTGTAATTGATAGGTATGGCGAAGCCGGCATGGATGGCGTAATGTTTTGCGAGGATCTGGGCATTCAAGATCGCACCATGTTCAGTCCTGCCATGTTCCGAGATATTTTTCGTCCACTTTATGAACGTCTTACCAGTCGCGCGCATAAATATGGTATGAAAGTAATCCAGCATTCCTGTGGTTTCAACTGGGTGCTGGTTGATGAATTGTGCGAGTCAGGAATTGACTGCTTGCAATTCGACCAACCGGCAGTGTATGACCAGCCGGCATTGGCAGAAAAGCTGCGTAAACATAAAGTTGGCCTGTATTCTCCATGTGATATTCAGCAGGTATTGCCGACCGGTGATAAAGAGCTTTTCACCAGGGAAACGCATCGGTTGGTTGATACATTCCGCGGCGGGTTTATTGCGAAGAATTATCCCGATCTTCACGGAATCGGTGTAGAGCCAGAATGGGATGATTGGGCTTATGATGAGTTTTTGCGTGCTGGTTGTTAAATTACTTCTTCCCGACATCCAGCATATATGGCAATTCGTCTTCGTCTGACAATGCGTCTACGGTATATTGGTGTTCTAAATCCGGGTGGTCTTTGAAATTCTCCAGGGTTAACTCACATTCATCGCCAACTTTCATATTGGCAATGGCAGTTTGTTTGGCGGAAAGAATTCCCCAGCGGGCGACAAGAATAGTGGCGTCTTTATTGACCGTTGTTTTATAGCCTTTTATAACATCTGAAACCAAATATTTGTGAGTTATCAACGCGTGTTTATATGGCAGAATATCTTTTGGCAGCGGAGTTGGCGTCATGGCGATTAGCTTTGCCTTCACGACAATTTGTGGTGTTTCCATGGGTGTTATACGTTTTGCGGCGGCTTCCGCACTAATTTCCGCATCCTTTGCAGATAATGTGCGTGAATATATGGCGATGCCATCGATACTACCTGCATTAGTTGTTGTGCTTAAAGCTGATCCAACTGCGATATCGTTCCCTTTCCAACGCGAAAAGAAATTGGGTGATAATTTTGCGTAACCGACTTTTGTACCTTGTTGATAAATAGTAATCTCTTTTGGATTTATAGTTATCAAGAATGGAATTGTGGTAGGAGGAACTAAATATTGAAGCGGTGTAGTTTTTATGATTGTTTTTGATGCTGTTTTATCGCCGGGTAATTCCACCAGAAAAATAGCACCTTCTCTTTTTACAACGATATTACCGATTCTCATTAAATTGGTGTTTGCTAATGTTATTCCCGGGGTGAATGTTAGTTCAAAACTTAATGCTTTATTACGCAAGCAGCTAACAATTGCCACTTTACTTACAGCAAAGCCTGAATTGCATTGAACCCGTCCCTTATTATCAAATATTTTCGAGTCGCCAGTTAATTTGCATGACGTGTAGTTAACATCATCAGGAAAAAGCACCAGATTTGGCGCGTTGTTTGATTCCCACAAAAACGCCATATTTTGCCGGTTTGCTGGCCACACAACCGGCATTAACAGGAGATTTTTAACAATAGGTGCTGCATCAGTTGCACTTACCGGCATTATATCTCCGCTGATGGTAACGCGAACTGGTTGTTTCAACGGGTCAATCAAGTAAAAATGCAGTTCCTTGCCGCCTTTTGGCGGGATGATATATGATTTTATTTTTACATCATTTACGTCAAAAGTAATTGCCGCTGTGTCGCTTAAAGTAACCGGCACGGGGAATATTATTAATCCGTGAGTGCTATCCAACATGGTTGTCGTCACCCCGGGGACAGGTTCTTCTGCTGCAAAGCTGTTAACGGGGATTAATGTTGTAAACGCGACAAGTAATGAAATTAATATCGCGAAGTTATATTTAACAAATGATTTCAAAATTTATCTCCAGCGAATCCCATCAATATTCAATGTTCGGTCACCCATGTCAAAGAATAGTGCATCTGATATATCCAGATTCTCGATGTTATACAATGACAAGGTATATTCAGTCCATTTGTTCGGGAAAACTTTTCCTTCTGGCACCAGCGTGTATTTTTTATAGTTTTTGCTGGGAATATCCAGCCAATACAAGGTGTTGTAGGTCAGGTAGACATTGATTGGTCCCGGTTGTCCGTCGCCTTTAAGAAAAAAGAGGATTTCGCGGGGATTTTTCCACAGGAAAGGCTCTATATTAAGGAATTGAACGGTGCCTTCGTAGGATGGCTTGATTGATGCTGAAGTAGTTCCTTCTGCTGCGTCACCGGCAACGAATGTCGGTATGCCATGAGCAATATACAGGTCGCTTTTATCTTCAAAGTTTATCAGCATCTTTGGATAGTCGGCATTTGCCCTTCTTATGCCAAGTTTATCCGGCTCAACATATTGCGGGCCATTGGCTATTCCGCCGAAATCTTTGGTTTCGTACTGCGCCAGGCAATAAAATGGGACAGCTTGGTTGTATACCGGTATTTCACATTCATAACTATTGGAGATATCAATTTTTGTCGCGGGTATACGATGCCAGGTGCGACCTTGCCAATGCCCGGGTTTGCCGTAACTATACATTACTTCAGAGTTTAAAATAGGAAAAGTTGTGTCTGTTTTAAAGGTATAAAAGATATGCCCGTTACGGTTAGCAACGGTACCTTCAGTTATTTTTGGCGGTGTCGATCCTTTGCTTTGCCAATAAAGTGCCCAGTTTCCAGTGCCATGAAATTCGTCGCGGCTGGTATTGGCGTGATAGCGGTTTGGTGCCACTGATAAAAACTTGGGACACTTTAACTGATTATACATGGAGATTAATCCATCTAAGGTGGCAAAATAATCTGTTAATGCGGTGGCAATAAATATAGGTTTGCTGCCATATTTGGCATAGGCCGATGGGGCATACATATCGTAATATTTTTTACTTTTTATCAATGTTGGTTCGTCGCCAGACATCCCAGCATCATCAGAGTAATACCCGGTTCCATGCCATGTTATATATGCGCAAGGCCGGTTATCAATAGCGTGCAGCAAGGTGGTGACATACCCGCCCCATGAATAACCCATTATTATGGTGCGGTTGATATCAACTTCCGGTCTTGATTGCATATAATCAAGCGCGCGGGTAAGAGCGACGACATGCTGGTATATCCAGCTTTGTGTTGGGTCATCAACAAAATCACTGGATAATGGCACCCCGCCGATAGTATCTTTTTTAGTTTCGTCGGTATTACCGCTTGGCGCGCTGATAGAAAATCCAACCATACCGTATTGCGCATCGCTCTTGCGCGATTCTGCCCCCTGGAAACGCACTGTTAATACACCTTCCAGTTTTTTTCCAACTTTTGGGTAACTGAAATATCCGAATACGCGAACACCCGGTGTGCTGGTGAAGCGCACTTCTTCTGTAACGGTGGTGGCGTCTTCTTTATGGCTGATAATTTCAGGGTCCAACGGGACAGCGTGAATTGCAGTAAGGTCGAATATGCCAATTTTCCCTGAAGGCAGCGGTGGGTTTACCGGTTTTTGGTCGGCACAATTGCCGGTAGTATTTAATATCAGAATGCTAAGTAACACCAGCGCCCATATTTTTATTATTAATTTTTTATCTTTCATCTTTTTATGCTCAATTATTTTGAACACAGTTAAACTCTTTCAATTATTTAAGCTGTATTTTGTATACTTTATATTAAACATGATTGTTTGTATATAATATTAACTGTTTTTTCCCCATTAATAGTAAGATTCAAACCCATTAAATATATATTATATCTATGAATAGCAATGTTTTAAATATCTACTTAACCCATTGACATATCATGCAGGTTGCGAATACAATTGTATCAACAGATAATGACACAATTAAAGGAATCTGACATGACTAACTTTTTGCGCGGTGCTACTCTTCTTTTCGCTATTTTAATAGCAAATATTGCGTATTCATTTGACTTGCCGCAACCGAATACCGGTACAGTTAAACCGGCGGAGTTTGCGAAAGAATGGGGAGTTAATCCTGATGCTGTAACTAATAAGTTCACCATTTCAAAAGGATTGAAGGTGACAATGATTGAATCGAGCATCCCGGCAAACGTATTATGGCCCGGTGATAAGGTTTCTTTTACTTTCCAGTTCGTTAACCAGACCGACCAGCCGATAAAAACTGTGGGCAAAGCGTCAGTGATACAATTTGCGCTGTATACCTACCCGGGTGATGATGTATTCAAAACCGGCGTCAGAAAGCTGCTTGATTGCGGTAACGTGCCTATTGCTATTGATATACCGGCAAAAGGCTACCAGGATATTGTTGTTTCACCTGCAATCCCCGAAAAGTTTGGCGGGTATGCGGTTATGATAGATTTAGATGGTTTTGACCATTTGTTTGGTGCTGGCTGTGTACGAACATTTAAGGCAGATGACAGCGCAAAACAGTATTATAAATTAACGATGGATAATGGAAACATTGATTTGCTCAAGCGGTTGGGAACCACCGTAAACCGTATCGGATTTGCCTATAAACCATCCACCGATGCTGATTTCGAGACATGGTTTGCTAATTCTTGCAAACAATTAGATCAGTTGAAAGCTGCCGGCAAGCCGGTTTGCGTTGAATTTGGTGCTTCCGGTTTGGCATCGGTACAGCCGATGGGACGTTTTCGTCTCTGGCTGGATGCGAATGGTATCATGAAAGATGGCAAGGCAGATATGACCTGGCTGCCGCAGTATGATGCTGATTTTAAAAAGTTAGTGAAGCGCGTCGCGGTCACCTATGGCTGGCCAAATGGACCGGTGACGGCTATGAAGTTCATGAATGAACCATGGAACGGAATATCTATCAGTGGTTGGGGTGCTGACGATCTTCGTTACCGGGAGATATACACCGCACTGTGCGAAGGAGTGGAAGAAGCCCGCGCTGAAGCAAAAGTACAGGTGATGTTGGGCGGTTGCGACAGTTCATCAAACACATTCGATAAACTGTTCCCTGATGGCAAAGATACATTCCTTAATCGGCTGGATTTCATGAGCATACATTACCAGGGAATGCAGCCAGCGACGATAGTGAAAAAGTTTGTAAACAGAACTGGACCTTATGGACGCGTACAGGTTTGGGATACTGAAAGCTGGGTGGCTAACTCTGACGACCGCGTCGCATCCACATTATCCACCATGTTCGCATCCGGTCATGACCGTGTGGTTGGCATTATTGGCAGTGTTATCTCATCCGATACCCAGCGCGGGACAGAAGATGTGAAAACTTCAAAAGGTGTTGAACGACGCATTGTCACCCATGCCTGGCCGGTAGCAGCATCAATAGGTGCATTCCAGCATTTTATAGGTGAACGCAGTTTTCATGAAATTATGTTTAAGAATGGCCTTCCCTGGGTTTATATATTTGATGGTAAAAAAGATAAAGATGATGGAACGGTGGTGATTGTAGGCGATTTAAGTCCAACATTTGGCCGTGATAACATTCTTTTCCGCGATGTGCGTGGATTAGCGGAAATAGCTGATAAAGATGCCTTACGAGCAAAACTTAATTCTTTGCCGGCAGACAACGCAGACCGCGCGGCTATTGAGGCAGAAATTAAAAAACCGGAACAGTTGACCGGAGCAACCATGACTATAAAGACAAGCGGCAGCAGTTACGCGCTGTATGACTTTTATGGCAACCCGGTGCCGACAGTGCATGGAAAGATAGTAGTTCCGCTGAATGACCTGGGATATTATCTGCGTTCAAATGGCAAACGCGGTTCATTTGATAAACTGCTGAAAGCAGTCAAAGACGGTCGTGTTGTTGGTTACGAACCGTTAACGGTAGTCGTTCACGACCCGACAGCACCTATTGATAAAGGCGGCATAGTAAATATTGAAGTGACAAATATCCTGAACCGCGCCATATCCGGTACATTTAAAGTTACGCTGGAAGGACTTACCGTTGTTGTACCTGACACGTTAAAGTTTAAGCCATTCGAGAAGAAAATAATTCCTGCTCTAATATCTGGCAAAGGCAACGATGCCAATAGTTACAAGTTAAACCTAACTTTTAATGCCGGCAAGGACGGTAAAGCCGTACATGAAGAAGATATTCATTGCAACTTCATTGCCAAACGCACTATAGTTGTTGACGGAAATCTTGATGATTGGAATGGCGTATTGCCGCAACCGGTAATTTCTGATGGCGTACAGCGTCCCACTCTGATGGAAACAGCCTGGCTGCCATTTAAGCAATACGATACATCATATAAAAAGGGATTGGCCACCGGTTTCATGGCTTATGATAAAGATAATTTTTACTTTGCGGCAAAGATTGCCGATTCCACCCCGGAAGACGGAATGCTGCGGTTTGAAAATCGCAATGATGACGAATATTTTTATCCTGATACTTCATACTTAATGGATGGCGCCAAAGCATTAATGAAAGATGAAATATCATGGAGCGACATGGCGGGTATCGCAAATGCCGCCGCACCGCAGCATCCAACCCAGGATGGCGTGAGGGTTCAGCGCGCATGGCGCACCGCTTTGACCGCCAGCGCATTTGGAATAGACCTTAAATTGCCGATAGATAAAACTACGCAATTAGCGGTCTATTGCGTTGATTTTGATGATATGGAACGTCGCAGCCAGAAGATAATTGTACAGAATCTTGATACCAAAGCAGTACTTGTTCAGAAAGATATTGATAAGTTCCAGAAAGGCAAATATGTAGTGCTGAATCTGCGTGGCAATGTGCGGGTGATAGTGCGTACAAATATGTGGTGGTTCCCGGTGATGCAGGCATTTTTCCTTGACCCGGCAGCGACGGAATTACACGGCACCGGCAATGCCGCAGCAATTGTGCAAGTTGACGACAAAACCGGCGGAAATTGGAAAGGCGTATATGGCAAAGATGGCTATAATGTTGTCAGTGTAGACCCGAAATATCCTGACTATGCGAAGGTAACAGTCATTGATGAACCATTCACCATGCCGATGAAATGGCCGGATGGCGTGCGTCATTACAGCTATCGCAAAGGACCGGAGTTGCCATTTGGCAGTTCACCAAACCACGATAATGTTCAGATTGCATTCAACGTAATGTCTGACGAAGAAAAGCCTTGGTACTCGTGCCCTCCCGGTACCATGCCTAAATTTACTGGTTACTGGGATTCTGATTACGAATACGCGTTAGATCCGGTAGCAGTGCAATACGGCGGCGGCACCGAGATATGGCGAGTCCGCACCCCGCAAATGCCCAACAAGCATTTCTATCCGCGGCAATTGCCATCGCCATTTGATGGCCCGGTGAAAAACGGCAACCTGGTAATTACCCGCGACGGCAACACCCGCATCACCGAATGTGCAATTCCATGGTCAGAAATCCCTGGTGTTAAAAAACGCCTGGATGCCGGTCAAACCATAAAGTTCACCTTCCGCGTAAATGACAACACCGGCGTTGGCTGCATGGAATTAACCAAAAACCGCAGCGTAGCCAGACGCAACCTGTCGTTTAAACCCGACTGGATAGAACATTGGGCGAATGAAGTAGAATTTGGGTTTGAGAAGTAAAGTTTTGTTTTTTTACATCGATTAAAAGGATAATAAAGGATTATAAAATCTTATAAATCCTGTTAATCGATGTAAAAATAAGTTTCATTCGGTCATTATTTTTTAGTTAATTTTGTTCTCATCTTTTTTGCAAACTTAAAAAAATCAACACCTTTAGCACCAGCAGCAATTTCAGTTTCAGCATCGGTAAGTTTGGCATATAATTCTAACTGCCCTTGTTGCTTTTCATAAGTTTCAATACTCATAATTACCATATCTATTGTACCGTTTTTTGTAATATAGACTGGTTCATTGGTATCCTTGTAGAGTCGACTTATTTCACTAAAATTTTTTCGCAAATCTGATATTGTTTTTATATTTGGCATAAGTTGCAATCCTCTAAAGTATATCTGATGTAATTATATCAATATAATGGAATTTATTCATTCCAATTTGAAAAAATATCTTATAAATCCCCTTAATCGATGTGAAATAAATATATGTTAATAATGTGACCTCGTATTTTTCCCATAGAAATTTTGGCATTGATTTGGTATAGTATTATCAGCGTTTCAAACGGTGGTGAAATATAAAATGGTAGAAAAATTTGAGATAGATAGTTCAGTATCCAAAGAAGAGATATTAAAAGAATTCCAGGCGTTGGATGTTGTTTCTCAGCATGAAGGCGCGGTTGAATCTATGGCGGAGCGCGTTGCCCGGGTAAAAGATAGCAAAAAAATGCCGTTGGTGATGGTTATCATGATTTCGCTGACCAGTCTGGTGGTACTTGGAATATTAGTCGTTATAATCTCTAAATATGCTGGCAATGTACAAAAAGTAGAAGGTGTTAAAGTACCTGCTGTAGTCGGCAAAACATCATCTGCCGCCCGGCAAATGATAAATGACGCAGATCTGCGCCCGGTAGAAAGCATCATACCATCAACCCAGCCAAAAGGCATTGTAGTCAGTACCAAACCGACGGCAAATACCGAATTAAAAAAAGGCAGCACCGTAACCATGGAAGTGTCTGGCGGAAAGTAGCGCACCACGGAATTAATAGAACTAATATGGATTTTTTTCATAACTCAATTTATTTAACCACAAAGAACGCAAAGAACACAAAAGAATTCTTTTTATATTTTTCTTTTGCGTTCCTTGAGTTCCTTCGCGGTGAACATCTTATTTAAAGCACTGAAAAACATCATCAACTGCCAACTGCCTTAATACACCCCAAACTCATGCGCCGTTTCATACATCGCCACCACATTCTCTGTCGGTGAATTATCCTGCAGACAGTGGGTGGGGGAGAAACAGTAGCCGCCGCCGGGCATCATTATTTCCAGGGTTTCTTTGCAGTTTTTGATGGTATCTTCCACTGTGCCATAAGCCACCGGGCCGGCGGTGCTGATACAGCCATGGAATGCGAGGCGGTCGCCGAAACGTGCTTTCAAGTATGCTGGCGACATGTCTGCCGCTTCCGGCTGCAAGGTGTCGGCGCAGGTAAGGCCCATGCTGATATATTCGTCATACGCCCAACTGCTGCTGCCGCAGGTATGCATTATCACTGGCAGGTTATATTCTTTCGCCAGGTCAAAAAATGGTTTGTGGCGCGGTTTGATATGGCGTTGGAAGGTTTCCATACTTATTAATGGACCACGCTGAGTGCCCAGATCCTCGCCAATCCACATGAAATCGACGCCGCCTTTTGCCGCTTCCAGTTGCCGGCGCGTTGTTTCTAACTGCATAGCCAGCATGCGGTCAATCAGCAGCAGTCCGGCTTCTTCATCCAACGCCAGGTCGACAAATACCTGTTCCATGCCGCGCAGAAAACCGGCGGTATTGATGATGCATGCCAGTCCGGCACCGCCCACAAAGACGGCGTATTCTTCATTGGCTTTACAATGCTCTGCCATGTGGGAATAATCGAAATCGTCCGCCGATGGCATTGGCCAATTGGCGATTGTTTCTTCATCGGCTTCAATCAGTGGAAAATCGCAGTAATCCCAGTAATTGCCGCTTTCGTGTTCTACCAGTTTAGTCACCCATCCCCACAGCGGGTCGACGTGACGGTCTACCGACGGTTCCGGGTGCAGTCGTTTGCCGATGTATGGCGCGCCAACTCCGCGAAAATCAACACCTAACACATCCACCAACCCCGACCAGTCATCGGATTTTAATCCGTAATGCGCTTTCAGTCGCGCATCGATACCCGAATTCGCCGAATAGCCGATAGGCACCCGGTCTGGTTCCTGCCGCGCCAATGTCGTTAAAACACGTTCTTTAGATGATAGCTTTTTCATGAATAGTCCTCTTCAAAAGTCAAAACTAAAAATGATGTTAAATTCTCATTTTTAGTTTTGACACAGGATAATTAAATATAGTTCGATACTAATCAAAAGTAATAGCAGATATTTTTGAACATGAACCTGATGGTGGTGTCATTGATCCGAAAAATGTAATATTACCTTTAAATCGAAACTTTAACCATGTTCCGCTATATGACTGAGTACCGTTTACAAATATATTTGATGATATTAATGCATTTCCTGTACTGTCTTTGATATTATAACAACCAGTATCATTGTTATCCCAACTCATGGAATAGACTTGCATATATCGTATAGCTGGTTCATCTGGCACTGAAAGAACGATACTGTAATTATTTAAATTGTACCATGTAGATGCTGCGCGTGTATTTGTTGCAGGATTTATGACAGCACGGGTATCAACCTGTGGTGCGGTAGCCCAGGTATATGTACTACTTCCCACTAAAGTACCACTGGCTACATAACCGCCACTACCAGTCATAAAATTATTCACGGTAGTATTATTCCAATTACATAATACATATCCTTTACTGCCATATTTGTAACCTCCCGATGATGACCAGAAACTTCCCTTTGTAGTATCATCATTACCGAGAAATTCTGCTGCATTACTTTTTAATTCAAATGGCAATTCACTCAGATTCAGGCTATTTGTATGTCCATCAACAAAACTTGCAATAAATTTATTGCTGTGTCGTATTGCAATATCTTTTTCATTGTAAGCTGTATTTGAGTATGTTATCAATGGTGTAGTGGTAGCGTCATGTTTTCCATCCATAGTGAGTATAGATGATGAAGGGTTCGCAATATCTCCTAAAGACTTGCTGCCGACCCAATAATTATAAACATAGGCATTCGGGGTTCCTTTTCCTGCTGATTGGCATATTAAAGCACCACTATCCATCTTAATATCATTCCAAATAGTTGACACATCAGGCATTAATTCTTCGTGATCCTGGCAATACATCATCACGCTGGCAGCAATTTGTTTCTGATTGCTTAAACAGGTGGTTTGCCGCGCTTTTTCACGTGCCCGGGCAAATACCGGGAATAAAATTGCGGCGAGGATAGCAATTATAGCTATCACGACAAGTAATTCAATAAGTGTGAACCCTTGTTGTTTACCAAAAGATTTCTTACATTTCATGAACATATACCTCATATAAAAATTTGCCGCTATATTATATATAGCAACATTTAGTAATTTACTCCTTATTTTTTGAAATAACAATGGATAAATAATGCATAAATTTGTATAATTAACGCAAATTAAAAATAAATTATGATTTATTTTGTTATTTACAATCATTTGAGAAGAAAAGATACATGAACTCAGTCATCGTAAGGGCAAATGAATATCAATTCAGAGTCAAAGAAAGAGTTCGCAATTCCTGCGTACAAAGCATAATGTTATTATGGTGTATTAATGGAAAAGGAGTGGTAACTGTTAATCGGCAAAATTATAATATTTCACCCGGTCAGTTTTTACTGTTACCATGGGGACATGATGTTGCTTATGAATCTGATGGAAAAGAACCACTATTTGTAGCCGGTATACACTATATTCCTGATTTGCCTTTATCGGTTAAATTGAAATTTGATGAATCGATGCCAGTAAGCGGGATTGATGTTAAATTCTCAAAAGAAATATCATATTTGTTCACAGATGTAATTACTGGAAACAAAAATGAATCAGAATCGATAATACAATTAGTAACATATATCGTCACAACATTCCAAAGGGGCAACATGCAGGAATGGCTTGCCCGTCAACTTGGTGAAATATTTGAAATAGAGTTAAACTATTATTTGAAATTTAATAAAAATAGAGTATCAATACCTGATAGATTACAGTTTATTTTAAGTTACATGACAAAGCATCTGAATAAAACGATAACCATGTCTGACATAGCAAACTATGCAGATTGCAGTACTTCAACATTAACCCGTTTATTTCAAAAATATCTTAATAAATCACCTGGACAATGGTTGCAGGAAGAACGATTAAAACAAGCGGCGATGCTGATAGCAACAACTATTTTACCATTTAGTGAGATAGGGAAACGCGTTGGTATCGATGATCAATTTTACTTCTCAAAGATATTTAAACAGCATTCTGGAATGACACCGACAGCATATCGCCGATCAAATATTTTAATGAGTAATAATATTTAACAGTTATCAATGTGTTTAGCTGTTAATGTCGTTAAAACACGTTCTCTGGATGATAATTGTTCCTATTTTTTCACATCGATTAACAGGATAGAAAGGATAAATTTTATCCTGATTAATCTTATTAATCGATGTAAATTATTACACTCCGAAAAATATTACTTTTGCCCCGCCGGTGGTGAATTCTGCTTCAATTACTGCGCGGCCTTTTACGTCATAATTCACTATCACGCCCTCGGTTGCCCACCATTTTTTGTCGGTGGTGTGTTGGGTGACATAGCTGAATTTGCCGTGGGCGGTGGCGAATACGCAAACAGCGCCGCGACCGTTATCTGCCAGCTTTTCGTATATTTCCGGGCTGCCGGATACCATGCCGGATGTTACCACTCGGGCATTGGTGATATCGTTGCGAACTTGTTTGTATTTCGCCAGATAATCGCCGAATCTCGCCACGCCTTCATCGCTGATACCCAGTAAATCGCCCCAGATGCCGTTTTGTCCCAATATCAGCGAGGCGATATTGAGTATCTGCGAGTTCTCCGGGTCGTCGGGCAGATAATGGGTGAGGAATAATACCGAAGGAATCCATTTGTCCATTCGCAGCGGATAGCGGCATACCCAGGTGCGCGCCGGTCCCGGCCAGATAAATACATTCGACTGGTTCCGCACCCATTCCGGTATGTTGAAACTACCGTAATACGGGCCGTTGTTAATCAGGAAATATTTACCTGCCGCCAGGAATCCAAGTCCCACGCTGCGCCATCCTTCGGTGATATCAAAATCGACAATCGCCTGCGGACATGCCTTGCATAGTTTATTTACCACATACTGCATCGCGGTGCCCAGTTGAAACGCGTAACTGTCAGCGCGTTCCTTTACTGTGCAATTTGCGTCGCCGTGGTCGTGTCCCGGGTCATCGCACCAGTATTGACCAATGGCGTCCCATTTGAAATATGTAACTCCCAATTCATCAACCAGTTTTATCAATTCATCCGCAAAAGCGTCTTTGTATCTGCTCACCAGGCACAGGTTCTGGCTTTCCTCGGTCTCCCATATAGGATGAATACCCGATTGTTTGCCTTCCCATGACATTATACAATCGGTGTGGTTGGCGTGCATCACGCTGCTCATAGCGGCATGCAGCGGTCCAAACCACAGGCCCAACTTCATGCCATAGCCGTCCAGTTTCGCTTTGACCGACTTCAGGTTATCCGGGAATCTTTTCAGGTTCACCCGCCAGTCGCCGGTTTTCTCGTACCACCCGGTATCAAGTACGAATACGTCTATTCCCATCTTATGGGCAACATCAATCTCCGCTATTATCCGGTCCTGCGTCATAGCGTTCAGGTATTTGCCGCTGCCCCATGCCTGGTCGCGCTCTTGAAATGCCCAGGTGTTGTAGAAAATATATGGTTTGCGGCTTTCCATGTTTACGGTCTGGTAGTTCAGGATAAAATTGCGGAAATGTCCCGCCAGTTCATCAACATTCTTCGCCGCACCGCATTGCAGCCAGATGGTGCTGAATGGCTTTTCCGGAGAGATAACCTGGCCGTCGTAAATATTGCCTTTCACGGCGGAGATGGTCACTGTGCGGTCGGGGGTAAGGTTAAAGGTGATGAATGGGTCGGGGTATTGCGAACCGTGTTCAACAGCGGTGATAAACGCGCCGTTGACGTCACTCGATACCAGCATCGGGCCATTTAATTTAAAACTGTTATCAAATTGCCGGTCCTCAACTTTTTCCTCAAACAGCACGTAACTATGCACCAACTCCTGGAAGTCGGAGAAACGAATTTCAGTTACTTCCGGCAGGTTTGCCACTGAATATGACAGGTAATCAAGCCTGTCTATATCGGTAACCCGGGTTAAAGTATGTTTGGTATCGCTGCTCAGGATATATTGAAACCGCACGATAGGGTTGTCGTCCGCGACTTGCATTACCAGTGTAATCTTTATGCCATTCGCCATCGCGCCAGTACTGCGATATTCCGTCACCTCATTGCTGAGCTTGCTGGATGTCGCCGTGCCAAACTTTGCCGCTCCGCTAACCAGCACGCCATCAATCTCAAAAACCGGCGCCGCCAATGTGTATGTATTGCCATTTGCACTATAACTAATAAAATCCGTCGCCGCAGCATTCAACTGCACCGCGCACATTTTATTCTTAAACAAACCAGAATTACCCATAATATCCTCCGTTGTGGCAATTCTACAGTTATTTAATATGTAGTTCAATGAGTTTGAGAAGAAATTTGGGAATTAGTATAACGTATTTGAATGTAATATTATTTAATCACGAAAGCGCGAAAACTAAGATATCTTTTTATACCGCGGATTCGTCATTATTGGTAAATAGAAACTTGGGAATTAAATAATCTGATAGTACTTCAATTATTCAGGAAAAGCTTTGAACAGATAATCCTGCCAGCGGATGAAATCGATACCGTTGCTTTCTGCTATATTTCGACAGTTTTCTTCACCAATAATAAGTGGTCGGAAATATTTATATCTTGTGACAAAGGTTAATAAACCTTGCAAATCATGCATGGTGAACTTACCGCTTTTTATTTCAATAGCCCACCTATTGCCGTTTTCGATTACTGCCATATCAATTTCGTACGGTTCTTCACGCCAATATGAAACTTGAAAACCTGCGTTTACAGTTGCTGCTATACAAGCGTTTTCCAGCCAATGTCCCCATTGTATTGGGTCTTTCTCAGCAGTCGGTGGTTCTTTTTCCGAATATGCAGTCAAAAATGCATTTGATAATGGTACTAATTTAGGTGGCGCTGCGCGTCGTCGTAATTCTTTTTCAGAATATTTATCTATTGCAGCTAATAGATATGTTTCATTTAGCAGTGCAAGGTAATGCGAAATAGTTTCTAAAGTGCCTTTTTCCAACAGCATAGCTGCCAATTTTTGTAATGAAATAATTTCGCTGGGATGAGCACTTGCGATACTGCTGATTTGACGGAGCAGTGCAGGTTTATTCACTCTTTCAAGCAATAGTAGATCTCTGTTTAGTGCAGGATCAAGAATTGAGTGTAGAATATAATCCCGCCATCTCGCATAATCATCTCGTCTATTCAACTCTCCTGGAAATGCGCCAAAACGAACATATACTTCAGCCGCTTCATCTGGTGTCATTTTGAAAGCACTGCTGATATCGCCAACTGTCCAATGACGCAATGTCAGCAATTCAAACCGTCCGGCTAATTCATTACGCGCACCGGCAGTAATTGGAAGTGCCGCAGAACCGGATATTACGATTTGTATAGGTAATTTTTCACGGTAAATCTCATCATAGGCGACTTTTAGCAAACGTGCCCAGTTTGGCATTGTATGTACTTCGTCTATAATGAATAAAGTCTTGCCTTTTTGTGCCATACGAAGTACAAGACCCCATTGAATGCTCCACCAGCCAGGGATGGCGATTTCTTCGACATCTGCGGCTCGATAAATAGCTTGAGTACCGAAATCGCGCGCCAACTCAAGTAAAATAGTTGTTTTGCCAACCTGACGCGGTCCGGTAAGCATTTGTATTCGTGTTGAATCTTCAGTTAATACACGTTCACGCAACCGCTTGCGAGTATCAAAATAACCACCATTCATTTTATTATACCTTACCATAATAATTATTACGGTTAAGTATGATAATTATTACGGTTGGTGTCAATAGCAAGTACGGTGAATAATAAAGGAAATAATATTATCCAGATGCTTATAGCTGGTAATAATTCTCCCCCGGGAACGCCAATCTCCTGGTTGGCTGGTGGTAAAATAGCAATTTGTGGTAATCGTAACAGCCGGACTTGCGTCCCTTTCCAAACTGAGACTGAATTTTTCACTTTATTTTCTTTTAAGAACTAATCATTAAAATCGATGTAATAATTTGCCATTTGCCATTTGCCATTAAACCAGCGTTCCCGCTCCCGTAATCTCCTTCAAATCCGGATATTTTTCTGCCATGTGGCTGAACTTTGAGAAAGGGATTTTCTGGTCGGTCTGGTAGGCTAATTCTACTGCATTCACTACGGCTTTACCATTGGGATGGTTGTTGAAGAACGAGTAGCGGCGGTTTTGCGGATCGCCGTATTTCCCCAGCAGGTCGGCAATTTCGGTGATTTCGTCGGGGGTATATAGATAATCGTATTTGCTCATACCAGCATCTTTGGCGCGCCATTGTTCCTTATTCCTGCCGTGCATTCGCCAGTATTCGAATTTGCCGGTGCTTACCTCGTCGAAGTTGTTGAAATATGGTTCGTCAATGCGGGCAAGGGTAGCG
Source organism: uncultured bacterium (assembly GCA_964638715.1). Classification (GTDB taxonomy): domain Bacteria; phylum Armatimonadota; class Hebobacteria; order CAIYQO01; family CAIYQO01; genus JBAXQQ01. The sequence goes on along the minus strand of CAZWZF010000027.1, from coordinate 33,793 downwards.
TTGTAATGTGTCAGCAGGTCGTAAGTCTGGCTGACGCGCCAACTCTGATGGCGAATCTCTACCACCAGGGGATATGCTTTGAATTGTTCAAGGGTTTGCCGCAGGATGGCGGCATTACCCGGATTCATCTGGAAAAATTCTGGATATTGTATTAGAAGTGCAGCGAATCTCCCGTTTTCCATCAGGATATCCAGCGGTGCCCGGGCAATATGCACGTCATCCTGCGTTATGGTCGGCGAGGCATTTTGCGTTTTTAGGTACATTGTTGGATGGGTGAATTTGTTGTACAACTTAACCGCAAATTGAAAATCTGTTGGTGTTCGTTCCACCCAGCTTTTTGTCATTCCAATATCCAGGGTATGATAAAATGATGAGTTCACCTCGACCGCGTTGAAGCGGTCGGAGTAATACTTCAATTCGTCCCCCGACCATTTTGGCGGATAGAATATTCCTTTCCATTTACCAAAACCGGTCGGGTATGACCACCCGGATGTTCCTATGTAAATATTGCTGTTCAATATTTCCCCGCGTCAATAATGCCGATTAACGCCAGCAATGCTCCCCAATGGTAAAATGGGTCGCTGCTGTTAACATCGCATCCCAGACCGCTGTCAGCGTTATAGTTCTCATGGATGTGGCGTTTTGTCGTCCATTCCGGCATCAACAGTGCTTTCGATTTCTCTACCATCGCTTTCGTCGCTTCAGGCAGGTTGTATTTCCGCAATCCCAAGTATACCAGGTAATTCATCGGTGCCCAGATACGGCCGCGCCAGTATTCCTGATCGGGATAAGCCGGATCATTGCGGGCAATTGACGGCATTATCCAGTCGCCGTAAAACTCTTTCGGATTCATGAAATGCTCTTTCATCATCCGCTCTGCCTGTTCCTGGCTGGCAATGCCTGCGATTAGCGGGTAAAAGTTTGTGGGTGATAATCGATGGCTCCATTCGCCGGTGTCAGTACGCTTATTTAGGTAAATGCCAGTTTCTTCATGCCATAATTTTTGCGTTGCCGATGCGAATTTTGCTGTCCGTTCTTTCAGTTCCGCCACTTCCGGCTTGCCAAGAATATCTGCCATCTGCGCCAACTCGTTGCAATCCGCCACGTATAATCCCATCAGTCCAACATCTGCCAACTCCAGCATGTTTGTTTCCGCGTTGAAAGGCACACCATCATACATTGGCGAGTTGTCCAGTCCAGATTCAAAGGCGGCGCATTGCCAGGTATGTTGATTCAGTTCATGGTAACTGCCATATTTCACTTCGAATGGATGCGACCCGAAACAGAGATAATCATCGGCGGTCTTGCGATTCACCGGCCACCAGCGGTTCCATGTCAGCAAGTCGTCATATACTTCTTCCAACAGCCATTTGTCGCCATATTTTCGATATAAATCCATGATTACAATTGAGCCTACCGGCGGTTGCGAGCGATCCCATGAATCGGCGGTGGATGCGGTGAAGTTTGGCACAAAACCGCAGGATTTTACCGCGCGGGTGATTTCCACTGCATTTGCATAGGCTAACTCTTTTGACCCGGCGCCGAACATCATGCCGGCAAAATAAGTGTCCCAGTCAAACAGCACATACCCGCCCCAGCCGACGCACCAGTTGCGGCTGACCGGACTGACCACTCTATCTTTGGACGGTTCGTAGATGGTATCCCACGCTACCGATGTCTTCATCATGTGATAGTATTCGCTCAATTCACCATACCCGGCGGCTTCATCTGCAGATTTTTGACGGGCGGCAGCTATCTTTTCTTTTATATTTACTAATGGCAGTTTATCGCCAATAGAGATGCCGACTTCTTCCATCAGCGGCAATGCCAAATACGGCGCGCTTGCCCATACCTGTGGATTTTGCACTGGAATACATGTTGCGTGCAGAGTCAGCATTTTATTGGAATTTTCCCAGGTCAGGGTATCGCCTTCACGGCCAATTTTGCCTTCTTTTCCCCACGAAATACCATTTTCAACTATCAATAAAGGAATAGTATATGCATGCGGTTTAATCATGGTGAATAGCGCGACCATGTTCTCACCGCACGCGGCAGTTTCAATCTGCACGGTGAAACCTTCCCAAGTCAGTTCCATGGATGTATACGCGCCATCATAAGAATGATCCAAGTGTTTTACCCATGGTCCGCCTTGTGATCGCTCTTCGTGCAAAAACTCACGCTTATGATAACGTGAAGTCATGCTTTTTAAGCCAAATACAGCTGTAAAACCTTCCGGCAGCAGCGAGTGCCAGGTGACGGAATTAGCGTGCCAGGTGTTCCACCCGGTAGCCAGGTCTTTCTGCATCAAATCGTATGTTGTCATGATAGTTTTCCTTTATTAATATTAAATTAACATGGATGGACAGGATATATTTAGATATTACTGTTGCAGCCAATGTCCTGGCAGTACTTCCATTAATTTGCCATCAATCAAATATTCTGGCTTATTCTCAATAACCGGCAGTTTTTCTGCGGGATTCATTGATGGCATTGATGATAATAGTGCCTGGGTATATGGATGCAACGGGTTGTTCCATAGTTCTTCGGTTGCAGCCAGTTCTACTATTTTGCCTCGATACATTACTGCGATACGGTTGCAGATGTGGCGCACTACATGCAGGTTGTGTCCAATGAACAGGTATGTTAATTGGTTTGACTCGCGCAGTTCTGCCAGCAGGTTTAATATTTGCGCCTGTACCGAAAGGTCGAGGGCAGAAACCGGTTCGTCCAGAATGACTAATTTCGGTTTTAGTGCCAATGCCCTGGCTATTGCGATGCGTTGGCGCTGACCGCCGCTGAAGGCGTGCGGGTAACGGCGAATGTAATCGGCATTCAACCCGACTTTCACCAGCAGTTCGGCTGCCATTTGTATTGCGTCGTTATGGTTGGCGACTTTTTGTACAATCAGCGGTTCTGCGATAATTTCCCCTACAGTCATACGCGGGCTAAGGGACGCGTAAGGATCTTGAAAAACCATTTGTATGTGACGGCGGAAAGGTGCCAGTTCTTTTGGGGGCAAGGTGGCGAGATTTATCTTTTCACCGACATCAAACCATATTTCACCGGAGGTAGGCGGGTAAATGCGCGAAATAGTGCGGGCGACGGTGGTTTTTCCGCATCCGCTTTCACCGACTAACCCGAGTGATTCACCGGGAAAAAGTTGAAAATCCACCCCGTCAACCGCACGCAATTCATCGGTGATTTTGCTCCAGAATCCACCGCGAACCGGGAAATATTTGCATAGTTTTTTTACTTCCATCAGCGGGTTAATCATGCTTAGCATCCTTTGTGCGCAATAGGCATTCAACCCAACCGTCGCTGGTTATCACTGACGCGGGTATACCGTTGATGTCGCATCTGCCGGGGATTGCCTCATCGCAGCGATTAAAGAACGGGCATCCCGGTATCACTGCATCATGTTCCGGCAATGTGCCGCGAATGGTGGGCAATACGTTGCCGGCGGGGGTGATACCCGGCATTGATTTCAGTAAACCGATGGTGTATGGATGCTGCGGGGCAGATAATAATTTTTCAGCAGGTGCGAATTCAACAACTCTACCCAGGTACATAACCGCGATGTAATCCGCCATTTGCGCGGCAACACCCAGGTCATGGGTTATCAGCAATACTGCCATCCCCAGTTTTTCCTGCACGTCCTTTAGTAGTTTTATAATTCCTGCCTGTATGGTAACATCCAGCGCGGTGGTGGGTTCGTCGGCGATTAAAAGCTGCGGGTCATTCATCATTGCCATGGCTATCATCACCCGCTGGCGCAACCCGCCGCTCATTTCATGTGGGTATTGTTTGAATCGTTTTGCTGCATTATCTATCCCCACCAGCGTCATCATTTCAATTGCCCGCGTTTTCGCTTTTTCTTTCGACATGCCGTGTATGCTGCCTGCTTCTGCTATCTGGCTGCCGACGGTGTGCAGCGGTGATAATGAAGACATTGGTTCCTGAAAAATCATGGCGATGCTTTTACCGCGTAATTTATTCAATTCCGGTGATTCCGGTTTAAAACTGGAAATTTCTATGGGAGTATTATCAGTTTGAAAAGTAATGGTTCCAGCGGTTATTTCACCTGCAGGTTCTACCAGTCGCATAATTGCCAGTGCCAACGCGCTTTTTCCGCATCCGCTTTCACCCACAACTGCGACGGTTTTGCCGGCAGGAATCTGTAGATTAACGCCATTAACCGCCCGCGTCACTCCCTCGATAGTGCGGTAATGCACATGTAAATTTTTTATTGTTAAGATGTTATTCATTTATAAAGAGTAAGACAAAATTTGGTGGAATCTGTTTTGGTTATTTATAATGATGTCACTTTCATGTCTTATGATAATACTTTTGTACCAGGTAGCGCTGCTCTTTCATAATTCTGCTCATGGATAACGGTTTTGTCAGCGTCAGTATTACTTCATGTTTATCAAAGCGATAGACGATGCCTTCGATTTCTGTTGTTTCATGGTCGGCAAATGTGATGGTCGCTTTAATAGTCGCACCCAGCACCAGTGCTGTTACCGGTATGCCGCTTACAACCATACGAATGCCGCGTTCGCTTATCTCGGTTGCTTCCGTGGACCCGCCGGTTGCACGCAGGTGTGGACGTTCGTTATTGGGGTAGCGCAGGCGGAAATACGCGCGCTGGTCACGTCCTATGTAGCGCAGGGCTTCTTTTGAAATTGGCTTGGTAAACCGTATGGCGATACCATCGCGGTCGCGGCGATAAATAGCACCTTCCAGCGGAAATGACCGGCCAGTGGAAAATGACAATGTGGCAGCTACAATATGACCCAATGGAAAAATTTCGGGATTTCGGCAGGCGAACTTCATCCCGCCCTCTGATAAATCGACTACAGTAAATTCTGCTGTTGTCATTTTTATATTTGGACGCTCCGCCCCGTCAGGATAGCGGATTCGAATCATTCTTCTTTTGTTTTGACTTATTGAACCTAACATAGCTTCGTTTATTATTATATCCTATTTGATGCTGATTATGCCAGATTGAAAATAACTATTTTTATTTCACCAAAAATTCTGGCAATTCGACTATTTACCCATATTCTTTATCGGCTTAAACAGCGGGTACTTAATGAGAATTGTCCTACATATATTCCTTTTGTAATTTAATGATATAAAATATAATAAAAAAGCACCATAATCATAAAATATTGGGTGAAATTATATAGCCGTATGCTGAATAACTTTGTAATATACACACAAATGGTTATGAATGATGAGAGGTAATTATAAATGAGCGGTTTAATGTATCGTCCTGATATGGACGCGGTTCGCGAACGGTTGACTACATGGTGGAATGGCGGCGATATTGGTCGTCCTGCCATGCAGATTGGCGTGCGGCGGGAAACCCCGTGGGAAGATATACCTGCTATGAAAACGCCGGATGGCTGGGTTACGGATTATTCGACGACTAATTTTGACTATCGTGTTAATATCGGCGCGCGCGGATGTCTTTACAATGATTATTACGGAGAGGCTGTCCCTAATATTTCGCCGGATTTAGCCCCGAATTGCCTTGCGCTATACCTGGGATGCACCGGGAAAGAGATGCCCGGCACAGTTTGGTGCCACCCATGTATGAATTCACCTGAAGAAGCGAAGTTTGATTACGACCCCAATAATTTCTACTGGGATTTCTCATATCGTCTTGGGTTGGAATATGCAAAACTCGGTAAAGGAAAATTTATGCAGCAGTTCCCCGACCTGATAGAAGGTCTGGATACTCTGGCTGCCATGCGTGGTACTGAAGAATTATTGTTTGATCTGGTAGAAAATCCCGAATGGGTACATTCCTGCATGCGGCAGATAACCGACCGCTATTTCCGTTATTATGATGTGTTTTACGATATGATGCGCGACGAAGTGGGCGGATCGATATTCTGGTGCTGGGCACCGGGCAGAATGGCAAAGTTCCAGTGCGATTTTTCCGCGATGATATCCCCGGAAATGTTTGGCGAGTTCATGGTGCCGGTGCTGAATGAAATGACCGAACGGGTATCATACTGCATGTACCACTGGGATGGCCCCGGCGCAATACCGCATCACGACCACCTGCTGAGCATCCCCAAACTGGATATGCTGCAATGGACACCCGGCGCAGGCGCATCAACCGCCGCCGACCCTTGCTGGTGGCCAATGCACCACAAAACCATCGATGCCGGTAAAAAACTATATATCGGCGTGGTAAGCAAAGAAGAATTGCTGACACTGAAAAAAGAGTTCGGTCCGAAATTGAAACAGATGCTGATAAGCTGCTGGTGGCAAATGACTGCCAAAGAAGCAGAAGAGATATTGAAGATTGCGGAAGTGTAGAGAGGATATTTAGGAGTTTTGGATGGTAAATTTGATGAATCATCCAAAAAGGCGATACACAAAAAAATCCCCCCAAACAAGTGGGGGGATTTTTATCTTCTTAGTCTCTAATTTTATGCTTTTGTGCTGTTAGGAGCAGCGGCAGCCTTTACTTTTTTCGGCTTTTTCACTTCTTTTTTCGGTGATTTGTCTCCCATGATTCTATTTCCTCCCATGTTTGATGTAGGTTTCCCATGACTATTATAGTATAATCAAGGTTGGGTAATTATACATTAAATTAATGGTTTTGAGAGGGATTTATAAGGGAAATTTGAATTATTTTTATAATCCATCTTTATACGACAGGAGACATATCTCGTAATTTTTTTGTCCCTGCAAACTCTGCAATATTTCCATTTGAAAGTGGGTATACCTTACAAAGTGAGGAACCTCGATGACTGATTTAATGCCTGCTATATTTCTCGGACATGGGAATCCGATGAATGCTATATCTTCCAATAGTTATACTGATGCCTGGGCGGCTATTGGCAAATCTATTCCGCGTCCCAAGGCGGTGCTTGCCATTTCTGCTCATTGGTATATTCCCGGGTGTGCGGTAACGATAAATGACAATCCCCGCACTATTCACGATTTTGGCGGTTTTCCGGCAGAGTTGTTTGCCGTGCAATATCCTGCTCCTGGCTGTCCAGAACTTGCCCGCCGGGTGGCGGAACTGCTTGCGCCGCTGCCGGTGGCGCTTGATGACAGGTGGGGGTTTGATCACGGCACCTGGTCGGTGCTGACCCACGTTTATCCCAATGCGGATGTCCCTGTTGTTCAACTCAGCATCGATGAACGGCAGCCACCCGAGTTTCATTATGAATTGGGAAAGAAACTCGCGGCACTGCGGGAAGAAGGTGTGCTGGTAGTGGGCAGCGGCAATATTGTCCATAATCTGCGCAAATATGCCTGGCAGGACTCGAAAACAAAACCTTATGATTGGGCGGTTCTTTTTGAAGATAAAGTGCGGGAATTGATACTGAAAGGCGACTATGCCAGTGTAGTGAATTATGAGAAACTGGGTAGTGACGCTATGTTGTCTATCCCAACACCAGACCATTACCTGCCGTTGTTATATATACTCGGACTGCGAAAAGAAAACGACCCGATATCTTTCCCGGTAAAAGGAATAGAAGGCGGGTCGCTGTCAATGGTATCAGTGCAGGTAGGATTGTAAATTGCAAATTGCAAATGGTAGAGGCTCTTGCAAAACCATACCAATTGTATAATCAACCAAACCACCCCCGACCCCTCCTTGGCAAGGAGGGGAGTTATGGTAGTTACTTGATAAAATAATGGCTGCTTTAATAATCAAAACCTTCATTTAAACTCCCCTCCTTGCCAAGGAGGGGTGGCCGAAGGTCGGGGTGGTTTTCACCTACCACAAACCTGCAACATAAACATTTGAAAAAACAGGTTTTGCAAGAGCCTCTGTAAATAGCAAACTGAAAATTGAAAGTCCTGTTATTTTATTGAATTAGCATTTATAATCAATTATAAATGTCAATGCTAATCTATTAAATGGTATAATTCATATATTCTAAAGCTAATTTAATGTGAATAAAATAAATGGATGATAATGTGGTAAATATAAAGCAAAATACAATAACCTGCGGATTAACATCAGAAGAGGCGGCGGCGCGTTTTCTGCGTGATGGACCTAATGAATTGCCGTCATCAAAACAGCGCAGTATATGGGAAATCGCGTTTGAAGTATTACGCGAGCCAATGTTTTTGCTGTTATTGGCAGGCGGTGTTATTTATATTATGCTGGGTGATTTGCACGAAGCATTGTTGCTGCTTGCTTTTGTATTTGTTGTAATTGGCATTACATTATACCAGGAGCGCAAAACCGAGAATGCGCTGAAGGCGTTAAAAAACTTATCAAGTCCGCGCGCACGGGTAGTTCGCGATGGTGACGCATGTTATGTGCCCGGTCGTGATGTGGTGCGTGGAGACATCGTACTGGTGGCGGAAGGCGACCGAATTCCTGCCGACGGGGCGGTTCTAACCTCGACAAATCTTTCAATAGACGAGTCACTGTTAACCGGAGAATCAGTTCCGGTGCGGAAAGCAACCTGGGACAGGATAAAAGAATTTCAGCAGCCTGGTGGTGATGATGAGCCATTCGTGTATTCAGGAACCATGGTTGTACAGGGACAAGCTACGATTGAGATATTGCGGACAGGATTGTTTACCGAAATCGGTAAAATTGGCAAATCGCTGCAGCAACTGGTACCGGAACAAACGATCCTGCAAAAACAAACCGGTATTCTGGTGCGAAACCTGGCTATTGCCGGCGTGTTATTAAGTATAATTGTAGTTTTGGTTTATGGCTTATTTCGTCACGAAGATTGGCTGCATGGTGTGTTGGCAGGTGTTGCATTGGCAATGGCTATGCTCCCGGAAGAGTTTCCCGTTGTATTGACAATATTTCTCGCACTCGGTGCCTGGCGCATTTCACGCCGGCATGTGTTGGCACGCAGAATGCATGCAGTGGAAATTTTGGGGTCAGCAACGGTATTATGCGTAGATAAAACCGGAACCCTGACTATGAATCAAATGACAGTCGGAGAATTGCGTTCAGACGGTTTATCGTATCAAGTTGGATCCGGGGAGCCTAAACAATTGCCCGAGGAATTGCATGAATTAGTAGAATTCAGCATACTTGCCAGTCAGCGCGACCCCTTTGACCCGATGGAAAAAGCGTTTCATCGATTTGGACAGGAGTTTTTAGCGGAAACTGAACACTTGCATAATGATTGGTCTATTGTGCAGCAATATCCATTGTCCCAGGAACTGTTGGCGATGTCGCAGGTTTGGCAATCATCAAAACGAGATACCTATACCATCGCGGCGAAAGGGGCACCGGAAGCAATTGCGGATTTGTGTCATTTTACTGAGGAACAGCATGCAGGTATGGCGAAAAATATAAATGAAATGGCAGAGCGCGGATTGCGGGTATTAGGCGTTGCGTATGCTGATATTACAAAAAATTCAACCTTGCCGGAAATCCAGCATGATTTTACATTTCGTTTTATTGGATTAGTGGGATTAATTGACCCGGTAAGGCCTTCGGTACCTGCCGCTATCGCAGAATGTACCACTGCGGGTATTCGTGTGGTAATGATTACGGGTGATTATCCTGCCACCGCACGTACAATAGCACAGCAAATAGGACTAAAATCACCGGAAAATGTGATGACCGGTGATGACATGATGCGGCTTGATGACTTATCCTTGCGTGAACAGATAAGGTCGGTGAATGTATTTGCCCGTGTGGTGCCTGAACAAAAACTGCGCCTGGTGCAGGCATTAAAGGCAATAGGCGAAGTGGTGGCAATGACCGGTGACGGCGTAAATGATGCGCCGGCATTGAAAGCGGCTGACATTGGAATTGCTATGGGTGGCCGCGGTACAGATGTTGCGCGCGAGGCCGCCGGGTTGGTGTTGCTTGATGATGATTTTTCGTCTATCGTAGCGGCTGTAAGGTTAGGACGGCGTATTTATGATAACTTGCGAAAAGCTATGGCATACATATTTTCTATTCATATACCAATCGCCGGATTATCGCTGATACCTATTATTCTGGGATGGCCGCTGCTGCTGCTGCCAATACATATTGTACTAATGGAGTTAATTATCGATCCGGCATGTTCAACGGTATTTGAGGCAGAACATGAAGAGAGCAATGTAATGAGTCGTCCGCCGCGATCGCCGCATGAATCTATTTTTGGCGGAAAAACCTTGGTAATGAGTCTTTTTCAAGGGGTTGCCATACTTGCTGCCAGTATAGGTATCTTTATATTGGCGCAAAATTTGATGATGGGTGAATCCGCAGCACGTACAATGGCATTTGTAACATTGATTGTCGGCAACTTGATGCTCATAATGACTAATGTATCCTGGACAAGAAGCCTTGTTTCTACACTTCGTTCCTCAAACAGCGCAATGTGGTGGGTAGTGGGTGGAGCGATTATTCTCATATTTGTGATGATGAATATTCCTTCACTGGCGATATTATTCCAATTTGCCAGTCTCAGCTTTCAACAGGCAGGAATTTGTCTGGCAGCAGGAATATGCAGCGTTGTCTGGTTTGAAATAGTGAAAATGGTAAGGTCGCGACGAGAATCAGATTTATAAATGTTTCTGACATTGACATCACCATGCAATAAACGTAGTATGTAGTTGTAATGAAACTAAATTATGATGTATTTGAAAAGGCGCATTTGCCAGACCATATTCTTTTTACCTCGGGTGCCTGCCATGTCTTTGCTCTTGAGCTTCTTGCCACCTTGCCAAATGAAGAATATCAATTGATGCGGGTTGCCATTGACCCTGAATTGCAAGGCGGGTATCACGTTTGCTGTGTTGATGCCGACGGCATATTTATGGCAGATATTTGCGGCGTAAAACGCATTGAAGATTTTAAAAGATGGTCTGAAAATTTCCTGGAATGCAAGGCTGTATTCATTCCTGTAACAGTTGAAGAACTATTGACACATTCGCATGAAGATGAAAAAGGGGTATCTTTCAACAAGTATAATCATATTGCTGACCCCTCATTTATAGAATATTGCCGTTTTCGTGCTTCATTGATAATTAACGATTTTCCTGCGCGTTATGAAATGTCATTTTGTAAGTAAACTGATGCATGCATAAGTTTCTAATGGTAAAATTTTATATCTTGTCGACTTCTAAATTTTACATCGATTAACAGGATTTAAAAGATAAAATGGTCTTAAGTAAATGGAGCTTTTTTATATATATTTGGGTCAATCCCAATGCGGTTGCCAAAATTTGTTGAATATTAGCAAAAGTCCTGATATATAAAGATATTTAATCTTTTTAATCCTATTAATCGATGTAAAAAGATAATTAGCAAAAGGTAAGCTCGCAGTTTAATGATTGACTTTTCACCTGTAGAAGTGTAGAATTTAAATTATGAGTTAGGGTATATATAGTTTTTTAGTTATTTAATGCAAAAATCTAATATTGCTGGTACAGAGGCTTGAAATGAATGATAATTTGAATGATGTAATTCAGGTTATAAAGCAGGTTCACAATAAAGATATCTCGCAATTTGACGAGTCATTTTTGTTGAAATCTCTCAGCAAGCGCGCGGCAGTAAAAGATATTTCCAGGTTCCCCGGGGATATTTTGTTACTGGTGAGGCCGAAAAAGATATCGTTGCTAAAAATGATTTCTTTTATCAGGTACTGCCTTCATCATCTATTTATCACAAACGCAATTATTGAGGTTTTTCAATGAAACTGAAAGATTTAAAAATAGGCACACAATTACACATCTTTCTGAGCATTATCATGTTGTTTGTGGCTATCCTTGGGGCATTGTCATATATGCAAGTGATACGAGATATTGTCAATTTGCAGCATTTTCCGGTAGTGGCGCTGATAGCAACAAGTGCAATGAAAAGCAACTATAAGATGATGTTGTCTTATGATTTTAATGGTCAAGTTTCCAAAACTGTTGATGAAAAATTGTTTATTACAGTTATTTCGGAGAGGATACAATGGTAACAGAAAGTATTATAATATTAGCTATTGATGATCACCAGGATAACCTGATAACTTTAAAAGCTGTTATATTGGATGCTTTTCCCGGTGCAAAAGTTATAACTGCCTTGAATGGAAAGTCCGGTATTGAATTAGCAAAAGCAGAAGATCCTGATGTTATATTGTTAGATATTGTCATGCCGGATATGGACGGGTTTGAAGTATGCAGAAAATTAAAAGCAAGCGAACATACGACAAATATCCCGGTCCTTTTTATTACCGCGTTAAAAACTGATAAAGAAAACCGTATTAAAGCGCTTGATGCTGGTGGCGAGGCTTTTTTATCAAAGCCTATTGAAGAAGAAGAATTAATAGCGCAAATACGGGCAATGGTGAAGATTAAAACTGCGAATTTAATGCTAAAGCTGGAAAAAGAACGCCTGGCAAAGATGGTGGCTGACCGTACCCGAGAGTTGGAACAGGAATTAATAGAGCGGAAATTGCAGGATGAAAAAATCACCAAACGGAATCAGTCGCTGCAAGTATTAAATAAATATTCATTTGAAATTACTGATTTATTATATGACGACGTATTTCCCTTTGCTATTTATCATATTAAAAAACTCGTAAATGCTAAAGCAGCTTGGATTAACATATATGATGAGGAAAATTCTGACATAGTTGTTAAATATTCAACGTTGGAAGATTACGTAAATTCACCGGCGGTTCAATTGTTAGGGAGACAACAGATCGGGTATAGGGCAAAGGTAACTAAAGAGCAATATAAGATGATAATTACACAGGATATCAGCAAAAAGTTGACATTGCATGAATTATCATTCGGGTCAATACCAGAAATAATTGCAAGTTCAATTGAACGTCTGTTCGGGTTTGATTGGTTTATTGCAATAGCATTAGTGCACAATGAGAAACTGATAGGTACAATTAGTTTTGCGGGTAATGACAGGTTAGGTGAACCTGACGCGGATGAATTGAGAATGTTTTCAAACATTACAACAAGTGCGTTAATTCGAAAACAGGCTGAAAAAGAGTTGCGGGTAGCAGCAGAAGAATTGCGGCAGCGCAATGAATTTATCCAGGCAGTTATCGATAATTTACCTATAGGGTTGGCGCTAAACAGTATCAGCAATGGCAAAAAGCTGTATATGAATAAACAGTTTACCGAGATATATGGCTGGTCTGATGAAGATATCGTGGATGTACCAACATTTTTCGAGAAAGTTTATCCTGACCCGGAATATCGAAAACAGGTAATTGAAAGAGTTAATGCTGATTTGGCAAGCGGCGACCCAACCCGTATGATCTGGGATAACATGAGAATTACCACTGAAACCGGTGAAAAACGATATATTTATGCCCGGAATATTCCATTGTCAGAGCAAGACTTGATGGTATCCACTGTTCAAGATATTACGGAGCGTATTCGTGCAGAGGAAGAAAAAGCAAAATTGGAAGAACAATTCCAGCATTCGCAAAAGATGGAGTCTATCGGACAATTAGCGGGCGGGGTAGCCCATGACTTGAATAATCTGCTAACTCCGATACTCGGGTATGGCGACATGCTGTACGAAGAATTTATCGATGGCGATCAGCGCAAAGAATCTGTTGAACAGATAATATTGGCTGGCGAAAGAGCACGCGACATGGTGCAGCAATTGTTGGCGTTTAGCCGCAAACAAATGCTGGACTTTAAATCAATTAATATTAATGACACTATAAATGGTTTTGCATCCTTGCTGAAACGCACTATACGAGAGAATATCGCAATAAATATTGTATTAACTCCACAAGTGCCATCTATCCGGGGAGATATTGGACAATTAGAGCAGGTTATAATGAACCTGGCAGTAAATGCCCAGGATGCAATGCCAAGTGGCGGTATGCTGACTATAAAAACATCGGTTGTAGCGATAGATGAAGACTATATAACTGAATATACCCAGATAAAACCAGGAAAATATGTTTTATTGACTATCAGTGATACCGGTCAAGGTATGAGTGCTGAAACCAGAGCACATTTGTTTGAACCGTTTTTTACAACTAAAGAAAAGGGGAAGGGTACTGGTTTGGGTTTGGCAACGACATACGGTATAGTTAAACAACATGGCGGTCAAATCACTATTTATAGCGAATTGGGGCATGGAACAACCTGTAATATTTATCTTCCTATCTTAGATAAAGAAATTATTGAATCAATACAGGTAATTAAAAAAACAACATGCACACATGGGACAGAAACTATTTTAGTCGTTGAAGACAATGATATCGTTCGAAAACTTACAAACGCGGTGCTTACCCAACACGGATACACAGTTTTACTTGCAGAAGATGGCCCGGAAGCATTGAGAATATTAGATGAGTTTGAAGATAAAGTAGATATGGTATTAACAGATGTGGTAATGCCGGGGATGAGTGGGAAAGAACTATGTGAGATCATAACACCTCAATATCCTGATATGAAGATATTATATATGTCCGGCTATGCGGAAGATGTAATAATGCATCAGGGAGTGCTGGAAAAAGGCGTAGCATTTCTTCACAAGCCATTTACCGTGCAAATGCTGGCAGCGAAGGTGCGTGAAGTGCTGTGTGAAGATAGAAGAGAGAAGAGAGAAGAGAGAATAGTGAAATTGTAAATGGCAAATTACAGAGACAATTGCAAAACCTGTATCACCAAGGGTATTCCGAGCATACTGCTCGGAATTTTGCGAGCAAGATGCTCGCAATACATTGGGTTTTGCAAGAGCCTATACAAATGGCAAATTAACATTTCGATTTCGGTCGTGCGGACGAATTCAAGCGACTTCAACCGATAAACAAGATAAACAAGATAAACATAGCAAAAGAAGAGAGAAGAGAGAAAAAAGAAGTTTCTCTCTTCTCTCTTCAAAAATGGTACACCCGGCGGGACTTGAACCTGCGACCTCTAGGTCCGCAACCTAGCGCTCTATCCACTGAGCTACGGGTGCATAACACACTAAAATCTGGCGGAGAGACCGGGATTCGAACCCGGGAAGAAGTTTTTGACCCCTTACTCGCTTAGCAGGCGAGCGCCTTCAGCCTAACTCGGCCATCTCTCCAAGCGCAGGAGAAGTATACAAAAAAATATACAATCCTGCAATAGATATACGCTGGAATAAGCATTATATACGAAAAATAATTTAAATCATCTCGTCGCGCATCATTTTTTTAAGATTACTCAAGGCTTTATGCTGTAATCTGGAAACGTGCATTTGCGAGATATTCATCTCTTTCGCCACATCTGTCTGTGATTTTCCGTTGAAGAAACGCATTAAAATCACTCGTTTTTCCCGGGGTGACAGCCGGTTGATGGCTTCGGAAATATGGGTTCTGTTCATGTATTCTTCAAATGCGCTGTCTTCCTGACCGATATAATCTTCCAGTCTGCTGTGGCCGTCATCGTCGTCATTATTCAGTTCGCCATCTAACGAGATTAACTCATACATGTGACCGAGTTCCATGCCTTCCAGGGTATCTTCAAGTGATACGCCGATATGGTCGGCGACTTCCATGGCGGTTGGTGGGCGATTCAGCTTGCGGGTGAGTGCTTCAACTGCGCGGTTAGATGCCAGGTTGATTTCCTGCAATCGTCGCGGCACCTTAATAGCCCAACCTTTGTCGCGGAAATGCCGTTTGATTTCTCCGACGATGGTGGGGGTGGCAAAGGTGGCAAAGCGTATGCCTCGGCTTGGATCAAACCGGTCGATAGCATGAATAAGTCCGATAATGCCAACTGATATCAGGTCGTCAATTAATTCGCCGCGGTTAGCGAATTTTTTCACCAGAAATCTGACAAGATTAGTATGAGCCGCGACTAATCTATCACGAAGAGCAGCTTTGCGTCGCGGGTCAGTTTCGCGCAGGTAATCATTAAAGATTAATTCGTCGCGCGTTGCCCCTTCGATTATCGCAATAGGTATCTCTTCGATTTCTTCTACTTTTTCTTCCGCTTCTTCTTCTACTTCAGCATCTGTTTCGCGGGTTGCATCATCCATTATTCTGTCCCCGAAATTGTCGTTGTTATCAGCATTTTTTTCATACATACGCTGGTTCCTTCAGTAGCTGAACTGGAAATGACAACTTCATCCATCAATGATTGAATTATCATCAGGCCCATGCCGCTTTCCGGCAAGTCGTTATAATCAGAGATATCAATTTCTTTATATGAATCCAGTGGGGTAAATCCTTCGCCGCGATCATGCACAGTTATCTCCAGGGCATCTTCTTGGATAGAAATGTGGAGAAGAATCTCGGTGCAATCATTACCGCAAGTACCGCAGCCATGCCGAATGGCGTTATTGCATGCTTCGCCGACAGCCTGTTTTATGTCATCAATGGTTCCCAGGTCAAATCCTACCCGTCCGGCAACCGCTGATGCTGTCATGCGTGCTACCATGACATATTTCGGGTCGGCAGGTATCTTTAATTCAAAAATGCTCATTTTACCCCTCGCCATTAAACTTGGAGATAGCATCATCTTCAGTTTTGTCTATATTGAATACATTCACTAACCGGGTAAGTTCCAACAATTTTTGTACCCGATCGGATGGTGATACTAATCTGAGTTCCCCGTTATTCTCGCGGGCACGTTTGAATGCACCTACCAGCATGCCTAACGCTGTGCTGTCGATATACATGGTATGTTTCATGTTAACGACTATATTAAAAGTGCCAGCGTCCATTAATTCTGTTAACTTTTCTTTCGCGGCAGGGGTTGAGTAAAGGTCCATTTCACCGGAGAAATTTACTACGGCTATTTTGTCGTTTACTTTCCTCACATTGATATCCTTGTTAATTCTACCAGTCATAATATCTTCTCCTATCAACAATTTACCGGCGGCAATTTTAAGACTAATCTGTTTAGCCTATTGATAACCGCCGGTATAAAGAATACATTGCAAAGTCCATTTTTAGCAACTATATTATTCTAAAATTAGTTATTTTTTTGCATCCAGTGTGCTTTTCAGCGAATTAACCGCTTTATCTTCTGCATCTTTCGCTGTTTTCAATAAATCAACCAGATCTTTTCGCACTGATTTATCAGGTACCGGGGCAGGGAACGGCCATATTTTGCACATTTCTTCCAATGCTGTTGCGACTTTATTATATTCTGCCGCTGCATCAGCAAATTCCGCGCCTTGATTAGTTAAAAATTCAGTGGCGTTTCGTCTGCATTCTGCATACACAGTGTGGTTATATGATAATTCACCGGCGTCGTGAGGCATTTCATCTTCCTGTAAGGCATTTATCCATACATCCCATGCGTCACCGCCGAATACCCATTGCGCATCGTCTTCGTTGTGCCATTTGTGCCAATTCACCGCGCCGCGCAACGACAGATTGCGTGCGGCAGCTTTATCAGGGTGTTCATGCGGGGCGGGGAATAATGCCCATACGCGTCCGGTATGGCGTCCCGGCGCATTCATAGGTATTTTGCCGTTAACTCGTCCACTGGAAGGACCATGAACAAAATATTCACACTTCTCATCGTCGATGCCATATACTAAATAGAATTCTGGCAGTATTGCATCCCAAATTATTACCGGATGGTTTGCTGAAATTGCTTCAACGGTACGCAACCATATCAATTCACGGGCTTCATCGGCATCGCGCATGTCGCAGGTAGCACAGATGCGTTTTGCGGAAATTATTTGGCGCAGTGGAAAAAGGATTGCTCCCCAGTCCCATGCTGTAGGACCGCTTGGGCATAAAGTGCGTTCGATGTTCAGGATGAAGGCGTGACCAGAATATCCGAAGAGGTCGCTGAGTGAATAAGTTGAATCCCAAGAACTAACTGCGCCGTGCAAGCTGCCCATCATACTGGTTGCAGCTGCCGGCGTATTTACCCCGGAAAGCTTGATCTCCATTGTTTAATTACCTCCAATTTTTGCTATAGCAATGTGTTGAGTAATTTTACCACAAAACAACATATTTTAAGCGTTGTTATAAAAAATTATTTACCTATTTCTACATCAGCTTTAATCCCTAACTCACGCTTGATAGTTTCGGATGAATACAGCTTTTTATAACAGATCGGGCATATACCATGGGTAAATTCGGTATTTGAATGTTTTTCAATATAGTTTTCTATTTCGTGCCAGCAGCCATCATCATCGCGAATTTTTTTGCAATTGGAACATATCGGCAATAATCCGCTTAATAATTTAATACTGTTTAATGCTTCGGTAAGCTCAATATTTACCCGTTTTAATTCCATTATATCGGAAAAACGGGCGCGGGCGATGATAATAGCGCGGTCCAGTTCCTGGGCACGAGGAGGTTTGACTAAAAACGCTCCTATTCCTGCTTTTGCCGCTGCTTCTGCTATCTCGCGTTCGGAATAACCTGTTAGTGCAATCATGGGGGTTGGGCATTCCTGCATAATTATTGATGCCGCGTCAAATCCTGACATCTCCGGCATTTCTAAATCCAGCAGCACCACATCCGGCTTTAAATCTTTCACCATCTGTATAGCTTGTTTACCGTCACAGGCACGACCAACGACAGTAATATCTATTTTATTCAGCTCGCGTTCAGTAATGTCAGCAACCAGCGAGTCATCATCTGCAATTATGATTCTTAAACTTTGATTTAATTCACTCATTTTATGTTCTTTCAGGTTCTTCTGGCTTAATGAATATCACGGTTTTAGCACCGCCATCATTCAAAATATTCATTTTACCTCGCAAAGTTCCCTTAACTAACTTTTCCATTAATGACAATCCAACATTCCAATTTACCTTATTTAGGATTTCTTCAGGATATCCTGGGCCGTTATCAGAATATTCAATTAAAATGTAATTATTTTCAATTTTCAATTTTACATTTATACTAATTTCATCAGCATGTTTATTAAAATATTTCATAGTGTTAGTCACTAACTCATTAAATATCAGTGCTATATTTGTCGATTGCCGTGGTGAAACAGTAATACCCGATTTTTCAACATTGCAATTGTAATGTATAGTTTTAGCACTGTGAGAAAGAGCACTGTTGCAAATAATTCTTTCTGCCAGTTCTGATAAGTTAATTGGCGACCACTGGGTTTCCGACAACATTTTATGGGTTTCCAACATGCTGTTGATTCGCTGAGATATCGTTTCTACAACATCGCGCACCTGTTGTTTATCATTATTGCTTACATAATGCTGCTCAACCGCTAATAGCCCCAAAATAGCAACTAAATTATTCTTCACACGATGGTTGACTTCCTTTAATAATTCAGTTTTAGATTGGGCTTCCTGGCGAATTTTTTCATTTAACCTTTCAAGTTCTTTATCATTTTTTTTGCGGTCGGTAATATCAAGCATTAATGTCTGGTGAGTTACTGTTCCATTTGGGTTTGTTTTGGGAGTAAAGATGATGTAATACCACTTGTCACGATCAGTATCTTGAACTTCAAAGTTTGTGGTTTCTCCTTTAATACACCATTGACATGGAGAAGAATTGTTGAATATCGCTTGATAACATTTTTTGCCAACTGGTGATGACCCAAGATTATCCACTAACTTTTGATTTGCAAAATTAACTATATAATCTTCTGTACAGGTGTAAATGAATCCGTTGATAGAATCTACAATAGCTTTGTTGGCTGCTTCGCTGTCCTTCAACGCGTTTTCCACTTTGTACATATCGGTTAAATCCTGAATGAATATGCTGAGTAAATTTACTGAGCCATCTTCATCAACAATAGGATAAGTTGTACTGCGCAGATAATTTCCATTGACGAAACCAGTCATTGTTTTTGGCTGTTTCGACTTTGCAACCTGGTTAATATGTTCCCGTCTTGCTTCGCGAATCTGCGGGTCGGTTAGTTCAAATATATTTTTCCCCACCGCTTCTTTTATCGGCAGGTATATTTTATTCGCCGCCGCCTCATTCAATATCATTATGGTGCCGTCTTTATGTATCAAATAAGCGCCATCACTGGGGGTATTCAGTAAAATTTCTGTTAATTGGCGATTTTCAGTTTTATATTTCCGTGCTTCACGAACCCTGACTAACTCACTGGAGGCGCGAATAGATGCTATCGTCATGACGAGTAATACATAATCCGGGTCATCCGCCGGTTTATTGCTTATCAAACAGAGTGATCCAATTGGCGTGTTTTCATTTTCAAGCAGTGGTACGCCGGTATAACTGACCGCATTTACTTGTGATAATAGCTTGCTGTATGGATACAGTGTACGGATTTCATCGCTTACTATGGGGGCATTATTTTTTATTACATCATGGCAGGGAGTATTTGTTAATGTATATTCGACGCATTTATTTTCTTTGCCATCATTGTAATAAAATAATGTTCGCGCAGTATTGGGGTCATGGGCAGAAACTTCAGATACAAACACGACACTTGCGTTTAATTCTCGCGCTAAATATTCAGTAAGATGCGAGAAAAATCCGTCAGATGGGAGTTTTGATATTATTTCAGCTATTTGTTGGACTCGTGTCATTTTCTCTCCATTTTAAAACATCCAACTAATTATATACTGTTATAGTATCAGGTAGTATATATTTTATAAAAAATCTGAAAAATAGTTGGAATTATTATCCCCATTATGTTTTTTCAACATTTTCGTTTTTTAACATTTTACCTATTAGCATGGTGAACTCGCGCTTTCGCATTCCTTCAGCAAAAAGATGCGCGATTATTTCGCTTGAGTCCATGCTGCCGTCCGCAGGAAGATGCAGGGTTATTTTTCGCGATGCGCCGCGGGTGATGATATATGGCTGGTCATCTTTGGGGAATATTGGTATCGGACCCGCCTGATCGCGAATATAGGCGTCAAATCGCACCATTTGCTTGTTATTGTAAACAGTCTGTTCGTGGGTGGTGTTGGGACTCCAGGTAACCTGTCCTACTATTTCCCGCGGGATATACAGCCTTACCATGGCGTCCCGGGCGGTTGCGCTGCCGATATTTGTCACTCCCGCAATTAGCTGGTATTGCAGACGGTCGCCATTAATCTTCTCTCCCACCTGTTGCAGAGACGCCGTCAGCACCAGCGAAGGTTCGGTTTGCCGCCTTCGCACGTCTTCCACCTCATATTGCTCCATCGGCACCGATTCGAAGTTGTAGCGGCGGTAGAAACGATA
Organism: uncultured bacterium; assembly: GCA_964638715.1. Lineage (GTDB taxonomy): Bacteria > Armatimonadota > Hebobacteria > CAIYQO01 > CAIYQO01 > JBAXQQ01. The sequence continues at coordinate 12,767 of CAZWZF010000027.1, read as the reverse complement.
AAACGGGTTGCACATGTGGGGGGCGCGCATGCTGCTGGGGACACCGAATACGAAATACGAGAAAAAAGGCTGGTCGGGGTTAGGTATTTCTTTGATGGTAAGGTTTTCCACTCGTGGCGATATTCGCGCCTGCAACGCGGATTCTATCGCTTCTTTGCTGGATATCCGGGTATCAACGCCGTCATCAAGATAGGATGGTTTATGTCCTTCTTCGCAGACACCAATTACGATTATGCCGCCGGCAGAATTAGCGAAGGCGCAGACGTCCTTCGCCAGTTCATTTCTTTTTGATGGTGACCAATCACCCACTGCACCGGAAGACTTGTATTCCAGCATCAGATTTTCCTGCTCACTGTTTTGCAGCAGTTCGCGGATATCATCTAATGTCCAATCAGTGGCGCGTCGGCTTGGCATATTATTTCATCTTTGCGCGGTGAAACCGCAGGCCGTCCTGCACATGCAGGTCCCAATATTCCCAATTGTGATCACCGGGGAACTCTTCATATTCATGTTTGATTTTTTCTTTTGTAAGGAATTGGTCAAAGTCGCGGTTCGCTTGAATCAGAAAATCATCAACGCCACAGTCAAATCTAATATTGGGGAGTTTTTTATTCTTTTTTGCAGCTTTAGCCAATACAAAACAATCTTCATCAGGATTTAATTCTGTACCGAAAATAGCAGTGATTTCTGGACTGAATCGATTGCGGTGAATATGTTCAACATCCAATGCGCCGGAGTGCGATACGATGGAACCAAAAATTTCCGAGTGCTTCAACCCTATTTTCATTGCTCCATAACCACCCATAGATAAACCTTCTATGCCACGGGCATCCGGCGATTTTGCGGTACGAAAAGTATCATCAATAAAATTCACCGTTTCCAGAACGTGCGCTTCATGTTTGCCCACACCGGCGACGGTGTCGGTATAAAACATGCGCGCGCCGTCAAGCATAACTATCATCATGCCAAATTTATCTGCATAGCGTTCAATGCTGGTGCGTCGCTGCCAGATAGTGTAATCGTCAGACATGCCGTGCAATAAATACACCGTATAATAAGGCGGGGCAGAATCCGGCTTGACCACAAACATGCCGCTTTGCTTTTGCAACGACTCACTGAAATAATTAATGTGCAATAATGCCATTTTCTAAATTTCTCCTGCTATCTTTTTTGATTTTTCTAAAGCCGTTTTTGCCACATATAACGCGTCCATCTCGTAATATTCTCCGTTAAATAACTCGATAGAAAGCATTCCACCAAAATTAGCGTTTTGCAAATCTGTCAGTATCTGTTTCAGTGGCGCAACACCGTCTCCGGGATATACCCGGTCACTATCATTTATTATATTCAACGGAATATCACCCGGGTAGTCATTCAGGTGCAGCAACCCCAGCGATGATGGTCCTATCAGTTTCAGCGAGTTGTGGCCGGAACCGGATTTGTACATGTGGAACACGTCCGCCAGTATTATGGCATCGCGGTCGCCGCATTCCGCCGCGACAAACAGCGCTTCGCTCATACGGTTCAGTTTTTTCACTGCTCCCCAGAACTCTAAAATCGGTACCACGCCATATTCGCGGCCGATAGCCAGCAAATCAGCATATCTTGTCGCCACCTGCCGTAAATCGGCGTCCGGTTCCAATCCGAAAGGCGGGGCGGCCAGGTATTGACTGCCGACTTTCTGCGCTATTTCAAAGTTGCGCCTTGCCTCGATTAATCCCCGGGCGCGTTTTGCGTCGTCATCGCAAGACCACTCAAAAAATCCTATCAGGTTTGGCACTGCTAACCCGGCATCCGCAATTTTTTTGCCTATATCTTTTAATTTTACACCACTGGCAACACAGGAGTCGATTTCGCTAATCCATGGCTCAATACCGTCATATCCTGCCTTTTTAACAACAGCAATCTCATCCTGCAGGTTCAATCCCTGACCGCGGATGGTACTGGTATTCAACGCGAATTTGAAAGACATGGTAACCGCCCCCCTCAAGTAATTAATTCAATAATTATATAACTTTCCCCTGTAAAAATCAATTGTTTTTTTAAGTTACACAGAGATGCACTGAGGAGGCACAGAGATTCACGGAGGCATTATTGATGTCTCACTATTAAGGGAAATGTCACCGCAGTGACAAAAAAATATTCTCTGTGAATCTTGTGTGCCTCCTCAGTGTATCTTGTGTAATAATACTAATTGCTGCTTTTCTCGCAATACCGCATCTTCGCCGATGATGACCGCGGGTTGTCGTATTTTTCCTGCGGGGTGGGGCGGATTACTTCCTGGGATATTATGCTGTAGGTGCCGTTGTCATATCCTTCGTTGAACGCTTTCTTTATCCGCCGGTCTTCGCCGCTGTGGAATGACAGGATGGCGGCGTAGCCGCCAGGTTTCAGGCAGTATGGCAGCATCTTCAGCAACGTTTCCAGTGCGGAGAATTCATTGTTCACCGCGATTCGCAGTGCCTGGAATGTTCGGCGTATGGTGGCGTCATCGTCGGAGATACTTTTTAATATGCTGGTCAGTTCCGTCGTCAGTGTAATATTTGCTCCGGCGATTTGCATGGCGATTTCTTCTGCCAGCGGTTCGTCGGCGTAGTCTTCCAGTATCAACGCCAGTTTTTCCGGGGTGATGGTTTGCAGGTATTGCGCCGCGCTCTTGCCTTTGTGCGGGTTCATGCGCAGGTCCAGCGGCCCGGAATCTTTCCAGGTGAAACCGCGTTCCGGGTTGTCCAGTTGCATCGACGACACTCCCAGGTCGGCGAGGATGATATCCGCCAGTTCGATGCCGGCGTCAGTCATGGCACGGGGAAGGGCAGCATAGTTGGTGTTCACGAAATACATGGCCGCTTCCGGGAATTTATTCCGCAGTCGCGTTTCTGTTTTTGCTATCTCTATCGGGTCGATATCCAACCCCAGAAAAGTGCCATCCGGCAAGATGCGTTTGATAATCTGCTGCGCGTGGCCGCCATATCCGATGGTGCAGTCGACGGCAATCATCCCCGGCTGGGGATTCAACACTTCCATCACTTCATCAACCATTATCGGCCGGTGCGAACCCGCCAGGGTGTTGCCTTTCTCCATTATCTTCTGCACATCCTCGGCATACTTTTCTGGCTCCAGTTCCTTATATTTCTCATGAAACTTTCGCGGGTGGCTGCCAGCATACCGGGCACGTCTCTTATGTTCGCCATTCTCTTCTGTCATTAAATTACCTCAAATATTTACATCAATTAACAGGATAGTAAGGATATAAATTCATTAAGTCCAACTTTACTGCAATCAAAATTATGCATTTTTTTACAATATTTAGTACCTTAACCCACAAAAATGTTGATAAAAAACAAGTATTTTGTAAATTAATGTAATAACCAGATATTCACCGCGAAGGAACTCAAGGAACACAAAAGAAGATAATAAAAAACTCCTTTGTGTTCTATGCGTTCTCTCGCGGTGAATAGTAAATATTGGGTTGTGATGAAACCCACTTTTGACATGATTAACAAAATTAAATATGGCGAAGCCAAAAATCATGTCAATCATGTCAAAAAAAGAATTTAAATCACCTGCTTTCTTTCTGCACATTTACAGGGAATTGAACTGCATTTTGGGCAGCCGTTGCCGTATTTCTTCTGCGCTGCTGCCGCCAAATCTACACCGTGGATAGACGCCAGCGTGGAAAGCCAGGCGAAAACATCGGCAAACTCCGACTCTACCTGCTCACGCGGCTGCGACCGCAGAGCACGTCCCAACTCCCCAACTTCCTCGACAAACCAGATAAACGTCTCATGCCACCCCCGCCCCGCGTCCTTGGCATAATAAGTCTCTTCAATCAACCGCTGAAATTCTTCAATTTTCATGCTGTATATACCTCGAATATTGATTATATTTTTATGGAATGCGTGTTGGTGAATTATACAGGTTTTGGGTTGGGGTGGGGAAGGAAGGAAATGTTTGTGAATAGGGATGTTGTAACATATTGAAAATCCGAGATAAATTTGACGTTATAACAAAAATACTTTATAATAATATTATAAAAGTATAATCATTTAATATGGTTATAGAATTTCAGATAGGAGTATGTAATGAAAATTGCTTTTCACTTTAATGCAGACCACAAAAGTTTCGGGTCATATTATGGGGAAGAAATTGAAAATTTAGTATTTTCTAACCTTCTTCAATGTGATGACTTGAACATTTCATCAAAAATATTTGTTGGAGATTTATTACTTAATTCATTAGCTAAATATAAGGGAAAATTTGATGAATCCAAGTATAAAGAAAATTTTGATTCGTGGCTTAATCAAAATGATAATATTTGGAAATGTATGATAGTTGAAAGGTTACAACCTGTAAAAATAAATGCTTGCAGTGTTTATGTTATGTGTTTTGAATCAATAGATTTTTATTTGGCAGATAAAATATCAAAATTATTAACAGAATGTTCTGAAGCATATTTAGGGGTTATGCAAATTGATGAAACTTCAGAATTACATTGGGTGTTATATTCACATTTTCTTGTTCCTAAATATAGAATTATGGATCACAAAGCTAACATATTTTGGGATAGTATACATGGTGATGAATCTAAAAATTATTTTTCTATACAAAGATTTGAAAAAATTGGATTTGAAAAAGTTGAATTTGAAGACTTGAAAGGAAGATATTCAATTTTTGATGAATATCATGACTTTGAACATGCTAAACGAACAGCCAAATGGAAACAACAATGTGGTGGTCTTCTTGCATTCATGATTGATGATGTTACATATCGTCTTGGTGATATAGCACCAAAATTAAGTGACCAATTATACTCAATGCTAAATACTTATAATACAGCAGAAACTGATGAAAATTTATCACAAGTGTGTGTTACTTGTAGAAGAATATTTGAATATGTAATTAATCAAATATTTCCTCCGCAAAAAGAAAAAAATAAAGATGGTAAATCATTAGGAGAACAGCAATTTCGTAACAGGTTGTATGAGTATGCAGATATTTCCAGAAAAAGTGATACAAATATTGATGTTATCTGTATAAACACACAAACATTATTTGAACAATGCAAGAAACTTGATACCTTAGTAAACAAAGGAATTCATCAAGAAGTTTACCGAGTTGAAACGAGAAGGTGTATAATAAGGACGATAATGTTACTTGATGATATTATATCGTTAAAGGAAGGAGCATTTGCTCACAATATGGTTGTTGATGAGAAATTGTTAAAATCCATTTTAGGTGACGAAGAATAATCTTTAAAAAGTGCGCTTATGTGTTTCCATATTGTAACACCATAGATATGGTTAGTGGTAAACGAGTATATACTCTTATTAATTTATTTTATACCATTGGTCACACTTTAAATAATTATTCATATAGATTACATATCCACCATTTTCATCAACAAACATACCACCTATCATAGCTGTGTGAGTAATTACAAGAGTTACATCATCAATATGTACGACGGGTTCAAAATGGTAATCAATTTTTCCTTCGAATCCTTTACCATGATCGTCGATAACTCTCTTCAGTAAAGAAAATAAATGAGCCCGATCGCTACGGTTATGTGATAATATACTCGAACCAGATGCATTCAATGTAAGAAATTCATTGTCTTTAACAGGATCTGGATCTTCTTCATTTTCTTTCTTTGTAATTCTCAATGCTAATATTTTATCTTTTGGATACTTACCCATTAAGATAACTGGTAAAAATTTTACAAACATAATTTATCTCCTTAATACATTATGTTTGTTAATAAACATAATGTCAATTAAGTGGCGTATCTTTCATTGGTGTATCTACGCAGTTTGGATAGTTTCTGATTTCACCCTAATAATCCCCGATTTTATTAGGCAATTAACTTTTATTTCTTTTCTCTTTCAGCTAATATTATTTTTGCTTCTTTAATGTCGATTTTCGCATGATGTCCATGTTTTTCAAGTAGATATAAAAGGTTTGACCCATTTAATAAAACTATTGGTTTACCTTTTGCAAATTCATAAGCATCTGGACCGTAATCAGCAGTTGAAACCAATATTCCCCTTGTAGCACCTTCATTTATTACAGTTCCATAAAGGTCTCTTACTGCTGATACACCAACAGTATTTGTATATCTTTTGGCTTGAATTACACTTTTACCACCTCTGATAGGGTCTGGATCAAAAGCGATTGCATCTACACCACCATCTCTGCTTGCTTGGGTTACTTTCACTTCACCCCCATTAGATTGAAATTCTTTTTCAAATAACTCACGTATTAAATGTTCAAAATCTTCCCAATCCATAGCCGCAATATTTGTAGAATTATCAATTTGATTTGAGACATTATAACTATTCACAAATCTTTTATCTTCTTTGTTTATAGTCATAATGGGTTGAATTGGTGTTAAGGAATGTAGTTTAGTACTTGCTATGCCTTTCAAACTTTTAAAGCAAATCTTCGGATCAACATTATACAAATCTAAATTAACAAACTCATTTTTTTTCACTTGGACACTTAAAATGCAGGTGTTTTCTTCTTTACCAGTTGCTTTATTATTAGCCTTCACCCATCCATTAAAAGAAATTGCATTAATTGCATCTGCAATATCAGTTTCAAATATTTCGTGTAGAATTCTCAAAGTAATTTTATACATTGCATCATCAAACATTGTCAATAATTGAGAATTGCTAATATGGATTTCCTTATATCCATCTTTTGTATATTTTCTATCTTTTAATGTCGGTAAGCATTCAATTGATGGTAATTGATATTCAACAATAAGGATTTTTGTTATATAGTTATATTCAAGGATAAAGCTATTAGGAAATTTATCAGGAAATTTTGAATTTTTTAAAATCATATCAAAATATTCAATAATTGAATTATCATTATTTTTTGAATATGATTTTTGTAGGTTCTCTATTTTTTGATTAAATTCACATTGTTCATTCAAGAATATTAATTTTCTCTGATTCAAATTATTAATATCATTCTTCCAGATATTTAATTCATGTTCATAATCGCAATCTAATTGTTTGTTATAATTTAATATATTTCTTGCCAATTCTTTCCACTTATTTATTTCTATCGAATATCTATCTTCACATGTCTGGACTTGTTTTTCCCACTCAGAAATCGCTAAGCAATATTCACTTTCAATAGTCTGAACTTGTTTTTCCCAGTCAGCAACTTTCAATGAATATAAATATTCATTATCTTTAGTTTGTTTCATCCATTTTGAAGTTTCTTCAGCATATATTAAATTATTTTTTTTAATTTTATTTTCTCTAATATATGGTATAAATTTTTCGAAGATATTGAATATAACAGCATTTTTTATAGGTTTTGGTAGGTTTATTTTTTGTAAGGGTTTTATAGGGATTATTTGTTTTTCTGGTTTATTCGGTAACTTCTTTCTTATGGGTTGTAATGGTATATCTTTTTTTAGTATTTTAGGCATTGGTTTAGTTGGATATCCTTCAGGAAATTCACCAATCCATTGATAATTTTTTATATCATTATGATTAATTGATAATGAATATATTAATAAATTCTCAATTTCTTTAATTGTACTTAAAATTCTTGTGTTACCAACCATTATAACTACCTCTAATAGCATTATGTATAAAACGTAATAAATATTTAGATACTCGGAGCTGTAAAATTATGTTTACAATTTGGACATTCACCAGTCTTTCCAAAGAATTCTTTTGATACTGATAAAGATTTATCACATTTTGGGCAAGAAAACTTGATTTTTTCAATAGAGTTCTCGGATGATTGCATTATTTTTTCATTAGTGTGATTAGAGATTTCTTTTATATTGTCGATATTGTTATTATGTGAAAGATGTGTTTCAATATCAGATTGTTTTATAATTACATCAATAATAGCATGCCAATGTCTTGCACCATTAATAATTTGATTGTAAAAAGTACTATTTTTTGCTAATTCTACATTTAAAAAAGTTATTATATGTAAAGGCTGCAAAGTATCATTAACAGTAATAATTAATTCTATTTTATGTATTTTGTCAGTATATATAGTATTTCCCGACAATCCACCAATTACAGCACCTACACCACCCAATAAAAGACCTCCTACTAATGTGCCACCTATCTGGCTTGATCTTGATGTGCGACTTGTCGTTTGTCCATCTTCATGGATTTCTGACGATATAATATCGTTAAAATTGATTATTTGTGCATAAATTTTTTGTGTATTATTCTTTAGAAGGCAAACTTTTTTACGTTGGTTATCAATAGCTATACCTGACATACCATCAAAACTTATTAATTGTTGTGTAGAGTTAAAATCAGTTAGTTTTCCAACAAGACTTGCCATTATTTTTCGATTATCATTCTGACATTTATTATTCAAAGAATGATAAATTAATGTGCAGATACCACTTAATGCAGAAACTACTATTAAAATCCCGAATATTACATCAAAATCATCCATTATTTTAGTTCCCTTAAATGATTATTATAGATTAGTAATGTATAATCTATAAAGTATGATTACATTTGATATTATATCAGTTATTTTATAAATTTGTCAAAATAAGTGTAATATTTTAATTTATGGATTCGATGATGCATTGGCAAAAATAATTACACCAATCGGTCAAGTTGATGGTATTGCGTGACAGTATTGAGCCATCTATTAGTTCCGCTAATTATTCACTGAATACGACCCACTATAGGGTCGGGTATTGTTGATGATTTTTCTATAAATATTAAACTCTGGGGTTACGATGGGATATGGAAAACAGGTAATTTATAAACGTCTCATGCCACCCCCGCCCCGCGTCCTTGGCATAATAAGTCTCTTCAATCAACCGCTGAAATTCTTCAATTTTCATGCTGTATATACCCCGAATATTGATAATATTTTTATGGATTGCGTGTGGGTGAATTATACATGTTTTGGGATAGGGTGGGGAAGGAAGGAAATGCTTGTAGGGGCGGGTTCGTAACCCGCCATGGGAGAGCCGGTTGCAAGGAAGGGCGGGTTTAGAACCCGCCCGTACGAACCCGCCCTTACGAACCTGCCCATGTCATATAATTAGGGGTGGGTTACGAACCCGCCCCTACCGATATTTTTTAATTATTTGTATAATTTGTTTTTGGAGGATATATAATGAAATATGATCCAGAAGTTCATCACAGAAAGTCTATTCGATTAAAAGGATATGATTATTCATCGGAAGGAATTTATTTTGTAACTATTTGTGTAAATAACCATGAATGTATTTTTGGACAAATATATAATGGTCAAATGGTATTGAATGAATTAGGTAAAATAGTTTATGCGAAATGGTATGATTTGGTAAATCATGTTGATAATATTATTTTAGATAAATTCACTGTTATGCCGAATCATGTGCATGGGATAATAAGAATAATGGGGGATGGTAAGCCTGTAATTGATGAATCGGTTGTTTGGACAGGATTTGAAGGGGGGGCGGGTTTAGAACCCGCCCGTACAGAACCCGCCCGTACAGAACCTACCTTTACAGAACCTGTCCATTCAGAACCTATCCGTATGGAATCAGAACATGCGGAACCCGTCCGTGAATATTCGCTGTCTGAAATTGTGCGGCAATTCAAGACGTTTTCGGCAAAACAAATTAATAAATCTCGTAATTCAACTGGTGCTGTTGTTTGGCAGCGTAATTATTATGAGCATATTATCCGTGATGATAATGATTTAAACCGTATTCGGGAATACATTGTAAATAATCCTGCGAATTGGATGGATGACCCGGAAAAAATGTAGGGGCGGGTTCGTAACCCGCCCAGAGATATCCGTAGGGGTGGGTTCATAACCCACCCAGGTAGAACCGAGTAGGGGTGGGTTCATAACCCACCCCTGAAGAGCCGGTTGTGAGAAGGGGCGGGTTTAGAACCCGCCCCTACAATTCCCCCTCTCTTTTTGGTAAAATAGCTTTGCCGTGCAATGGCGAGAAATGTTTGAGGAGATTTATTATGAATGAGGGGCTGCTGCCTACTATATATGACCCGAAGATTGTTGAGGAAAAGTGGATTGCGGTTTGGGACGAGAAGAAATATTCCAGTGCCCAGGTTGTGCCGGGGAAACCGCGGTTCAGCATAACTATTCCGCCGCCTAACGTCACCGGGGAGTTGCATATCGGCCACGCTTTACAGCACGCCATTCATGATACTCTTATCCGCTGGCAGCGCATGCAGGGGAAGGAAACCTTGTGTGTGCCGGGAACCGACCATGCCGGCATTGGCACCCAGATTAAGGTTGAGGCGCAGCTTGCTACTGAAGGATTAACCAAGCACGACCTGGGACGCGAACTGTTTCTCGATCGCATGTGGGAATGGAAAGAACATTATGGCGGCACTATTTTGCGCCAGTTGCGGCGATTCGGTGCATCTTACGATTGGGATCGCGAGCGTTTCACCATGGACGCCGGATATGTGAAGGCCGTTCTAACCGCATTCACTCACCTGTACAATAAAGGCCTGATATACCGCGGCACCCGCATCGTAAACTGGTGTCCGTCCTGCCAGACCGCCATCAGCGACCTTGAAGTAGATCACGAAGACAAGCAAGGCAACATGTGGCATTTCAAATATCCGCTGGCTGATGGCAGCGGTGTGATAGTAGTCGCCACTACCCGACCGGAAACGATGCTGGGCGATACCGCCGTGGCGGTGAACCCGGATGACGAAAGATATAAAAAACTCATTGGCAAAAAAGTAATGCTGCCGCTGATGAATCGCGAGATTCCGATTGTCGGCGACGCTTATGTCGACATGACATTCGGCACCGGTGCGGTGAAGGTAACCCCCGCACACGACCCCAATGACGCCGAAATTGGTATGCGCCACCGCCTGCCCGCGCCGATTGTTATCGGTAAAGATGGCAGAATGACCGAAGAAGCCGGAGAATTCGCCGGATTTGACCGCTACGATGCGCGCAAGGCAATCGTCACCGCAATGAATAAATTAAACTTGGTGACGGAAATAAAAGAGCATTTTCACGCTGTCGGACAATGCACACGCTGTAAAAATACCATCGAACCGCTGTTGAGCGAGCAATGGTATGTAAAGATGGAACCGCTGGCGAAACATGCACTGGATGTATTGAAAGCCGGCAAAATTGCCTATCATCCTGACCGATTTATAAAATATACCGAAGACTGGCTGGAGAATATCCGCGATTGGTGCATCAGCAGACAATTATGGTGGGGACATCGCATTCCTGTATTCACCTGTGTCGATTGCGGTCACGAGTTTGCGTCGGTTGAAACAGCGGATAAATGCCCAAAATGCGATGGAATATTGCAGCAGGAAGACGATGTGCTGGATACCTGGTTCAGCAGCGCACTGTGGCCGTTTGCCGTATTGGGCTGGCCGGATAAAACACCGGAACTCGATTATTTTTACCCGACAAATATCATGATTACCGGGCGCGATATTCTGTACCTGTGGATTGTCCGCATGATTTACAGCGGAATTGAGTATCTTGATGACAAAACGGAAGCGGATAAGATACCGTATTACACCGTTTACGTTCACCCGACAGTGCAGAACTTTGAAGGCAAGCGGATGTCAAAGTCGCTGGGAACCGGAATCGACCCGATGGAGTTGATTGATAAATACGGCACCGACGCGACCAGGTTTGGTCTGTGCGGCATGGCGACGGCAACCCAGGATGTACGATTGCAGGAAACCCGCGAGCCAGGGTGGAACGTTGCCGCACCAGAGATAGGCCGCGCTTTCCCAACCTTTGTACAGGGACGAAATTTTGCCACGAAGATTTGGAACGCCAGCCGGTTTGCCTTGATGAACCTGAACGAAAGAACCGAAGCGAAAGCTACTCCGGCGACGCTGGCAGACCGCTGGATATTGTCGCGGCTGGCTGATACCGTGAAGTCGGTTAACGACGACCTTGATAACTATCGTCTCGATCAGGCAACCATTCGTCTCTATGAATTTTTCTGGAATGAATTGTGCGACTGGTATCTGGAATTAGCAAAACCGGCTATGCGCGATGAATCCATTGCCGACGCCACCCGCAACACCCTGGCATTTGTATTGGAAAATGCCTTGCGCCTGATGCATCCGTTCATGCCGTTTATCTCTGAAGAAATATGGCAGCAACTGCCGCATGCCGCCGGTGCCGCTGAATCCATTATGATTTCCGCATATCCGATGCCGCAGGATTTCACCGTAGATGAGGCTGTAGAGAAAGAGATGCAACTGGTGATGGATGTTATAGTCGCCGCACGAAAAATGCGCGCCGAACAGGGGCTGACCCCGGGCCAGAAAGCCGACATCATCATCGCAGTAGAAAATGAACAGGCAGTGAAATTGTTGAATGAAAATATGAGCGCGATAACCACGCTGGGACGCGCGGACAAAGTCGCCATCACCAACACCACTGACGCCAGTGGAGAACATATTTTCTGGAACGAATTGCCGTTGATAATAAACATTACCCGGGAATTGACGGCGGAAGAAAAGATAAAAGAACTGGAAAAGGCGAAGAAAGAGCACGCTAAACTGGCGTCTGATATTGAAAAAACAGAAGCCCGCTTGAATAACCCGGCATTTGCGGAACGCGCCCCGGCAGAAGTGGTAGCAAAAACCCGCGGTGAAATAGCCGAAGCGAAAATGCGCCAGGCAACGCTGGCAGATAGAATAGTTGCGCTTAGTTAATTACGAATTACGGAGGCTCTTGCAAAACCTAATTTATCAAATGTTTATGTTGCAGGTTTGTGGTAGGCGAAAACCACCCCGACCTTC
>CAZWZF010000026.1:0-60098 GCA_964638715.1 uncultured bacterium | reverse complement strand
ATTTAAATTTGCCGTTCGCGTCATGGAAGAAGCGGTTATGGAAGCGTTAAATAGGGCAAATGTTAAACCTGAAGATGTAACATATATCATCCCACACCAGGCTAATATTCGCATTATCGAAGGCGCGCAAAAAAGAATGACGTCCATCGCTAAAGAATGCTGGGTAAGCAATTTACATGAATATGGCAATACCAGTTCAGCATCAATTGGACTGGCGATGAATGAAATTTACGAGCAAGGAAAAATAAAAGAAGGCGATATTATCGTGCTTGTTGGCTTCGGTGGCGGCCTTACATGGGGCGCAACCGTATTAAAATGGTAAAAAAAGTCGGCTAAATAGTTATTATGTCAATTTACCCCTATTGCACAACCCGGGATATATTGATATAATTCTCGACCGTAGCCCGCCTTATTAGCAATAGGAGAAATAACTGTGCCAAATACAAAATCGGCTAAAAAAGATCTGTTAGTTCATGAACGCAACCGCCTGCGCAATCAAGCGGTGAAATCGCGCATTAAAACATTGCGCCAGAAAGCAATTAAAGCTGTTGTTGCCAACGGAATCGCTGGTGAAACCGCTGTTAAATTAGCTTTAAAAGAACTTGACACCGCAGCAACAAAAGGTATGATTCATAAAAATACCGCTGCACGTCGCAAATCACGCTTAATGAAAAAACTGAACGCCGCTAAAGCTTCAGCTTAGTCTTTGCAAATAACATTCCATCAGGGTGTTTTTCTGTAGAAAAACACCCTTTTTCGGTATAACATCAATGGAAGATATCCATCCAGAACTGCATAAAATAGCTTCAGTAAATAAAATAATCGGCATTATTTGTCTGGCAATCGCTATTATCTTAGTATTAGCGGCAATCTCAATATCGATTATGTCTGCTTTCAACTTTTTTTCTCAATACAGCGAAGATTTAAAAATTGCAATCAGCAATTATTCTCAGTCTGGTTTAGTAGTTGCTTTCATTCTTGGTGTTGGCGCATGGTTAATGTTGGTGAAAAGTTTAACATGGTTTAAACAATCAACAAAAGTGTTAACCGAAGCTGAGCCTGTAAGAATGAATGCTGTAATAAAAACTGAGGAATCAAAAGAAAACAAAGAAGTTTTAATTGAACTTGCTGATGGCGAAAAAACTATAAAACTCTATATGTACTATCCTGCCTGGAGTATGGAAAAGCTGACTGAATGTGAAGTGGAAGTATTTAAGACCGACGAACCGGGTCCGATTATCGTTAAAACTGCAGAAGGCATTCTCTGGCCTTACCCCGGCATAGTTAAACAATGAGCCGCTGCTGAATCTAACAGCCAGATGATATCAGGACGTAAACGATATAACTTAGCCGCAGGAACATCTGATTTTCCATTCAACACATCTGCAATTCTTTCTGCTTTGGTATTGCCATTAATCATCACGAATATCTTTGCCGCTTTGGCGATGAATGGCAAAGATAAAGATACTCGATTTGCCGGGATTTTAGGAGATATTGACGCCACCGCAAACCGGCTGTCATCATATTTCTGACCGGGAAACAATGAAGCAATATGCCCGTCATCACCCATCCCAAGCAAAATAATATCTATCTTCAAATCATCTCCCAGGCTTTCATGCAAAATATTATCATATAACTCTGCTGCCATCTCTGATGATTTATTGTATGGTATAGCATAAATACCCATTGGCTGCTGTTTTATACAATTTATCAAGGAATCGTGATTCATCCGATAATTACTATCTATATTTGTATGGGGAACCATTCTTTCGTCACCCCAATATAGATTAACCTTACTCCAATCAATATCATGTTTTACCAACTCTTTATTAACAGCACGGGGAGTATTTCCTCCAGACAATGCAATGCGAATTGAAGATTTATTTTTCAATATATCATTTATTTCATCTGCTATTCTGGTAGCTGCCTCAACTGGGAATTTGATGGCAGGTGATACAATAAGATTCGGGGTCATTATTTGATCGCCTTTCAGGTCCACAGCCTGTGCGCCAGCATCTGCCGTCTTCTGACATGGAAACGTCAGCACTTACCGGACCACGAGTGCCTGTTTCATAAATAGTAAGTTCTGGTGCATTCTCTCCTGTCCAACCGTTGATAATCGGGTCAAAGAGCCGCCATGCAATGTCTATTGCATCTGCCCTCGGAAATAATGAAGCATCACCATTTATAACATCAATCAACAATCTTTCATAGGCATCCGGCATAGGCTTATCTTCAAACCAGTCATCATACCTGAATTCCATATTAACCGACCGGGTTTCACCGCCAGAATCCGGAGTTTTAGCTTGAAATTGCAGACGTATGCCTTCATAAGGCTGTATTCCAAGCGCAATTATATTAGGCGCAAATCCCGGCTGATTGAAAATAATATGCGGCGGGCATTTAAATTCTACTATTACTTCACTTACTTTTTTACTTACAGCTTTACCTGACCGCAGATAAATAGGCACATCCTGCCAACGCCAATTATCAATAAAAAGTTTAACCGTTGAAAAGGTGGCTGTCTGCGAATCTTCTGCTACTCCGGCAGCATCCTTATACCCGGCATATTGAGCGCGTAATGTATTATGCAATTTTATTGGCTGTATCGCAGATAAAACTTTCGCTTTCTCATTACGAATTGCATCCGCATCAAAAGATGCCGGTGGTTCCATGGTGATAAGGGTTAATAACTGCAGCAAATGATTTTGAAACATGTCGCGAAGCACACCGGATTTATCGTAATAAAGACCGCGTCTTCCAATATCGACATCTTCTAATACAGAAATTTGAATATTGTCTATATAATGACGATTCCACAAGGGTTCAAAAATAGCATTGGCAAATCGGAAAAAGAGTATATTTTGTGCTGTTTCTTTACCCAGATAATGATCCATTCGATATATTTGCTCTTCACTAAAAGACCGTTGCAATTCTTTATTAAGGTTTTTGGATGATTCTAAATCTGTTCCGAATGGTTTTTCCACTACAATCCTGCGCCATCCATTCTCCTGCCTGGTCATATCACATTCACCTAATAAACTTGAAATAGGTGAGAATAATTCCGGACTGGTTGAAAGATAATATATTCTGTCAGAATTGCCATTCTCAAAGCCTTTTAAATGTTCATCCAACATCTTAATATTGCCTGGGAAAAGCGGGTCGCCAGTAAAATAATGAATTCGATGTGAAAATTCAGTCCATTTTGCATGTTCTAAATTTTCGGTCATCTTCTCCATCCAATCCAGCAAATGCAATCTGAATCCTTCATCAGAAAATTGTGAACGCGAAACGCCATGAATCATTAAATCCTGCGGCAATCTACCCTTTATAAATAAATTATATAAAGCAGGAATGAGTTTTCTGCCGGTTAAATCACCTGATGCTCCAAATATCACGACTGATATCGGCATATCAATTATTCTCCCTTAATGGCATGACCGCCAAAACCTTTTCGCATTGCTGCTAATATTTTTGCTGAATATGAATTATCATCCTGAGATAAGAACCTACGCTGCAAAGCAAGGGTAATCACCGGCAGTGCAACCCCCAGGTTAATTCCTTCCAAAGCGGTCCACCTGCCTTCGCCACTGTCAGCGACATAAGGAGCAATACCATCTAATGACTGATTATCTTTTAATGCCGCCGCAGTTAAATCAAGCAGCCAACTGCGAACTACCGAACCGTCTCTCCACAATTCGGCGATTTGATATAAATCAAGGTCAAACTCATTTTTAGCTTTTAAAAGTTCAAATCCTTCCGCCAGTGCCTGCATCATGCCATATTCGATGCCATTATGCACCATTTTAACGAAATGACCACTGCCGGCAGGACCGACATGTCCCCAACCACGGTCAGGTGCCGGAGCTAAGGTCTCAATAAGCGGCCTTATATGTTCTACTGCACCATTACAACCGCCAACCATAGTGCTGTAGCCTTCGGTCAATCCCCATATTCCACCGCTAATGCCTGCATCAACAAACATTATTCCTTTATCAGCGGCATATTCCGCATGGATTTCAGAATCGGTATAACGAGAGTTGGCACCATCAACGATTATATCGCCAGGAGATAATTTATTGAGATAAAATGTAAAATATTCTTCAGTAACCTCACCAGCCGGAAGCATTAGCCAGACAACGCGGGGAGAAAGGATCATGTCTATCATTAAATCGCGGCTGATGCCATTAATAGCGCCTTCTAATACGGCCTTTTCCACTGGTTCTATTGAACGGTTGTATACCACTACTTCATGACCACCGCGCAGTAAACGAGTTACCATATTAGCACCCATTCTACCTAAACCATTAAAAGCTATTTTCATATTTTTATTCATACCCCTATAAATGTTCATTAAACAATCAAGTTGTAAATTGTTGTAAAAATACCGTTAAAACTATCGACTATCGTATGTCGATTTGATATAATATTCGTATGAAAACTAACCATCCTGATTTAATTATTCCTCTTGATTTTTCCAACATTGATTCAGCATTACAGATGGCTCAATTATTAGCACCCGAAAAACCCTGGATGAAAATTGGCCTGGAAATGCTGATGCATGCAGGACCATTAATAGTAACACGAATTTCAGAGTTTGGCGTACCGGTATTTTTAGATGGTAAATTTCATGATATTCCTAATACTGTCGCCGGCGCAGTACGAAACGCTGTAAAAACCGGTGCTAAAATGATTAACGTCCATGCTTTTGGCGGATTAAGAATGATGCAGGCAGCAACTAATGCCGCCATTGAATCAGCTAATGCTGCCGGGATTGAAAAGCCGTTAATGATTGCCGTCACCATATTAACAAGTATATCAGAAGATGAACTAAAAAACGAGATAGGATGTATAAGAAATACCAGCCAGCAGGCTATTGCCCTGGCTAAATTAGCAAAAGAAGCTGGCATGGATGGTGTAGTTACGTCTGCCCATGAAATTGCCGCAATTAAAGAAGCATGTGGGAAAGACTTCCTGACAGTTGTACCTGGCATACGGCTTGCTGACAGCGCAGCCGACGACCAGAGACGCATTGCCACACCAAAATCCGCGATATTGGCTGGAGCAGATTTCTTAGTTGTAGGACGCCCAGTTACCGAGGCTGCTGACCCGCTACAAGTATGCCGAAATATCAGAGCAGAAATGAATAATGCTTTGAATGGTAAGTGTAATGCATAATACAACATCAGATACCTTAAATAAAACTAAATTGCCTGCGCGAATTACTGTTATGCTGATAATTTCCAGCATAGTAATAATAATTCTTGCTTCATTTATGTTACCTGTAGCAAAAATTTTAACTAAATCCAAAATGGAAGCAGAACTTTTAGATATTTCTGTTCGTGCTGCAGCACAGGTTAATCCTACAATTATATCGAAACTTAACGGTAACGATACTGACCTGCAATCTAAAGATTATCAAAATACTTATCAGGTATTATATAGTTTGAAAAAATATATAGCATCACTAAAAGTAAGAGACATCTATATATTTGGGATACGAGACAATAAAATTGTATTTTTAATAGACACAGATACCAGCAGTTCAGATTCTATAATATCACCTGGTGTAGTGTATCCAGATAAAGATGCCACACCTGAATTGAAACTTGCACTAAAAGGTTTGAGAAATGAATATGTTGAAGGGCCGACAAAAGATGAATATGGTACATGGGTTTCGGGATTAGTACCAATAAGAAAAGGCAACAGAACTGTCGGTGTATTAGGTATAGATATAGATGCTAAAGATTGGGAATCGAAAATAAATCAAACCATTATCTACCCAATTTCTACAGGTTTTATTCTAATATTTATCGTCTGGTTTGCCACTATTTCTATTTACCGAAGAAAATTATTGAAAGAATTAGTGACAATAACAGAATTAAGATATAAAAATGTAGTTGAAAGCATCCGTGAAGTAGTATTTCATACCGACACAGATGGGTTATGGACATATTTAAATCCTGCGTGGACAGATATTACCGGATTTCCCTTATCTGATTGTATCGGGAAACTATTTCTAAATTTCATTGTTGAAGAAGATAAAGACAAAACCATTAACTTCTTTAAACCTATTATCCAGAATAAAAAAACACATAATCACACAGAAGTAAGAATAAGAACCACAGATGGCACAGAAAAATGGGTAGAAATATCAGCACGTTTATTGTTAAATGATGAAAACCAAACGGCAGGAATAGCAGGTACTCTTCGCGATGTCAGCGAACGGCATCTGGCAGAAGCAGCACTTAATACCCGCGACCGCATATTGAATGGCGTATCCGAATCTATCCAATTATTATTTGCCGAGACAAACTTTACTGAAGCTGTAAGAAAAGCATTACGTACACTTGGAGAAGCAGTAAATGTCGGTCGGGTTTACGTATTTGAAAATCATACTGATAAATTAACCGGTGAAATATTCACCAGTCAGCGATTTGAATGGTCATGGGAACATTTATCAGTAAACATTAATAACCCGGAATTACAGAAAATTTCATACATAAAAACGCTTTCAAGATGGTATGATATTCTGCGCATCGGCAACCCGGTGCATGGAATTATTAAGAATCTACCACCTGAAGAGCAAGAATTGTTATCCACAAGAAACGTCGAATCTTTTCTGGTTATACCGATTATTATTGATGAAACATTCTGGGGATTTATTGGCTTTGATGAATTAAGTTATGACCGTACCTGGACAGACTCAGAAGTATCAGCATTATCAGCCGCAGCCAGTTCATTGGGAATAGCAATCCAACGGCTGCAGGGAGAGAATATTTTACGTGAACGTGAAGAGTTCACCCGTGCAATATTCGACTCTGCCCAGGTTGGAATCATTGTTGTTGACGCCGAAACTCATATTATAGAAGATTTGAACCAGGCAGCGGCAGAAATGATTGGCGAAACCCAGGATACTATTCGCGGTAATAAATGCCATAAATTTATACAATCAGAACATGGCCAGTGTCCGATTACAGACCATGGATTGCCAATGGCACATTCTGAACGCGAGTTGATTACCGTTACCGGTAAACGCATACCAATATTAAAAACTGTAATTATAACTAATCTGCATGGGCGACAACATCTGGTAGAATCTTTCATTGATATCAGTGAAAGACTGCGGATGGAAACCGAGTTAAGATTAGCTATGAATAACGCACAGACCGCAAGCCAGGCTAAAAGCGAATTCCTCGCTAATATGAGCCATGAAATACGCACTCCGTTAAACGGAGTTATTGGCATGAGCCATCTAATGCTTGATACGACTTTAGATAATCGGCAACAGCGATATCTAAAAACAATTGTAAACTCAGCAGAAGTTTTATTAGATGTAATAAATGATATTCTTGATTTCTCAAAAATAGAAGCCGGCAGATTAGATTTAGAAGAAGAACCCTTCAATCTTCGCGATTCTATTGAAGATTTAGCAGAGACCTTTTCTCATCGTGCTATGACAAAAGGTATTGAATTAATCACTTATATATCACCAGATGTGCCTCGATATGTACTTGGCGACAGCGTAAGAATACGACAAGTGTTAACAAATCTGATCGGCAATGCTATCAAATTCACCGATAAAGGTGAAATTGTTGCTGGATGTACAGTTGAAAGCACCAACAACAATAAGGTAGTATTAAGATTCAGCGTACGTGATTCCGGTATAGGCATACCACCTGAACGACGCGACAGGCTATTCAAGTCCTTCTCTCAAGTAGACGCATCAACAACACGAAAATATGGTGGTACTGGACTCGGTCTTGTTATCAGTAAAAGCATCGTAGACATGATGGGTGGCGTAATTAATGTTGAATCAGAAATCGGAAGCGGCAGTACATTCTGGTTTACCTTGCCTTTAGAAATATCACAAAATGTCCCGGAAGAAGAGAAAACAAGAGCAAGCAAAGTAGATGTCTTAAAGGGTAAATCAATATTAGTAGTTGATGACCATGAAGTTAATCGCCAGATATTATTTGACCAACTGACCCATTGGGGCATAGCAGTAGAAACAGCAGAAGGTTCTGGCCCGGCACTGAAAAAATTACGAATTAGATGCGCTGAAGGCAAAAAATTTGATCTGGCTATAATCGACTATCAAATGCCGGTAATGAATGGCATTGATCTGGCAAAAGCAATTAAAAAAGACCCAACTCTGCAGGATTTAAAGTTAATTCTATTCAGTTCAATGGATGCGCCGACTGACGATGAAGAGTTTAAAGCTATAAATTTTAGCTCAACAATTACAAAACCTATTCGTCAATCAGTATTATTAGATTCTTTAATGTCTGTATTGTATCAGGATAATATTACATTGAAAGAATGTGACGAAACAACTGATACAAATTATATCCATAACGATAAGATATTATTGGCAGAAGACAACGAAGTAAATCAGATGGTGGTATCAGAAATACTAAGCAGAAGCGGTTATTCTGTTCAAATAACAAATAACGGAAAGGAAGCATTTGATGCTATTTCCGACCATAAATATGACCTTGTATTGATGGATTGTCAAATGCCGATTTTAGATGGATTTGAATGTACAAAACGCGTTCGAAAATTAGAGGAAGATACCGGACAACATTTACCGATAATTGCGCTGACTGCTAACGCTACCCGCGAAGACCAGGAAAAATGTCTTCATAGCGGGATGGATGATTATTTATCAAAACCTGTTGCGCCGGCTAAATTAATAGCAATGATTGAGAAATGGCTGCAAAATAGAAATAACGTTTCTGAAAATATGGAATCTATAATTGATACTTCCAACTATGTTCATGTTGACATAGATGAAGACGTTCCGATAAATATTCCCGAATTGATAGAAAGATGTGCGGGAAGCAAGGAATTTGCAAAATCAGTTGTTTTACGTTTTATAGAGAGAACTCCTGTTGATTTAGCTGATTTACAGGAATTATTAAATACAAATAATGCTGAGGCATTTGGTAAACTGGCACATAAAATCAAGGGAGCATCTGCTACTATCGCGGCAAATAAATTACGCGAATATAATGAATTGATGCAAAATATGGGAACTAACAATAATTTAACTGATGCTGAAGAAGTATTAAAAAATTCTATTATAGAATTCAATCGACTAAAATATTTTGTCTTAAATAGCGATTTCCTGAAATAATAAGCGAGGACATTTATGCACATATTAATTGCAGATGACGATGATATTACCCGAGATATGCTTACCCACTTATTAACATCATGGGGACATACAGTAATAACCGCTTCAGACGGAGAATCTGCACTAACAGAGCTTAATTCCGTTGATGGACCAAGGATTGCCATCTTAGACTGGATAATGCCTGGTGGATTAGAGGGAATAGAAGTTTGCCGGAAAATAAGAGAAAAAAATACTGCTGCCTACACATATATAATTCTGCTGACATCAAAAAGCGGGCAGGCTGATTATTTGGAAGGAATGGAAGCTGGTGTTGATAATTATCTTACCAAGCCATTTATCCCGGAACAACTTCGATCTATCCTGCGTGTAGGTGCAAGGGTAATTTCATCTCAGGAAGCAATATTGGCAGAACATGAAAAAGAAAAACCTGCTGATGAACGGATTACATTAGCAATGCAATCCATGAATGATGGCGTTTGGGATTGGAATATCATCACTGGACATGCTTACTACTCGCCGCGATGGTGTGAAATGTTGGGGTACGCATCTGATGACATAATTAACAGCATAAACTCATGGGAATTATTAATTCATCATGATGATATTCCCGTTGCTATTGCTACATTGGCAAATCATCTAAAAAATGAAACACCCGCTTATGAATCAGAAATGAGATTACTCACGAAAGATGGCACCTATCGTTGGATGATGTATCGTGGCGTGGTAGTTGAGAGAGATGAGAAGAATAATCCTATTCGATTAGTTGGAACTCAAAAAGATATCACAGAAAGTAAAGAACGTGAATTATCATATAAACACCAGGCAATGCACGATTCGTTAACAGACCTGCCAAATCGCACCTATTTCAATGACCGTTTAAGCACTGCTATAGCAAATGCCAGAATCAATAAAAGCCTGCTGGCAGTAATATTTGTCGATTTAGATGGTTTCAAACAAGTAAACTCGTTATATGGTCATCAATCCGGCGATAAATTACTGATTGAAGTCGGTAATAGATTATCAAATGTTATCAGATTGAGCGATTCAGTAGCTCGTTTAGGTGGCGATGAATTCTGTTTGCTGATAGTTGATTTGAAATCAGCTAATAATGCTGCTGAAGTCGCTAAGAAAGTATTACATGCATTCAAAACACCAGTTAAATTAGATGAAGGTGAATTTGATGTACAAATGAGTTTGGGTATTAGTTTGTATCCGAATGACCATGAAGATGCGAGTGTATTGATGCAATTAGCCGATTATGCACTTTACGAAGCAAAAGCAGCAGGGAAAAATACGTATAGATTTTTTGATGAACAATGCATTGAACAAAGCAGCACCGCAATAGCTCAAAATCGCATAAAACTTCTTTCTGCCATTGAAAATGGAGAAATAAATTTATTATTTTCACCTGAAATGAATGTAATTTCAGGAAATACGGACAATGTTACAGCATTGCCTGTATGGCAACAAAAAGATGGCACTCTCGTTGATACACAAACTCTCATGCAAAAAGCTGTCGACGCATCATTTGATATTGATTTTGATTTAGCGGTAACTGGCGCAGTCTGTCGTGAATACTTAAAATGGAAAGTCGCCGGATATGCTCCAAATACAGTAGGATTTAAAATATCTGCCGAAATGTTCTTTAGTGACAATGCTGTTGAAAATTTATCAGAGATTGCTGCTAAATATGGAATCAGTTCTGGTGAATTAGAAATTCAAGTTGATGAAAATATTATCTCTCGTCACCCCCATCGCAGCCAACTTGCTTTTGATTTATTACGGAAATCCGGTTTTAAATCTTCAATTGATAACTTCGGTTTAGGTGTATCTGCATTTGCACAATTAAAAACATTAGCAGTTAATAAATATCGTCTTGACAAATCTATAACCAGAAATGTTAATAATGATTATTATCACAGTTTATTAGCACAGGTGGCTGTAGATATTTCTCACCAGTCAGACAAGATAATTGTTGCAAGCGGAATAGAAAATGAAGCACAAAAGAAATTCTTTATAGACAGAAATTATGATATATTACAGGGAGAATGTATTTCGCCATCTATTTCAAGTGAGCAAATGGCAGAAATTATTAAAAGTTAATCATCAACCTGATCGTCTGCAAGTTTTTCACCTTTGAAAAATCGAACGATGTTTTCGGTAGCGTCATTAGGCCAAATATGTCCATCCGGATGCACACGCCATATTAGTTTGCATCCGGTTTTATTTATTGGAGAATACAAGAAATATCCGGGCAGCCATTCAGTTCTGTTGTCGTTGCAGCTATTTAATTTCTTGGCGTATTGCAATACCCACAACCCCCAGCTTATTGGCATATTAGTGTCTTTTGCTCCAAATATGAACATCATCGGCCTTGGAGTATCAATCTTTTCCATTAATTGTGACGCTCCGCATACGGGAGCATAAGCGGCAAAGGTATCCGGCATTTCAGCCATTAATACGTAACAGAATAAGGCGCCGTTTGACATGCCGGTAGCATAGATTCGTGTCGAATCTACTTTATATCTTTTCTTGATTTCTTTCAGCAATTCACCGACAAACTTCACATCACGGTCGCCATTTTCTCCTAATGCGTGCTGCCAGCCATCTTTCATTCTATTGCCGCATTTATATCCCTGGGGATATACTACGGTTGCTTCCGGCCATTCAAGGTGAATATCATAGTAAGACATCTGAATCGCGTTGGTGCCATATCCATGAAAAGCTAACACTACCGGAGTTGCTTCAGTAGCAGCTTTTTCACCAGGATAAACCAAGGCATAACGTTCAACGTTGTCTATAGTCATTTTTATTTTAACCATATCAGCGTTGGACGCGACAAATAAACCGATGATAAAAAATAGTAAAATTTTTCTCATTACATATACATTCCACAATTCAATACGTTTCATCATCGGTTTATATTCACTTATTTCACTTATTTCATTTTTTCTTTCAAGTCTTTCAATGCAACCTGGGCTTGATTATCTTTTTCATCCATGTGTTTGGTATCTTTATCTAAAGCAACTGCAATATCAGGACTGATACCTTTTTTCGCAAGGTCATAACCGCTGGGGGTATAATAATGTGCAGTAGTAACCGGCATTGCGCATGGATATTCTGGAGTTCCCAATGGAATTACAGTTTGTACTAAAGCTTTCCCAAATGTAGCTTCACCCACCAGTTTTGCCCGCTTATAATCTTTCAATGCGCCGGATAAAATCTCTGATGCGCTTGCGCTGCCTTTATTCACCAGAACAGTCATTGGCAATGCGCAAATTTGAGATTCATCCAATCGGTTGTATTCATCTTTATATCCGCCGCGACTCTTGGTTGATACTATCAACTTGTTGTCCTGCGGCAGGAACATTGTAGAAATTCTTATACATACATCAAGCAAACCGCCGGGATTATTACGCAAATCAAGCAGTATACCTTTTGCGCCTTTGCTCTTCAAATCAACTAAAGCAGCTTCTGTTTCATCCCCAGTTTTTTGATTAAATTGAATCAACCGCAAATACCCGATATTGCCTTCAATCATTCTATACTCAACCGCTGGCACTTCAATAACAGCGCGTGTAATGGTTACAGATATTGTCTTTCCTTCGCCTTTTCTTGCTAATAGCAGAGTAACTTTTTCACCTTCTTTACCGCGAATCATGTCAGTTACTTCGTCAACCATTAAACCGTCAGTTGGTTTATCGTTTACTTTGAGAATTACATCACCAGGCATAAGTCCAGCTTTTTTCGCCGGAGTATTTGGCAATGGCTCTACTATTATAACGCGATAAGTTTTAACATCAGAGATAATACTTCCGCATACCGGACATAAAATCGGTGCTCTGGTGCCATGTCCTTCGTCTTTAAGAGCGGGTACTTCTTCCATCGATAAAGTTGCCCCAATTCCGGCAAAATGTCCGTCGGTTTCTTCACGGAACTCTTTCAATTCGGTAGGATCCATAAATCTGGTATAAGGATCATTTAACGGCAGCAGCATGCCTTTAATTGCCGAATAAGCCATCGCCCGCGACTTCTCTTCAGATATCGGTTCTACATATTGCCGGGTAACCTGGCGCATGGCATCCTGAATTACCTGTATAGAAACCAATGATACTGACTTATCAATTACTGATAAACCTTCAGTGGAATTAAATGATAATGCGAATACTGGCTTATCCATGCTTCTTTGCGAGAAATATCCCACCAGGAACATACACACCAATAACAAAATGTAGTTAACACTCTTGTAATCGAACTTTTTCATAATCACCCATCTTTATTTAAATTAATCTGGAGCCGGGCCGCCAAACCTTGGAATATTAGGAGCAGGTCCAGGATTTGGAGCTACCGGCGGTGGAGTTGCTGTCGTGGCACCACCACCAGCAGATGCCGCGCCGGACATAAACGGCCAGTAAAGCCGCGGAATATCTGGTGTCGGTGGTGCCACAACTCCCAACCCCATTTGAATTCTTGTTACTGTCATATTTACTATGGTAAATGCAATGCGTTGTTTAGGATAAATCATAAAACATGACTTGGTAAATGTTTCAGGATAATCAAAAGGCAGCATCCATGCAAATATTGCCTGTGGCGGTTTATATTTTTCAGTATCAGACGCTGCGCCGCCACCTGTAGTTGCACCACCACCATTATTATTTAGTCCTGGTGCTGTAGGCGCAGGTGCAGGCGCATTTCCTCCTCCTGTAGGTCCACCTGGCATCTCATTAGGTTGCTGTCCGGTATTAATAGCGGCGTTGATTACAGCCTGCATATCATCAATCTCATACTTGCCGTTTTTAATGCGTATTGGCGGTAATTGCTCTGGTATGAACGGATAATAATATTCAGGCCAGCCATATTTTATCAATACCGCATCCATTTTATCGCCAATTGAAATACCTTTATATGTGGTAGGTTTCATATCTTTGGAAATTGTCTTATAACGGTACATGAAATTTAGTGCTTTTCTTCGATAGTTCTCTGCACCTGGTCCAATTGGTGTTAAAAACGGTTCAAAAGAACAAGCTGTAATGTCAGACAAAGGTGCGTCCGGGCCATCGCCTTTAAAGGTAAACGCCATAACATAAGTATCATTTATCCAATAAACCAGAATCCTCTGATCAAGTGTTAATCTTGATGGCCGCACCACTTCGTTCCACCAGTATGACCGGGCATTATCAGTCTCCGGGTCGCCGGAAGGACTAAAAACTTTTTCTACATTTTTAAAAAATGAACCATCAGCATTCATAACAAATATGACAGAGTTATATGGAGTTTTTTTGGAATCAGGGTTAGTTTCGTTAGGCAAGCCGAAATTAATAGTAGGCTGCGCCATGTAAAATCCTGACGGCGGACCGAGTATACCGACTAATTTATCTCTTTTTAAACCGACTTTTATATTTGCTAATTGAGATTCCGGCTGGTCATCATCCGCCATCGCGAATAAACCGATTATCAACAACATGAATATTAATAGATATTTCGGACTCATTATATCTCCTAATTTTTTCTTACTGGCAATGGCTGCAACCCACCATTACCCGGTGGCGGCTGCATTGTTGATGGAGGAGCAGCTGGACCACCACCTGGTGCTGTAGGTCCTTCAGGACTCAGAGGATTTCCGCCATTATCCATTGTCCCTTGATCTTTTACAACAGGTTTTGGCTTAACTTTAACTTCGTCTGACGGATATTGAGTTAAATGGTATGCACGGCCTACAGTAATAGAAGTAATTCTACGCAAACGGGAACCTGTTTGAGTGCCAAACGTCATCGTCAGATTTTTTTGCGGATAATGCAGCACCAGGAAACTGCCGTGCCACATCAACCCGCCACTCGGCCAACCATAACGGAAATGGTCTACAACGCTGGATATTAATGACCCGAAAGAAACCCCGCTGGTTAATTGAGTTCTCTGTATTGAGCCATCAAGTGCCTTGTAGGTGGGAACAACTTCAGGGTCAATGGCAACGACTGTAACGCCAATTACTGTGCCGCTAACTTTACTGAAATTAACATAAGTTTTATACCCGGGACTGTCATATTGCCACATCATAATATTGGGCACACGTAAAAATGAATAAACATTTTGCGAACCGGCATCAATGCGTGCGGGTTTCAATATTATATTTCCATCAGCGTCATCCTGCACCATAGCCTCAATAAATGTCAGCCATTCTGAAGAACCTGTATCCGGGTGTGCTTTATTATTTCCTTCAAATACCCATTTGAAGTTAGCAACACCGGCAGGCTTGGTAAATCCCGGTGCGGTAGGTGATCCTTCTGTAGAACCACCGGCAGCCGCAACAGGAGTTGCAACAGGCGGAGCAGCCGCAGGCGGCCTGGCAGTTCCGGTTTGAGGAGCAGTTGGATTATTAGGGTCAGTAGATGGTACTATGACAATATCCGGCATACCGACACCGCCGTTATATTGACTGATATAAAAATCCGATAATTTCTTGGAATATACCGGCAAAGGCAATGTTGTCTTTTTCCATTCAATTGTTACCATTGGATCCGGGTCATATTGAATATCGGCTGCTGAACCATCAGCATTTGTGCCGGTTGAAGGCAGTGGAACCAGCGGTTTTGGCGGTATTCTCTGACCTAATAATTGCAAAATTTCTTTATAAGTTTCTACGTATGACGAATAACTCATCTGCGGTACAGTTGGTTCTGTTAATGCTAATTTGGGACCTACTCCCGGTTCTAAAATCTGTAAAACATCACCAGGTCCTTCATTCGGTCGGGTTGTACTAATCCAATCCGGCAAACCATATAATTCCAATACTTTAGTATATGACACACCCAGGTCAATCCCCGCCAAACCATTTTCCACACCGGGAATCGTTGGCGCTAATTTCCCTATCGGATCACTTTTCGATGATATGCCGAATAAACTATTTATAGAACCTTGGGAATTAATTATATTCGTACAACATATCAACAGAAAAATGCATATTAATGACAACCGCATATTATAACTCCTGCGACAGGTAATTTTACCAATATACCAGCTTTTGAGGGTTTTTGAATTTGGGTATATATACCAATAGTTAAAAAGTTCAGTTTATGATATTTGTAACCCTCATTATTATAGCATACGCAACTATTAGCCGTTAAGTGGCAATTGGCAAATATTAAAAATATATGCAGTTTTTACCATAAATGGTAGAATAAAAGCGAAATAGTATGGCGGAAAAGACAAAAACACAAAAAAATAATGAACGCGATAAGATGTTGCGCAAAATGCACAACGTTTGGAAGTCGCCTATTTTCCAGTTTAAGATAGTAATATTACTCTTTATCATCCTGGTAGCTGTTGGAGTAACCTATTATCGCGCCTGGCTTCATTGGGATATTCGCGAAGCATTTCTTCAAATAGTTCTTACCGTATGTACTTTGGGCGGTTTTGTTCGCGATAGCAATCAGCCTGTGACACAATGGTTCAGCATCTTCTACAATTCATCAATATTACTTGTCGTATTGTGGGGGGTTACATTGCTTATCGAAGCGATGGTAAGTGGTGAAATGGTCTTTTACTGGGGGACACGAAAGATGTATGCAGATATCAGTAAATTGCGCAATCATTATGTAATCTGCGGTTTTGGCCGTATGGGACAGGAAATTGCCCGGCAATTAGACCGCACTAACACACCATTTGTAATAGTAGAACATAACCCTGCCCAGTATGCAAATATGGAAGAAACCGGCGTGATGTATATAAAAGGCGACGCGCGCGAAGACGAACAACTAATTAAAGCAGGAATTCAATTCGCAAAAGGTTTAATTTCAGTAGCGCAAACAGACGAGGAAAATGTATACATTACACTGTCGGCGCGAGTATTAAATCCCAACTTATATATTGTCACCCGTTCATCAAGTGCAGACGCGGAGCCAAAACTGATTCGCGCGGGTGCAAACAGAGTGTTTTCTCCCTACGTTGTAGGCGGACGCAGAATGGCGCAATCCATCATGCAGCCATCAGTAGTAGATTTTCTTGACGCGGTGGTACATGGTGAGGAAGTAGAATTAATACTGGAAGAAATCACTGTCAGCGAAGGCGCCGCTATCTGCTCATCAACCTACGACGCCAGCACTGATGTCGAAGAATTAGGCGTTCACCTGCTGGGAATTATCACCAAAGAAGGCAAAGTTTTAATGCGCGACCTGCGGTCATACCACGCAAAAGCCGGCGACACCTTCATCCTTCTGGGTGAACCCACCGCAATTCAGACAACAGTGGAAAGATTACTGGATGGCAGCAATGAATGTGTATCACCGAAAGTGAATATTTAGTTTTCAGTGTTCAGTTTTCAGTTATGAAGATTATTCGTAATGAATTATTCGGGGAATTATTCGGAATTATTCGGGTACAGACTCAAATAATATTTTACTCTCAAACAGACGAAAATATTAGTGTCACTTCTATCCTTAATAATAAAAAAATGATACATAAAATTCATTAAACAGGCAATATCACAAGTAGAAAAATATGTTAAGGGTAATTCATTGATAAACTTGATGTGTCGCTGCTTTGCAACTTTATATCTTTTTTTACTTTTTCAATCTATTAACATGCCGCCACTCTGTGGCTGGTCGAAAAAATAATTACCTGCGCCATTCGCCATTACCTTTTCGAATACGGGTCTGCGGCGTCGCGCAGACCGTCGCCGAGGAAGTTCAGGAATAGGACGGTTATTATTATGAAGATTGCCGGGGTTAATAGCCATGGATACACCGCTATCGCCTGGACATTCTGGGCATCCCGCAACAATACACCCCAACTGGTCACCGGTGGACGCAGGCCCAACCCTAAAAAGCTCAATGCTGTTTCGCCGAGAATCATTGCCGGCACCGCCAGGGTAAGGCTGACGATGATGTGGCTCATACAGGCGGGCAGCAAGTGCTTGATTAAAATACGTCCCCTCCCCGACCCGGCGATTATGGCGGCGACTACGTAATCCTCATTTTTCAGTGACATTATTTTTCCGCGCACCTGGCGCGCGAGGGCGGTCCACCCGATGAATGACAGTACCGCTGTTATTCCCAAATATACCTGTATCGGCGACCATGACGACGGCAATGCCGCTGAAAGCGCCAGCCATAACGGAATTGCCGGAAATGAACGCAGCAACTCGATTAATCGCTGAATGAGATTATCAACCCAACCGCCAATATAACCGGACAAGGCGCCGATAGTTAATCCCAACAGGAACGATATGAATACGCCAAGCAAACCGATAGTTAATGATATTCGCGCGCCATACAGAATTCTGCTGAAGATATCGCGACCAAGCGCGTCTGTGCCAAATAGATAAACGGTGCCGTATTTGGTACCGAATAAATGAATATTGCCGGGTATAAAACCAATCAATTTGTAATCTTCGCCACGTACAAACCATTCCAATTTACCCGGGATTTCTTTCGGTTCATATTCGGCACGCCAGGTTACTTTGTCCTGTTTGCCGGTAAATTGTTCGACATTCATTAACCACCCGACTCGCTGCGGCGGAGAATAAATATTATTAAAGTCGCGATGATTAAGAGTATACGGCGCAAAAAACTCACAGAACATGGCAGTGGTATAAATAACCACCAGTACCCAAAAGGCAAAGAAAGCCAGTTTATGCTGACGAAATCGTATCATCATCAGTTTCCATTGCGCCATATATGCGGTTTTTACTTCAATGTTTGTCATTGGGCATTACCGGTGCGTATACGCGGATCAAGGACATATAGCAATATATCCGAAATCAAGGTGCCGATAACCGTTAAAACCGACATCATCATAATCAAGGTGCCGGCAAGATACATATCCTGATTCATTAGTGATTGCAAAAGCAGCGGGCCGGTGCTGGGCAGGCCCAAAACCATCTCGGTAACGGCGGCACCGGAAATGATACCCGGCAACACCCACCCAACGGTGCTGATAATGGGATTAATCGCCATGCGAACTGGATATTTCCACACCACCCGCCAGAAAGGAAGCCCGCGAGCAACGGCAGCTTTGACATAAGGTTTCTGCAGTTCATCCAGCAGATTGCCACGCATTACCCGAATCGTTGACGCGGCATTCGCCAATCCTACTATTAGTATAGGTGCCCATAAATGGCTTACTAAATCAAAAAACCTGCCGATAGACCACGGAGCAGACAAATATTTTGCCGAGAATAAACCACCGGGACTGATGCCGAAAAATGTATAAGATATATACAACAAGATTAACGCCAGCAGGAAATTTGGCGTGGCAACGCCTAAAAATGTGATAGTGGTGAATATGTAATCGCCGACGGAATATTGCCGCATAGCGGAATATATCCCAACCGGAATAGCAATCGCCCATGTCAGCAGCAAGGTTAAAACTGATAAAGTAACGGTGAGAATTATTCTTTCGCCAATCAGTTTCTTCACCGGTTTATTCCACTCAAACGACATACCGTAATCGCCGCGAATGACACCTTTTTTTACCCACTTTTCATGCGCGTCTTTCCTGCCAAACATCCAGTAGATATATTGCTTGTACCCGGGTTGATCCAGGTCATACTTTGCCCGCAGTGCCTCTGCCTGTTCAGACGATACGGTATCGCCAGTTTCCTGCAACGCGGAGATATATGACGTTAAATAATCACCCGGCGGTGCCTGGATGATAATGAATGTTAAAATGGATACGAGAAATAAGGTAGGAACCATCCACAGCAATCTTTTTAAAATCATTAATATCATTTGCCGCTGCCCCCATCTATGGCATAACATTCCGGCGCGGTGTTGCCGCCGCCACGAAACTGCCAGCCATTTATTGCCACTGCTGGCACATTGCGGAAATTATTATTAATTACGAATAACGACGGCACTTCCCCCACCGTTCCGATTACCCAGAGATTTTTTTTATTCAAATCTATTATCTGCTGAAATAATTTTTTCTGTTCTTTTTCGTCAGAAGTAGTATCTATCTGGGTATATAAATCCATACATTTCTGAATGTCTGCCGGCGGCTTTATCCCTTTCTTGCCACCAGACCGGAACCAGGTAGCATACCCCGGCGCCTGGTTGGACTCTTTACTGTAGGGGAAAAACCAGCGCGGATCCAGTACCGGCATCTGTTCATCGGCACCATACCATACTGCCGCGTCGTGAAGCATCGCGTCTTTGCGCTGATAAAACAGTTGCCTTGCTTCCAATTTTATATCGGTTTTCACCCCTACCGCGTTCCAATTGTCAGCCACCATCTGAAGCGCGGTTGGGTTGCAAGCCATCCCGTTTGCCTCAATAGTAATAGACAATGGCTTTCCGCTGGGCAGCAGCCGGAAACCACTGCTGTCTTTTTTGCTTAATCCCATTTCATCCAGCATTTTATTGGCTTTATCCGGCAAAAACTCTGTATAAATCTTTTCATATTCCGCGTCGTAATATGGCGAACTTTTCGGCGGAGAAACCTGACGCGGGGTAGCCTGACCAAAATAACAGACTTTATTTATCGCGTCGCGGTCGATTGCATGGCTCATCGCTATGCGAAATATGCGGTTATTAAATACGACATTTTTTTCCGGGTCTTTGCTGTTTAAGTTTAACGCAATTACATTCACTCCGCCATTGGAATCATACCAATATAACAGATGATACCCGCCTTTCTGGGCATGTTCTTTCAACAAAGGATGATTTTCAAACTTGATATGGCGGTCCTGCAACCCTATCTCACCATTAATCGCCTTAAGATTTATGGTTTCCGCGTCAAATATTTCAAAGGTTATTTTATCAATATATGGCAATTGATTCCCTTTATCATCGATTTTCCAATAGTAAGGATTGCGTTGCAGAATTATCGGGCGTGCCGGTGGTGGTTGTACCACTACCCAGGGCCATAAGCGCGGATGATCTGGATTTGTCCAATCGCGCGCGTCGGCAAAAAGCTGGTACCAGAAATCAAAACCTTTTTCCCGCGCCATTTTATCCAACTCTTTTGCCAGGGTATAACTGGGATGAAACTTGCGCAGATAATGTGCCGGACAATCAATCATATCGGTGCCGGGCATACCCGCCAATAACTGTTCAAACCTGCCAAATGGAACTGCGAATATAAACTTGATGGTATATTTATCAATAACCTGCAACTGCATCAATTTACCACCGCGCTTGTATTCCCGCGGAATAGCCGGGGTTAAATCTTTATTTTGCAATACATCGTTATACCAGAATAATATATCATCAGTGGTGAAAGGTTCGCCGTCCGACCATTTAACCCCGCGCCGCAAATATACCGTAACTGTTTTGTTATCAGTGCTGACTTCCCATTTGCTGGCGAGATTCGGCAGCAATTTATCTGCCTGCGGACTCCAGCGCAAAATATTGCCATACGGTATGCGATGAGCTATATATGGCTGAATATCAGCAAGTTCAGTGCCAAACCGACGCCAGGTACCGCCATACGGACCATGCTGGGATGGTGGAATTATGACTTGCGGATTCTCCGGTAATCTATTGGCAACCGGCGGCAGCTTCCCTGACTTCGTTAATTCATCCAGCATAGGAGCCTGGTGATAATCCTGTTTACCGGATAATTCAGCAACCTTATGAAAAGTTGTTGCATCATGATATACCTGATCAGTCACATTTTCTTTTCGTATCCCGGACAGATAAAAAGATACCCAGGCTGTTGTCTGTATTACTATAATAAAAAATAATACCACCCCAACAACCCAGGAAATAGTTGATGCTATTTGACTGGTTTTATTTTGCTTCATTAATTTTTTCTAATAAACTGCTTAATTCTTCTGTTGTTATATTTGACACCGCAATTTTCTTAAGTTTCCCGGTTGCCCCGCCAGCGATGGATAATCGTGACTTTGGCAAATGCAATGCGTCAGCGATAACCTTTATTACCGCTTCATTTGCCGCGCCTTCAACAGGTGGTGATGAGACAGAAACAACAATTAATCCATCCTTCTTTATTGCTTCATTTTTTTTTGCTTTCGGTTTTACAGTTATATGAAACGCGGCTTCTGCCATTAAGATTTTCCGACAACTGGTGATAACAAACGATCCACTAAATATTCGTTATATGCCGGTAAATCTTTCCATTTTATGGCAACATCAATCGGCAAGCCTGAGTCGTCTATACGAGTATAACCTTTATCATCAACTTTCATGTTAATTCTATCAATTTGCAGGTATTCATTTGAATATGCAAGATGAACTGCTACAGTATCAAATAGAATTGATGAACGTTCCGGAGTGTTATATCCTGAATTATGTTTTGACCAGATGATATAGTTTTCTATTACCGCCTGCATTAATTTATCATCTGATTTTAATATTTTCTGGTATAACTCACCATCCAAAACAACTCTTCCGCAGGTATCTAATGGAGTAATTACCGGTTTCACCCAATTTGCGGAAAATACCGTTTGAGCTCCATGAATATCAACTTCCACATTATACTCAGGGACAGTCTCACCCGGTTCCGGTACACCATTCCAACGCCAGTTAAACGCGCCATGCATACCGACAAAACGCGTTTTAGCGGCTATTTTCGGCTCCCGGCGAAGTGCTTCAGCGATATTTGGCATCGGTCCGATACAAACCAGTGTTATAATATCGTCTGACTGCATAATTGTATTAATAATCGCCTGTACGCCATCTTCATATACAATGCCGGGATAATCTTTCAATGAATAATCTTTTACCCAATCATATTGCGCATATCGGGAACAACTTTCATAAACATCATCAAGTTTTATGCCCACACCAACCGGGATATCTGTTCTGTCAGCGACTTCCAAAAATTTCGCTATCAATTTCGCGCGATATTCGGTATTGTGGGTATCAGAAACAACCAATTTAACATCAAACTCCGGCGATTTTAACAACATCGCCAATGCCCAACTGTCATCGATATCAGTACCGATATCAGTGTCTAAAATAATTGGTATTTTTTTCATTTTTTCATTTTCCTTTTTACAATATCGTTTATTGTTTCAACCATTTCATTTAAACGGTATGGTTTGGCTAATCTGCCAACAAAGCCATGATTTATATAATTAGTCATTATAGGGTCTGTCGCGTAGCCGCTTGTAGCCACTGCCATAAATTCCGGGTCTAATTTGTGTATTTTCTTCAAAGTTTCATCGCCACCCATACCACCTGGAACAGTAAGGTCAAAAATACCCATTTCATAAGGTTCATTTATTTCCTGCGCATATTTCCAGGCATTAAATGCCGACTTTCCATCACCAAATGCACCAACTTGATGTCCCAAACCCTCAAGCAATTCTGTAAGTACCTTTGCGATAATGCGTTCATCATCCATTACTAAAATCTTCATCTGTGATAAATTATGCTGCTTATCAACATGATTTTCCTTAACAGGGTGGGCATTTAAAACCGCCGGCAAATACACAGAAAATATTGAACCAATTCCAACTTTTGAAGATACAGCAACATGGCCTTCATGACCGCGAATAATGGAAAATACTGACGCCAATCCTAAACCAGAACCACGCTGCTTGGTAGTGAAAAACGGGTCAAATATTTTATCCTGCATCTCAATTGGTATACCAACGCCTTCGTCTGCCACATCTATCTTAACATAATGCCCCGCTGCCAACAACATTCCATTATTATCATTCAAGGTAATATTGCTGCACGAAAGATTTACTATTCCGCCTTGCGGCATTGCCTGGTCTGCATTTAACAATAAATTATGCAAAACTTGCGATATTTGCCCGGCGTCTGCCATAACCATCCAGATATCTTGTGACATATCGATATTGCATCGTGTCCGCGAGCCAGATAATGCAAATGTTACTGTCTCAGGTATTATGTCATTTAAACACATCAATTCGCGAAGTGGAGTGCCGCCACGGGCAAATGTCAACAATTGCTGTGTTAAATCTTTAGCTCTGATTGCCGCAGTTTCAGCATCTGCGATATTTTCCGCCGCTTTTTCAATTTTATTCAATTCTAAATTAATCGCCGCCAATCCAGTGTTGCCGGTAATAGCTGTCAGCATATTATTAAAGTCATGTGCCAAACCGCCGGCTAAAACACCCAGTGACTCTAACTTCGTAATCTTCTGCATTTCCGCATGAAGCCGATTTTCTTCTGTAACATCACGAAATACCAGCACTACACCAATAATCCGGCTTCTTCTATCACGTATAGGTGCACCACTATCCGCAACCATTCTTTCAGTGCCATCTTTTGCTATCATTACTGTACGTGCCGGCAATTCAATAGCACCGCCAATCCGTAAAACCTTTTCTACCGGGTTTTCACAAAGTTCACGGGTGATTTCATTTACAATATTAAATATTTCATGCAAAGGTTTGCCAATTGCATCCGCCTGTTTCCATCCGGTTAAGTCTTCAGATACTCGATTCATTAATACTACTGCGCCATTTGTATCTGTCGCTATTACCCCATCACCAATGCTGCGCAGTGTTACTGCTAATCTTTCACGTTCATTATCTAATGCTTCTTCAATCTGTTTCTTGCGGACAATTTTCCACATTTCCTGTATTAATACAGATAATATCAAAATGTCATTCTCGGTATATTCATCTTTTTTATTACCGACACCGACTAACATTACAATTTTTTCTTCATCAAATATAGGTACGCTTAAATGTCGTGTTAATTTAACATGTCCTACCGGCAGACCGCGTTTATATTCGTTTTGAGATTCATAATCATTTGTAATAATTGGCCTTTTTTGACGAACAGACTCTCCCCATAATCCAGCTTCTGTGATTTTATATAATATAGGCTTATTTGATACTCTGCATTCAGCCATTGCCTGATGCGACCAGCTAAGCATATTCAAGGTGTTTTCTTCTTCATTTACCATTGCAATATAACCGATTTGGCTGCGTGATAATTTAACAACTTCTTCCAAAGCATATTTCGCAATATCAAAAACCTGCATATCAATTTGTTGATTTAATTTCAATAATGCTGCCAATCGTTCTTCGTTTAATTTCTGTTCTTCTTCATGTTTAATTTTTTCTGTAATATCCTGAGCGGCAGCAAATATTTTCTTATCTTCAGTCGAGTTTGCGTTCCATTCAAGCCAGATATAATGTCCATCCTTGCAGCGAAATCTATTTTTAAAATTAACCAGAGGACGACCGGCAGATAATTCATCCATGGCACATTGCGCACCTGCTATATCATCTGGATATAGGAAATCTGTAAAAGGAGCTGCTAATAGCTCTTCTATGCTGTAACCGGTAACTTCTTGCCACTTTCTGTTAATCTTGGTGTAATAACCTTTGTAATTAGCGATACACAGCATATTTATAGAGATATTAAAGAAATTTTCAAGTTCATCTTTTTTATCCTTCAATTCCCGTTCCCGCTTAATTAATTCAGAAATGTCATGAAAAATTGTGGCAAACTGATTATCAGAGGGTTTTACAACCGTAATGCGGAAAAATTTATCCATGGGCGGAAAGTAAGTTTCAAAGGAGACTGCTTTTCCATTTTTTGCAACACCAGCAAATAAATCAAAGTATGGGGGTTGATCAGTTTTATACGCGTCACAGCTTAGTTTGCCTATTGCTTCGTTTCTTTTGACACCAGTATGCAATTCATAGGCAGGATTAATATCAATTATTCTATATTCTACAGCATTTCCGTTTTCATCATTAATTAGTTCGTGTATTGCCACACCCTCAGCCATTGACTCAAATAATGCACTAAACTTATTGTCGATATTGCTCGAATCTGAATCAGTTAAATTACACTTATTATTGTCATTCATCGAAGACATCGCAACCTCCTACCTGACTACATTCTGCATATTTTATCAAATAGAAGGTGAAAATAATAGCTAAAAAACGGCTAAATAGATTAAATATTCATCAAGAAAAACAACATAAAACAACTTTATGCAAGCAATTAAAACAGCTATTCAACTTCTGGTCCCGCAAATGACATTATCTTATTCACATAATTCTGTGTTTCTGGATACGGTGGGACACCATTAAAGCGCAAAACCGCACCCGGACCTGCGTTATATGCTGCCAATGCCTTTTTCTCGTCACCGTTGAATCTATCTAATTGCTGGCGAAGGTATTTTGCTCCACCCATCAAATTCTGTTCGGGGTCAAACGGGTCTGATACCCCCAAAGCATTTGCCGTATTAGGCATTAACTGCATCAATCCTTCTGCACCTTTACTGCTGACTGCATCAGGATTATATCCTGATTCAACTTGAACGACAGCTTCCAGCAATTCAGGACGCAAATTATTTTCTTTGGCAGCTTTCTTAATCATATCGCGTATATTTGCCACCGGTATATTTCGCATATTACGCACCTGATGTGATGGTGGTGCTGAAGTAATATTCTGTTGCATAACTTGGGCAAACTCAGTCAAATTCAACCCTTCGTTTTGACCGGTAGAATCAACCGACTTTATTTTAGCTTCTATTTCAGAAATGCGTTGTAATACGCTATTCAAATTCGCTGGTACTGGTGAATCCATATTTTATATCTCCGTCTGATTTCTTGCCCGTTCCATAGCCTCGCGCGATATTCGCGGATTTACAGCCTCTTCCATAATCTGCAATTCCTCACGCGCCACTTCATGCTGATACAATGTCATCTGTTTATCGCGCAGTTGATCCAACACCTTCCGCGCCCGCATTGATTCCAATACTTTTTGCTGCTGCTTTTGCAGTTTATTTTCAATTTCCGTCAATTCACATTGCAACCCGAAAAAATCATCGTTTATAGCATCCAGTCTATTATGCATGTCTACCATTTCACGAGGGTCAAATGGATCTTTTTGAAAATCTGACATAATTTGCAAATGCAGAAGGCGTATCTCATCCTGTTGCGATATTTCTTGTTCTTTACGCCACTTTTCATTTTGAACCGCAGCTAATATTCGCAATTGCTTTTCTTCTTCCTCGCGACGATGGTCTAATACTACCTGTAATCTAAATGCGAATTTTCTCATAACTGGCTAACCTGCCGTTCATTCACATTTGCCATATTTAACAGGTATGATTCCGTTTCTTCCCAATCAGATCTTTCATGCGGTGGTTGAACAAGAAAGTCATTCACTCTATCAATATTCAATATTGCAGCATCAATGCGCGGGTTGCTGCCATGGGCATAAGCTCCAATGGATATTAAATCTTCTGATTGTCGGTAAGTAGCCAATATTTCACGCATCCATGTCGCTGACTTCATGTGTTCCTGTGATACCAGATCCGGCATCAATCTGCTGACAGAAGGCAATATATCAATAGCTGGATAATGCCCTTTTGCCGCTAATGCGCGTGACAATACAATATGTCCATCCAGAATACCGCGCACTGTATCTGCAACCGGTTCATTCATATCATCGCCTTCAACCAAAACAGTATATAATCCTGTAATCGTTCCTCTATCCCCTGCGCCAGCACGTTCAAGCAGTTTTGGCAGTACAGCAAAAACAGAAGGGGTATATCCGCGGGTTGTGGGTGGTTCACCGACAGCAAGGCCTACCTCTCGCTGTGCCCAGGCAAAACGTGTTATCGAATCCATAGTCAACATTACATCCATTCCCTGATCGCGAAAAAACTCGGCAATAGTAGTGGCTACCATTGCACCTTGCAAACGTTGAATTGACGGCTGGTCTGAAGTAGCAACTACAACAACTGAACGTTTCATTCCTTCCTCGCCAAGTCTTTTTTCAATAAATTCCCGTACTTCCCGTCCGCGTTCGCCAATTAATCCAATGACATTTACATCTGCACTGGAAGTTCTGGCAATCATGCCTAACAATGTTGATTTTCCGACACCGGAACCGGCAAAAATTCCCACCCGCTGTCCCTTGCCGCAGGTTAAAATACCATCAATTGCACGCACACCAAAGCGCAATGGCGTTTCAATAGATTTTCGTTGCAGTGGATGCGGTGGTGTTTGAAAGACAGGATATTCTGCCTCGGGAAAAATTGGTCCCTTGCCATCAATCGGATTGCCCAAGCCGTCCAGCACACGTCCAAGCAATTCCATGCCAACCTTTACTGTTCTTGAAGCACCGGTGCCGACGACTTCGTTGCCATTAGCTATCTGTTCGACGTCTGCAAGCGGCATTAACAATACGCGATTTTCACGAAATCCAACTACCTGCGAAGGTACCGGACGACGATTTCTGCCGGTAATAATATGACAAATTTCACCAATACTTACCTGCGGACCCATTGATTCAACAACTATTCCAACAACTTGAACAACTTTGCCATTCATTTGAATTGTATTCAGGCGGCGCACTATTCCAATAAATTTTGAGAGATCAGGAGTTTTCATTTCCATCGTATTCCGCCTCCGCAGCATCAAGCAATGCCTTTTTAACCACATTCAATTGCGATGACGGTCTGGCATCTAAGGTACCACTGACGGTTTCTATCTGAACTCCACCCCGCTCTATTCTTCTATCATCATGTATCTGTAAATCCTTAACTCCATCAACTTCTAATATCAAGTCATTCTTTTTATTCAAAAAGATATGCATATCATGTGGATTTACAACTACTGTTACCTGGTCTCTCTCCCGTAATCTTTTCAAACAATTGCGGGTTAAATCCAGCAACATTTCCGGATTCATTTTTAATTGCTGGGTTAATATCTTCTCTGATATCGCAATCGCTAAATTTAGCAATTCTTGTTCAGAACTTTCATAAAACGCATCACGGTCATTATTCACTTCAACGACCAGATTCTCTATATTCCTTACAATATCGCGATATTCATCTTCGGCTTGTTTTATGCCAGTTTCATATCCATCTTTTCTGGCTCTTTCGCGAATTTCTACTCCATCAGAATCAGCCAATGCCCGTATAGCATCAGCTTCCCGTTGTGCGGCATTAATTATTTCAGCGACCTTATCCTCAACAGAAACTCCACACTCTTCATCGTATGATGATTCTGATATAAGATTTACCGGCTGCCAACACTCACCTATATATTCAGTACTTCTAATGACTTTCGACTGCATAACGTGCTATCACACTTTCTTCTTTTCGGAATGACAGATAATTCATCACTGCGCTGGCAACAGATTCTTGTGCCTGGTTTATCTCGCTTAATGGCCGAACAGATGCCTTTCTCTGCAATGACATACGGCGAGACAGCGGCAATGCTGAAACTATCTTTCGTTTTAATTCATCATCAGCCCCAATTAATGCAATTGAAATATCATTAATATTCACATTGCTTAATGCGGGACGTAAAATAGTCATGTCGATACGGATAAAATCAAAGAATGATACCCGATGTTCTGTTTCCGGCGTTTCCGGCATTGGCACATCGACATTTACAACAGGTTTAACTACTGGCTTTTCTACTTCAATACTGATAAATCCATCTTTTCGCATTTTATCAGCTTTTGATTTAAATGCTTTGTCTAACTGCGACATTGCTTCAATGCCAGGTGCTGATAAGATAGTGACCTTTTTTGCTATTTCAATTTTCTTGTCATCAGGCATCATATCTAAAGTTGATGCGGCATTTTCGGCAGACATACTCAATAGCAGCATAGCCGCAATATGCGCGGGTTCACCATCCAACAATTTAACAGCCATATCCGGTGTCAGATTATTTATAAAATCAACCTGATGCGGACGGGAAGAAACCTGTCCGATTATCTCGTCAGCTTTTTCACCACCCAACGCCTTATCCAGTACCTGTCTTGCAAAGGTGAAGCCGGCATTTCTGCGTTCTTCAGCGTTTACCCGAGTCTGAAACTCCC
Organism: uncultured bacterium; assembly: GCA_964638715.1. Lineage (GTDB taxonomy): Bacteria > Armatimonadota > Hebobacteria > CAIYQO01 > CAIYQO01 > JBAXQQ01. The sequence continues at coordinate 30,221 of CAZWZF010000026.1, read as the reverse complement.
TCAAAACCGCTCTTCTGGCATGTTGTGGTATAGAATCTATATGTATTAAGTCATGAGTGATACGCGATACTTCATCTGCAGATAATATTTCTAAAACTGCGGCGGCTTTTTCTTCACCCAACGCTACTAATAAAGTGGCAATTTTCTGTGTTTTTGTTAATGGCATTACCGGTCTGGTATCATTCATATTTATCACCCTGCCTTGTTATTCATCAGATAACATCCCTTTAATAACAGTCGCTACCCTTTTAGGGTCTAATTCAGCTAATTGAGTATCGGAAAATCGAGACTGGCTTTGCGGAATACCAAGAGAACTATACATATTTTGCATCGCGTCAGTTGGCTGTCCATCCGGTGTTACAAAATTTGGTAATTGATTATATGTTTGGGAATTATTAGTTAATTCAGCATAGTTGATTTCTGCTGGCGGTAAATATTTTCCCTGTACCGGTGCGAGAGTTGCACGGTAAATTGACATCAAAACAACTAAGAAGATTACTGTCACAAGTATACCGGCACCCCATTTTACACCCATCATTATCATAGACATACGATCTTGTTTTTGTGCATCTTCTGCTTCCGTTTTAGAGAATGTCTGGTCAAACTCAACTGAAGTTGCTGTAACTTTGGCTACATTTACCCCTACAACAGCTGCGACATTTGCCCTTAAATCTTCAATTTTCTGCGTAACTGTTTTATCAACCATCAGCGATATTGTCACATCATCTATTTGTCCGGGTGGAATATCTTCTTTTTCTACCCGTTTTGATATCTTGTAATTTACATTCTTTTCCTTGCGGGAATATCCACCAGATTTACTATTTCCTCCCCCACCTAATAAACCACCTGGCGCGAGCATACTGGTAACTCCACCTATTCCGCCAGTTGAATTCCCATAAGTTTCTTCTGTTGAACGCTCGTTTTCCAAAACGCCGGTAATTTGACCGGCAGCATTCTGATTTGGAGTGAATATTTCGTTTTCAACAACTTTATGATTGAAGTTAATCTTTGCTGAAGCACGAACCATTGATTTGTTTGGACCGAGAACTCGATCAAGCATTGACTGAACACGCTGTTCAATTTGCGATTCTATCGATCTTTGTACCCGCATTCGGTTATCACCGCTGCCACCGGATCCGTTAACATCAGCAAATTCTGTTAACAGATTTCCATATTGGTCTACTACGCGAACATTTTCAGGTTTTAAACCTTCAACTGAAGATGAAACAAGATTAACAATAGCTTTCACTTCATTTGTATTGAGTGATTTTTCACGAAGTGTTACTAAAATAGATGCTGATGTTGGCTGGTCATCATTGGCAAGTGCGCGTTTTTCCGGCATGGCAAGCATTACATTTGCACTACGGACAGACTTTAATTTTGCAATTATACGCGCTAATTCGCCTTGCAATGCCCGGCGATAATTTAATCTCTCACCGAATTCTGATTGGCCAACCTGCGGTTTATCAAAAAGTTCAAATCCCGGACTTCCGCTTTCCGGCATTGCTCCTTCGCCGGCCAATGCCATTCTTGTTTCGTCAACAGATTCGCTGGGAACTTCAACAGTAGAACCACCATTTGTCAGGCGGTAATTAACTTTCATTTCTTTTAATTTTGTTACAATTGCATTTGAATCGGCAGGAGATAAATTTGAAAATACCTGGGAATATTTAGGAGTACTGGCCATCATAACAACTATGCCAATAAGAACACCGAGAATTAAAATAGAAAAAGTAAAAGCTGTCTTTTGCTGTGAAGACAACGCTCCCCAATGTTCAAATAAACTTGAAAAAATATTTTTTTGCGGCATCCGATAACTCCCGTATAAAACCAGTATAAAGAAGCAATTGTGATAAAATAATCACCTTTTGACGCAAATATATTGGGAGGTTACCGCTATTATTCATCCTTGAAGCACCACCGCTTTTGCGTTGTTGTGCTTCATTTTAAGCAAAATTACATTTGGGTTTTCATTATTTCCTGATACGCTTCAAGCGTCTTGTTGCGTACCTGAATTGTAAAGTCGAGAGCCATGAGAGAATGTTCCATGGCGATAATTGCTTTATGTGTATCATCAGTATTACCTGCCGCGACCTTGGTGGCCATTGAAGACGCGTTTTTCTGCAAGGCATCAACATTGTCGATTGCCTGGGTAACCTGATCTCCAAAACCTGCCGATTGCTGTTCATTTACAGCAGTCGGCGTATTGTCTGTTGCCGCAGGTTTGTTAATTGTCTGCGGTGAATACGAATTAAGGGGAAAATTACCTATTCTCATTACTGTTCACCCCCTGTTAACCCTTGCCGATATCAAGAGCTTTTCTTGTCATTGATTTTGATGCATTGATTGCTGTTACATTTGCTTCGTATGCCCGGGATGCTACCACCATATCAACCATTTCGGTAACAGCGTTAACATTTGGCATCTGAACATACCCTTCTTTTGATGCGTCAGGATGACCAGGATTATAAACCATTTTACCGGGAGTCTGATCCTGAACTACATCTTTTACATCTACACCACCGTCTTCATTAGCCTGAAAAACTGCGACTATGCGCTGGTATGCTTCACCAGGTTTTCCACCTGCTACACGAGTAGTTTCAGCATTCGCGATATTATTCGCAATAAGATCTAACCTTACCCGCTGAGCAGTCATCCCGGAAGCAGAAATATCAAGTGAATTCATTTATTTTCTCCTACTTTCTGCCTTCAGAAATTGCACTGCGGACACCACGGAATTCCATGGTTAAAAGTTGGGCAGCGGTTTCGAATTGCATTGAATTTTTCGCCAATTCAACAACTTCATGCTCTATATTTACATTATTGCCATTTTCTCGCCGCGGAGCATTTTCGTCGTTGTTAACTGAAGGAGTGACATTGCGAATATCAGCAATCATGTCGTCTGAAATACCATTTGTTTGATTCATAATATTGTTTAATTGATCCTCAAAAGATACTTCCTTTCGGGTATATCCGGGAGTTTCAACATTCGCAATATTATCTGCAACCACACGGTTTCTCGATACTGTACCATCAAGGACTTTTTCAAGCGACGCCATCTGCGGCGTTAACATCATATCACCCATTAAATCTCCCATCGAGTAATGTATACTCTGCCTTTAGAGATTTCATCCTTGATGATAATGCGGCATTTTATGCCTGTATGAAATGATTATACCATCATTCAAACAAAATTCAAGTACTTTTTTAAAAAAATACACAATATTTTACAATTAATTAAAACATTGCCTATTCTTAACCAATAATTAACAATCCTAACGCATAACAAACATGGAAAGACAAAACATAGACGAGATGAAATGAAGAAAAAAGATAGATATAAGAACATCCAGACACTTAACTTTATATAATCTATTCATTGCATCTGTTGCCGACAAGATTATATATAGTATTGCTATCGGTTGTCAAACACTATATATGGAGAAAAGATTAAGATTTGATTAAGAAAATCCAATCATTTAAGGTAGTTATTAAAAATTTGCCAGATGAATTAAATTTAAGGTATATTTTACTCAGTTATGCAAAACTTTTCTTTTTTACTTCACCCAATATCTGTTCGTAAAGATGTGGCGCGAAAATATCCTATCGCCAATTTTCTCCCGGAGAAATTTGTCGAATTCCTCATGTCAAATATGAAGCCTAAATATATCAGCCATATCACCGGCGTTAAATCAGCGACTGGCATCGAAACCGAAGGCTGGTTTGTTGGCTGCCCCCTTACCCCTCGACAATTCATGGAATTGCCAGTGGACTTTGTAACCGGAAAAATTACCGCATCCGCTCTTGCATGTCAAAATTTGGGAGCAAAGATTGTCGGGTTAGGCGCATATACCTCTATAGCGGGAGATGGCGGCATTACGGTTGCGAAAAATGTCGATATAGCAGTTACAACAGGAAACAGCTATACCTGTTTCACCGCCATTGAAGGCGCAAGAAAAGGCGCGCAACTGATGGGTGTTGATCCGCAGGATTGTGTGGTGGCAGTCATGGGTGCAACCGGCAGCATCGGCAGAGTTTCCGCTCAATTGCTGGCAGACTTCGGGGTATCAAAAATGATACTGCTGGGACGAGACAGCGCGCGCTTGCAAACTGTTGCTGATGAAATCCCCAGTACAAAAGTTGTTGTATCTACAGACCCTGATAATGATTTAATAGAAGCAGACATCATTATTACCGTTACCTCTGCGGTTGACGCAGTGATCCACCCACAGCACCTGAAACCAGGCGCAGTGGTTTGCGATGTTTCACGCCCTCGCGACGTGTCGGTAAGAGTTGCAAAAGAACGCAACGACGTATTAGTAATAGAAGGCGGTGTAGTCGCCGTCCCCGGCGATGTAGATTTCGGCTTAAACTTCGGTTTCCCGCCAAAAACCAGTTATGCCTGTATGGCAGAAACAATGATTTTATCTTTAGAAAACCGTTATGAATCATACAGCCTGGGCAAAGAACTGGAACTGGAAAAAGTGAAAGAAATCGGTCGACTCGCCACCAAACACGGTTTTAAATTAGCCGGTTTCCGCAGTTTTGAAAAACAAGTAAGCGAAGAAGATATCATGAAGATACGGGAACGGGCTGGAATAAAATAAGGCAATATAATTCACAATCTATTCACGACTATGTTATAAAGCATTGTAAAAAAAAGCCGGGAATATTAATCCCGGCTTTTACTTTTTTATCTTAAAGTTCACTGCTTCCCATCAGATATTTATCTACTTCACGGGCGGCGTCCCTGCCTTCGCGAATTGCCCATACTACCAGACTTTGTCCGCGACGCATATCACCAGCGGCAAATACACCCGGTACATTAGTTGAGTATTCGCCATAATTTGCCTGGGCATTGCTGCGCTGGTCGCGGGTAACGCCAAGATCGATTAACACTTTATCTTCCGGTCCCAGGAAACCCATTGCAATCAGCACTAACTGTGCCGGCCAAACCTGTTCAGAGCCGCGAATTTCACGCGGGTATAACCTGCCGTTGTCATCTTTCATCCATTCTACGCGCATGGTATGAAGTTCTTTCACATTGCCATTCTCATCGCCAATAAATTTCTTCGTGGTGATACAATATTCACGCGGGTCGCGACCATATTCTGCAATAGATTCTTCCTGACCGTAATCAACCTTCAGGGTGCGCGGCCATTGCGGCCACGGGTTGTCACTGGTTCGTTCTAACGACGGCATTGGCATTATTTCAAATTGAATTTGCGATTTGCAGCCATGACGTAATGAAGTTGCTACACAGTCGGTACCGGTATCGCCGCCGCCGATGATTATAACATCTTTGCCATCTGCTCTTACCTGTTCACCACCATCATCCAACAGGCATTTAGTGTTTTGCGATAAGAAATCAACGGCAAAATATATGCCATTCAAATCTCTGCCTTCAATTTTCAGGTCGCGAGGCTTGGTAGCACCGCCACACAAAACCACGGCATCAAATTCTTTTAATAATAATTCTGAAGGATAATCTTTACCGACTTCTGTGCTGGTGCGGAAAGTAATGCCTTCTGCTGCCATGATATCAACACGACGCTGAACGACAGCCTGCTTATCCAGCTTCATATTGGGAATACCATACATCAACAAGCCGCCGATACGATCAGCACGTTCAAACACCGTTACAGTGTGGCCAGCCTGATTCAACTGATCTGCGGCTGCCAAACCGGCAGGACCGCTGCCAACTACAGCTACTTTCTTCCCAGTACGCAACTGCGGAAGGTTCGGTTTGATCCAACCTTCTGCAAATGCTCGTTCAACAATGCTGACTTCAATATTCTTGATTGTCACTGCCGGATTATTCAACCCTAAAGTACAGGAGCCTTCACAAGGTGCAGGGCATACCCGTCCGGTAAACTCGGGGAAATTATTCGTTTTCAGCAATCTTTCGATAGCCATTTTCCATAAGCCGCGATAAATAAGGTCATTCCATTCTGGAATCAAATTATTCAACGGACAGCCGCTGGTCATACCTTCAAGCATAATGCCGCTGTGGCAGAATGGGATACCGCAATCCATACACCGGGCTGCCTGGTTCAGTAGTTTTTCTTCCGGCAAATGATGGTGAAATTCATCCCAATTATTAACACGCGCCAACGGTGACTCGTCCGTCGGTATTTCGCGTTCAAACTCTAAAAATCCGGTTGGTTTTGCCATGGTCATATTCTCCGTTATTAGTTCCCACCAACACGTGACAGGTCACGCTTGTTGTTCTCAAAAGCAGCCATTACAGCGTCATCACCGCTCAGACCTGCTTCACGCATTTTGTCCATGACAGCCAACATGCGTTTATAGTCAATCGGCATTACCCGAACAAATTTTGTTGATGTATTATTCCAATCATCAAGAATAGCTTTCGCTATATCACTGCCAGTATATTTCAGATGATTTTCTATCATGGTTTTCAATTCTACTAAATCATCTGGCAACAGACCTTCAATCTCTACCATTTGGGTATTGCAATGGTTGCTGAAAGTGCCATCTTTATCATATATATATGCTATACCACCAGACATGCCGGCGGCAAAGTTTCTACCTGTTGGACCAAGAACCGCTACACGACCGCCAGTCATATATTCGCATCCATGGTCGCCAACCGACTCAACGACGGCATTAACACCAGAATTGCGAACACAGAATCTTTCACCGGCGATACCGCGAATATATGCCTCACCGCTGGTTGCACCGTAAAATGCAACGTTGCCTATTACGATATTATCTTCAGCTACAATTCCTGCCGGTGGATAAACGATTATCTTACCACCAGATAACCCTTTGCCAATGTAGTCATTAGAATCGCCTTCCAGTTCCAGTGTCATGCCTTTCGGTATAAATGCACCGAAACTCTGACCGGCTGAACCATTAAACTTAATTTGAATGGTATCTTCCGGCAACCCTTCGCGGCCATATTTCCTGGCGATTTCACTGCCGGTGATAGTACCTACCACGCGGTTCACATTGCTGATATTCAATTCAGCTCTGACTTTTTCACCATTTTCAATAGCAGGCTTACAAATATCAAGCAGTTTCTTCACATCCAATGAGTTTTCAATGCCATGTTCCTGCGGAACCATACAGCAAACGCCGACTTCGTCGGATTCTTCTGGACGATACAAAATAGCATCTAAATTAACTGTATTTGCTTTCCAGTGTTCTAATGCATCTGTTAATTCCAACAAGTCGGAACGGCCAATCATTTCATTAATGGTGCGGAATCCGAGTTCTGCCATAATTTCACGAGCACTTTGTGCTATGTAATACATCATATTCACAACATGCTGCGGGTCGCCTTTGAAACACTTGCGCAGTTCTTTATTTTGTGTTGCAACACCTACCGGACAAGTATCCAACGAGCAGACGCGCATCATGACACAACCCAATGCTATCAATGGCAAAGTCGCAAAACCATATTCCTCAGCACCCAGCAGCGCGGCAATAACCACATCACGGCCGGTCATTAATTTTCCGTCAGTCTCTAACACCACACGGTCACGCAAATTATTCAGCACCAGGGTTTGATGAGTATCAGCAAGCCCGAGTTCCCATGGCAGACCAGCATGGCGGATGGATGAACGCGGTGATGAACCGGTACCACCATCATAACCCGATATTAAAATAACATCCGCATGCCCCTTCGCCACACCAGCGGCGATGGTACCGACGCCAACTTCTGCTACTAATTTCACGGATATGCGTGCGTCGCGGTTTGCATTTTTCAGGTCATGAATTAACTCTGCCAAGTCTTCGATTGAGTAAATATCATGGTGCGGTGGTGGTGAAATAAGTCCAACACCAGGGGTGGTATATCTTGTTTTTGCAACCCAGGGGTAAACCTTCGCGCCTGGCAATTGTCCGCCTTCGCCCGGTTTTGCTCCCTGTGCCATTTTTATCTGGATTTCTTTAGCATTTACCAGGTATTCAAGAGTAACTCCGAAACGCCCAGATGCAACTTGCTTAATAGCACTGCATCTGGAATCGCCATTCGCATCTGGAATAAACCGGCTGGGATTCTCGCCACCTTCACCGGTATTGCTCTTCCCGCCAATCCTGTTCATTGCAATTGCCAATGATTCATGGGCTTCCTGGCTGATAGAACCATAAGACATTGCGCCGGTCTTAAACCGCTTGCAAATTGATTCTACAGATTCTACTTCGTCGATAGGAATAGGATTGCTCTTTTTAAATTTCATCAAACCGCGCAGATTAATAGGACGGCTGCCTGGTTCATCCATCATCTTAGCAAACTTTTTAAATAACCCATAATCGCCATTCCGTACCGCAGTCTGGAACACGTAAATAGATTCAGGATTATACATGTGGATTTCACCGTCTGCACGCCACTGGTAATGACCACCTTCGCTGAGCGGAGAAATTGCAGACCGGGTTGGGAAACCGTGAACGTGACGGCGGCGTACTTCCTCTGCTATAATATCCAGACCAATACCGCCTATGCGTGATGGAGTATGGGTGAAATATTTTTCAATTACAGTTTTATTAACACCTAACGCTTCGAATATTTGTGCTCCGCAATAACTTTGAATAGTGCTGATGCCCATTTTAGTCATTGTTTTTGAAATGCCTTTTACCGCAGCTTTGCTGTAATTATAAACACCTTTTTCATATTTTGTGGTTTTCAATATTCCATTACGAATCATATCATCAATGGATTCATATACCATATACGGGTTAACCGCACTGGCACCGTATCCTATCAACAAGGCGAAATGATGAACTTCGCGTGGTTCGCCGCTTTCAACTACTAATCCAACGTGGGTACGTTTACCGGTGCGGATTAAATGATGATGCAGGCCGGCAGTTGCCAGTAATGATGGAATCGGGGCTTTTTCTGCTGATACATTTCTATCTGAGAGAATGATAATGTTAGTGCCGTTTGCAATAGCTTCATCGACTGCAGTAAAAATACCATCAAGTGCCGCTTCCAATGACTTTCCGCCGCCATTAACATCATACAGAATTGGTATTGTTATAGATGCAAAACCAGGCTTGTCGATGTGACGCAGTTTTTCTAATTCTTCATTTGTTAATACCGGAGATTTCACTTCAACCTGGCGGCAATTCATCGGTTCTGGATGCAGCAGGTTGCCTTCTGAACCTATCAGCGTGTTGGTAGCAGTAACGATTAACTCGCGAATACCGTCGATTGGCGGGTTTGTCACCTGGGCAAATAGTTGCTTGAAGTAATTAAATAGCAACTGCGGCTCATTTGCCAAAACAGCCAGCGGTGAGTCAATGCCCATCGCGCCAACCGGTTCAACGCCGTCACTCGCCATTGGGATAAGTATTTGTCTGATATCTTCATAGCTGAAACCAAAAACCTGTTGACGCTGCAGCACATTGTCATGGTCTGGCGCGTGTATTGTCGGTGGGTCTGGCAATTCATCAAGTGAAATTAAATATTTTTCCAGCCATTCACCATAAGGCTTTTCATTCGCATATTTTGCTTTTATTTCTTCATCGTCAATAATACGGCCTTCGGCAGTATCAATTAATAACATGCAACCTGGTTTCAAACGTCCTTTATATTCAACCATGTCATTGGGAATATCCAGCACGCCTACTTCTGACGCCATTACTACTACATCATCTTTCAATACATAATAGCGGGACGGACGAAGACCATTTCGGTCTAAAACCGCGCCAACCATGGTTCCATCGGTGAATGCGATAGATGCCGGGCCATCCCATGGTTCCATCAAACAACTGTGATATTCGTAAAACGCTTTGCGCTCTTTGCTCATCCCTTCGTGATTTTGCCACGGTTCCGGAATCATCATCATCATAGCAAGAGGCAAAGGCCGCCCGGCAAGATGCATGAACTCCAATGCGTTATCAAACATCGCCGAGTCAGAACCATCTTCATGAACAACCGGCAACACTTTTTTCAAGTCATCGCCGAATGTTTTTGATTCATACATGGACTCGCGGGTTCGCATCCAGTTCACATTACCGCGAATCGTGTTGATTTCGCCATTATGAATCAGGTATCTATTTGGATGTGCGCGTTCCCAACTGGGGAAGGTATTAGTAGAAAATCGGGAGTGAACTAAAGCGATAGCAGTATCTAAATCTTCATCGTGCAATTCGGGAAAATAAGTGCCAACTTGCTGTGGGGTAAGCATACCCTTGTAAACGATGGTACGACAAGATAAGCTGGTAAAATAAAATACATCGCCACCTGCGAACTTTTTGCCAAATCTGATATCATCTTCCGACCGTTTGCGGATTACATACAATTTGCGTTCAAATGCCATCTCATCTGTAATATTTGCAGACTTTCCAATGAATAGCTGCATCATATACGGTTCGCACTTTAATGCGGAAGCACCAATATTGCCATTCCAGGTTGGCACTTCACGCCAACCCAGTACTGTTTGACCTTCTTCAGCTACAATATCTTCAACATGTTTTTTACATGCTGCGCGCTGTTTCGGATCAAGCGGCATAAAGATCATACCAACGCCATATTCACCAACAGCAGGCAATTTACACCCGGCATTTTTTATAAAAAATTTATGAGGAATCTGCAACAATATTCCAGCACCGTCGCCGGTATCTGGCTCACAACCGCGGGCACCACGATGATCGATATTTATCAATACAGTTAATGCCTGTTCGATTATTTTATGACTGCGACTACCTTTAATATTAACAACAAAACCGACGCCACAGGCGTCGTGTTCAAAGCGCGAATCGTATAGTCCCTGAGCAGGGAAACCTTCTGCACTCATGCTTGTGCTCCAATAGTACTGCCGGAATATACCCTCGCAATTACAGCAGCAAATAATTTTAATAATAAGCCAATACGAACGAAAAACCTGCCCCTATGAAAGAACAGGTTCAATATCACTCATCTTACGGTAAACAGGATTATGTGACCAACATACCCCTAAATAATAGACCGTAAACCGGTTGGCCGGCCAAGCCACACCCCGGCGGGTCAATTTTATCAGAAAAAGATAAGAACTAGCAAGGAATTTGAGTTAAAAAAGAAATAATTCTACCTGCTGGCACGATTAATCTGCTGTATTCTAACTCCGATTGCAATTCAAAATACAAGAAGGAAACTTTGAACTCGTGATTTATACATTTAATTTAAATACTTGATTAGTTCTTCAACACACCTGATAGTGCACGACCCAATTCATATTGCAGGTATGGTTTTTTCATAAACAATTTAAGACCACTTACATACATGTGTTCCATTATTTTTTCATCAAAAGTACTGAATCCACTGGCAAGGATAACTTTCGCTTCCGGATTAATTGTTACGATTTTATAAAATGCTTCAACTCCATTCAGATTTGGCATTACCATATCCATTAATACCAGCGATATTTTCTGTGCGTTTTCTCTATATACCCGTACTCCATCTTCTCCGTCATTAGCTGTAATTACATTGTAACCTAAATCTTCCAGCATTAGCCGCACCGTCTCGCGAACAACATGTTCGTCATCAACGACTAAAATCAGCTTTTTATCTTTACCGAGACATTTACCTTTAGACATCATTTCCTCGCAGTGATAGATTATACTATTTTACCTACCATGAATTCAATACTCTACATTTCATTTCTCTAAACTTTTTATATACAATCAATCATAAAAGTACAAACATAAAACCAAAATATACTTTAAATATTTTATCAATAACACCAATTTCAAAGGTAATATTATCGGTTATCGCTTGGACAGGAACTGTTTAAATTTGTTATTATTATTATCATGAATTATCAACGCAACTGGCTGCCTGCTGTTATTAATCTATGTATAGTAATAACATTTTTCATTGTGGCAGTATCAAATATCATTGGTTTATTCAATCTCACTTATCTTGCAATGCTGGCTGTAACATTGCTAATCATTTTTCTTTGTTATAAATACAAAGAAAATATTTTTCATTCACTTCAGAAATATTTCAATTCACCTATATCCAGATGGGCAGTTCCAATCATGGTTTTATCATGTGCAGTTCCACGAATATTTTTAATGTATGCGATAAAGGTAACCCCTGTCAGTGACTCCCTGTTTTATCACAACATGGCTGCATCTTTAGCGATTGGTCGTGCTTATGCCGCACATTATGTCGCATTATTTCCGCATACCATCGGTTATCCGCTGGTATTGGCACAGTTTTACCGACTTTTTGGTTCAGATATTATGGTATCCCTGTGGGTAAATACTTTATTCACCTGCATTAGTATCGGACTATTTTATTTATTAGCACGAAGATATTTTAACGAGCAATATGCCATTGTTGCAGGATTCATCTGGGCTTTATGGCCATCACATATTATCACTGCCCCATTGGTAATAACTGAACCGCTGTTTGTCATGCTGATGCTGCTCGCGTTGCTGGTATTTACTGCTGTTGACTATCAGAAACTTGTCCAATTCTCTCCGCAACAATTTGGCATTTTATGCGGTGCAGGCGCGCTATTCTCTCTTTGCAATGCTGTCCGTCCATACGGACTGGTACTGCTGGCAGCAGGGGCAGCATTCCTCATCATCACTTTATGGCAGCAGCGCATTTTAAAAACAAACCGACTGCTTATATTATCTGGTTTTATTTCTTTTATATTGCTGCTTTTCAGTTATGCATTGGTATCGCGCGGCATTGCTATGGGGATAGATATTATTATTCAAACCCGTATTGCCCGTATGCCGTTGGGACATTCCCTAAATGTAGGGTTTAACCTTAATTCATTAGGCAGATGGAATACAAAAGATTCACTGCTGCTGGCGAAGGTTGAACAAGATATGCCGGTATTTGACGCTCAGAAGATACAGGATATACTAAGAGGGTACGCTTTTCAACGAATATACGCACAAGGAATACAAAACATTCCGCTCTTTTTAATTAAAACAGGAATTTTCTGGAGCCCGGAAGCGAATTACTATTCTTACCTTTACGATGACAACAAACAACTTTACCCAGGGTTTATAGATATCCGTCCACTTTTTCTCATCTTGCCATTTTTCACCAACCTGCTGGTAACTATAATGGCTATTATCGGCACCCGATGGATCAAGTCATTAACCGCGATAGAAACGTCCAGTTCACTGCTGTTTTTATCAATCGTAGTCTGTTGCTTCACCGCCTGCCACCTGCTGGTAGAAGTGCAGCATCGCTACAATTACCCCGCCAGCGCAATACTGCCAATATTCATTGTGTTTGGTTTGCGGGCTATCATGAATAATGGGGAGAAAATGGCGGATGAGAAGTAGATTAATGATATCATCTTAATATCAGCATTTATTTTCTTCAAATTCCGCTACTACCAATACGTCAATATTATTTGTTTCACGCATTATACGGGTAATGATGTTGCCACGCACTATTTCTTCCAGGCGGCTTTGAATTGATTGGCCGATTACAATATAAGTAACCTGATGCTCGCGAGCAAAGCGAACTATTGCCTTGGCAATTAATTCGCCTTCCAATTCAATCATTTCGCCACCGAGATTGCGGGTTAGTTCTGATAATTCCTGAAGAGCCGACTCTTCTTTTGCTGGTAGCAATGAACCTGGTATACGGACATAAACAACCCAAAATACAGCATTAAATCGTCGTGCGATAGTATATCCTCGCCGGATAAGTTTTGCTGATTCCATGTTGGGGGTGATACATATCATTAATCGTTCGTTAGTTCGCCATGATTCGCCAATGCACTGTTGATCCATATATTCGCGCATCTGCTCATCAACTTCTTCCGCTGTTTTCCGCAAGGCTAACTCGCGGAGTGCACTTAGATTACCCTGACGGAAAAAATTATTCAGCGCAGTAGGCACTTTTGCTAAGGCATAGATATCACCACGTTTTAAACGATTCAGCAAAGCAGAGGGAGTAAGGTCAATTAATACAACCTCGTATGCAGTGTCTATTATAGAATCAGGAAGCGTTTCACGTACAAGAACACCGGTTATTTCTTTTACTGTATCATTTAAACTTTCAAAATGCTGGACATTAACAGTAGAAATAACATTTATACCGGCGTCAATAATTTCCAAAACACTCTGCCAACGCTTGGCATGTTGAGTACCAGGAATATTAGTATGCGCCAATTCATCAACGAGTACCCATTCCGGTTTTCGTTCGATCACCGCGGCAGTATCCATCTCTTCAAAAGTACTGCCGCGATACTCAAGTATTTTTCGCGGGATCTGCTCAAGGCCTTCAGTCATTTTCGCAGTTTCAGTGCGTCCATGCGTTTCAACAATACCGATGACGACGTCTTCCCCACGGCTGACGCGCCGGCGAGCTTCAGCCAACATGGTATAAGTTTTTCCTACACCTGGAGCATAGCCAAGAAATATCTTATGCTTCCCTCGTTGTTTAACAGTCTGTGTTATTACCTGATCGCTCATTTACCCTCATCTAACGCACGGTTAAGTGACAATACATTTACGCGTGGCTCACCAAAAATTCCCCATTGCCGTAAAATAATTTGCTGTTCTATCAGAGTTCGCACCTTTAGTTCATCAATCCCGCGTGCCTTGGCAACACGAGGCATCTGAACATAAGCGTTGGCAATGGTAATATCCGGATCCAGACCGCTGCCGGAAGCTGTTACCATATCAACAGGAACGGCTGGTAAATTATTATATTCTTTTCTCATCTTTTCCACATCATCAGTGACTCGTGATATCAGTGCTTTACTGGTAGGTCCTAAATTAGAACCACCAGAAGATAATGCATCATATCCGCTGCCTGCCGCTGATAGACGCGAATGAAAATATTCAGGTTTGGTGAATGACTGTCCTATCAGAGATGAACCGCATATATTCTCACCATTGTATATCATACTGCCGCGAGCCTTTTCTGGGAATAACAATTGTGAAAATCCCCATACCAGCAGCGGGTAAATTGCTCCTGTTAACAATATTGTAAAGATAGACACACGTAGGGCCGTCATAAAATATCGAGACATATTATCTCTCCTTTATTATACCAAATGAAATGTCACCAGAATGACATCAATCAACTTAATTCCAATAAATGGCACCAGGATACCACCCAGACCATACACCAGTAAATTTCGCTGCAGTAGAGTCGCCGCACCCACAGGATGATATTCAACGCCTTTTAACGCTAACGGTATTAATGCAACAATAATCAAAGCATTGAATATAACAGCAGATAAAATTGCACTCTGCGGAGAATGCAAATGCATGACATTCAATGCCTGTAATACCGGATAAGCAACCATGAAAATCGCCGGAATAATCGCAAAATATTTGGCGATATCATTGGCAATACTGAAAGTAGTCAGTGAACCTCGTGTCATTAATAATTGTTTTCCAATTTCAACAATCTCAATAAGCTTGGTCGGATTAGAATCAAGGTCGATCATATTCCCTGCTTCCTTCGCTGCTATGGTGCCAGTATTCATCGCTACCCCAACATCAGCTTGTGCCAGCGCCGGAGCATCATTGGTGCCATCTCCTGCCATCGCCACCAGTTTTCCAAGTCGCTGTTCATTACGAATAAGCTCCATTTTAGCCTCTGGCGTTGCCTGCGCAAGGAAATCGTCCACTCCCGCCTCTTTTGCAATCACTGATGCCGTCAACGGGTTATCACCGGTTATCATTACAGTACGAATACCCATCGACCGCAACTGGTCAAAACGTTCGCGAATACCGCCTTTCACTATATCTTTAAGATGAATTACTCCCAGAACCTGGTTATTGCGCGCTACTACTAATGGAGTACCGCCTGCCATTGATACACGTTTTACCTGGCTATCCAACTCGGGTGGAATTATCCCGCCTTGTTCGCGAACCCAGTTTATAACAGCATCAGTAGCTCCTTTGCGAATTTTTTGTCCCTGCCAATCTATGCCGCTCATACGGGTAATAGCAGTGAAAGGTACAAAAAGCGCATCTTCATGAGTAAGATGACGGTCGCGGAATCCGAATTGTTTCGCCAAAACAACAATAGATCTTCCTTCTGGAGTTTCATCGCTTAATGATGCTAATTGTGCTGCATCAGCCAGGTCGTGTTCGGTAATTCCAGCTACCGGTAAAAATTCCGCCGCCTGTCGATTACCTAATGTGATTGTTCCTGTTTTATCAAGCAAAAGTGTATCCACATCCCCGGCTGCCTCTACTGCGCGTCCGGACATTGCCAACACATTATGCTGTACCAGTCGGTCCATTCCAGCGATGCCAATTGCAGATAGTAAACCACCAATAGTGGTTGGTATAAGACAAACCAGTAAGGCTATGAGAACTGATATTGGCACCGGGCTACCCGAATAAATAGCAAAAGGCTGCAATGTTACAACTACCAGCAGAAAGATGATTGTCAAACCAATTAATAAAATATCCAGTGCAATTTCATTTGGGGTCTTTTGCCGGGAAGCACCTTCTACTAAATTAATCATCCGGTCAAGGAAAGTTTTACCTGGTTCAGAAGTGATTTGTACTTTAATCTGGTCAGACAGAACTTTAGTACCACCAGTTACCGCGCTGCGGTCGCCGCCACTCTCACGAATTACCGGTGCAGATTCTCCGGTAATTGCCGATTCATCTACCGATGCAATTCCTTCTATCACTTCTCCATCACCCGGAATAATTTCACCGGTTGAAACGCAAACGACATCACCCTTTTTTAGTTGTGAAGCAATGATTTGCGTTATTCCACCATCTGCAACCAGGTTTGCCATCGTATCTGTCTTCATCTTGCGCAGCGAATCTGCCTGGGCTTTTCCTCTGCCTTCCGCCATAGCTTCAGCAAAATTGGCAAACAGCACCGTAAACCACAGCCAGGCTGCAATCTGCCATAAAAATCCGCATTCACTGCTGCCAGTTATTGATGACGCTACAGCATAATATGTGCTGATAACAGATCCGATTTCAACGACGAACATCACCGGATTATGCATCAATGTCCGCGGGTTAAGTTTGATAAATGATGCTCGAATTGCCTGTAATACTAAATGTGCTGAAGAACCTTTACGGCTATGAACCCGCGATTTCGATGGTGATTCTGCAGATGATTCATGTAAAATTTTATCTGGCATAATAATCTCTCCTTTTTACCAAAGTCGTCCTGCATGCATCAGGAAATGCTCTACAATCGGACCGAGAGCATAAGTAGGGAAAAATGTCAGTGCTCCAACAATAAGAATTACACCCACCAACAGGCCAACAAACATGCCACCCGTAGTTGGAAATGTTCCATTTGTAGCTGGCACAGTTTTTTTACTCACCAAACTACCGGCAATGGCCATCAACGGAATAATGGTAAGAAAACGTCCGATAAGCATCGCTAAGCCTATTGAAATATTATAAAAAGGCGTATTCGCATTTATACCAGCAAAAGCACTACCATTATTTCCGATAGCCGAGGTAAATGTATACAAAATCTCAGACAATCCATGCGGACCACTATTCAATAATCCTGCACGACCAGCCTGAGTCATTACAGCAATGGCACTTAAACCCAGAATACCAATAGCACTAATTAATATATACAACATCGCCAGTTTCATTTCTTTGGCTTCTACTTTTTTGCCTAAATATTCAGGTGTGCGTCCCACCATCAAACCAGCTATAAATACCGCTAACAATGCAAAGATGATAATACCAACAAAGCCGGCACCGACACCACCGAAGACTATTTCTCCCAGAGCAATGTTCAACATTGCCATGCCGCCAGCAAGCGGAGTATAACTATCATGCATACTGTTGACAGCACCGCATGACGCATCAGTTGTAATTGCAGCAAAAAGTGTCGAAGATGATATCCCAAAACGAACTTCTTTACCTTCCATGTTGCCACCTGCCTGAAATGCTGTTGCTGTTTGATCAACGCCAAGTTTTGTCAACATAGGATTTCCGGCTTGTTCAAAACCATTAATGACAGCAAATCCAGCCAGGAAAAGAACCATCATGGCACTAAAAAGCACCCAGCCTTGCTGCGATGCTTTAGCAAATCGTCCAAATGTATATGTTAATCCGGCAGGTATAATAAAAATCGCCAACATCTGTAAAAAGTTTGTTAATGGTGTAGGATTTTCATAAGGATGTGCTGAGTTTGCATTGAAAAATCCACCGCCATTTGTACCTATCATTTTAATGGCTTCCTGCGAGGCAACTGGTCCCTGCGGTATTATCTGATGCGCACCTTCCATAGTAACTGTATTTATATATGGCATAAAGTTTTGTATAACACCTTGCGATACCAGCACTAATGCAAACACCAATGATAACGGCAATAATACCCATAATATACTGCGAGTTAAGTCTACCCAGTAATTGCCAACTTCTTCAACAGAATGTCGTGTAAGACCACGAATCAACGCCATTGCAATTGCGATTCCAGTAGCAGCAGATACAAAATTTTGCCAGGCAAGTCCAACCATCTGGCTGAAATAACTCATCGTTTGTTCGCCAATGTAAGACTGCCAATTGGTATTAGTGACAAAACTAACAGCAGTATTAAAGGCCAGGTCTGGTCGCAATCCTGGCAAATGTTGAGGATTTAACGGCAGTATCCCTTGTAATCGCAATATCAGAAATAACAATATAACAGAGACAGTACTAAATCCCAGCATAGCCAGTGTATAGGATGTCCAGCGCATCTCGCGTTGCGGGTTAATGCCGCAAAACTGATAGATAATTCGCTCCAGAGGACGTAAAACAGGGTCAAGCCAAGTTTTTTCTCCTGCAAATACCCGCACCATATATCCGCCTATTAGAGGTGTCACCACAATAATGATTATTACCAATAATATTAATTGAATAAATCCCATTTCTAATTCCTCCCTTTAAAGCTTTTCCGGTCTGATTAGCGCATAACCGAGATATATAAATATCCCTAACGTAATGACGCCGATAATTACATATTCAGTTGTCATATTTTTCTCCTTAGATTAAAAACTCGTAAAACAAAGATAACAATAAAGAAACTGCCAATTAAATAATCCTCTCTTATTTCCAAAACAGTTGAACTAAAAATTGGCATTAAGTGGAAATGGATTAAGAACATTAAAATAACAGCAGGAATCCAGCAAAGGTAATATAAAACAATGCCTTCATTATGTCGAAACATATCAGGTGTAGGAAGACCACACCACAAAACAACTAAAGCAATAATAATCCAAATTATGCAAGCTATCATTATATCTACACTTTTTCTATAAATGCTGCATAGCGTGCAAATAACCAGAAAATCAATGCAACACCACATATAATAAGAACATCATACATCGGTCAACCTCCTCAAATAAATGAGTTTATATAAGGAATATACCGCTGCAGTGTTAAATGAGCGTGAAGCCAAAGATAGCAAGGTGTAAAGATTTTGTGAAGATTTGAAGTTTACTCAATTGACAAACGAAACCCAACGCCGGGTTCGGTAAGCAAGTATTGCGGCACTGTCGGGTCTTTTTCTATTTTTTTGCGCAAATGACTGATATGAACGCGTAGTGCCTGGGTATCGCCAGGTGCGTCATCTCCCCATACTTCATCAATAAGTTGATTGGAAGTGACAACACAATTAGCATTTCGTGCCAAATATGCAAGGATGCCATATTCTAATGGCGTCAATGTGATATATTCACCGGCGCGAGTGACGATGCGACGAGTCAGGTCAATATCGACATCACCGAAATGAATAACCTTGGGTGCTGTGCTACGATTATTAACACGACGAAGCAAGGCTCGGATGCGCGCAAGAAGTTCGCTGGTGGAAAAAGGCTTTGTTAAATAATCATCTGCACCCAAATCAAGTGCCGCTACCTTATCAATATCTCTGCCTCGAACTGATAGAATTAATATCGGTCCGTGATACCATTCCCGCAACTCGCGGCAAACGTCTAACCCGCCAATGCCAGGCAATGATAAGTCAAGAATAACAAGATCCGGTGGTTGTTCTGCTGCTAAATCAAGTGCCTGTTCACCCGTTTCCGCCAAATGCACAACATAACCACGCGCAGTTAAAACTGAACGTAATGCACGGCGAATTTGCACGCTGTCATCAACAACAATAATAGAAACAGAACTATTTTTCATTATGAGTTTCCTTCTCCAGAAAACGGTAAAGCAATTACAAAACGGGCACCATGCGGTTGAACATCTTCAATCCACATTCTCCCCCCGTGATAACGAATAATCTCAGAGGTAATCGTAAGACCAAGACCAGTACCGGATGGCGCATGCGCCGAAGATGCGCCACGATAAAACTGTTCAAATACATGTTCGCGTTCTGCAATTGGTATTCCTTCTCCCTGGTCTTCTACCCAAAGACGAAACTCTTTTTGATTTGTTATGGCACCTATAGTGACAATAGTATCAACAGGAGAATATGCCAACGCATTTTCTACAAGATGCTGCAAAGCCTGCAATAACTGCTGAGAATCAACAAAAAGAGGCGGGAGATCAGGTGGAATTGTATAAGTAATCCGTTTACGTTCATTAATAGATAACTTGGCAATCAAAGTACCAACTAATTCACCAAACTCGCACCATTCACGCTGTGGCGACCAAGCATCTGCTTTAAGTCTTGAAAGGTCGATTAAAGCGCCAATCTGATCATTTAAACGATCAAGGTCTTCTTTTGCAGCAGATAACTCACCGCGAATTGTATCTGCATCCAATATAATATCATCTTCCAGTAAACTGGTAACCGTAGCCGTAACCGCAGCAAGCGGCGTTTTTAATTCATGCGAAACGGAAGAAACCAGGGTGCTTTTCATATTTTCAGCATCACGCAATGCTTCTATCTTTGCTGCCGCCATTTCTAATCTTTGCCGTTCTAAAAAAGTCGCCGCAAGATTAGCTATAGAAACGAGTAAACGGATATGATATAAGGTATATGGTTTGCCTGAAGGCAATGGACCGATATACAACACACCTTCAACGCGAGTGGTAGTTTGTAAAGGAAGAAAAATGTCAGTTCGCACAGCATCTGTCATAACAGAACTATGTGGAACAGATATAGGCCAACCTTTTACACCAAGTTGCGTTAAAGACGAAATATCCGGCAACCCGATAGCTTTATTTTGCCGATTAACCCATTCTGCCAATGAAATTATCGACCTATCAATATTTTCATCCGCTGGAAGAATCAGTAATTTACCGGAATCATCCGCAAGAAAAAGTATTGATTTATCTGTACCTGTAACCTGCTGAATTTCCTCAATTAACATTTCTGACATAGCATGAGTTGAAGCAACTGAAACCAGGTGAGCACTCAAACGATTAAGCAAAATTGTTTCTCGTTCGCGGGCAATGGCCATTTTCTCCCGGTCATGCATTCGCCCGGTTTGCAACCCCATTGCTATGCCTACTGCAAGAAACACCGCGAGAGATAACCAGTCTTTTACGTCATGAACTATTAAAGTATTATACGGCGGCAAAAAGAAATAATTCCAGGTAAGAAATGAAAGCAGCGAAGCTACCAAAGATGCCCGAAAACCAGCTAAAGCTGCAACAAGAACAATGATAAGCAAATACAGGAGTGCCCATTGCCCTTTAGCAAAAATATCGCGTCCAAGCAAAAACACACCCGTTGCAGCTAAAACGCATATAATAGCAAAGAAATACCCATATTTATCCCAACGTAAAAAAGCACCCCACATAACAGATAAAAGATAGCACTTTTGTTTTGTGATGTCTATTTATATTTTAAAATAATTATCCAATTACCAATTCATTTAACTAAAACAAAAAAGCTGGCAAGATTAATCTTGCCAGCCTTTTTTATCTATTTTTACTTCTTCGCTTTAATCTGCTTAATCAGTTCAGGTACAACTTCCAGCACGTCGCCGACGAAGCCGAAGTCTGCTACGTCGAATATTGGTGCGTGCGGGTCTCTGTTGATGGCGATGATGCAATCGGATGACTGCATACCAGCAAGGTGTTGTACAGCACCGCTGATACCACATGCGATATACAATTTTGGGCATACGGTTTTGCCGGTTTGTCCTACCTGGTGCGGATATGGCATCCAACCGCTGTCAACGGCAGCACGGGACGCGCCCACAGCACCACCCAGCAGGTCAGCCAGTTCTTCCAGAATCGCAAAGTTTTCCGGTTTGCCCATTCCACGGCCACCGCTGACAATTATGTCAGCATCAACGATATTTACTTTAGATGTCAGGTCAGCAATAAACTCGATGATATCAACCTTGGATGACATTAATTGTTCAACCGGGGTAACCTTGATGATTTCTGCATTTGCAACTTCACCCGGGTCCACAGCCTGCATCACTTTATGTCGTACTGTCGCCATTTGCGGACGGGTATACGGGCATAAAATGGTTGCCATAATGTTGCCGCCGAAAGCAGGACGGGTCTGGTAGAGCAAGCCGTCATCGGCACCGATTTCCAGACCAGTACAGTCAGCGGTAAGGCCAGTATAAACCTCTGTAGCAACACGGCTGAGGAAACTGCGTCCGGTAGTAGTGGCGCCGGCAAGGACGATTTCCGGTTTGTATGTGCGAATCATCTGCGCTAATACGCGGCCATAAGGCTCGGGACGATATCTTTCCAATTTCGGATGATCATACAGGTATACTTTATCAATCGGGTACTTGGCTAATTCATCACCCAGTTTATCAAGATCATGACCCAGCACCACAACGGCGAGTTCGCAACCGCGTTGATCGGCTAATTTGCGTCCGGCACCGATTAACTCCGGCACTACACCGGCGACTTTGCCTTCAGCTTGTTCGCCGAATACCCAGATGCCTTTATATTGGCTCAGGTCTTCACGTGCCTGTTTTTCGATTTCAATAACAATCGCTTTAAATTTGCATGCACTGACGCAGCTTCCGCAGTATGTGCATTTTTCTACCGCAATGGTGGCCAGTTTGCCTTCCATACTAACGGCAGCGGTCGGGCAGGCGCGTACGCAAGCCTTACACCCAACGCATTTATCAGAAATAACACGAATTGACATTTTAGCTCCTTAATTAATGCGTTATACAGTTACGCGCTCGCGTAGAATATCCAGCATTTTAGCTGCCAGATCAGTGGCGTCGCCGTCCCATTTTTCACCACCCGCTCGATGCTCAGGTGAAAATATCTTCATAACCTGGGTCGGACTACCTTTCAAACCGCATTTATCCGGGTCCAAGCCCAGACTTTCTGCAGTCCAAACTTCAATTTTAGCGTTTTTAGCTTTCATTTTACCGCGCAATGAAGGTGTGCGAGGTTCATTAATTTCTTTTACAACTGTAAATACAGCGGGCATTTGCACTTCGCAAACTTCATAGCCATCTTCCAACAAACGATGAACGCGGGCGCGTTTTACGTCTATTTCGTCGATTTTGCTAACGTAAGTTGCCAGCGCATATTCAGCATGTACGGTAATGCCAGGTCCGGTCTGGGCAGTATCGCCATCGATAGCCTGCATTCCGCAGAATACCAGTTCTGCTTCTAATTTTGTGATGCCAGCAGCCAACGCATACGACGTTGCCCAGGTGTCAGCACCGGCAAATGCGCGATCTGATAATAACACAGCATCATCAGCACCTAATGTAATCGCTTCACGCAATGCCTCATCAACCTGTGGCGGTCCCATTGATAAAACCGTTACACTCGACTCTATACCTGTCTCTGCTAATCGCTCTTTAACGCGAACTGCTTCTTCAAGGGCATACAGGTCAAACGGATTAATCTGCGACTCGACACCCTGACGTACCAGAGTATTGGTAACAGGGTCGATCTTTACATTGGTCGTTTGCGGCACCTGTTTGATGCACACGACAATTTTCATAAGGATCCTCCCGGCGGATAAGCACCGCCATTGCCATTAATGGCATAAAAATTACGGGGTTATTGTACATTTTTAACGCGAAGTTTACAATTACCGGGGCAATCCGCTATTATTTGCAGATAACAGGAAGCGAAATGACAACTAATTACACACAAAATGAACAGACTTGTTACCGACACCCTGACCGTATTACCGCAGTTTCGTGCGGTAAATGCGGCAAACCGCTATGTCCTGATTGTATAAATCACGGTCCTGTCGGCATACGCTGCATTGATTGCCTGCGTCCATCAAACGGTAGAGTTACCGGTATGCATGCCCCGGTAGCTGTTGATCAGGCGCGATGGGTAACATTAATTTTAGTAATTATTTTTGCTGGTATTATTGGAAAAATTTCAAGCATAATACCAATTATAAACTTTTCTGAAACCCTTAAGGCTTCTATCAGTATTCCTGGACCGAATTTGTTCATCAGCATGATAGCTGGATTTATTGTTGGATATATAATCTGGCGTATCGTTGGCAAAACCTGGAATTATTCTACCTTATGGCTTGCAATTATTTCCGGGGTGGCAATTCCGATTGCCGGTACAATTTTATCTATATTGCTCAGTCATAATGCTGCTGCAATATTCACCACCCTGACAGGCAATAACATGCAAATATTACATTTATGCATTCGTACAACAATTGCATCATTATTATCAGGCGGACTGGCAGCGTTAATGGCAACAAATCCGCGCAACATCGGATTATAAACATTAGTATTTCATAGCTGTTTCACATTAAAATACAATCAATTAAAATACTTTCCATAAACAAGTTTTTTTTGTAAATTTAGATGATATAATGTTTTCATCTTTTCTAATCGCAGTATAAGTCGCAGCAATGGCCCCTAAGCCGAGGATCCGGCAAAAAAAGGAAAAGGGGGGAAATTGTAATGTATAAAGGCAGTGAGTTAAAACCTCACCATGACTTTCCACGTATCCCTGAAGAGTCATCGTTGCTTCCGAGCAGCATTTTGTTAATCGTCACTGTATTACTTTTTATCATGATGGTAATGCTGGTAAAATGACTGTCCAAAGTGCGTTTGCATAAACCGGCATACACTTGATGTAAACCCGTTAATGCAGACCCCAGACCTGAAAACCGCCGCACCTTGCGGCGGTTTTCTCTTTTTTGTATAGTTAATAAAAAGAGGTGAATTATGGCTTTCAACGGATTAGGTATGAATTTAGGTAATTTGTCGCTATTGTCAAACGCACAAACACGGTCGATTTCAGCAGAGAATCCTACCGGTGATAAAGGTGCCGGCGGACGGCATGTTGACCCTAACCACGGACCTTCACGTGACCTTGGCACAGGTTGGAAAGTTCGTCCATGCACCCAGATTGCACCAGGTGAAACACTGATACTTGCCGATGTCGACGGTCCGGGGGCTATTCAGCAAATATGGATGACGCCTGCCGGTAATTACCGAAATACTATTTTACGTTTTTACTGGGACAATGAAGAAAACCCTTCTGTAGAAGTGCCGGTTGGAGATTTTTTCGCCAGTGCCTACACAAGTTTCAATACTTATGCACCCGTTAATTCATTACCAATCTGCGTAAATCCCGGCAATGCATTCAATTGCTATTGGGAGATGCCTTTCCGCAAACATTGTAAAATCACCATGGAAAATATCGATGCCACTCCAATGACTATTTTCTATCAAATTAATTACACATTGACAGAGATTCCTGCAGACGCCGCATATTTTCACGCACAATTTCGCCGCGTCAACCCGTTGCAATATAAAGATATTTATACCATTCTTGATGGAGTGCGCGGCCAGGGACATTATGTAGGCACCTACATGGCATGGCAGGTGAACAATAATGGCTGGTGGGGTGAAGGCGAAATTAAATTTTATATGGATGGCGATATCCCTGCCGGAAAATCAATCGAAGAAGCCGTTGCTGAATATGGTGGAGACAGCTTCCCCACTGTTTGCGGTACCGGAACAGAAGATTATTTCTGCGGATCATACAACTTCGAGAATAAAGCTACAAAGCAATACCAGGAATTCACCACTGCATACGCAGGAATGCCTCATGTTGTCCGCCCGGATGGGACATATCAATCCAACACCCGTTTCAGCCTTTACCGCTGGCATATCATGGATCCAATTCGTTTTCAGGATGACCTGGCAGTGACAATACAAGCACTCGGATGGCGAAGCGGTGGTCGTTACCTGCCCATGCAGGATGATATCGCGTCAGTGGCTTTCTGGTATCAAACAGAGCCGCATGTAAAATTCCCGGCTTTACCCGATAAAGATGGGTTGGAGATAATTTAAGAAAAATGTCGTAAAGACGCACGGCGTGCGTCTTTACCATAAAATTCATATTCGTAGAGACGCACGGCCGTGCGTCTCTACATTTTACTGAACCACCAGATCTGTGCTCCATTTTACGATATCAAGAGCTGGCACATCGGTTGTGCTTTCACGCAAGCCGGTTGGGTAGATGTCGTTGTATTGCTTTTCATCTGCAACACCATTTACCCCGCTTTCCCATCTTGCCGATATTCCCAGGTTTTGCATAACGAAAAAATCATTGCCTTGCGGTCCAAAAGCGTCAAAATCTTTCACAATATTAACCTGAGTAGGGAAAGTGATGTCATTCATGGTTATCCAGTTCATTTTTAAAATAGTAGGCGTTGTCAGGCTGATTGCACTGCTTTCCACCTCTACTCTTAATCCGTCGTTGCCTGATGTTACTTCACCAAGAAGCGGGTTGCCTACTAATTCATAACTCTGTCCATCAGCTCGCAGTCGAAACTGGCGAAATGAACCGCCTGTTTGTGGACTGTATTCAACATAAAAATTAGGACGAACTATATTCGCACCGGGAGCGACAGGGCCGAGAATACTCCATGCATCACCATACTTTGCAATATCCTGTGCGTTTGGTGCTATACCTACCGGAACCGGACCGATAGTCGGATCAGCAGTATTATCCAAAACTAAAAAATAATAACTCGACGGATCAATCTTGCCGCGGACATGCATTTCGCACCGCAATTTAAACGCACCTTTTGTTACCGGAGTCACAGAAGATGGATAGCGGGCACATCCGATTATGATTACCATCATCATTAAAAATATTATTGGATAATATATATACAATTTCTTCATCTATATTAATTATACCCTTTGCTGGTCAATGCAGGAAGTCATCTCAAATTACTTCGTATCTGTATAATGCAAAAGAAAATTTTCTGGGCAAGTTGATCACCGGTGAACCATCAGCAATAAAATCATGCCCCTGTCCGAGTAAGCATTCATATTTGATCTTACAATTCACCAAATCATGCAATTTGAATTGGCATTCCTGCTGATTATTAAATTCACGATATATTGCCAGGTAACTATAACCGTCATGAATTGACTGGAAACCTGTCCATTGTGTACCGTCTGGCTCGCTGCCGATTGGCAATATTATTCCGCTGTGAATATCAGCCTGGTATTCGCGGTATCTGCTTATCAGCGGTGATAAGTCCTTAATCAATTCTCCCATCTTCTGCGCTTCAAACCATCCCAACGGCTGCGCCATCATGGTGACGGCAAAGGCGTAATCAGCCGGTATGGCGGATGGACGCAACGGGTCTTCCAGTGAATATTTATCGGCATTCCGCAAAATATTCAAAAACTCTATCTGCAACAATTGCGCCGGTACATATTTTGACAGTTGCCACAGGTTGCGGAAGGTCCAGTGCGGATAATAATTTCCCCAATCGGTATAACGATTTTCGATGAATAAATTGCCATATTCGGTGCCGGTATGGTACCCCCAACGCCTGCCGCTGGTAACATCAAGGTTAAATCGCACTTCACCGTTTGTTGCGGCCACCACCCTGTCAAACATAGCACGCAGGTTTCTGTCTGCCCGCGCGTCCGGCATCACCACGCCATCAATCTTGAATATGCGTATGCCATATTTTTCGTACAAATCCACCAGTATCTTAGCGTCTTTTTCCCAATTCGCGTAGCTGTCGTTTTTGCTGGGGTTAAACCACAATCCCAGTTCTATCCCGTTTTCCCGGGCAAATTGTACTGCCGGCAGCAAACCTTGCGGGAATCGTTCTGGATGCGGCATCCAATAATCTTTTCTGCCGTCCCAGATATTTTCCAGCGACCCACCGCTGAACGCGCTGTTTGATGACTGGCCGTTTTGCCATCCATCATCCAACTGTAAATGCGACACGCCTAACCGCGCGCAATGTTTTATCTCTTCCATGATAAACTCTTCGCATATACGGCTGTCCTGTCCGCGATCGCCCCAGGTATTCACCAACACCATGTCATCGCGGGCGGCGTCAAATCGGCGATTGGCCGACTGGTACTGGCGCAGCGATTTCAACAATCCTTTCTCACCGGTACCCATACCAATTACCACGCTGTATCCGCACCGCCATTCAACTTCATCCAAATCCTCTATATCCATCCCAATTCCAACCGGGGTGATTTCGGTGCGGGAAACCATGAAGTCGGTGCCGCAATTCGCCTGCTGTACATCGCTGCAGGGTGATTCTTTTAATACAAATAGAGCATTGCCGGTCAGCACATCGGCAGCGAATAAAATATTGCCGTCATATTTATTTTTCGAGTTGTAGGGGATAAATGATTCTTCCCTGACTAAATTATTGCGCAGGTCGGTGATATCGCGAAACAATATTGCGCTGCATCGCAGGTGGCGCGGGTGAAACAGCAGTGATTCTATTCGGGGAGCGATTATATTCACCCCGATAATCTGGTGAGGAGATTCAATATTCTTCTGGTCGGCTTCCTTGAGCGCCTCTTTGCGCCATGGTGCTGGCGCCTTTCCCCGCAGATAAATCTCCGACTTTATCGCCGGACATCCGTCATACAGCCGGTACACTCGCCGTACCTGCAATGTGCCAATGGTGCAGGTTACCTGAACCGCCAGGTAACTGCTGCAAACCGGGGTGGCAGCGACTTCAAAAATCTCGCAACCGCCATTAATGGCATCACCCGCTATCCCAGGGAAAGACGCATCCGGCGTATTTCCATTAAATACCCAGCAATCGCCAGTAGCCAGGTTAGTCATCGAAATCGATATCAGGTTGCCGTTGTTGTAGTGAAAAACCCGTTCAACACTGCCGGTAGAGATAGTTAATACACCATCAGATAATTTAGCATTTGCTTTCATATCCATATATAATTTCGTAAATTGGCTGGTGTTCCTGCAAATATTCAATAATCATTTATTTCACATGATGTGGTAATTGCCAACCTTCATCATTTTAACGTATATTATCTGATGCTATGCCGCATCACCTTTGTCGGCAGTAACATTATTTTGCGAAGAACAGATAATTTGTGTCGTTTTGAATTGTATAAATTTACCAATACCTATCTTTATCAGGTTTAAAAAGTTCTATTTGACTTTATTCTCTAAATCTACACGATATATTATTACATAAGGTATTTCTTCTTTTCCATTTATTTTTTTTACATCTATTGCTGCATAATACATTTTTTTATCATCTGATGTAATATATGGTTGAATTAATGAATTTTCTAAATCTTTATTCAGAGTTTTACAATCAAGAATAAACCACTCTTGAGCTTTACCTTTAGAATCAATTCTTACAATATATTGGATTAACTTTTCATTATTTTGGATTGTCACCCAAATTCCATTTTCAGTTGCTTGACGTATGTCATTAACTAAACTTTGTTCTTTATTTGAAGCAAAAGGAAATTGAAGAGTTGTTATAATTTCTCTGTTAATATTATAAATATTAAGTTTTGAGATATTATCAGAATTATCAAACTGATAAAAATTGCCATTTTTATCAGAAATATACGAAGGAACAACCTTAATAAAATGTCTTTCAGAGTCAAGTAAACAATTCAATTCCTTACCACTTTTATTTTGGTAATTTATATAAACATTATCTGAATTATCCATATTAAATTCCAACCCCCACTGTTCTATCTTATAAGCAATTTCCTGAATATCATTTGCTGACATTGTATTACCAGGCATAATAAAGCGTTTCCAAATCATCTCTCCATTACTTAGTATATATTCACCTATCATCGAAGAAGTAGATTCTTTTGATTGGATACTAAGTAGAAATTTAACAGGCAATCTAAACTCTTTTTTAATATTCATGTTTTTTGAATGAACAATAAATGAACTAATAGAATCAGATGGTAATAATCGAGGTAAATTGTATTTTCGAATAAAATCTACATCTGTACGAATATTTATAATATTACCATTATTTAATATATATATATCTTCATCTGCCACTACAGCTAAATCATCGATCCCAGTAAAAGGAAAAGGATGCTCTTTAGGTCCTGGCCTATAAATAAATATACCATTTTTATCAGATTTACATTTTATTATAATTTTAGGTGATATTTTTATTTCTTTTTCTT